>NZ_CP013380.1:3390960-4069152 GCF_001513745.1 Burkholderia humptydooensis | reverse complement strand
TTCACGCTCCAATAGCGCGGAACAGTGTTGCCAGAAATCGTTCATCGAAGAGCTGTCGTTGTTTCGTTTGCACGCGCGGCGCGCGGCCGCCCTTGTCGCGGATGCGCAACAAGGCCCGGTGCGGCCGTGCGGACGTGCCTCGGACGCTTGCGCGACAAGGGTTTGAGCGCAGGCGCGAGCCGAGGCGGCGTGCGGGATTCTTGGAGATAAGGCGAGATTCTACCGCCAAACGGAGTGCGCGCGGGAGTTATCCACAGGGGCGAATGGCCGGTGGAGCGCGATCGCCGCAGCGCGGCGGAGCCGGGGATCGACCCGGCCGATGCGGCCCAGGCGTGCCTCTAACGTATTGACCGCCAAGAGAAAAACGGTTTAAATAGCGGGTTCCGCGAAAACCAATCCTGTTATTTTCGGCGATTGCGTTCGCCCGGTTGCCTCGAAAGAGAGGGCACGCGGTCCCTGATTCCCGATATTCTCGAACAAGTGAGAGCAACATGAAACGTACCTACCAACCTTCCGTGACGCGCCGCAAGCGCACCCATGGCTTCCGCGTGCGCATGAAGACGGCCGGCGGCCGCAAGGTCATCAACGCCCGCCGCGCGAAGGGCCGCAAGCGTCTCGCCATCTAAGGGCGGGTTGCGCGCCGTGTCCGCCGTCCGCAGCGATGCGGGCGAGGCAGCCGCTGTCCCGGGTTCGATTCCGTTGCAAGCGTCCGCCGCCTTCCCCAAAGCTGCGCGACTTCTGAAAACGGATGAATTTTCATCCGTTTTTCGTTTGCGCCCGTGGCGGCGCAGCGCGCACTTCGTGATCTACGGCAAGCCGACGGGGCACGAAGCGCGTCTTGGGCTCGTCATCGGCAAGAAGTACGCTGCGCGTGCGGTGACGCGCAATCTGGTCAAGCGGCTCGCCCGCGAAGCGTTTCGCACGCGTCGCGCCGAGTTCGCCGGCTGGGACATTCTGCTGCGCCTGCATACGCGCTTCGACAAGAAGGCGATGCCGAGCGCCGCATCTGCGCCGCTCGCGGCGCTGTGCGCGGGCGAGATCCGCGAGCTGCTCGACCGGGCAGCCCGGGAGATTGCCCGGCGCAACGGGGCGAAGCCCGCGTCCGAGTGACGCGCCGACGCCCGTCGCGGACGGCCTCCGATCCGTCCGCCCGATTGGCTCGAACGCGGCGCAACGGCGCCGCCACTGCTATGCAAACGGTTCTGATCGCGTTGCTGCGCTTCTACAAGCTTGCCGTGAGCCCGCTGCTCGGCAGCCGATGCCGTTTTTATCCCTCCTGTTCGGATTACGCGCGCGAGGCAATCCAGTATCATGGCGCCGCGCGCGGCACTTACCTTGCCGCCAGGCGCCTGTGCCGATGCCATCCGTTCTCCGCGGGCGGCATCGACCTCGTCCCGCCGCCCAACTCCGACGCACGTAACGCTCCTCACGAAGCTGAGGCGTCGTCCCATCGACTCTGAGACAACGCATGGATATCAAACGCACCGTCCTATGGGTGATCTTCTTCATGTCAGCGGTCATGCTGTTCGACAACTGGCAACGGTCCCACGGACGCCCGTCGATGTTCTTCCCGAACGTCACGCAGACGAACACCGCGTCGAACGCAACTAACGGCAATGGCGCATCGGGCGCGAGCGCGGCGGCGGCGAACGCGCTGCCGGCGGCCGCGACGGGCGCGGCTCCCGCGACGACGGCGCCCGCGGCGCAGGCGCAGCTCGTGCGCTTCTCGACCGACGTCTACAACGGCGAGATCGACACGCGCGGCGGCACGCTCGCGAAGCTGACGCTGACGAAGGCGGGCGACGGCAAGCAGCCCGACCTGTCGGTGACGCTGTTCGACAACGCGGCGAATCACACGTACCTCGCGCGCACGGGCCTCCTCGGCGGCGACTTCCCGAACCACAACGACATCTACGCGCAGGTGGCCGGCCCGACGTCGCTCTCGGCCGGCCAGAACGCGCTGAAGCTGTCGTTCGAATCGCCGGTGAAGGGCGGCGTGAAGGTGGTGAAGACGTACACGTTTACGCGCGGCAGCTACGTGATCGGCGTCGACACGAAGATCGAGAACGTCGGCACCACGCCCGTCACGCCGAGCGTGTACATGGAGCTCGTGCGCGACAACACGTCGGTCGAGACGCCGATGTTCTCGCACACGTTTCTCGGGCCGGCGGTGTACACGGATCAGAAGCACTTCCAGAAGATCACGTTCAGCGACATCGACAAGAACAAGGCCGATTACGTCCCGTCCGCCGACAACGGCTGGATCGCGATGGTTCAGCACTACTTCGCGTCCGCGTGGATACCGCAGGCGGGCGCGAAGCGCGACATCTACGTCGAGAAGATCGACCCGACGCTGTACCGCGTCGGCGTGAAGCAGCCGGTCGCGGCGATCGCGCCGGGCCAGTCGGCCGACGTGTCCGCGCGTCTGTTCGCCGGTCCGGAAGAAGAGCGGATGCTTGAAGGCATCGCGCCGGGGCTCGAGCTCGTGAAGGACTACGGCTGGGTGACGATCATCGCGAAGCCGCTGTTCTGGCTGCTCGAGAAGATCCACGGCTTCGTCGGCAACTGGGGCTGGGCGATCGTGCTGCTCACGCTGCTGATCAAGGCGGTGTTCTTCCCGCTGTCGGCGGCGAGCTACAAGTCGATGGCGCGGATGAAGGAAATCACGCCGCGGATGCAGGCGCTGCGCGAGCGCTTCAAGAGCGATCCGCAGAAGATGAACGCGGCGCTGATGGAGCTGTACAAGACCGAGAAGGTCAATCCGTTCGGCGGCTGCCTGCCGGTCGTGATCCAGATCCCGGTGTTCATCTCGCTGTACTGGGTGCTGCTCGCATCGGTGGAAATGCGCGGTGCGCCGTGGATTCTGTGGATTCACGACCTGTCGCAGCGCGACCCGTACTTCATCCTGCCGGTGCTGATGGCCGTGTCGATGTTCGTGCAGACGAAGCTGAACCCGACCCCGCCGGACCCGGTCCAGGCGAAGATGATGATGTTCATGCCGATCGCGTTCTCGGTGATGTTCTTCTTCTTCCCGGCCGGCCTCGTGCTGTACTACGTGGTGAACAACGTGCTGTCGATCGCGCAGCAGTACTACATCACGCGCACGCTCGGCGGCGCCGCGGCGAAGAAAAAAGCGAGCTGACGCCCGACCGGACGAACAAAGGGGGCGATGCAGTTCGCCCCTTTTTCCAGCCGCTCCGGATAGCAGGACATCGTTTCGATCGAAGATACGAAAAAGCCGTCTGGTTCGTCAGGCGGCTTTTTCGTTCAGGCGGCGGCGTGGTCAGCGCTTCGACGTATCGCCGTAGAACTGCTCGATGAGTTCCTGCACCAGATAGCGATGATGCGGCGAGAGCGCCTCGATCTTCGATGCGAGCTCGATCGTCTCGGGCGTGGGCGGATACTTTTCGTCGCGCGGCAACGGCTGCGGCGTGGTGCGCGCCGCGCTCGGCGGCGGGCCATAGTGCAGCCAATGCAGGTCCACCCGAAGCCACTCGGCAAGCGTGCGAAGCTTGTCCGGCGTCGGAATCGTGCGGCCCGTCAGCCATTTGTGCGCGGTTTGCGGAGAAACCGGATGCTCGCCGTGATGACGCAAATTGAAATGCAAAGCGAGTTCCGTCGCGCCGGTCACTTTTTCTGGGCTGCGCAACAAGGCGAATTTGAGACGTTCGGTGAACGCCACTTTTTCTTCGAGTGTCGGCATGGCCAGATTGTGCAGTTCGACCGCTGCCAGGAAGACAACCAATCAGGTTATGTTTAGCCCAACTGAGTGACTGTTTAACTGGTGGATGCCAGAGGTTGCGATCGGCCGCGGGTGCGCTCATGCTTGCTGATCGGTGGTCGAGGTCGTTTCGCCGTCAGGACGCTTCGAATTCGTCACATCAATTGGTTAGCGCAACTAAGATAAACAAAAAATTGCGGAAAATGGCGGAGTGGAACGTTGTCCGCGCAATACTATTGCGCGGCCGGGCTACAATTCGGCATTCAAGGATATCTGCGGTTCTTTGGATTTCTATTTCATTTATTTCAGAATTTTTGCCATGCTCGCCACTGATTCCGATTCGATCGTCGCCATTGCCACCGCGTCCGGCCGAGGCGGAATCGGCGTCGTGCGCATCTCGTTCGGGCGAGCCGGAGAAGCGGCGGCGCTTGCGCTGAGCGAGGCGCTGTGCGGCGCGCGGCTCGCGCCGAGGCATGCGAGCTACGTGCCGTTTCTCGACGGCGCGGGCGAGCCGCTCGACCGGGGCATCGCGCTCTATTTTCCCGCGCCGCATTCGTATACGGGCGAGCACGTGCTCGAACTGCAAGGCCACGGCGGGCCGATCGTGCTGCAGCTCTTGCTGCAGCGCTGCCTCGACGCGGGGCGCGCGTATGGCCTGCGGCTGGCAGAGCCGGGCGAATTCACGCGCCGCGCGTTCCTGAACGACAAGCTCGATCTTGCGCAGGCGGAGGCCGTTGCCGATCTGATCGAGGCGAGCACCGAGGCGGCCGCGCGCTCGGCGGGCCGCTCGCTCGACGGCGTGTTTTCGCGTGACGTCCATGTGCTCGTCGACGACGTGATCGCGCTGCGGATGCTCGTCGAGGCGACGCTCGACTTTCCGGAAGAGGAGATCGATTTTCTCGAGGCGGCTGATGCGCGCGGCAAGCTTGCGCACATCCGCGAGCGGCTCGCGCACGTGCTCGGCGACGCGCGGCAGGGGGCGCTGTTGCGCGAGGGGCTGTCGGTGGTGCTCGCCGGGCAGCCGAACGTCGGCAAGTCGTCGCTATTGAACGCGCTTGCGGGCGCGGAGCTCGCGATCGTCACGCCGATCGCCGGCACGACGCGCGACAAGGTCGCCCAGACGATCCAGGTCGAAGGCATTCCGCTGCACATCGTCGATACGGCCGGCTTGCGCGAGACGGAGGACGAGGTCGAGAAGATCGGCATCGCGCGCACGTGGGGCGAGATCGAGCGGGCCGACGTCGTGCTGCATTTGCTTGATGCGCGGAGCGGGCGCGGCCCGGACGACGAGGTGATCGCCGCGCGTTTTCCGGCCGGCGTGCCGGTCGTGCGCGTGCTGAACAAGACGGATCTGACGGATGCGCCGGCATCGGTTGCGCGAGTGGGCGGTGGCGCGGCGTGCGCGGATGTGTGCGAAGTGCGGCTGTCGGCGAAGCGCGGCGACGGGATCGATCTGCTGCGCGGCGAGCTGCTGCGGATCGCCGGGTGGCAGGCGGGCGCGGAGAGCGTGTATCTCGCGCGCGAGCGGCATCTGATTGCGCTGCGCGCGGCGCAGGCGCATCTCGCGCGGGCGGCCGGGCATGCGGATCAGAATGCTCAGGCGCTGGATCTTTTCGCCGAGGAACTGCGGCTCGCGCAGGAGCAGCTCAATTCGATCACCGGGGAGTTCACGTCTGATGATTTGTTGGGGGTGATTTTTAGTCGGTTTTGTATTGGTAAATAATCAGTTGCCTATCGTTGCCAAAGTTTCACACGCAATAAGCCGGAAAGCCCCGTCATATAAAGGTTTATCCCCAATATTCCCACAAGTTTACCAATCGACAGCCAGATGTTTTTGGCATACAGATGGCATACGAAGCGCGTCGTCGCGAAATTGTGTATGCCAATAGGGGAAGACCATGCCAAAAGTTGTTCAACCGCTGACCGATACCCGCGTCAAGGCATTACAACCAAAGGCCACCCGCTATCCTGTCTCTGACGGAGGCGGCCTGATTTTGGAGGTGATGCCGTCAGGGTCAAAATTCTGGCGCTGCCGCTACTCACTCCATGGCAAGCGCCAGCCGCCCGTCACGATTGGCGAATATCCTGCAGTCAGCTTGGCGACTGCTCGCGAGCGCGCCCGCCGATATAAGGAGACCGTGGCCGGTGGCGTTTCCCCTGTAGCCGCTCGATACCGTCCGCGAGTTCGCTGCGTACTGGCTAGAACAACAAATGGCGGACAAGTCGGCCGAGTATCAGCGGACGACGAAACGCGCACTTGGGAAGGACGTGTATCCGGCGATCGGCAGCAAGCCGGTTTCCGAGGTGACGCCCGGCGACGTGCTGGCGATCTGCGACCGGATCAAGAAGCGTGGAGCGCCGAAGATGCCGGCCGCCGCGGGCCAGTACACGATCGAAGCCGACGCGGCCAACGGAACGACGCGGCAGCAGCCGGTGAACATTATCGCGGGCTCGGTCTCGAACCTCAATTTCGGGTTCCGAACGTTCGGCAATACGAACGGAAGGGGCCGCGCCCCTTCCGCCTCTATCACTAACGGGGAAACAACATGAAGAAAATCATCATCGCATTGGCGGTTTCCGCAGGTGTCCTGAGCGGCTGCGCCGTCTATGTTCCGGAACAGCCTGGCGTCATCATGGCGCCCCAGGGAGGCCCGGGCAACGGCTTCTGCCCGCCGGGGCAGGCGAAGAAAGGAAACTGCTGATTTCCGCGATTTTTGCGGACCCAAGGCGCCTTCGAGCACTTTTTTTATGCCGGAAACGCGGGGCATCGATGGTCGGCAACGGTGCGCGTCGCATTGGCGCGCGCCGGCTCGCCGCGCGATGTGCGATGCCGGAAAAGCAAACGCCGGCCCCGGCTTGTCGCCGAATTCGGCGCGGCGAACGATTCATCCGGGCGAAGCGCATGGGCTTACGCGGCGCGCGCTTGCCATCGCCGCCCGCCGTGCGCTTGCGCGGCGGACGTCTCCTCCTCGTACGCGGCAAATCCGCGCGGCCGGTGCGCGGACGACTCGACGTCGTCAGTGCCCTCGCCGCAGGAGCCGCCACGGGTGGCGCCAGTCGACATGCGGCGTGTGCTCGTCGCGCGGATGCTGCAGGCGGTGCTCCTGCCAGAGTTCGTCGGAGTACAGCACCGCGACGATGAGAAGCGGCAGCACGAGAAAAACGCCCAGTATCACTTGCTCGATCACGATAGCCTCCATCGCGGGGCGGGAACCCTCGATTCATTTTAGGCTCTGTATCAAAGCCCACAGTCATTTTCCGCCGACGCATCCTTCGACGCACTCCGCGCTTGCACGGGTGTCCATACCGCCCCATGCCACCCCCGAATGACTCAAGGACATCATCATGCAAATCCAGAACGAACAACACACGCTCGCGCTGAGGCCGCTCGAGCGCCAGGACCTGCGTTTCGTCCACGAACTGAACAACGACGCGAAGATCATGCGTTACTGGTTCGAAGAGCCGTATGAAACGTTCACCGAGCTGTCGCAACTGTATGACCAGCACGTGCACGACCAGCGCGAGCGCCGTTTCGTCGCGTTCGATTCCGATGGCGAACTCGTCGGTCTCGTCGAGCTGATCGAGCTCGACTACATTCACCGCCGCGGCGAGTTCCAGATCATCATCGCGCCGAACCGGCAAGGCCGCGGCCACGCGACGCGCGCAACCCGGCTCGCGGTCGAATATGCGTTCAAGGTGTTGAACCTGCGCAAGCTGTATTTGATCGTCGACAAATCGAACGCCGCCGCGATCCGGGTTTACGAGAAATGCGGTTTCAAGCACGAGGCCGAGCTGATCGAAGAGTTTTTCGGCAACGGCCAATATCACAATGCATTGAGAATGTGCATTTTCCAGCGCGATTATTTCGCCGCCCAGCAAGGCGCGGAATTGCACGGGCACGAATAAGGCCGGCATGCATGCCGGTGCGCCGCGCCAGCCGGGCGCGGCCCGTATCGCGACAGGACGGATGCCGGGTGCGAATGCGCCTGGCATTTTTTTTGTATTTTGCAGAACAAAGGATTTTGATGTGGCGGCGCGAGATTTTTCGATGACTTTATGTGCGGCGCATCACATCGATAACCGGCTGCTTTTGGATTATCCGTCTCGTTCATCGTGAAAAAACGCGCGCAACCGAAAGGCTTGCGGGACAAGACCTTTGGGCATCCGAAAAATCGGGATGACGCATGTATGGCGCGGCGGCGGGCGCCGCGAGCGGGGTTGCGCAACGGGTGCGGCAATTCGTCGCTATTGCGGTCGCACAACGAATGTGCTTGCGATCGCCCTTGCTTCTTCTAGCATGAAAAAGTGCGAGTCGACGCAAGCCTTTAAATACATAGCTAACCCGAGCTCATGACCCGAGCGAATGGGAGACACGACATGATGAAGCGTACCGGTCTTTTTCTGGCACTGACGAGCGGCATCGTTGCGGTTTCGGTGGCGCAGGCGGACAGCGGCGCATTGCTCAAGCCGCAGCAGGAGATCCAACTGACGAAAAACGCGTGGGGGTGTCTGTCGAAAGACAATCTGGACTCCGTACTGAGCCACGAACGTGACGGCAAGTCGCAAGCGAAGCAGCAATACTTCGACGACTACCGGTGCCTGTCGGTGCCCGAGGGCCAGCGCTTCCGGGTCGTCAGCGTCGACAAGGGCGACGTGCAGTTCGTGAGCGCCGAGAACAGCGACCAGCAAGGTCTCTGGGCCGACGCGCGCTTCATCAAGCAGTAACGCGATCGCGTTTGCGTCCGCGGTCCGAGCCGACGCGCGGGCGCGACGGAATCGAGCGGCCCGGCGTCAGTCGGGCCGTCTTGCGTTTACGGCCATTGCTCGCCGCCGTTGCCGACGGCAACTCCGAGCGACGTCGCGCTTGCATCGCGCATTCGGTATCATCACGCCCCGAACCGAATCAACGGCCCCCGCGGGCCCCGATGCCGAATGGCGATCAAATCGACGATCTACAAGGCGGAGCTGCAAATCGCCGACATGGACCGGCACTATTATGCCGATCACTCGCTCACCGTCGCCCGTCACCCGTCCGAAACGGACGAGCGGATGATGGTGCGCATTGCCGCGTTCGCGCTGTTTGCGCACGAGCGGCTCGAGTTCTGCAAGGGACTGTCGGATACCGACGAGCCCGATCTCTGGCAAAAGGACCTGACGGGGGCGATCGAAGCGTGGATCGACGTCGGGCAGCCCGACGAGCGCCGCATCGCGAAGGCGAGCGGCCGCGCCGAGCGCGTGAACGTGATCGCGTACGGCGGACGCACGTCCGACATCTGGTGGCAGGGCGTGCGCGGCAAGGTCGAGCGGTTGCGCAACGTGCAGGTGATGTCGCTCGCCGACGGCGTTGCGGCGGCGCTGGGCGGCATCGCCGAGCGCACGATGCGCCTGCAGTGCACGATCCAGGACGGCGCCGCATGGCTGTCGAGCGCGACGCACGATCCGGTCGCGATCGAATGGACGGTGTTGAAGGCGCGCGAGGACGCCTGAGCGGGTGCGAAGCGATGGGTCGTGCTCGGCGGCCGGATCGCGGGTCGTTCGCCGGGGGAGTCTCATCTTTGCGGCTTGCGGCGCGGGTGCCCGGGCAATCCCGTTTCGCCGGCTCACGCGTTCGCCCTCAGGGCGCGACGGCCTCCGGCGGGCCCTTCAGTTCGACCATGTTGCCTTCCGGATCGAACAGATAGATCGACGGCCCGTAGCCGTCCGCGCCATAGCGCCGCGCCTCGTCGCCCGGCCTCGCGCCATGTGCGATGAGGTGCGCGTGCAGCGCGGCCGCATCGAACGGCTCGACGCGCAGGCACAGATGATCCATGTTCCGACCCTTCCCGGGCGCCCCGCTGTCCGCCCGGTCGATTGGCGAGCCGACCGCGAGCAGGTCGATCAGCGAGCGCCCGGCGCGCAATTGAACGAGTCCCAATTCCCGCTGCTCCTTTTCGACATGGCAGCCGAGCACGTCGCAATAGAAGCGGGTCATCGCCGCCAGGTCGGCGGCGCGCAGCACCACGTGATCGATCTCGTGGATGTGGAATTTCATAGGGAACGTCTCCTTCGAGAGGAAAGTCCTACCGAGTGTAGACGGTCCGTGCGGCACATGGACGGACGCAAAATCGATGGACGAAAAAAAGCCCGCTCACATTCGAACGGGCTTAATCCATATCAGGAGGAGACATGGAGGAGACAGTTCCAACTATACACATCCGGATGGTGCGACGCAATATTCTTTGTGTAAAAAAACGTCAGGATGGCAATCTGTCGCATTCGCACTGCAACAAAATGGGGCCGAGGCGGCGCTCGTGCCTCGATTGCGGCAACGAATCCGACGATTGTGTCGTTCGTGTGACGGCTGCTCGAATGAGAGCGCAAGAAACAGCGCGTACGCGCGCCGGGCGACGCCTACAGTGACAGGCATCCGTTCCGCCTTTGCGAGGTCATCATGAAGCAGCCAGCCTACTCGACCGACGATGCGCGCTGGGCCGCGCTCGTCTCGCGCGACGCCGATGCCGACGGCGCGTTCTGTTACGCGGTCAGGACGACCGGCGTGTTCTGCCGGCCGTCGTGCGCGTCGCGGCTGCCGAGGCGCGAGAACGTGTCGTTCTTCGCCGACACGGGCGCCGCGCGCGCGGCAGGCTATCGTCCGTGCAAGCGCTGTCAGCCCGAGGGATTGCCGCGCGAGCTCGAAATCGTCCATCGCGCGTGCGCGGTGCTCGACGCGCATCGTCAGGACCGCTTCACGCTCGCGCAACTGAGCGACGCCGTTCACGTGAGCCCGTTTCATCTTCAACGGCTGTTCAAGCGCGTCGTCGGCGTGTCGCCGCGCCAATACCAGGCCGCGCAGCGCGGCGCCGCATTGCGCGACGCGTTGCAAAGCGGCGCCGCCGTCACGCGCGCGGCCGTAGACGCGGGCTTCAATTCGCCGTCGCGGCTCTACGAATCGGTGCCGCGCGAGCTCGGCATGTCGCCGTCCGCGTTCCGCCGCAAGGGTGCCGGCCTGAAGATCGATTACGCGACGGCCGATACGCGGCTCGGCGTCGTGCTCGTCGCGGCGACGAGCAAGGGCATCTGCAAGATTGCGTTCGGGCACGCCGCGACGCCGCTCGTCGACGAGCTTCGAACGGCGTTCGCGAACGCGCAGATCGCCGAGTCGGTAGAGCGGATCGCGCCGTTCATCGCGCAGGTCGATGCGTATCTGAACGGCACGCGCCGGCGCTTCGAACTGCCGCTCGATCTCGCCGCGACCGAATTCCAGCAGCGTGTGTGGGATGCGTTGCGTCGGATTCCTTACGGCGAGACGCGCAGCTACACGCAGATCGCCGAGGCGCTCGGCGCGCCGCGCGCGGTGCGGGCGGTCGCGAGCGCGTGCGCGTCGAATCCGGTTGCGCTCGCGATTCCGTGCCACCGCGTCGTGCAGAAGGGCGGTTCGCTCGCCGGCTACCGGTGGGGCTTGCCGCGCAAGGCGGCGCTCCTCGATGCCGAAGCGCAGCGCGCGGCGGGCGAATCCGTCGGGCTCGTCGTGGACGACGCAGCTTGAGCGCCGCCGTCGAATCGGCCGTCATGCGGCTCG
The DNA here is from genome assembly GCF_001513745.1 of Burkholderia humptydooensis. Taxonomy (NCBI): domain Bacteria; kingdom Pseudomonadati; phylum Pseudomonadota; class Betaproteobacteria; order Burkholderiales; family Burkholderiaceae; genus Burkholderia; species Burkholderia humptydooensis. Next base: position 4,057,873 of record NZ_CP013380.1, on the reverse strand, counting down.
GCAGCGTCGCGCTCGAGCTGCCGTTCAAATCCCCATACGATTGGCCGCGCGTGCTGCGCTTCTTCGCGGGGCGCGCGATTCCGGGCGTCGAGGCGGTCGAGGACGGCGCGTACCGGCGCACGGTCGATTATCGTGGCGCGAGCGGCACATTGACGGTGCGCAGGCATCCGCGCAAGCGCTGTCTCGTCGCGCTCGTCGAGGGCGACGCGGCGCGGCACGCAGACGCCGCTTTCGCCGCGCGGCTCGCGACGATGCTCGATCTGCACGCTGATCCCGCCGCGATCGGCGCGCATCTCGCGCGCGACGCGTGGCTCGCGCCGCTCGTCGACGCCGCGCCCGGCCTGCGTGTGCCGGGCGCGTGGTCGGGCTTCGAGCTGATCGTGCGGGCGATCGTCGGCCAGCAGGTGAGCGTGAAGGCCGCGACGACGATCGTCGGGCGGCTCGTCGAGCGCGCGGGCGAGAGGCTCGGCGCGCACGCGTCGGGCCCGGCCGGCTGGCGGTTTCCGGAGCCTGCGGCGCTTGCCGCGTGCGACTTGTCGCGGATCGGGATGCCGGGCAAGCGTGCGGCGGCGCTGCAGGGCGTCGCGCGCGCGGTCGCCGCGGGCGACGTGCCGCTCGATGCGTACGCGACCGACCCGGCCGGCGTGCGCGCCGCGCTGCTCGCGCTGCCGGGGATCGGCCCGTGGACCGTCGAATACGTCGCGATGCGCGCATGGCGCGATGCCGACGCATGGCCCGCGACCGACCTCGTGCTGATGCAGGCGATCGTCGCGCGCGACCCGGCGCTCGACCGGCCGGCGAGCCAGCGCCTTCGCTCCGATGCGTGGCGGCCGTGGCGCGCGTATGCGGCGATGCATTTGTGGAACGAGATCGCCGATCGCGCCGGTTCGGCGCGCGGCGGATAGGCGCGCGCGCCGTCCCGCGCGGCCGGCGCGAATCGTCAGGCAAGGCCGAAGGGCAGGTCAAGCGAGCCTTTCGGCGAGATGTTAAAGTGCCCGCTACTGTCAAATCCCGCCAGGTTGTCCGCGCGTGCCGCGGATCGCCGAGCCCGCACTTGCATCGATGCCGAACAACATGACTTCCCGCCAGACAGCCTTGTTGCACCAACGCCTTGCCGTGTTGAGCACGAGCCCGACGCGCGAGCAACTGCCTGACGGCCTGCGCGGCATCGAGAAGGAAAGCCTGCGCGTGACGCGCGACGGGATGATCGCGTTTACGCCGCATCCGCGTGCGCTCGGATCGGCGCTCACGCATCCGTCGCTGACGACTGATTATTCGGAGGCGCTCGTCGAGCTGATCACGCCAGCGGAGCGCGACGCCGCGACGACGCTCGAGCGGCTCGACGAACTGCATCGCTACGTCTATGCGTCGATCGGCGACGAGATGCTGTGGACGGACTCGATGCCGGGCTTGTTGCCCGCCGACGATGAAATCCCGATCGCGGACTACGGCACGTCGAACATCGGGCGGCTGAAGACCGTCTACCGGCGCGGCCTCGCGCATCGCTACGGCCGCACGATGCAGTGCATCGCGGGGATTCACTACAACTATTCGCTAAGCGAGGAAGTGTGGCGGCGGCTGCACGCGGAGGAAGGCTCGACCGCGAACCTCGTCGATTACCAGTCGGAGCGCTATCTCGCGCAGATCCGCAATTTCCGCCGCACGAGCTGGCTGCTGATGTACCTGTTCGGCGCGTCGCCCGCGCTCGATCTCGGTTTCCTGCGCGGCCGGGCGCACAAGCTCGACGCGTTCGACGCCGCGACGCTGTATCGCCCGCACGCGACGAGCCTGCGGATGAGCGACCTCGGCTACTCGAACACGACCGCGCAGGCGGCGCTGGAGGCCGACTACAACACGCTGTCCGGCTATCTCGACGCGCTGTCGAAGGCGGTCAGCGAGCCGTATCCGCCGTACGAGGCGATCGGCACGCACCGCGACGGCGAGTGGATTCAGATCAACACGAACGTGCTGCAGATCGAGAACGAGTTCTACTCGACGATCCGGCCGAAGCGCGTCACGTATTCGGGCGAGCGGCCGCTGCACGCGCTCGCGTCGCGCGGCGTCCAGTACATCGAGGTGCGCTGTCTCGACATCGATCCGTTCGAGCCGACGGGCATCGCGCTCGACACCGCGCGCTTCATCGACGCGTACCTGCTCGTCTGCGCGCTCGACGAGAGCGCGCCGCTCACGTGCGACGCGTATCGCGAGTCGAATGCGAACTTCGGCCGCGTGACGATGGAGGGGCGCAAGCCGGGGCTCGAGCTGACGCGCGACGGCGCGGCCGTGCCGATGCGCGCATGGGCGGGCGAGATCTTCGCGCAGATCGAAGCCGCGGGCCGCGTGCTCGACGACATCCGCGGCGGCGACGCCCATGCGCGCGCGATCGCCGCGCAGCGCGCGAAGCTCGACGATCCGGAGCTCACGCCTTCCGCGCGCGTGCTGCACGCGATGCGCGAGAACGGGCAGTCGTTCATCGAGTTCGCCCGCGCGCAAAGCGAAGCGCATGCGGCGTATTTCCGCGGCCGCCCGCTCGACGAGGCCGCGATGCGCGACGCGCGCTCGCTCGCCGAACGCTCGCTCGGCGAGCAAGCCGAGCTCGAAGCGAAGAACGCCGGCTCGTTCGACGCGTTCGTCGCCGCGTATCGCGCATATACGTTGAACCGCTTCAGCGTGTGACGAGCGGCGCGCGGCGTCGCGCGCCGTGCCGCGTGCGGCGCGGGCGTTACGGCTGCGCGTCGAGGAAGTCGTGCGCGTTGCACGCTTCGGCGGTGACGCGCAGCGTCTGCAGCGCGCGCTTCTCGATGCGGCGAACCTGCTCGCGCGACACGCCCGTCTGCGCGGCGATCTGCTCGTAGCTCCACGGCTCGTCGCCGCCGATGCCGAAGCGCCGGCGCAGGATGTCGGCTTCCTGCGCGGACATCGTTTTCAGCAGCGACGTGACGACGTCGCACATCTGCCCGTGGGCGAGCGCATCGAACAGGCTCGGCGTCGATGCGTCCTCGACGAGGTCGCCGAATTCGGCCTGGTCGTCGTTGCCGAGCGGCGCGTTCAGCGAGCGCGGCTCGCGAGGCAGCATCAGCATCGCGCGCAGCCGCTCGACCGGCAGCCCGGTCGCCGCCGAGAGCTCGGCGAGCGATGCGCGGGCGCCGCTGCGCCGTTCGATCCGATCGGCGACCTTGCGCACGCGGCGCACTTCGTCGCCGACGTGAACCGGCACGCGGATCGTGCGGGCGCGGTCCGCGATCGCGCGCGAAATCGCCTGACGAATCCACCACGTCGCATACGTCGAGAACTTGAAGCCGCGCCGATATTCGAATTTCTCGATCGCGCGCAGCAGGCCGAGATTGCCTTCCTGCAGCAGATCGGCGAGATCGAGGCCGCGCGACGCGTGCTTGCGCGCGATCGACAGCACGAGCCGCAGATTCGCTTCCGCCATTCTCGCGGTTGCGGCCGAGATGCGCGCTTCGCCGTCCGCGAACGCATGCAGCGCGCCCGCGCCGCCTTTTGCCGGCGATGCCGGCAGGCGGCGCATCGCACGCCGCACCGCATCGATTTCCGCCGACGGCCAGCCATGTGCGGCGAGCGCCGCGAACGCCCGCTTGCACGCGCGGGCGTACGCGCGCGCGCCGTCGCCGCCGCGGGCGCGTGCGCGCTGCAGCGCGGCGCGCGCGTGGCCGAGCGCTGGATCGTCCGGCAGCGACGCGAGTTCGAGAAGATCGAGCGCCTCGGCAAGCGCCAACAGCACCTGCTCGCGGCCCGCCTCGATTTCGGCGGCGAGCGCGATTTCCTGCGCATGCGTCAGCAGCGGCACCGCGTGCATCCGGCGCACGAAGAGCGCGAGTGGATCGGTCGAGACTACGGTGTCGTCCGGCGCGGCGTCGTTTGGTTCGGATGACGGAGCATCGTCGTCGTCGCGCCAATCGGCATCTGCGTGCGCGGGCCGCGTCAGCTTGTCGCCGAACGAACCGGCGCCGCCGTTTTCGTCGGATGCGTGATGATCGAGGGGATCGGGCTCGCCGAGGCCGTGCGTATGCGCGTGCGCGTCGGACGGCGCGCTCGCGAACTCGTCGGCGACGTCGGCGTATTCCGGGTCGCCGCGGGCGCCGGCAAGTTCGAGCAATCGGTCGATGCCCTGTTCGTAGCGCACTTCGCGCTCTGAGACTGTCATGGCAAACGCGGATCGGGCCGCGGTACGTCGTGACGGAGCGAGTCCGTCGAGCCAGGCCCGTCGGCTCGTCGCGGACGCCCGTCCGCGCCGATGGACCTTACAGGCGTGCATCTGGTGGCGAATCGCGAAATTTCAATGGCGGACAACGGTACGCGCGCAAGCCGCGTGCCGGTGCGCGGCCGGCGCCAAAACAGGTTCGGATGCCTTGACGATCCGGCCGCGAGCGCAGGCGTTCCTGCTCGCGCGCGCTATTCATATGATTTGCGGCGAACCGGCGCGGCGTCCGGAGCCGGGCTTTCGACGCTCGCCGCCGCGCGCTCGCGCAAGCGGCTATCGTCATCGTCTTCGTCGTCGCGTTCGACGGGACCTTCGCCCGCTTCGACGTCGCGCTCGTCGGCGAGTTCGGGCTCGGCCTCGCGCGGCTCGGCGGCGTACGAGCGCCTGATGTCGAAGCCGGGCGCGGCGTCGCGCAGCGTCGACGCATACGCTTTCCAGCCGGTATCGTTGCCCGCGAACAGATGCCTGCGAACGGGCAGCGCGAGCGCGCCGTAGTCGAGCGGATCTTCGAGCAGCAGTTGCGGCCACAGGCAGAACGCGCGCAGCGCGCGGGACACGAATTCGCGCACCGTCATGTCCTGCACGACGTATTCGACGAGCGGCACGTCGGCGAGCATGCCGTTCGCCGCGAGCAGCGCCTCGATCGACTGGTTGTCGGGCTTCTCCTCGAGGCGGCTCAGGATTTGCAGCACGCTGCCGAGGTGCAGCAGCAGCGCGCGCCGTGCATAGGCTTCTTCCATGACGATGTCTCCGGTCGGATGGTCGGCTGCACGCGGTCGAGCGGCGGCGCGCGGGCGTCCTGCGGCGGGCCGTACGAGCGCCGACGCCGCCCGTGCGATGCGGCTCGTTTCGTCGCGTCGCTCGCGGCGCGCAATGTCTACAAGCGTAGCCAATCTGCACGCAGGTTGCAGATGCGGATTGACGCACGTCAACGAGCGCGCGCGAATCCGCTCGCGGCGGGCCGAACGTGAGGGGGCGCGAGACGGCGCGCGGGGGGCGGCGCCGGCCGCGCGCTTATCGGCGTGGCGGTGCGCTGTCGGCGCGGGTGCCGTTCGCCGGATCGTCTCGAACCGGCGTGCCGGCTGCCCGATCGACCGCTCAGGTTCGCTGCCGGCCGGCAACCCGACGTCAACAACGATCAGGGGAACACATTCACCGCGGCCGAGCCGGTCGTTGGCTGCCCCTCGTCAACGGAGGGCAAAATCGGTGCGAGGCGCCTCGCCCAGCACGCGCGCGACGCGCGCTTCGCTATCGGCGAGCTTCGCCTCGACGCGCTCGACGAGACGGCGGATCTTCGTCGAGCCGCGCCGGCTCGACGGATAGGCGGCGCAAATCCGGTCCTCGCCGAACGACGCGCTCTCGAAGCGCCAGTCGACGAGCAGCGGCACGAGCCGGCCCGCCTCGAGCACGTCGACGACGCTCCATTGCGGGCACGGCAGCACGCCCGCGCCATCGAGCGTCGCGGCGAGCGCGAGGCCGTAGTCGTCGGTGGCGAGCGGCCCTTTCGGCTCGATGCGCGCGCGCACGCCGTCGCGATCGAACGTCCAGGTGTTCGCGAGCGTCGGGTGGCGATAGAGCACGCAGTCGTGCTGCGCGAGATCGGCCGGCGCGGCGGGCCGGCCGCGCCGCGCGAGATAGCCGGGGCTTGCGCACAGCAGGCTGCGGTTCGAGCCGATCGGCTTGACGATCTGGCTCGGCAGATCGTAGTTGCCCATCCTCAGCGCGAGATCGAAGCCTTCGCCGACGATGTCGACGTAATGATCGGATAGCGACAGCTCGATCCGCACGCGCGGAAACGCCTGCGCAAACGGCGCGCAGAGCGGCGCGAGGATCGCGTGGCCGAACGAATGCGCGGCCGTGACGCGCAGCAGGCCGCGCGGTTCGTCATCGCGCTCGGACAACTGCCGCGCGCCGTCCGCGAGCCGGCGCAGCACGTCGGTCGCGGTCGCGAGATAGAGCCGCCCGCCTTCCGTCAGCACGAGCCGGCGCGTCGTGCGCTCGAGCAGTTGCGCGCCGAGCGTCGCTTCGAGTCCGGCGATCGCCTTCGTTACCGCCGACGGCGTTTTCGCGAGCCTGCGCGCCGCCTGGCTGAGGCTGCCTTCCTCGACCGCGCAGACGAACGTTTCGAGCGCGGACAGCAGATCGATTCGCCGCATTCTTTCCTCAAAGGCACAGGCGATGTGCGTAATAAGATCACGAATCGATTTTTTTCTCTACTTACGATCACAAGCGGAACGTTCGGCAACGCAGCGCTCGAGCGGCCGCCATTTCTTTGGCATCGTCAAAGGAGGGATCGATGAAGCGCATCGCATGGATCGCCGTCGTGCTTGCGTCGCTCGCGTGCGCCGCCGCGCGCGCGGCCGGCGGCAACGTGCTCAACATCTACAACTGGGCCGAGTATTTCGCGCCCGACACGATCGCCGGCTTCGAGAAGGAAACCGGCATCAAGGTGCGGCTCGACGTCTACGACAGCAACGAAGCGTTGCAAACGAAGCTCACGACAGGCAACAGCGGCTACGATCTCGTGTTTCCGTCGAACGATTTTCTGGCGCGGCAGATTCAGGCGGGCCTCTACCAGAAGCTCGACAAATCGAGGCTGCCGAATCTGAAGAATCTCGATCCGGCGATCGTCGCGCGCGCGGCCGAGGTCGATCCCGGCAACCAGTACGGCGTGCCGTACATGCAGGGCACGTTCGGGCTCGGGCTGAACGTCGCGAAGGTGAGGCAGGCGCTCGGCGGCCCGCTGCCCGCGAACACGCTCGAGCTGATCTTCAACCCCGCGTATGCGGCGAAGCTCAAGGGCTGCGGCATCGCGTTCAACGACGCGGGCAGCGAAGTGTTTCCGCTCGCGCTGCGCTACATCGGTCGCGATCCGAACACGACCGATCCGCGCGACTACGAGGCGGCGCTCGACATGATGAAGAAGATCCGGCCGACGATCCGCCAGTTCATCGCGACACCCGTGATGAACGATCTCGCGACGGGAGACGTGTGCGTCGTTACCGGCTACTCGGGCGCGGTGCTCGTCGCGGCGCTGCGCGCGGCGGATGCGAGGAACGGGCAGCAGATCGTCTACAGCCTGCCCGCGGCCGGCGCGCCGTTCTGGTTCGACAGCATGGCGATTCCGAAGGGCGCGGCGCATCCGGACAACGCGCTGCGCTTCATCGACTACATTCTGCGGCCCGACGTCGTCGCGAAAATCAGCAACAAGGTGATGTATCCGAATCCGAACCGCGCGGCGACGCCGCTCGTCGACAAGCGGCTCACGTCGAATCCGGCGATCTATCCGGATGCGGCGACGATGCGTACGCTGTGGGTGAAGCGCCCGATGCCGCCGCAGGCGATGCGCATGCAGACACGCTACTGGACCCAGTTCAAGACCGGTTACTGAGCGGCTTCATTCTGACGAGGAGACCGAAGTGATTCCTACCGGACTGCTGTTCGATCCCGCATTCCTCACGCATCGGCAAGGCGATCTCGTGTACGTCGTCCCGCACGGCACGCTGAACTTCGGCGAGCATTTCGACAGTCCGCTGCGGCTCGCGTATACGAAGCAATTGCTCGACGCGGTCGGCATGACCGAGCGCCTGACGCGCGTCGCGTTCGAGCACGCGACCGACGAGCAATTGCTGCGCGTGCACCGGCCCGAGTATCTGCGGCAGCTCGCCGAGGCTTGCGCGGTGGCGGGCGAGCAGGTGGTGCCGCTCGGCGACGACGCGGCGGGCAGCGCGTCGACCGAGCGCGTCGCGCGGCTCGCGGCGGGCGCCGCGTGCGCGGCCGTCGACGCGGTGATGACGGGGCCGCTTCGGCAGGCGTATGCGCTGATCCGGCCGTCGGGCCACCACGCGGGCGCCGATTTCGCGATGGGCTACTGCTACTACAACAACGTCGCGATCGCGGCGCGGCACGCGCAGGCCGTGCACGGCGTTGAGCGCGTCGCGATCGTCGACTGGGACGTGCATCACGGCAACGGCACGCAGCAGGTGTTCTACGACGATCCGTCGGTGCTGTTCGTGTCGTTGCACGAGGCGGCGAATTTTCCGGTCGATGGCGGCGAAGCGCGCGAGACGGGCGGCGGCGCGGGCGCCGGCTACAACGCGAACGTGCCGTTGCCGTCCGGCACGGGCGACGCCGGCTACGCGCACGCATTCGACGAACTGGTGCTGCCGCTCGTCGAAGCGTTCGCGCCGCAGCTCATTCTCGTGTCGGCGGGGCAGGACGCGAACGCGTTCGATCCGCTCGGCCGCATGCGCGTGCAGCGCGACGGGTTCCGGCACATGGCGCGCGCGTTGCGGCAGGCGGCGGGCAGCACATGCGACGGACGCATCGTCATGCTGCAGGAAGGCGGCTACAGCCTGCCGTATCTGCCGATCGCGACGCTCGGCGTGCTCGAGGGGCTCGTCGGCTGGAACGCGCCGTTCGACGATCCGCACCAGTTCGCCCAGCATCCGTGCGGCGACGGCGAGCGCGCCGCGGTGCGGGCCGCCCGCGCCGCGCTGGCGCCGTATTGGCCGACGTTGGGTCGTTCCTGAGGAGGAGCACGAGATGAGAAAGACGATCGTGGCCGCCACGCAGATGGCGTGCGACTGGAACGTCGATGCGAACCTGGCGCGCGCGGAGCGTCTTGTGCGCGACGCGGCCGCGCGTGGCGCGCAGATCGTGCTGCTGCAGGAATTGTTCGAGACGCCGTATTTCTGCATCGACCAGAATCCCGCGCATCTCGCGCTCGCGCAGCCGTACGAAGGCCACCGGTGGCTTGCGCGCTTCGCGTCGCTCGCGCGCGAACTCGGCGTCGTGCTGCCCGTGAGCTTCTTCGAGCGCGCCGGCCAGACGCAATTCAACTCGGTCGCGGTCTTCGACGCCGACGGCCGCGCGCTCGGCGTCTATCGAAAGACGCACATTCCGGACGGCCCGGGCTACACGGAAAAATACTATTTCACGCCGGGCGACACGGGCTTTCGCGTGTGGGACACCGCATATGGGCGGATCGGCGTCGGGATCTGCTGGGATCAGTGGTTTCCGGAATGCGCGCGGACGATGGCGCTTGCGGGGGCGGAGCTGCTGCTGTACCCGACCGCGATCGGCAGCGAGCCGCACGATGCGTCGATCGATTCGCGCGCGCACTGGCAGAACACGCAGCGCGGTCATGCGGCCGCGAACCTGATGCCCGTCGTCGCGAGCAACCGGATCGGCGTCGAGCGCGGCGCATCGGGCGAAATCGCGTTTTACGGCAGCTCGTTCATCGCGGGCGCGGACGGCGAGAAGATCGTCGAATGCGACCGGCACGGCGAGGCGATCGCGACGGCCGAATTCGATCTCGATGCGCTCGCGTATCGGCGGCGCTGCTGGGGCGTGTTTCGGGATCGGCGGCCGGAGTGCTATCGGGCGTTGAGCGGCGACGCGGCGTAGCGCGCGATGATGAAGTGAGCGTGCGGCGGGAGCGCGATCACGAGCGCCTCGCCGCTTGCAACCGCGCAAAAAAAACCGCGCATGTCTGCGCGGCGAATCCGTCTGCACTCGAGGGCCACCGATTGCTGGCAGACGGGCCACTAGCGTGGGGCACTAGTGAAAACGGTCGGCGTGCCTGCGGTGCGGTTCGCAACGGGCGGCTTGCCGTGTTCGCTCGGTCGGGAATAAAAAGCGCTGCGCGTTCCGTCGGGCGCGGGCCCGAACTGGCGCAGCGAAGCCACCTGCTTCCGAGGCAGTGAGGAAAGTGGAGCAGGTGGAACATGGGCGACGGAATGCGGCCCGATGAGCGTGCGATCCGGCTTGAAACGACGGTTGCGATCGCACCGAACCGAACGGAAACCGCAATGCTCGGCGCCGACGCAGGCGCAACGGAACGGCAGCGCCGAACGCAGCTTCGCTGCAAAAGCGATGCTGTACAATGAAGCCAGCCATGTGTGGGCACTCGCAATAACTACCGTGGTCAGGTCGATGCCGGTGTTACCAGCACCCGCATCGACCGCTTCGAGCATCGTCACTTCGTCAGTCCATTACCTTCCTCGCGCTTCGCCGTAAGGCGGTTGCGTCAATCGATTCCAGTTGATTCCAGTCGATTTCAATCGATGCGTCGCGCCGATGCCGCCATCATCGCGGCGGCGTCATTGCTTGAACATCGTCCATACCTTGTCGCGCAGCGCGAGCGCCGCCGGCGAGCACAGCTTGAACGGGCGCAGCCGCTCCTTGTAGGCGGCCGGGAGCATCACCGCGGGATTCTTCAGCAGGTCCGCGCTCATGTAGCGCTCGGAACCCGCAATCTCGTTCGGATACAGATACGCGTTGGACGCAGCGGCCATGTTCTCGGGCTTCATCATCCAGTTGAGGAACGTGTGCGCCTCGCTCACGTTCTTCGCCTTCGCGGGAATCAGAAAATTGTCCTGCGCCATCCGCACGCCTTCGCGCGGGAACGCGAAGGCCGCGGTCGACAGCTTGCGCTGCACGCGGACCGTCGCGCCGCTCCAGCCGTGCTGCACGACGACCTGCCGCGAGATCATCCGGTCGATCGTGCCTTCGTTGCTGTACGTCTTCACGTACGGCTTCTGCTTGCGCAGCACGGCGAGCACGCGCTTCGCGTCTTCGGGATTCTCGGTGCACTCGTCCTGCTTCAGATACCAGCTCGCAGCCATGTAGAGCTCCTCGACCGAATCCAGATCCGCGATTTCGCCGCGCAGCGACGCCGGCGGATCGAACAGCGATTTCCAGCTATCGTCGAGCTTGCCGCCCGGCACGCGCGCGCTGTCGTACGCGAAGCCCGTCATGAAGATCAGATACGGCACCGTGTAGTCGCGGTTCGGATCGAAGAGCGGATGCCGGTATTCCGGCATGACGTTCGCCATGTTCTGCAGCCGGCTCTTGTCGAGCTTGCGCACGAGGCCGTTCTTCGCGAAGACCTGAACGTAGTAGTCGCCCGCGACGACGACGTCGTAGCCGCCGCCTCCCGCCTGCAGCTTCGACAGCAGCGTCGCGTCGCTGTCGTAGATGTCGAGCGTCGTCTTGATGCCGGTTTCCTTCTCGAATTTCTTCATCAGCTCCGGCGGCATCCAGTCCGGCCAGTTCGCGAGATGCAACTCGGCGGCCTGGGCGAATCCGAATGTCATCGTGAGCAGTAACGTCAACCATGCTTTCATAGCGCCTCGATTTTGTTGGTATGGGAAAAGAGCGGGTGCGCGCGCGCGACGGCATCGCCGGCCGGCGATTCGTCGCGCGCGTCCTCGGTTGCGTCGCCGCTCGCCGATGCGCTGCCGACGATCGCCACGATCGCGGAGAGCGCGAGCATGATCGTCGATATCGCGTTGATCTTCGGCGTGAGCCCGAACTTGAGCGCGCCGAAGATGTACATCGGCAGCGTCGTCACGCCGGGCCCGGCGACGAAGTACGTGATCACGAAGTCGTCCATCGACGTGAGGAACGCGAGCATCGCGCCCGCCGCGATGCCGGGCAGCGCCAGCGGCAGCGTGACCTGCCGGAATGCGGCCCACGGCGTTGCCGACAGATCGGCGGCGGCGTCGAGCAGCAGCGGATCGACGCGCCGCAGACGCGCGCGGATCGGCAGATAGGCGAACGGCAGGCAGAACGCGACGTGCGCGAGCAGCACCGTGTAGAAGCTGAGGTCGATCGACAGCGCCGAGAACAGCAGCAGCGTCGCGATCGCCGTGACGATTTCCGGCACGATCAGCGGCACGCCGATCAGGTTCTCGATCACGTACTTGCCCCGCCCTTCGCGTGCCCACATGACGACGGCGGCGAGCGTCGCGAGCGCCGTCGCGATGGCGGTGGACGAGCCGGCGAGCGCGAGCGAGTTGCGTGCGGCGCGCATCAGCGTCGGGTCCTGCCACGCGTCGGCATAGCCGTGCAGCCCCCAGCCGCTCCAGACGAGCGACGAGTCGCCCTGGTTGAAGCTCAGCGCGACGAGCGCGACCATCGGCGCATACAGGAACGCGAATGCGCCGATCGCGACGTAGGCCGCGAACGGGAAGCGATGGCGGGCCGATTGCGCGCCGTTCATGCGAGCGCTCCCCGCTTCGCGGACGTCAGGCGGCGGGCCAGCATCGCCGCGAGCACGAGCCCGAGCAGCGCGAGCGACAACGACGCGCCGAGCGGCCAGTTGCGGCCTTGCGTGAACTTCATCTCGATCAGGTTGCCGATCATCATCGAATGGCTGCCGCCGAGCAGATTCGGGATCACATACGAGCCGAGCGCGGGCACGAAGACGAGGCCGATGCCCGCAGCGATGCCCGGCATGCAGTTCGGGATCACCACCTGGCGCAGCGCACGCCACCGCGTTGCGCCGAGATCATATGCGGCTTCGACGATGCGCCAGTCGAAATCGTCGAGACTCGCGTACACGGGCAGCACCATGAACGGAAAGAACGTGTACAGCAGGCCGACCAGCGTGGCGGGCGTCGTGTAGAGCAGCCCGAGCGGGCCGTCGAGCATGCCGAGACCGTTCAGCGCGCGATTCGCGAGACCGTGGTCGGCGATCAGGATGATCCATGCATACGAGCGTATGACGAGGCTCGTCCAGAACGGTATCGTCACGAGAATCAGCAGCGCGCTCTTGCGACGCGGCGGCTGCGTCGCGATGAAAAGCGCAGTGGGAAAGCCGAGCGCGACGCAGCCGGCCGTGGTCGCGGCCGCCAGCGCGAGCGAGCGCGCGAAGATGCGGACATGATCGCTCTGAAAAATCAGATTGCCGTCGAAATCGCGATCGACGATCAGATTCAGATAGGCGTCGAGCGAGAAGCTGCCCCAGTCGACGCCGCCGTAGCCGAGCGGGCGCATCAGCGAAACCGACGTGACGACGGCGATCGGCAGCAACGTGCCGACGGCGAGCAATGCGACGACCGGGCTCAGCAATTGCCAGTCGCGCGCGGTTAATCGGCCCTCCGGATTGTCTTTTGCCACTGGAATTTCCCGTGTCCAAGATCCATTATTCGGATGAATGTAGGTTAACAAACGGCGCGTCGTCCGTGTGCGCGAAGGCGTGGCAGAACGCGCCAATTGCGTGCCAAAACGCGCCATCGCGCAGGTTCGCGCGCGCTCACGAATCTTCTTTCGCCCATCGGCGCCGCGCGCGGCTCACGGAGGTCGGGTCCTTGTAGCCGATGTGCCGTGCGATGTCTTTTCTCGATCGCGGGCCCATCGCGAGATCCTGAATCAGCAGATCGCGCCTCACCTGTTCGAGCAGCCGCTGAAGCGACGTGCCGGACTGCTTGAGCTTGCGCTGCAGCGTGCGGGTGGACATGCCGAGCGCGCCGGCGAGCGCGGGGACGGTGCCCGTGAACGGATGGTCGTACAGGTAGTGGAGCGTCTTGCCGACGACGTCCGACGCAGCCCATTGCTCGAGCTCCTGCTCGCGCCGCACGCACGCGTCCTTCGCGATCATGTGCTCGAGCTGATGCGCCATCGGCAGCGGCGTGTTCATGCAGTCCGCGTCGAGCGTGAACGAATGCGCGGGCGCCGAGAACCTGACCGGACACTGGAACAGCGATTCATATGCATATGCATGTTTTGGCGTGTCGAAAGCGAGCGTCACCTGACGGAATGTCGGCGGGCCGCCGAGCAGGTCGAACATCTGCCTGCGCAGGCCCGCGAGACACATGTCGGTGTTGAGCACGTAGAGATCGGGCCGATACGAATAATCGGAGAACGTGATGACCGCCCGCGAGCCTTTCGTTTCGAGGCGCGTGGCGAAGTAGCACAACGCGAGCAGCGGGCAACTGTTCGCGAGCTCGATCGCGGCGCCGAGCGTCGGGCTGACCATCATCGCGAGCCCGAGCGGCATGTACGCGGTCAGCGGCACCGCGTCGGCCATCGCGAGGCCGATCGCCGAATCGCCCGTCATCCGCCATGCGTTGTGATAGATCACCATCTCCTGCGCATGCGAGATGATCTTGTTCGGCTGGCGCAACTCGGCAGGCGTGATGCCCGAGCCGCTGAGGATCAGTTCCGTGCTCAAGCCGCGCCGCTGCAACATGTCGACCGCGACCGCGACGGCATGCAGCGACGCGGGGCGCCGTGCGGCGAGCGAGCGGGATTTGTCGCTTGACGTCATATCGCCTCATGTCGCGAGTGATTTTCGGAACGTGACCTGGCAGCCGTAGCTGTCGAGCTCGCCGCGAATCCAGCCGAGATGCTGGTAGAAGCCGTCCGCGCGCGAGCCGGGATCGGTGACGAGCGAGACGCTTTCGCTGCCTTGCTGACGCAGCCAGGCGAGCGCCCGCTCGAGCATCTCGCGTCCGACGCCCGTTCCGTGCCACGCGGGACGGACGAACAGCGCGCTGATGAACGCTTGCGGGCCGCCCGTGGCCATGCAGTAACCGACCGCGGTGCCGCCTTCGATCGCGATGACGCTGAAGCCGTTGCGCAATTGCTCGAGCACGCGGTCGCGATCGAGGAGATGGATCTGATGCGGGAGGATGCGATTCTCGGTGACGGAAAAGCGGATGTCGTACGTGCTGCCGAGATCACTTTCCTTTATCGGGCGGAACTCCATCGAGGCGATTCTCCTTGCGCATTCGGACGGGGGGCGCTCTATTTTCGCGTATCGTCTGATCATTGAGAATCCCTTTTAGACGGTTCATTCTGGCGGGGCCGGAGAGACGCCGGCCGGCCGCGACAGCATTTTTGTGCAAGCGCGTCCATTTTGTCCTTCCTACGATGGCTCGGTGAATCGACGGAGGACCGAAATGAAGCACGCCCCCCATATGAGAGGCATCGTCGCGGCGGTGATCGGCAATGCGCTGGAATGGTACGACTTCGTCGTCTTCAGCTACATGACGGTCGTGCTTGCCGATCTGTTCTTTCCGACCGGGCACAGCTATACGTCCATCCTGCTCACGACCGGCACGTTCGGCGTCGCCTTTCTGATGCGGCCGATCGGCGGGCTGGTGCTCGGCTCGTACGCGGACCGGTTCGGCCGCAAGCGCGCGCTGTCGCTCGTTATCGCCTTGATGACCTTGGGCCTCCTGATCATTTCGCTGGCGCCCACGCATGCGAGTATCGGGGTGGCCGCTCCGGTGCTGATCGTCATCGCTCGCCTGATCCAGGGCTTTTCCGCCGGCGGGGAATTCGGCACGGCGACGGCGCTTCTGATCGAATCGGCGCCGCCCGGCCGGAGCGGATTCTTCGGCAGCTTTCAGATGGCCAGCCAGGCGGCCGCGCTGCTGCTCGGCGCGATCGTGGGCGCGCTGGTGACGAAGGGCCTGAGCCACGACGAACTCATGGCGTGGGGATGGCGGATTCCGTTCGTCATCGGGCTCGTCATCGGGCCGGTCGGCTTCTATATCCGGCGAAACCTCGTCGAGCCGGAGAGCGCGCCGGCGGCGGACGAACGGCCGACGCAAGTCCTGCAGAGCGTCGTGCGCGACCACATCGGCGGCGTGCTTTCGAGCCTCGCGGCGGTGGTCGCGCTGACGTCGAGCGTCTACGTGCTGGTCAGCTATCTGCCGACCTACGCGGTCAAGCAACTGAAGCTGCCGATCGAAGCGAGCTTCTACGCGCTCGTCGCCGGCAATACGCTGCTCGTGCTGCTTTGTCCGGTGGCCGGCCGAATCTCCGACAGCATCGGCCGAAAATCGCTGTCGCTCGTTTCGCTCGTCGTGACGCTCGCGTTGCTGTATCCGCTGTTCGCGTGGCTGAACGCGAGTCCGAGCGTCGCGAAGATACTGCTCGTCCAGTGTCTGCTCAGCGTGAGCCTCGCGGGATTCTACGGGCCCTTCGGCGCGCTCGTCTCCGAGCAGTTTCCGGCCGAGGTGCGCTCGACCGGGCTTTCGCTCGCCTATAACCTGGCCGTCATGTTGTTCGGCGGGTTCTCGCAGATGATCGTGACGTGGCTGATCGATGCGACCGGCTCCGCGCTGGCGCCGACGTTCTACGCGATGTTCTGCGTCGGGATGGCGGTGGTGGGCGTCGCGACGATGGCGGCGGGAAGGGTTTCGTTGACGGTCGGCGCGCCGGGCGCGCTGCGGTGACGCCGCCCGGCGGGGCGCGCCGGGAAGCCGGCGCAAAGCGGCCGCGACACGGGCTTCAAGGCCGCGATTGAATCATTGACAGGAACTAATGGTGAACTAGAATTCGCAAATGAATCATCATTCATTTTCTCGCGTGAACCCGAAGAAGCGATCTCCCCGTCTTGAAGCGCGCCTCGCCGACAACCGCGCGCAGATCCTTGATGCCGCACGCCGTCTGGTCGCGGAAGGCGGATGGCAGGCTGCGCAGATGTCGTCGGTTGCGCACGCGGCCGGGCTTGCAACGGGATCCGTGTACCGGTATTTCCCGTCGAAGGCGGATCTGTTCGCGCAAGTGCTCGCCATCGTGTCGCAACGTGAGGTGGACGTGGTGCGCCAGATCGCTGCGGCGGGCGGTCTCGTTCGCGACCGGCTGGCCGACGCGGTGTACGCGTTCTCGAAGCGCGCGCTGCGCGGGCGGCGCCTCGCGTTCGCGCTGATCGCCGAGCCTTGCGAGCCGGAGATCGACGTGCAGCGGCTCGCGTACCGGAAAGCGCTGAGCGAAGCCGTTCAGCGGATCATCGAGGAAGGCATCCGGAGCGGCGAATTCCCCGAGCAGGATGCGCGCACGTCGGCCGCCTGCGTGGTCGGCGCGTTCATGGAGGCGCTGGTCGGCCCGCTCGCGCCGGACGAGGAGCACAAGACGGACGAGGCAGAATTCCTCGGCCATATCGTCGAATGCTGCGTGAGGGCGGTCGGGGCGCGGATGCCGCCGCGCGGGACCGGCGCGCCGCTGCGGATCGTCGGGAAGCCTGAATCCGACTGACCGGGAGACAGACATGAACAATCCGTTGCCGGAGTGGAGCGAAGACAACCTGCAGTCCGGAGGCGACGGCGCCACGCACGCCGTATTCAATCAGGCGGCCGACCCGGTCGGATACAACGCGTTTGACGACGACGTCGCGCTATCGTCGATCACCGAACGCTTCGCGCCGTGGGCGGCGGGCCACGCGAGCCGGCTCGGCGCGCTGGCGGGAACCGCGCAGGCTCAGGACGCGGCCCGCCTCGCGAACCTGTACACGCCCGTCCTAAAGAATTTCGACCGCTACGGCAACCGGCTCGACTGGGTGGAATTTCATCCGGCGTGGCATCAGTTGATGTCCTGGGCATTCGGCAATCAGGTGCATTCGCTCGCATGGACCGCCACGGAGCCGAACGGGCATTTCGCGCGCGCGGTTCAGAGCTACCTGTGGAATCAGATCGAGAACGGCGTCGGCTGTCCTACCGGCATGGCCTACGCGTCGGTCGCGGGGTTCAGGCGTTATCCCGAGCTGGCCGCGTGGAAGGAGAAGACGCTGCAGACGCAATACGATCCGCGCCGCCTGCCGATCGAGCAGAAGACTCACGCCGTGATCGCGTACGCGATGACCGAAAAGCAGGGCGGATCGGATCTGAGGGAAACGCAGACGTTCGCCGTCCCGCACGAGAACGGCGAGCATGGCGCGATCTACCTCGTCACCGGGCACAAGTGGTTCTGCTCGGTGCCCGTCGCCGACGGGATCTATACGCTCGCGCGCACGCAGGCCGGGGTGTCGTGCTTCTTCATGCCGCGGATTCTCCCGGATGGAACGACGAACCGGATTTTCATCCAGCGTCTGAAGGACAAGGCGGGCAACAAGTCGAATGCGTCGAGCGAGATCGAATATCGAAACGCATGGGCGATCCTCGTCGGCGAAGAGGGGCGCGGCATCCGGGAGATCCTCTCGCATGCGCATCTGACGCGTCTGGATTTCGCCGTGGGCTCGGCCGGGCTGATGCGTCATGCGCTCACGCTCGCGCTGAATCACGCGCAGACACGGACCGCGTTCGGCAAGCCGCTCGCGGAGCAGCCGATACAGGAGGCGGTGCTCGCCGATCTCGCGATCGACGCCGAGGCGTCGATGCTGATGGCGCTGCGCGTGAGCCGCGCGACGGACGGGTGGGAGGCCGGGAACGCGGCGGAGAAGGCGTTGGCCCGCATCGCGACGCCGGTCGCGAAGTTCTGGAATTGCCGGCGCGCGGCGAGCTTCGTCGTCGAGGCGCTCGAAGTGCATGGCGGGAACGGCTTCATCGAGGAAAATCCGATGGCCCGCCTGTATCGCGAGGCGCCGCTCAACGCGATCTGGGAAGGCACGTCGAACATGATGTGCATGGACGTCATGCGAGCGATGAAGCGCGAGCCGCAGACGCTCGATGCGTTGCTCGACGACTTCGCCGGTCTTGCCGGCGCCAACCGCTTTTTCGACGCGCATCTCGGCGTACTGAAGGCGACGCTCGACGAAGGCGCCGAAATCGAAGGAAACGCGCGCCGCATCGCATCGCTGATGGCGCTCGCCTTGCAAGGCGCCGAACTGCTGCGCCATTCGACCGCGGAAGTGGCGGATGCATTCTGCGCCTCGAGGTTGCATGACGGCATGGGCTACGTGTTCGGCGCGCTCAAGCCGACGCCGGCGCTTCGGCACATCGTGCGTCGCGCGGCGGTCGTCCCGCATTAGGAACGGCGCGCGCGCGATGCGATCGCGTGCGGCATGCGGCGTGCGGAAGCGAGTCCGGCTCGCCGCCATCATTCCCGGCGGATTCGGCTTCGCGCATGCGCGCGCCGAATCCGCGGTCGCGCCGAAAGAGGCCGGCGCGTTCGCGAAGACGCCCGCCGCTTGCTGCGCGCGCAGCAAGCGCCGACGGCGGCTCAACATCCGATTCGATCGATAGACACCGTGCGTGCTGCGCAACGGCGATGATGCCCTCGTGCCGGGGCGAGCGAAGGCGCGATGCTGCCCGTCGAACCGGCGGCACGGAACGCGGCGGCGCGGGGCGGACGTCGCCGCCGGGTTCGCATGCGCGCGCCGCACGTTCACCTCCGGAGGAAGCATGTTCGGCCTGATGCAGGATAAGCAGCTTCTGATCAGCGATCTCCTCGAATACGCGCGGGTCTATCACGGCGCGCGCGAGATCGTCAGTCAGGACGCCGCCGGCGCGATTCATCGCTACACCTATGCCGACGCGGCCGCGCGGGCGGCGCAGCTCGCGCACGCGCTCGACGCGCACGGCGTGGCGGACGGCGATCGCGTCGCATCGATCGCGATGAACGGCTATCGCCATTTCGAGATGTATTACGGCGTTTCCGGCATCGGCGCGGTGCTTCATACCGTCAACCCGCGGCTGTTCGACGCCCATCTGGTCTACGTCATCAATCACGCCGAAGATCGCCTGCTGTTCGTCGATCCCGAATTCCTGCCGACGGTCGAGCGCATCGCCGGGCAACTGCCGTGCGTCGAGAAGATCGTCGTGCTCGGCGATGCGGGCAGCGCCGGCGCGGTGCGACTTCCGGTCGACGTGACCGATTACGAGACCTTTATCGGCGCGTTCGCGACGACGTTCGCGTGGCCGTCGTTCGACGAACGCAAGGCTTCGTCGCTGTGCTACACGTCGGGAACCACGGGGGAGCCGAAGGGCGTGCTGTATTCGCACCGCTCGACGGTCGTGCACGCGCTGGCCGCGGCGCAGCAGAGCGCGTTCGGCATCGCGTCGTCCGACGTCGTGATGCCCATCGCGCCGATGTTCCATGCGAACGCCTGGGCGATGCCGTACCTCGCGGCGATGACGGGCGCGAAGCTCGTGCTGCCTGGGCGCAGGCTCGACGGCGAATCCGTCCAGCGCCTCGTCGAGCGGGAGCAGGTGACGTTCACCGTCGCGGTGCCGACGGTCGTCACGATGCTGCTCGAGCATCTGCGCCGCACGGGGAGCCGCATCGACAGCCTGAAGCGCGCAGTCGTCGGCGGCTCGGCGGTGCCGCCGCCGATGATCAGGACACTGAAGGAAGTCTACGGCTGCCAGGTTCATCAGGTATGGGGGATGACCGAGCTCAGTCCGCTCGGCACGTTCTCGACGCTGTCTCATGCGGCGAGCCAACTGGACGACGACGCGCAAACGAGAATCATGGCGTGCCAGGGCCGCGCGCAGTTCGGGATGGAGCTCAAGCTCGTCGGCGAGGACGGGCGCAGGCTCGCTCATGACGGCCGGTCCGTGGGCGCGATCTGGGTCAGAAGCGCATGGGCGGCGTCCGGCTATTTCAAGCAGGCATCCGGTGGCGTGCTGGACGGGGACGGCTGGTTTCCGACGGGCGACGTCGGAACGATCGATCCGCTCGGCTACCTGCGCATCACGGATCGCGCGAAGGACGTGATCAAGTCGGGCGGAGAGTGGATCAGCTCGGTCGATCTCGAAAATCTCTGCTATGGGCACCCGGCCGTGAAGCTCGCGGCCGTCGTCGGCGCGAGCCACCCGAAATGGGAAGAACGGCCGGTTCTTTGCATCGTGCGCAAGGCGGACGAGCCGGTGACGAAGGACGAACTGCTGACGTTCCTGTCGAGCCGGGTCGCGAAATGGTGGCTGCCCGACGATGTCGTGTTCCTCGACGAGATGCCGTTGACGCCGACCGGAAAAATCAGAAAGACCGAGCTGCGCGACCGCTTCCGCGACCATCTGACGGCCGGCGCACGTCAGGGCAGCGGGGACGCGACGTGATGTCGGCGCTGCGGCGCGCAGTTGCCGTCGCGCCCCGCCGCCTCTGCGGCTGCCGGGCATTGGGGAACGCACATCGGGGGATTGGAATGGAACGGGAGCGTCGCGAAGAGAGCCGAGACGTCGTGTGCGTCGAAAAACGTTCGTCGATGCCGGTTTCGACGTGGCGTGACGCGTCGCTGCCGGCGGGGCGGCTGGTTCGCGCGGCGTACGGCGCGCACGTTTTCGAGCCGCACGTGCATGACGAGCTCGTGATCGCCGTCACCGAAAGCGGCGCCGCGCATTGCAAATCGTCGCGCGGCGTGGAGACCGTGAAGCCTTTGACGCTGTGGGTGACTCACGCGGGCGAGTGCCACTCGGGTACAGTGCCGCGCGATTCCTGCTGGAAATACAGGGCGATCTATCTCGATCCGCTCGATGGCGACGAGCGCGTGCGTTATGAGAATATCCGCTCCGGCCTGCATGACGAGCCCGGGCTTGCCGCGCTGCTGCTCAGGGCGCATCGCTGCGCCGAGATCGATGCGCCCGCGCTGATGAAAGAGGCGTTCTGGCTCGAAGCCATGTCGGCGCTGCACGCGCGCTGCTCGACGGCCGCGGCGGCCGGCGAGCAGATCGGCGGCAACGCGCAGGCCGTCCATCGCGCGAAGGATTACCTCATCGAATATGCCGACGGCGATGTCAGTATCGAGGAACTGGCGCGCCTCACCAACCTGAGCCGTTTCCATCTGATGCGCTCGTTCAAGAAGACGTTCGGCATTCCGCTTCACCGCTTCCATCTCCAGTGCAAGCTTCACAAGGCGAAGTACCTGCTTCGGACCGGCACGTCGGTTGCCGACGCCGCATTGAGCGCGGGTTTTTTCGATCAAAGCCACTTCACGCGGAATTTCAAGCGAATGTACGGCGTCACGCCGGGTACGTTCCGAAGCCTGTATCGCGATGGCGTCAACTGATCGAGCCGAATCGCGATGCGCCGCGGCCGCTTCAGGCGATGACGTGCGCGAGCGCGGGTGTCGTCGGGGCCGGCGTCCATGCGTACGGCATCTCAGCACTATCGTACAAGCCGCCCGTTTTTGACGTTCGCACTATGGGCCGACCTTCGATAACGCACGCGAAACGGGGTAAGGAGATCAACGAAAAATGCGAGCACGACTGATAGGCGGCGCGACCGCAACGACATTTCTTTTGTGCTCGCCGGCCTGGGCGCAGAGCACCGTGACGCTGTACGGCCTGCTCGATAGCGGCTTCACCTATTCGAACAATCAGAATGGAAAAGCGAGCTATCAGGCGTCGAGCGGAGAGCTTCAGGGCAGCCGCTTCGGATTGCGCGGCGTCGAGGATCTTGGCGGCGGGATGAAGGCGATCTTCACGATCGAGAACGGATTCGACGGCTTCACGGGCAGGCTCGGGCAGGGCGGTCTCGGGTTCGGACGGCAGGCGTATGTCGGGCTTTCGTCGCCGTACGGCACGATCACCGTCGGGCGGCAATACGAGTCGATCGTCGAATACCTGGGCTACATGGAAGCGGGCGACACATTCGCGGGTTATCTGGGCGCACACGCGGGAGACGTCGACAACTTCAACAACACGTTTCGGGTCAACAATTCCGTGCGCTACAAGAGCCCGAATTTCAACGGTTTCGATTTCGGCGGGCTATACAGCTTCGGCGGCACGCCGGGCGATTTCGCGAACAACCGCGTCTGGAGCGTTGGCGCGGAATATGTGGCGTCTGGCCTGACGCTCGCCGGCGCGTTTCTGAGCATTCACAACGCGAGCACGAACATCTACGGGGCATCCGCGCCTGCGACGGCTGGCGCCGCGTTCGAGTCGAACGTGAAGAATCCGATCTACAGCGGCTTCACGTCCGCGTCGACGGTGCAGATTGCGGGTGTCGCCGCGCGATACGCGAGCGGCAAATCGACGATCGGCGCGATGTATTCGCAGACGCGGTTCGGCGACGTCGTGCCGACGAGCGCCGGCCCTTATTCGGGCAACCTCTACATTCGCAACGTCGAGGTGAGTTACCAGTATTTCATCACGTCGCTGCTGGAGGCCGGCGCGGCCTACGTTTTCACGAAGGCTCCCGATGCGAAGTATCACCAGGTCAGCCTCGGTCTCGACTATTTCCTGTCGAAGAGAACCGATGTATACGGCGCGTTCCTGTGGCAGCGCGCGATCGGCACCGACTCGACCGGCAATGCCGCCGTGGCGAATCTGAACCTGCTGTCGCCGTCTTCGTCAGCGAATCAACTGGCTGTCCACGTCGCGCTGCGCCACAAATTCTAGGTGCTGCCGGATGGCGGTAACGGGATTGCGGTGTTGGGGCGATCGGCTCCGATCGAGCCGTGCCGCAGCGCTGTCAGAGCGCGTGACGTGTTCCGGGCAGGGGCCGCTGGCTGGAAACAGAAAAGGGTTACAAGCTGATCGCTTGTAACCCTTTGAATTCGGTGGTGGGGCGTGAGTGACTCGAACACTCGACCTACGGATTAAGAGTCCGCTGCTCTACCAACTGAGCTAACGCCCCAACAGAAAGAAAATTATGCCGAAGCTTTCAAGACTTGTCTAGTCTTTTTTGTATTTTTCTCGAAACGCTTCCGTCGGCCGCGCATTGCCGTTCCGGATTCGCACGTTCCGTCGCATCGCGCGCGCTCCCGGTATGATGTCGCCCAAACCCTGTCGCGCGGCGGGCGCGCGGCTCTTTCTGGGCGTACGACAATGGACGAAAACACTGTCCGTGATTTGCTGGATCGGCTCCTTGCTCCGTGGGTCCGCTCCCTTTCCCTCACCCCCGTATCGGTTTCGGACGAGAGCGTCACCCTCCGGCTGCCGTTTTCCGGCGAGCTTCGCCATTCGGGCGGCGTGATCTGCGGGCAAGTGTTCATGGCGGCCGCCGACACCGCGATGGTCGTTGCGATCTCCGCCGCGCTCGGCGAATTCCGGCCGATGACGACCGTCGCCCTCAATACCCACTTCATGCGCCCGGTCCGCAAGGGCGACGTGCTCGTCACCGCCCGCGTGCTGCGGATGGGCCGCAATCTCGTGTTCGGCGAAATCGAGCTGTTCGACGAGGACGGCAAGATGGCCGTTCACGCAACGTCGACGTACGCGCTCGTCTCCTGAGCGCGTACAGCGGCAGGGTGGAACGGGAGCGCATCCGATGTTCGACCAGGTGGTATTCGCGGGCGGCGGCAATCGGTGTTGGTGGCAGGCGGGATTCTGGGACGTCGCGCGGCCCGCACTCGGCCTGCGGCCGCGCGTGATCGCCGGCATCTCGGCGGGCGCGGCGACCGCCTGCATGCTCTACATGCGCGACTCGCGCTGGGTGATGCGCTATTACGAAGAGGCGCTCAGGCACAACCGCCGGAACGTCTACTGGGGCAATCTGCTGCGCGCCGAGCCGGTCTTTCCGCATTACCGGATCTACCGGCAGGCGCTCCTCGATATCTACGGCGAGCCGTTCGCGAAACTCGCCGGCGCGCCGGAGATCCGCATCGGCGTGTCGCATGTGCCGCGCTGGCTCGGCGCGCGCAGCGCGGTCGCGGCGGGGCTCGTCGCGTACAACATCGAGAAGTACGTCCGCAAGACGTTGCATCCGACGCTCGGCCGCTCGCTCGGCTTTCGCCCCGAGTTCATCCGTGCGCAGGATTGCGCGCGCGTCGACGAACTCGCGGATCTCGTTCTCCAGTCGTCGTGCACGCCGCCGTTTACGCCCGTCCTGCGCCGCGACGGCCGACCGGTGCTCGACGGCGGGATGGTCGACAACGTGCCGGTCGGCGCGCTCGATGCGTCGCCCGGGCTCGTGCTCGTGATGGTGACGCGGCGCTACCCGCGCCCGCAGACGTTCGTCGTCGACTGCGACGGGCAGCGGCGGTTCTACGTGCAGCCGTCGAGCAAGGTGCCGATTTCGAGCTGGGACTACACGAGCCCGCATCAGATGCAGCATGCGTACGATCTCGGCCGGCGCGACGGCGAGCGCTTTCTGAGCGTCGTGCCGCAGTGCCTGGAAGACAACGGCGCGGTGCGCTGACGCCGGAAGCGCCGGGGCCTGGCGGGAAGCGGGTGCGGCTGATCGCCGCGGCCGGGCGCTCGGTGCACGATGGCGGGAGGCCGCACGGGCACGGGGCCGCTCGCGCACCGCGCTTCTTGACGCCGCTCCGCTCAGCGGCGAATCCGCCCCTGGTTGAGCGCTTCGGGATTCGCGACGCTCGACAGATCGCCCGCATCGAACGCGAGGATGTTCTTGAACGCCGCGCTGAAGTAGAGCTCGTAGCTTTCGCGTTCGACGTAGCCGATGTGCGGCGTGCAGATCACGTTTTCCATGCGCAGCAGGCTGTAGCCTTGCAGGATCGGCTCGCTCTCGTAGACGTCGATCGCGACCATTCCCGGCCGGTTGCGCGCAAGCGCGGAAATGAGCGCGTTTTCTTCGAGCAGTTCCGCGCGACTCGTGTTGACGAGGAGCGACGTCGGCTTCATTCGCAGCAGA
The DNA here is from genome assembly GCF_001513745.1 of Burkholderia humptydooensis. NCBI lineage: Bacteria > Pseudomonadati > Pseudomonadota > Betaproteobacteria > Burkholderiales > Burkholderiaceae > Burkholderia > Burkholderia humptydooensis. The sequence continues at coordinate 4,032,657 of NZ_CP013380.1, read as the reverse complement.
TCGTCGAGCTTGACGATGCCGCGCGTGTCGTCGTGCAGGCGCAGGTGCAGCGACAGCACGTCGGCCTGCTCGAAGAACGCCTCGCGGCTCTCGGCGGTCGCAAAGCCGTCGGCGCGCGCCGCTTCGAGCGAGTGCTCGCGTCCCCAGATCAGCACGTTCATTCCGAACGCCTTGCCGTAGCCGGCGACGAGCCGGCCGATCTTGCCGTAGCCCCAGATGCCGAGCGTCTGCCCGCGCAGCACCTGGCCGAGCCCGAAATTCGGCGGCATCGCCGACGTCTTGAGGCCCGATTGCTGCCATGCGCCCTGCTTCAGATTCGCGACGTACTGCGGGATGCGCCGCTGCGCGGCCATGATGAGCGCCCAGGTCAGTTCGGCGGGGGCGATCGGCGAGCCCGTGCCTTCGAGCACCACGATGCCGCGCTCCGTGCACGCGTCGAGATCGATGTGGGTCGACACGCGGCCTGTCTGGCTGATCATGCGCAGATGCGGAAGCTTGCCGAGCAACTGCGACGTGATGTGGGTGCGCTCGCGAATCAGCACGAGCGCTTCGACTTCGGCCAGGCGGCTCGCGAGCTGCCCGAGGCCGCGCACCGTGTTGTTGAAGATCTTCACTTCATGGTCGGCGAGCATCTCGAAGCAGTTGAGCTTGCGGACGGCGTCCTGGTAGTCGTCGAGGATGGCAATTTTCATGGCGAGTTTCGGGATTCGCGCGGGATGAGCGATGTGAGGTGGTGGCCGTCGCGCGTCGTCGCGCGCCGGGCCGGCCCGGTTTGAGGGCCGTAATGATCCTATGACGGCGCGGCAACAGGTGTATCTCTTTTTAACAGCTTGTTACGCGGTGCGGCAAGCGCCGATGCCAGGGGGCCGATCGCGCTGTTCGGACCCCGCTTGATGCTGGCCTGGCGGCGATTCCGGCGTTTCTCGATTGGGTAATTTGCGCAGGGAGATTGCTCAATTATTTCTTATTTCAGAACAATTGGTCTATCTAGCTAGATGGGCTGAGCAAATTTGAAGGTTTTTATCGAGATTTCGCGGGAAGTTGAGCAACTCTGCATCTTTTTCGCTGTCGTAGGAAAATTACTCATTTGCTTCATATTTTTGAAGCGGTAACAGCGGTAGGAGTGGAGTATGGATCATTTGCAGTCGATGCGAGTGTTCGTCAAGGTCGCGGATCTCGGCAGTTTCGCCCGGGCGGCGAGCGCGATGGACATCTCGAACGCGGTCGCGACGCGCCACGTCGCCGACCTCGAAGGCCGGCTCGGCACCCGCCTTCTGAATCGCACCACCCGTAGCCTCTCGCTGACCGAATCCGGCCAGGTTTACCTGGAGCGGGCGCGCCAGATCCTCGACGAGCTCGAAGACGTCGAGCAGATGGTCGTCGCGCGCAACCACGAGCCCGTCGGCACGCTGCGGATCGTCGCGCCCGTCGTGTTCGGCCTGCACAACCTTGCGCCCGTGCTGCAGACGTACACGCAGCGCTTCCCGAAGGTCATTCCCGACCTGACCCTCGTTGATCGTCAGGTCGATCTCGTCGAAGAGGGATTCGACGTCGGCATCGTGATCACGCGGCAGATGCGCAGCGCGAGCATCGTCACGCGCCGGCTGACGACGGGCTGCATGGTGGTCTGCGCGACGCCGAGCTATCTGGAGAAGCACGGCATGCCGATGCATCCGGAGCAGCTCGTCGAGCATCCCTGCCTGAGCCTGCCGTCCGAATACTGGGGCGACGAGCGCGTATTCACCGGCCCGGACGGCGAAGTGCGCGTGCGGCCGTCGAACGTCGTCGTCGCGAACAATACCGAGATGCTGCGCCAGTTCGCGATGCTCGGCATGGGCGTCGCGATCCTGCCGAGCTATCTGATCGGCAGCGACATCGCGCGCGGCAAGCTCGTGCGGCTGCTGAGCGATTACCGGCTGCCGCAGGTCGAGATCAACATCGCGTATCCGAGCCGCCGGCACCTGCCGGCGAAGGTGCGCACGTTCATCGACCATCTCGTCGAGCACTTCAGCCAATCGCCGGACACGATGCTCGGCGAGCAGTGGGCCACGCAGGGCGTTGCCGGCCAGCCCATCGACGCGCTGCCTGCCGACGCGCTCGCCGAGCGATCGAGCGCCGATCCGGCGCTGTCGCCGCGTCTGCCGCGCGCGCCGCGGGCGCGCACCGTCGTGCCGTCTCCGCTGTAACGCCGCGCGGCGTCGCGCGCCGAATCTCCTCCGCAAAAAGCAAAAGCGCGGGCTCGTCGAGAGCCCGCGCTTTTGCTTGGACCGAAGCATCGCGGCGCGGGCGCGCCGCCCGGTTGCTCGACATCGCGCGCGCCGCCCGGCGCCAATGCCGGCGCACCGCATTCGCGGCGCCGGCATTGCGCCGGTTACGAGCCCGTCTTGCGCGCCGGCGTCCTGCGCGCAGCCGTCTTGCGAGCGGGCGCCGCCTTCTTCTCGGTCTTGTCGCCGCTGTCGGCCGCTTCATCGTCGGCCGCGGCCGTCGTTTTGGACGCGGTCTTCTTCGCGGCCGCGGGCTTCGGCTCCTTCTTCTCGAACTCGAAGCCGATCTTGCCGTCCGCCTGCTTGACGAGATACGCCTTGAAGTTGCGCCCGGTGCGCAACGACTTGAAGTTCGGCAACAGATCGGTGCGGCCGTTCTCGAGGAGCTTCGTCATCTGCTCGCGGGTGATCTCCTGCTGCAGGATCACCTTGCCGGAGCGGAAGTCGCAGGTCTTCGGGCTCGCGACCGCGTGCTCGCAGACATAGCTCATTCCGTGCTCGAACACGCGGCCCTTGCACTTCGGGCACGCGCCTACGGGCGCCTGCGCGGAGAAGTCGGGCGCTTCGCCCTCTTCGCCGCCTTGCTCCTGGCCGAAGTCGAATTCGAGCTTGTAGTTCTTCGTCTCGTCGTCGAACGTGAGCTTGAGGATCGCGGAGAACGGCCGGCCCATCTTGCTGCGGAAGCCCGACAGCGGCCCGATTTCCTTTTTCCGCAACAGTTCCTCGACTTCGGCGATCTCGAATTGCCGGCTACCCGGGATCTTCGAGATCGAGAAGTCGCACTTCGTGCACGCGAAGCGCCGATAGTTCTCCTTCACCTGGCCGCCGCAGTTCGGGCACGGCGTCTCGAGCGTCGCGTAGTCGCCCGGGATCGTGTCGGAGTCGTATTCCTTCGCGCGCTTGACGATCGTCTGCGTCATCCGCGCGATTTCCTGCATGAACGCATCGCGCTGCAGGTTGCCGCGCTCCATCTGCGACAGCTTGTATTCCCACTCGCCCGTCAGCTCGGGGGCGGTCAGCTCCTTCACGCCGAGGCCGCGCAGCAGCGTCATTAGCTGGAACGCCTTCGCGGTCGGAATCAGCTCGCGGCCTTCGCGCACGAGGTACTTCTCGCCGAGCAGACCTTCGATGATCGCCGCGCGCGTCGCCGGCGTGCCGAGGCCCTTCGCGGCCATCGCCTCGCGCAGCTCGTCGTCTTCGACGAGCTTGCCCGCGCCTTCCATTGCCGACAGCAGCGTGGCTTCCGAATAGCGCGCGGGCGGCTTCGTCGTGAGGCCGTGCGCTGCGACCTTGTCGGTCTTGACCTTCTCGTCCTTCTGAACCGGCACGAGATTCGCGTCGGCGCCCTCGGCGTCCCGGCCGTAGACCTGCAGCCAGCCCGGCTCGACGAGCACCTTGCCTTCCGTCTTGAAGTGATGGCCCGCGACTTCGGTGATCCGGGTCGTCACCTTGAATTCGGCGGCCGGGAAGAACACCGCGAGGAAGCGCTTGACGACGAGGTCATAGAGCTTCTGCTCCGGCTCGGACAGCGATTTCGGCGCCTGCAGCGTCGGGATGATCGCAAAGTGGTCGCTGATCTTCGAATTGTCGAAGATCCGCTTGTTCGGCTTCACCCAGTTCTTGTCGAGCACCTGCTTCGCGTGCGGCAGGTAGTTGTTGCTCTCCTTGAGCATTTCGAGCGTCGACTTCACCGTGCCGAGGTAATCCTCCGGCAGCGCGCGCGCGTCGGTACGCGGATAGGTGAGCACCTTGTGCTTTTCGTACAGCGCCTGCGCGAGGCCGAGCGTGTTCTTCGCCGAGAAGCCGAAGCGGCTGTTCGCCTCGCGCTGCAGGCTCGTCAGGTCGTACAGCAGCGGCGAGAGCTGCGTCGACGGCTTCGATTCCTCGGTGACCGTGCCGAGCTGGTCGCGGCACGCGGCGACGATCGTCTCCGCGGCGGGCAGACTCCAGAGGCGCGAGTCGCGTTTTTCGGGGTCGAATTCGTCCTTCTTGAACTTCGGGTCGAACCAGCGGCCTTCGTAGAAGCCGCCCGCGCAGACGAATTCCGCGCGTACTTCCCAGTAGTCGCGCGGCACGAAGCGGCGAATCTTCTCCTCGCGCTCGACGACGATCGACAGCGTCGGCGTCTGCACGCGGCCGACGGTCGTCAGGAAGAAGCCGCCGCCCTTGCTGTTGAACGCGGTCATCGCGCGCGTGCCGTTGATGCCGACGAGCCAGTCGGCCTCCGAGCGGCAACGCGCGGCATCGGCGAGCGGCTGCATGTCCACGTCGGTGCGCAGGTGCGCGAAGCCGTCGCGGATCGCGGCGGGCGTCATCGACTGCAGCCACAGGCGCTGGACGGGCTGCTTCGCCTTCGCGTGCTGCGCGATCAGGCGGAAGATCAGTTCGCCCTCGCGTCCCGCGTCGCATGCGTTGATCAGGCGTTCGACGTCCTTGCGCTTGATCAGCCTGGTCAGCACCTTCAGGCGCGACTCGCTTTTCGCGATCGGATTCAGATCGAAATGGGGAGGAATGACAGGCAGATGCGCGAAGCTCCACTTGCCGCGCTTGACCTCGTATTCCTCCGGTGCGGCGATTTCGAGCAGGTGGCCGACCGCCGACGACAGTACGTATTCGTCGCTCTCGTAGTATTCGTCATGCTTGGTAAAGCCGCCCAAAGCACGCGCGATGTCGTTCGCGACAGAAGGCTTTTCCGCAATGATGAGTGCTTTCGACATGACAGTGTGTATTGATGGACCGGGCGAGCCCGATGCGGGCCCTTTTACGACGGCTTTATAGCACACGGCGCCCAAACGGCGGCCGGCGTGAGCAAAAAGCGGGTCATCATAAGTGGGGGCAAGGGCGGCGGCAAGCCTGTCGCACGCCTTCCCGCGTAAACGAGCGGTAAAGCTGCATTCCACGGCCGATATTTCGAGGCCAGACGATTCTAGTCGAACAAATTGCGCAGTTTGGGTGCATGCGGCGCGCCCGACAGCGCCGTCAGGTCGGCCAGCATTCGTTCGACGATTGCGGCGTGCGGCAGCACCGTGCCGAAGAAGCGGACCGAGTTCACGTCCTCGACGAGGAGCGTCGGGAAGTTCTCGACATCGAGATCGTCGAGCCGGTCGGCGTGCGTTTCGACGTCGATCCATGCGAAGCAGGCGCCGGGATGGGCGTCGGCGAGCCGGTCGAACGCGGCGCGGTATTCGCGGCAGGTGCCGCACCACTCGGCGCACAGGCAGGCGACGAGCAGCGTGTCGGGATTCCGGAGGCGCTCGGCGATCCGATCTTCGTCGGTGTCGAGATTCAGCGCGGGCATTGGCGGTTTTCCTTGCATCGTAAGGTGGCGGCGGCTCGAGCGAACGCCCGGGCGCGGCGCCTATGCGCCGGAATGTAGCACGGCGCTCGTCCCGCGCGCTTGAGTGGGCTCAGCCTGCGCGCTGGCGATGCGCATGTAGCGGCCGCCCGGCAGCGCTGCGATGCGGCCGGCGAGCTCTAGCTGCAGCAGCCGCCGGTGCAGCGCGCCGCTCGAAAGCGCCGTGCGCTGCGCGAGCAGCTCGAGCGGCACGGGGCCGTAACCGATCGCGGCGAGCAGCCGGCGCGCGTCGTCGTCCGGATCGACGTCGGCCTCGGCGGCGGCGGGCGCGCCGCGCGTTGCGCCCGCAGGGCGAGCAGGGTCGAAGCCGAATTCCTCGAGCACGTCGGCCGCGGTCTCGACGAGCTTCGCGCCGTCGCGAATCAGCGCGTGGCAGCCCTGCGACAGGGGCGCGTGGATCGAGCCGGGAATCGCGAACACGTCGCGTCCCATTTCGTTCGCGAGCCGCGCGGTGATCAGCGAGCCGGACCGGCGCGCCGCCTCGACGATCAGCGCGCCGCGCGACAGCGCGGCGATCAGCCGGTTGCGCTGCGGAAAATGGGCGGACCGCGCGGGCGTGCCGAGCGGCCACTCGGAGACGAGCGCGCCGCGCTCGGCGATTTCGTGGGCGAGCGCGTGGTGGCAAGCCGGGTAGACGATGTCCGCGCCTGTGCCGATCACGGCGACGGTGCCGCTTGCGCCGTCGAGCCCGCCGCGATGCGCGGCGCCGTCGATGCCGCGCGCGAGGCCCGACACGATCGCAAGGCCCGCGTCCGACAGTTCGCGCGCGAAGCGCGTCGCGTCGGCGAGCCCCTGCGGCGTTGCCCCGCGGCTGCCGACGATCGCGACGGCCCGCGCATGGAGCAGCGCGACGCGGCCCTTTATATATAGCAGCGGCGGCGGATCGTAGAGCTCGGCGAGCGGCTCCGGATACGCGGGATCGTGCCGGGTCATGAGCGCGTTGCCGGGCTCGTCGAGCCAGGCGAGCGTCGTGTCGACGCGCTGCTCGAAATCGTCTGCGGGCGGCGCGAGCGCCGATCGGGCCGCAGCGTCGCCGACGAGTGTCGCCAGCTCCGCATGCGACGCCGCAAAGAGCGCTTCGGGCGATGCGAACGCGCCGAGGAGTGCGGCACGCGCGGCGGCCGGCACGCCGGACGCGCCCGCAAGCCGCAGCCAGCCGGCGAGCTCGGCACGCGTCAACGATCGCGGCGACATGACGAAATCCTCGAGAAGCGCGGCCTGCGGGCCGCGTGGTGCCGTGATAAAATTTTCATCATCCGAAATAGAACGAATGCCGCGCGCGCAAGCTCACGGCGATTGGCCGGTCGTCGCGACGCGCGGCGGATTCCGCGCGTCGTCGAATCCATCTTGAGGCCGGCGCGCGCGTCGCGGCAGTCGGCCGAACGGCCGATGCGGGCGGGTCGTTCGTCTCTCAACACTGAAATCATGGCTTTGCTGAACATCCTTCATTACCCCGACAAACGGCTGCACAAGGTGGCCAAGCCGGTCGACAAAGTGGACGACCGCATTCGCAAGCTCGTCGCCGACATGGCCGAGACGATGTACGCGGCGCCCGGCATTGGGCTCGCGGCGACGCAGGTCGACGTGCACGAGCGCGTGATCGTGATCGACGTGTCCGAGGAGAAGAACGAGTTGCGCGTCTTCATCAATCCGGAGCTCGTCTGGACGAGCGACGGCAAGCAGGTCTATGAGGAAGGCTGTCTGTCGGTGCCGGGCGTCTATGACGAGGTGGAGCGTCCGGACCGCGTGCGCGTGCGCGCGCTCGACGAGAAAGGCGAGACGTTCGAGATCGACTGCGAAGGGCTTCTCGCGGTATGCATCCAGCACGAGATGGATCATCTGATAGGCCGCGTGTTCGTCCAGTATCTGTCGCCGCTCAAGCAGACCCGGATCAAGACGAAGATGAAGAAACTCGAACGCGCAATGTGATGCGCACGGCTGTTCCCGGATTCATTTGCACATGACACATTCACTGCGGGTCATTTTCGCCGGCACGCCGGAATTCGCCGCGGCGGCGCTCGCCGCGATTCATGAGGCCGGCTTCCCGGTGCCGCTCGTGCTGACGCAGCCCGATCGTCCCGCCGGGCGCGGGATGAAGCTGCAGGCGAGCGCCGTGAAGCGCTATGCGCTCGAGCACGGCATCGCGCTCGCGCAGCCGCCGTCGCTGCGCCGCGCGGGCAAGTACCCGGCCGAAGCTGCCGCCGCGCTCGATCTGTTGCACGCGACGCCGCACGACGTGATGGTCGTCGCCGCATATGGCCTGCTTCTGCCGCAGGAAGTGCTCGGCCTGCCGCGGCACGGCTGCATCAATATCCATGCGTCGCTGCTGCCGCGCTGGCGCGGCGCCGCGCCGATCCATCGCGCGATCGAGGCGGGCGACGCCGAGACCGGCGTCACGCTGATGCAGATGGATGCCGGGCTCGACACGGGCGCGATGCTGCACGATGCGCGCATCGCGATCGCGCCCGACGATACGACGGCGACGCTGCACGACAAGCTCGCGGCGGCGGGCGCGCGCCTCATCGTCGACGCGCTCGCCGAGCTCGAGCGTGCGGGTTCACTCGCCGCGACGCCGCAGCCCGCCGACGGCGTCACCTATGCCGAGAAGATCGGCAAGCACGAGGCGGCGCTCGACTGGCGCAAGCCGGCCGAGGTGCTCGCGCGGCAGGTGCGCGCGTTCGACCCGTTTCCGGGCGGCGCGGGCACGCTCGACGGCGCGACGCTCAAGCTGTGGGCGGCCGACGCGGTGCCGGCGCGCGGCGACGCGGCGCCCGGCACGATCGTCGATGCCGGCCCGGACGGCATCGTGATCGCCTGCGGCGAAGGCGCGCTGCGCGTCACGCAATTGCAGAAGCCGGGCGGCAAGCGCCTGCCGGCGCGCGAGTTTCTCGCGGGGGCGCCGCTTGCGGCCGGCCAGCGCTTCGCGCCGCCCGACGCCGCGTAATTTTCGTCGCCTGCCAACAGTTCATCGGAATCGCGCGCGCCGCGCAATCGGCCGAACGGCCGGGTCGCGGCGCGCAGGGCGCGCGCGTAGAATTCTCTGATATCAGCATCGAGGGATCGGCATGTTCGGCATCACCCATCTTGGCTTGTTCGTCGCAGCGGTTTTCCTGTTGAACATCACGCCGGGGCCCGACACCGCGTACATCGTCGGCCGCAGCGTCGCGCAGGGGCGCGGCGCGGGCCTCATGTCCGCGCTCGGCATCTCTGCCGGCTGCTGCGTGCACGTGCTCGCGTGCGCGTTCGGCCTGACGGCGGTGCTCGCCGCGTCGGCAACTGCGTTCACGGTCATCAAGATCGTCGGCGCGGCCTATCTCGTCTACCTGGGCGTGCGCCTCATCTTCGCGAAGCAGGAGCAGGCGGCCGAGCAGCCCGCACGGCGCGGCGCGGACAAATCGCTGCGCCAGTTGTTCACGCAAGGGTTCCTGACCAACGTGCTGAACCCGAAGGTGGTGCTGTTCTTCGTGTCGTTCTTCCCGCAGTTCGTGTCGGCGGACAGCAATCACAAGGTGCTCGCGTTCCTGACGCTCGGCGCGGTGTTTCTCGCGATGAGCACCGTGTGGTCGTGCATCGTGGCGTGGGTCGCGGGCACGGTCACGCAACGCTTTGCCGGCAAGCCCGGTGTGAAGAAATGGCTCGACCGCGGCGTCGGCGGCGCGTTCGTCGGCCTCGGCGTCAAGCTCGCGACATCGACGCGCTGAGGATTGAATTTTCTCGAAACGCTCTTATCTAACAGATCGCTTACAATTATGCACCGCCGCCGATATGCGTGCGGTGCGATCCCCGCAGACGGATAAGGAGTGGGAAACATGTTCAATTGGGTCAAAACGGCGATGCTGATGGCCGCGATCACGGCCCTGTTCATCGTGATAGGCGGCATGATCGGCGGATCGCGCGGAATGACGATCGCGCTGCTGATCGCGCTCGGTATGAATTTCTTCTCGTACTGGTTCTCGGACAAGATGGTGCTGCGCATGTACAACGCGCAGGAGGTCGACGAGGCCACGGCGCCGCAGTTCTATCGGATGGTGCGCGAACTCGCGACGCGCGCGAACCTGCCGATGCCGCGCGTCTACCTGATCGACGAGAATCAGCCGAACGCGTTCGCGACCGGCCGCAATCCCGAGCACGCGGCCGTCGCCGCGACGACGGGCATCCTGCGCGTGCTGTCCGAGCGCGAGATGCGGGGCGTGATGGCGCACGAGCTCGCGCACGTGAAGCATCGCGACATCCTGATCTCGACGATTTCCGCGACGATGGCGGGCGCGATCTCGGCGCTCGCGAACTTCGCGATGTTCTTCGGCGGGCGCGACGAGAACGGCCGTCCCACCAATCCGATCGCTGGCATCGCGGTCGCGCTGCTTGCGCCGATCGCGGGCGCGCTGATCCAGATGGCGATCTCGCGCGCGCGCGAGTTCGAGGCGGACCGCGGCGGCGCGCAGATCTCGGGCGATCCGCAGGCGCTTGCTGCCGCGCTCGACAAAATCCACCGCTATGCGTCGGGCATTCCGTTCCAGACGGCCGAGGAGCATCCGGCCACCGCGCAGATGATGATCATGAATCCGCTGTCGGGCGGCGGGCTGCAGAATCTGTTCTCGACGCATCCGGCCACCGAGGAGCGGATCGCGCGGCTGATGGAAATGGCGCGCACCGGCCGCTTCGACTGACGAGCGTCGCAACGTCGACGCGCTCGTGAGAGGGCGCTATATCGGTAGCCGGTCTTGACATGCTTCGGCGCATCCGGCGATCGCCCGAACCCCGCATGCATCGCGCTGCGAAGTTTGGCGTTTTGGACGGCCGCTCGTTCGGTTGATTGGGGTGGCGAAACGCGGCTTGCGGGCGGCGGCGGATCGTGCCGATACTGCGCCGAAGCGCCGAACATACCGAGCGCGCATGGCACATCGCGCACCCAGCCACCCGAAACCCGATTCCCGCCGCGCTACAATACCCCGCTTACAGCCGACCGGCCGCGGGCCGGCCACCACGGCACACCCCTACCACCGCCCGGCGCGACCGCGTGCCGCAGGCACTGCTGATCCGATGACCCAGACTCGCCCTTCCCGTTCCCGCGCATCCGGCGCGCCCGCTCGCGCGCCGCGCCTGTCGGCGCTGCATCTCGTCCCCAATTCGCTCGGCTTCGCGCTCGACGGCGCCGCGCAAGCGGTCGACGCAGTCAATCGCGGCGCGGCGCTGCCCGCTGCGCTTGCGGCCGTCCACGCATCGATGTCTTCGAACGCACAGGCGGCGGCGCGCGGCGCGATCCAGGACATCGCGTATCGCGCGATGCGCTTTCGCGGCACGGCCGACTGGCTGATCGCGCAACTCGTTGCGAAGGCGCCGCCGGCGCACGTGCATGCGCTCCTCGTCTGCGCGTTCGCGCTCCTCGTCGACGACGGCGAGCACGCCGCCTACACGCCCTTCACCGTCGTCGATCAGGCGGTGACCGCGATCGGCGCGCGCCGCGAGTGCTCGTTTGCGAAGGGGCTTGTCAACGCGGTGCTGCGCCGGTTCCTGCGCGAGCGGGCCGCGTGGCTCGAGCGGCTGCAGTCCGATCGGCGCGCGCGCTGGAACTACGAGCCGTGGTGGATCGACGCTGTCGAGCGTGCGTGGCCCGATGCATGGCCGCGCATTCTTGCCTCGGGCGACACCCCCGGCCCGCTCACGCTGCGCGTGAACGCGCGCCGCATGACGGCCCAAGCGTATCTCGACGTGTTGCGCGCCGAGCGGATCGACGCCGAGAAGATTGGCCGTCACGCGATACGGCTCGCATCGGCGCTGCCCGTCGAGCGCATTCCGGGTTTCGCGGACGGCCTTGTGTCGGTGCAGGACGCGGGCGCGCAGCTCGCGGCCGAATGGCTCGGCGCGCGCGACGGCATGCGCGTGCTCGACGCGTGCGCGGCGCCCGGCGGCAAGACGGGTCACATTCTCGAACTCGCGCACGCCGAAGTCGTCGCGCTCGAAAGCGATCCGGCGCGCGCGCCGCGCATCGGCGAGAACCTCGCGCGGCTGTCGCTCGCGGCCGACGTGCGCGTCGGCGACGCAGGAGACCCCGCGCAATGGCACGACGGGCGTCCGTTCGACCGGGTCCTCGCCGACGTGCCGTGCTCCGCGTCGGGCATCATGCGCCGTCATCCGGACATCCGCTGGCTGCGCCGCGCGGCCGACATTCCCGCGCTCGTCGCCGAGCAGCGCCGCATTCTGAGCGCGCTCTGGCCGCTCGTGAAACCCGGCGGCGAGCTGCTGTACGCGACCTGCTCGATCTTTCCGGACGAGGGCGAACTGCAGGCGCGCTGGTTTGGAGACGCCTGTCAAGATGCGGTACGATTGGACGCGCCCGGGCAGTTGCTGCCGCAGGGCGCGACAGGCGGGGCGCCGGCCGTCGGGGGATCGGGCGAGCCCGGCCGGCATGTCGATCACGACGGATTTTTCTACGCGCGCTTTCAGAAACGGTGACGATCAAACGCTTCTTTCCACTCCGGCTCGCGGCCGTGCTATGGGTCGCGCTGACGCTGTGTCTCGCTGCCGTTCCTTCCGCGCACGCCGATACGATCGCCGTGCAGCGCGCGTCGCTGCAGTCGGACGGCGGCGGCTGGAGTCTCGACGCGCGTTTCGATTTCGAGCTCAACAGCAGCCTCGAGGATGCGGTGAACAAAGGCGTGCCGCTCTACTTCACGACCGATTTCGAGCTGAGCCGCGCGCGCTGGTATTGGTTCGACGAGCAGCCGGTGTCGGTGTCGCAGACGATCCGCCTGTCGTTCCAGCCGCTCACGCGCGAATACCGGGTATCGACGGGCGGCCTGCAGCTCGGCTTTCCGTCGCTGAAGGAGGCGCTCGCGGTGGTCAAGCACGTGACGTCCTGGCACGTGATCGACAAGGGCCAGGTGCGCTCGGGCGAGACGTATACGGCGTCGGTGCGCATGCAGCTCGATACCGCGCTGATGCCGAAGCCGTTCCAGGTGGACGCGGTGAACAACCGCGACTGGAATCTCGTTTCCGACTGGAAGCGTTTCATTTTCACGGTGGCCGAGCGTGCTAAGTAAAATGCGCGTCCGCCGCGCAACGAGCGGAAAGAGTTTTCTGATACGCGTGATCGTGTCGACTGTCGCGATCACGGCGCTTCTGCTGCTCGTGCTGCTCGCGGCTGCGAGCGCGAACACCGAGTTCTTCGATCGCTACTACTCGTGGCTCTACTCGGCGAACATCATCGTCGCGCTCGTGTTCCTGCTCGTCGTGCTCGGGCTCGTCGGGATGATCGTCGCGCGGCTGAGGAAGGGCAAGTTCGGCACGCGGCTGCTCGCGAAGCTCGCGGTGTTCTTCACGCTCGTCGGCGTCGTGCCGGGCGGGATCATCTATATCGTGTCGTATCAGTTCGTATCGCGCAGCATCGAATCGTGGTTCGACGTGAACGTCGAGACGGCGCTCACCGCGGGCCTCAATCTCGGGCGCGGGATGCTCGACACGTCGCTCGCCGACTTGCAGACGAAGGCGCGCCTGATGTCCGAGCAGCTCGCGAGCGCCGACACCAACACGAACGGCACGACGCTCACGCTGCTGCGGCTGCGCGACCAGTTCGGCGTGCAGGACGCGACAATCGTCGAGCCGGGCCGCGGCACGGGCGCGTCGCCCGACGTGCACATCATCGCGCAGGCATCGGGCAACTTCGCCGCGCTGATTCCGGACGACATGCCGACGCCGCTGATGCTGAGCCAGGCGCGCGAGCACGGCGCATTCGCGGCGATCGAGGGCGAGGTCGACGGCGATCCGCGCGCGCGCGGATCGAAGGGCGCGCTGCGCCTGCGCGTCGTGCAGCGCATTCCCGATTCGTCGACGCTGCTGTTGCAGCCCGCCGAGCGTTTCCTGCAGCTCACGCAGCCGGTGTCGCCGACGCTCGCGCGCAACGCGGACGCCGTGCAGCGCGCGTATCGCGAATATCAGGAGAAGGCGCTCGGCCGCAGCGGGCTGCGCAAGATGTACATCGGCACGCTCACGCTCGCGCTCTTTCTCGCGACGTTCATCGCGATGATGATCGCGCTCGCGCTCGGCAACCAGCTCGCGCGGCCGCTCTTCCTGCTCGCGCAGGGCACGAAGGAAGTCGCGGAGGGCGACTATACGCCGAAGCGCGAGATCAAGACGCGCGACGAGCTCGGCTTCCTCACGCAGTCGTTCAACGCGATGACGCGGCAGTTGTCGGAGGCGCGCCTCGCGGTCGAGAAGAACCGCGTCGCGCTCGAGCATTCGAAGACGTATCTCGAGAGCATTCTCGCGAACCTGACGGCGGGCGTGTTCGTGCTCGACCGCCAGTTTCGCCTGACGACCGCGAATCGCGGCGCCGAGCGGATCTTCCGCCAGCCGTTCAATTCGCTGATCGGCACGACGCTCGATCAGATCGGCGTCGTCGCGGAATTTGGCGCGATGGTGAGAAAGGCGTTCGCCGATCGCGAGGCGGCGGGCCAGGGCAGCGGCGAGGATCGCGGTCACTGGCAGCAGCAGTTCGCGGTCGAGGTGCCGGGCGAGGCCGATCCGCTGACGCTGCTCGTGCGCGGCACGCGGCTCGTGTCGACGGCGGCGGCGCCCGGCCAGCCCGACGATCCGCAGACGTCCGGCTACGTCGTCGTGTTCGACGACATTTCCGACGTGATCTCCGCGCAGCGTTCGGTCGCATGGGGCGAAGTCGCGCGGCGGCTCGCGCACGAGATCAAGAATCCGCTCACGCCGATCCAGTTGTCGGCCGAGCGCCTGCAGATGAAGCTCTCCGACAAGCTCGCGCCGACCGACGCCGACGTGCTCAAGCGCGGCGCGACGACGATCGTCAATCAGGTGGCCGCGATGAAGCGCATGGTCGACGATTTCCGCGATTACGCGCGCACGCCGCCCGCGGTGCTCGTCAACCTGCAACTGAACGATCTGGTGAGCGAAGTGCTGACGCTTTACGGCGTCGGCGAGGGCAAGAGCACGATCGTCGTCGAGCAGGCGCCGCTTCCGGTGATCCGCGGCGACGCGACGCAACTGCGTCAGGTGATCCACAATCTGCTGCAGAACGCGCAGGATTCGGTCGCCGACGTCGAGCATCCCCGTGTGTTGCTCGAAACCAAGACAGTAGAATATGGCGATCCCGACGCGGACGGCAAAACGCGCGTCGCGGTTCGGCTGACCGTTTCGGACAACGGTCCGGGTTTTCCGGCGCGCATCCTGACGCGCGCGTTCGAGCCTTACGTGACGACGAAGGCGAAAGGGACGGGGCTCGGCCTCGCGACCGTGAAGAAGATCGTCGACGAGCATGGCGCGCGGATCGATCTGCGCAATCGCATGCACGGCGACGTCGTGGAAGGCGCGCAGGTCTCGATCCTGTTCCTGCAACTCGCGGACGATGCGGCGGGCACCGGGGGCGGCACGAACGGCGGCACGGCACCCGCCAAGACAAGAGCAACTGTGCAGACAAAGGCAGCGTAAATGGCAACCATCCTGGTGGTAGATGATGAAATGGGCATCCGGGAATTGCTCTCGGAGATCCTCAGCGACGAAGGGCACGTCGTCGACGTCGCGGAGAACGCGCAGGCCGCGCGCGACTACCGGCTGCGGCATGCGCCCGATCTCGTGCTGCTCGACATCTGGATGCCCGATACCGACGGCGTCACGTTGCTGAAGGAATGGGCGAGCCAAGGACAACTGACGATGCCCGTCATCATGATGTCGGGGCACGCGACGATCGACACGGCCGTCGAGGCGACGAAGATCGGCGCGCTCGATTTTCTCGAGAAGCCGATCACGCTGCAGAAGCTGCTGAAGTCGGTCGAGCACGGACTCGCGCGCGGCGCGGCGCCGGTGCCGGCGAGCACGGCGGCGAAGCCGGCGGCGGGGCTGTCGTCGGTCGCGTCGGCGGCCGTGCTGCCGACGTTCGGCGACGATCCGTCCGCGGCGCTCGCGGGCCAGACGACGGCCGCGATCCCGTTTGACATTCCGCTGCGCGAGGCGCGCGACGCGTTCGAGCGAGCGTACTTCGAATATCACCTCGCGCGCGAGAACGGCAGCATGACGCGCGTCGCGGAGAAGACGGGCCTCGAGCGCACGCACCTGTACCGCAAGCTCAAGCAGCTCGGCGTGGAGCTCGGCAAGAAGCCGGCCGAAGGCGCGGCATAAATTTTTTGCACAAAGGGCTTGATCGGTGTTTTGTGCGTTGCTATAATTTTTCTTCTTCGTGGCCCGGTAGCTCAGTTGGTAGAGCAGCGGATTGAAAATCCGCGTGTCGGTGGTTCGATTCCGCCCCAGGCCACCAGCAGTATCCCACCCCAAGAATCGCCAGGTTCTTGGGGTTTTTCGTTTGTGGCGCGGCATTCCGGTCCTCGGCCGATTGCGAGGCGGCGTGATAAAATCTTCGTCGACTCAAAGACTTAGAGGACTTGAGGATGCGCGAGAAGGCGCCGCAAGTCCTTTTTTCGTTTCGGCGGCTCGTGCATCGCGCGGGTCCGTGCGCCGCCCGCGCGGCGCGATGAGCGACATAAGCGCCGCGCCGTTTCGGGCCGCGCGCTGCTGCCTATACTGGGTGGGCCGGCGCGCGTCGGATCGCCGGCGCGCTCGCTCATCATTCACGGAGTATCACGGTGATTCGGACAGACGCTAAGGACGGCGCGCTCGTATTGTTTTCCGGCGGCCAGGATTCGGCCACGTGTGTTGCCTGGGCGCTCGAGCGCTATCAGACCGTCGAGACGCTCGGCTTCGATTACGGTCAGCGCCACCGCGTCGAGCTCGAATGCCGCGAGGGCGTGCGCGATGCGCTGAAGCGGCGTTTTCCGCAGTGGTCGCACAAGCTCGGCGACGATCACATGGTCGATCTGTCAGTGCTCGGCGCGATCAGCGACACGGCGATGACGCGCGCGATCGAGATCGAGACGGCGTCGAACGGCCTGCCGAACACGTTCGTGCCGGGCCGCAACCTGCTGTTCATGACGATCGGCGCGGCGATCGCGTATCGGCGCGGGCTGCGCGTGCTCGTCGGCGGCATGTGCGAGACCGATTTCTCCGGCTACCCGGATTGCCGCGACGACACGATGAAGGCGCTGCAGGTCACGCTCAATCTCGGCATGGACTCGCGCTTCGTGCTGGAGACGCCGCTGATGTGGCTCGACAAGGCCGATACGTGGCGGCTCGCCGAGCAACTGGGCGGCAAGCCGCTTGTCGAGCTGATCCGCGTGGAGACGCACACGTGCTACGTCGGCGAGCGCTCGGAGCTGCACGACTGGGGCTTCGGCTGCGGCGAATGCCCGGCGTGCAAGCTGCGCAAGCGCGGCTTCGAAGCGTATCTGCGCGGCGAAAGCGTGACGGAGGCGCCCGTCTGACGCGTGGCGTGGCGTGCCGCTCGCGCGTGGGCGCGAGCGGCAACAGGATTCATCGAGTAACGGAAGGCGAGCGGCGCAAGCCGGAACGAAGCAGCATGACGTACACGGTCAAGGAAATCTTCTATACATTGCAGGGCGAGGGCGCGAACGCCGGTCGTCCCGCCGTGTTCTGCCGGTTCGCCGGCTGCAACCTGTGGACCGGGCGCGAGGCGGATCGCGACGGCGCGGTGTGCCGCTTCTGCGATACCGATTTCGTCGGCACCGACGGCGAGAACGGCGGCAAGTTCAAGGATGCCGCATCGCTCGCGGAGAAGATCGCGTCGCTCTGGCCGGCGGGCGAGGCGCATCGCTTCGTCGTCTGCACGGGCGGCGAGCCGATGCTGCAGCTCGATCAGCCGCTCGTCGACGCGCTGCACGCGGCGGGCTTCACGATCGCGATCGAGACGAACGGCTCGCTGCCCGTGCTCGAATCGATCGACTGGATCTGCGTGAGCCCGAAGGCGGATGCGCCGCTCGTCGTCACGAAGGGCAACGAACTGAAGGTGGTGGTGCCGCAGGACAACCAGCACCTGGCCGATTACGCGAAGCTCGACTTCGAGCATTTCCTCGTGCAGCCGATGGACGGCCCGTCGCGCGAGCTCAATACGAAGCTCGCGATCGACTGGTGCAAGCGCCATCCGCAATGGCGGCTGTCGATGCAGACGCACAAGTACCTGAACATTCCCTGAGCCTTACGCTTCATTCATCGTGCTGATTACCCGAAAACTCGAATTCGACGCGGGACACCGCATTCCCGATCACCGCAGCCAGTGCCGGAATCTGCACGGGCATCGCTACGTGCTCGAAATCACGCTGCGCGGCGATCTCGTCGAGACCGAGGGCGCGCCCGACCGCGGGATGGTGATGGATTTCGCCGACGTGAAGGCGCTCGCGATGGAGCACCTCGTCAGCAAGTGGGATCACGCGTTTCTCGTCTATGCGCGCGACGAAATCGTGCGCTCGTTCCTCGAAAGGATGGCCGACCACAAGACGGTCGTGCTCGACCGGATTCCAACCGTCGAGAATCTCGCCGCGATCGCGTTCGGCATCCTCGCGAACGTGTACGACGCGCATTACGGCGTCAATCTGCGCCTCGAGCGCGTGCGTCTGTACGAGACGCCGAACTGCTGGGCCGACGTCGAGCGCGATCCGCGCGGCTGACGCGGGCGGCGCGCCGCGTGAGTCGCGCCGCGCTGCTCATGGCTTCCCACCTGCTCCGTTCTTTGCCTGAATCCGCCAAGGGCCGGCCGGCCCGGCATCGGTGTTTTCCGAATCCGCGCGCGGGCGCGATCACGGTATGATCGAATCGCGGATCGTCCGCCGCGACGAACGCGTCGCGCGCCCCGCCTGTTGCGGCGCAGCGCCCCGCCCGGCGGCTTCGCCGCCCCTCTTTCCGAATCGCAGTCCGCCCGTGCGCCGCACGACAGGAGGCCGCCGATGAGCACGCTCACCAATTCCCTGAAAGCACGTTTGCGCGACGGCGACGAGCCGCTGCTCGGCCTGTGGCTGACGCTCGCGAGCGCGGCGGCGACCGAGGCGCTCGCGCACGCCGGCTTCGACTGGCTGTGCATCGACATGGAGCACGCGCCGAACGACAGTCGCGACGTCGCTGCGCAACTGCGCGCGCTCGCGGCCGCGCATCTGCCGAGCGAGCCCGTCGTGCGGGTGCCGGCGCGCGAGCCGTGGCTCGTCAAGCGGGCGCTCGACGCGGGCGCGCGCACGCTGATGTTCCCGGGCGTCGAGACGGCCGACGAGGCCGCGCATGCGGTGCGGCTCACCCGCTTTCAGGCGCCCGACGCGCCGGACGGGCTGCGCGGCGTCGCGGGCATCGTCCGCGCGGCCGCGTACGGGATGCGGCGCGACTATGTGCAGACGGCGAACGCGCAGATCGCGGCGATCGTGCAAATCGAATCGGCACGCGGCATCGACGAAGCCGAGCGGATCGCGGCGACGCCAGGCGTCGATTGCGTATTCGTCGGGCCCGCCGATCTGTCGGCGAGCCTCGGGCATCTTGGCGACACGAAGCATCCGGATGTCACCGCCGCGCTCGAGCACGTGCTCGCGGCCGGGCGGCGCGCCGGCGTGCCGGTGGGTATTTTCGCCGCGGACGCAGCCGGCGCGCGCCAGTCTCTCGAAGCCGGATTCCGCGTGGTCGCGTTGTCGGCGGATGTCGTGTGGCTGCTGCGTGCGACGCGACAGGCGTTGCAGGAGGTGCGGGGATGAACGGGAAGCGCCGCGGCGCGCCGTTCTCGGCTCGCGCGCGGCACGCGCTTCGCGGCGCGGCGATCAGCTCGTTCGTCGCGGCGGCATTCGTCGCGGCCGCGGGCGGCGCGTTCGCGCAGGCATCGGGCGCGCAGGCATCGGGCGGGCCGAGCCAGTCGAACCCGGAGCGCGAGACGGAGTCGGCGGTCGCCGACTACAACGCGGGCAATCTGCGCGCGGCGCTCGTGCAGTTTCACGACGCGGCGGCGCGCGGCAACCGCCTCGCCGCGTTCGACTACGCGATGATGCTGATCAACGGCGAAGGCGTGACGGCGAACGTGCCGGAAGGGCTGCGCTGGCTGCGGCGCGCGGCCGACGCGGGGATGTCGCAGGCGCAGTACGTGTACGGCCGGATGCTCGACGACGGCGAATTCGTCGCGCGCGATCCGGCGGCCGCGCACGGCTGGTTCCTGAAGGCCGCGCGGCAAGGGCACGTGCAGGCCGAGCTCGCGCTCGCGAACCAGTTTCTCGACGGGCGCGGCACGCCGCGCGACAACCGGCAGGCGTTCGTGTGGTACAAGCGGGCGGCCGATGCGGGCGAGCCGGTTTCGCAATACGTGACTGCGTCGTTTTACGAGCGCGGCGGCGACGGCGTAGCGCGCAATCTCGACATCGCCCGCGCGTACTATGCGGCCGCCGCCGCGCAAGGCGACGGCGCGGCGGCGCTCAAGTACCGCGAGCTGACGGCGGCATTGAAGGCGGGGCCGGGCGGCGCGTCGGCGCCGAAGGCGTCCGGGCCGCCGAACTGACGGCCGGTGCGGCTGACGCCCGTCCCGTTCGCGGCGCCGGCCGCGCCCGACGTCATCCCGACGACGACCACAAAAAACGGCGCATCGCGCCGCTTCGATCAACTCTTCATCAGCCGTTTCTGCCGTCCGACGCTCATGATGAGCCCGACCGCGATGCCGAGCGTCGTGAGCGCCGTGCCGCCATAGCTCATGAACGGCAGCGGCACGCCGACGACGGGCAGCACGCCGCTCACCATCCCGATGTTGACGAACGCATAGACGAAGAAGGCGAGCGTGAGCGAGCCGGCGAGCAGCCGCCCGAACAGCGTCGCGCCCTGCGCGGCGATGTAGAGCCCGCGCGCGATCAGCGCCATGTACAGCGTCAGCAGCACGAGCCCGCCGACGAGCCCGAATTCCTCGGAAAACACCGCGAAGATGAAGTCGGTGTGCTTTTCCGGAATGAATTCGAGGTGCGCCTGCGTGCCCTTCAGATACCCCTTGCCGAGCGGGCCGCCGGAGCCGATCGCGATCACCGCCTGGATCGTGTGGAAACCCTTGCCGAGCGGGTCGGACGTCGGATCGAGCAGCGTGCAGACGCGGTGCTTCTGATAGTCGTGCATCAGCGGCCAGACGACTTCGGGCTGGCAGATGCGCTCCTCGAACACGGCGATCGAGCCGACCGCGAGCACGCCGGCGACGAGCACCGGCACGATCAGCTTGTACGACAGCCCCGCGAGATAGATCACGAAGATGCCCGCGGCGAACACGAGGACGGCGGTGCCGAGATCCGGCTGCTTCGCGATCAGCCCGACGGGCACCATCAGGATCACGAACGCGACGACGAAGTCGTACCAGCGCAGGCTGCTTTCGCGCCGCTGGTAGTACCACGCGAGCATCAGCGGCGTCGCGATCTTGAGGATCTCGGACGGCTGGATCACGACGCCGACGTTCAGCCAGCGCTTCGCGCCCTTCTTCGTCATCCCGAACAGCGCGACCGCGATGAGCAGCGCGACGCCGAACGAATAGAGCGGCACCGCGAAGCGCATCAGCGTCTGCGGCGGGATGTTCGCGATCACCCACATCAGCACGAACGTCAGCATGATGTTGCGCAACTGGTCCTCGACGCGTCCCGGCACGTCGACGCTCGCGCTGTACAGCGTGACGATGCCGACGCACAGCAGCAGGAACACGATGAGCGCGAGCGGTCGGTCGAAGCCCGCGAACATCTGCTTGATCTTGTCGAGCGAGGCGCGCTTGTCGAATTGCATGCCTGTCTCCGTTACTCGTCGATGCCGCCCGTCGCCGGCTTGGCGGCGGAGACGGCATGGTTGTCGTCCTGCGGGGACTTCCTTTGGTCGCGCCACGGCGCGGCGGCGGTGATCGCCGCGCCGCTCGCCGGCGCGGGCGGCGTCGGCTGCGGCAGTGCCTTGAACCCGGCCGCGACGCCGACAGGCCTCGTCGCATCGCCGATCACGGGCGCGTTGACGGGCTCGGTCGCCGACGCGGCCGCCGCGACGGCCGCCGCTTCCGTCGTCGGATTCTTGCGGTCGATCAGGTAGAAATCGAGCACGCGCCGCGCGATCGGGCCTGCCGACTGCGCGCCCCAGCCGCCGTTCTCGACGATCAGCGCGAGCGCGATCTGCGGATGGTCGACGGGCGCGTACGCGATGAACAGCGCGTGGTCGCGCAGATGCTCGGCGAGCAGGTGGCCGCGGTAGTTGCCGCCCTGCAGCGAGAACACCTGCGCGGTGCCGGTCTTGCCCGCCGCAAGGTACGGCGCGCCGCGGAACACCTTGAACGCGGTGCCCGACGGGCTCTCGACGACGTTCTCCATCCCGCGCTTCACGACGTCGAGGTCGCCCTGCTTGAGCGGGATCGTGCCGCTTTCCTTCGGCACCGTCAGGTGCCGCGCGCGCGAGATCGGGTTCTCGACCTCCTTCACGAGGTGCGGCTTCATGACGACGCCGTCGTTCGCGAGCGTCGCCGTCGCGTGCGCGAGCTGCAGGATCGTGAACGAGTTGTAGCCCTGGCCGATCCCGAGGCTGATCGTCTCGCCGTCGAACCATTTCTGCTGCGCGGCCTTCTTGAACGTCTTCTTCTTCCATTCGGGCGACGGCAGGATCCCGCGCGCCTCGCCCTGGATGTCGATGCCCGTCAACTGGCCGAAGCCGAACGGCTTCATGAAGTTCGCGATCGCGGTCACGCCGAGGTCGCGCGCGAGCATGTAGAAATACGTGTCGTTCGACACCATGATCGCGCGGTTCATGTCGACCCAGCCCTGGCCCGAGCGCACGTCGTTGCGGAACGTGTGGCCGCCGAACGTGAAGTAGCCGGGGTCCTGGAAGCCCCAGCCGGGCGTGCGCTTGCCGAGCGCGAGGCCCGCGAGCGCCATGAACGGCTTGTACGTCGAGCCGGGCGGATAGGTGCCGTGCAGCGGACGGTTCAGGAGCGGCTTGTCGGGCGAGTTGTTGAGCTCGTCCCAGGTCTGCTGGTCGATGCCGTCGACGAATGAATTCGGATCGAAGCTCGGCGACGACACGAACGCGAGCACGTCGCCCGTCTTCGGCTCGATCGCGACGAGCGCGCCGCGCTTGCCGGCGAACGCCTGCTCGGCGATCTGCTGCAGCCCGATGTCGAGCGACAGCACGAGGTTGCTGCCGGGCGTCGCCTGCGTGCGCGACAGCGTGCGCACGGGCCGCCCGCCCGCCGTCACCTCGACTTCCTCGAAGCCCGTGATCCCGTGCAGATCGGTCTCGTAGCTCTGCTCGACGCCGATCTTGCCGATGTAGTCGGTGCCCTTGTAGTTGTTCGCGTCGCGGCGCGGATCGTAGCTTTCCGGATCGCTGTCGTTCTCGTCGCTCATCGCGTCGATCCTGTCCTGGTCGCGCTTCGAGATCCGGCCGATGTAGCCGATCACATGCGCGGCCGTCGGGCCGAGCGGATACTGGCGGAACAGGCGCGCGCGCACGTCGACGCCCGGGAAGCGCCAGCGCTGCGCGGTGAAGCGCGCGACTTCGTCGTCGGTGAGGCGCGTGCGGATCGGCAGGCTCTCGAAGTTCTTCGAGTCCTCCTGCAGCTTCTTGAAGCGGCGGCGGTCGCGCGCGTCGATCTGCACGACCTCGGCGAGCGCGTTGATCGTGTTCTCGAGCGTGTCGGTGAGCTTCGACGGCGTGATCTCGAGCGTGTACGCGGAGTAGTTCTTCGCGAGCACCACGCCGTTGCGATCGGTGATGATCCCGCGGTTCGGGACGATCGGCGCGACCGAGATCCGGTTTTCCTCGGCCTGCAGCGCGTACTTGCCGTGCTGCCAGACCTGCAGGTAGAAGAACCGCGCGGCGAGCAGGCCGAAACAGACGAACACGAACACGCCCGCCGCCGCGACGCGCAGGCGGAACTTCGAGAGCTGCTGTTGTGTGTCCTTGAATTCGGTCATGCGATTACGGATGAAGGGGCGCGCTTTCGCCGCCGCGCGGCGGCCGCAACGCGCCGGCGGCGAGCGGTCGGTCGGTCGATCGGCGGGCGTTCAACGCGAAATTCCTGGCGGCGCGGCGCGTCAGATCGGCCGCGTGTCGTCCGGGTCGACCGGACGGCGCTGCGGCATCAGCAGCAGATGGCTCGCGACCGGCCACAGCGCCGCCTCGACGAAGCCGTCGACGAGATAGCTCCAGCCGGGGAACGCGGCGCCCATCAGCAGCCGGATCACGAACGGCACGAGCTGCGCGAGCACGAGGAGCGGCGCGACATAGAAGATCTGCACGCCGAGCGGCAGCCACAGTACACGCCGGTGGATCGTGATCGCGCCGTACGACAGCAGCGTGTACGCGAGCGCGTGCTCGCCGAGGAGGCCCGCGTCGTGAACGTCCATCAGGATGCCGAGCGCGAACGCAACGCCCATGCCGACCTTGCGCGGCTGGTGGATGTTCCAGAACAGCAGCACGAGCGCCACGCAATCGGGCACGCCCGGAATCCGGCCCCACGGCATCAGGTTCAGCAGGAACGCGGCCGCGAGGCTGAAGACGATGAAGTACGGATTGACGGGCTGCAGGATGTACTGAGGGCGGCTCATCGCGGCGCTCCTTGCGACGGCGCGGCCGCGGGCTTGAGCGGCGCGGCGGGTTGCGCCGCACCGGCCGGCCGGTTCTGCGCTGGCGCGGGCGGCGCGGCGGCCGGTTTTGCGCCCTTGTCCTTGTCCGCGCCTTTGTCGGCGGCCTTCGCGCTCTTGTCCGCGCCCTTCGCCGCCTTTTTGCCCCTTGCCGATTTCGCGTTCGCGTCGCTCGCGGCTTCGTCGGCGGCGGGGCGCGGCGGAACGTCGGTGCGGTAGTGCAGCACGAGCATCTCGCGCGCGCCGCGCACCGCGGCGATCGGCGCGCAGACGACGTGCGCGAACGCGGTGTCCGCGAGCTTGTCGACGCGCACGACCTTCGCGACCGGCAGCCCCGGCGGATAGACGCCGTCGAGCCCGCTCGTCACGAGCTCGTCGCCCGCGAGCAGATCGGCGCTCGTCGGCACGAAGCGCAGATCGAGCGCATCGCCCTTCGGCGTGCCGTAGATCACGCTGCGCAGCCCGGTGCGCAGCACCTGGACCGGAATCGCGAGATCGCGGTCGGTGACGAGCGTGACTTCCGACTGCAGCGGGAACACGCGCGTGACCTGGCCGATCACGCCGTCCTCGTTGACGACGGGCGCGCCGTTCTGAATGCCCGCCTGCGAGCCGTGGCCGATGATGATCTTTTGCGAGAACGGATCGCCCGTGTCGTACTGGATCTCGACGGGCGTCGCCTGCGCGGCGATCTGCTGGCGCAGCTCGAGCACCGCGCGCAGGTGCGCGTTGTCGGCGGCGAGTTGGCCCGCCTGGTTCGCCTGCAGCGACAGCTTCAGGTTGCGGTCGCGCAATTGCTGGTTTTCGTGGCGCAGCGCGGTGCTCGACGTCGCGAGCTCGGCCGCGCCGACGATCAGGTCGCGCGGCACGAGCGCCGCGCGCTGCAGCGGATAGAGCACGGTGCCGAGCACGCCGCGGACGATTTCGAGCGTGTTGAAGCGCGCGTCCGAGACGAGGAGCGCGATGGCCAGGACGACGAAGAAGATCAGCCGCGCGAGCGCGGACGGACCTTGTTTGAAGAGGGGCGGCGGACTGTATTCCATGGTCGGCGCCGGGCGCGTGATCGGTTTAGATGTTGCTCAGACGCGCGAACGGCGCGGCGGTTCGTTCTAAACGAGCGAGCCTGCCACGCCGCGCGAGCGACATACGGATGCCTAGACGATCACTCGTACGAGAAGATGCTGCCGAGCTTGTCCATCCGTTCGAGCGCCATCCCGGAGCCGCGCACGACGCAGGTGAGCGGATCCTCGGCGACGAGCACGGGCAGGCCGGTTTCCTCGGCGAGCAGGCGGTCGAGGTCGCGCAACAGCGCGCCGCCGCCCGTCAGCATCATGCCGCGCTCGGCGATGTCCGCGCCGAGTTCGGGCGGCGTCTGCTCGAGCGCGATCTTCACCGACGACACGATCTGGTTCAGCGGATCGGTGAGCGCCTCGAGGATTTCGTTGCTGGAGATCGTGAAGCTGCGCGGAATGCCTTCCGACAGATTGCGGCCCTTCACTTCCATTTCCTTGACTTCGGAGCCCGGGAACGCGGAGCCGATTTCCTTCTTGATCGCCTCGGCCGTTTGCTCGCCGATCAGCATCCCGTAGTTGCGGCGGATGTAGTTGACGATCGCCTCGTCGAACTTGTCGCCGCCGACGCGCACCGAGCCCTTGTAGACGATGCCGCCGAGCGAGATCACGCCGACTTCCGTCGTGCCGCCGCCGATGTCGACGACCATCGAGCCCGTCGCCTCCGACACCGGCAGGCCCGCGCCGATCGCAGCCGCCATCGGCTCCTCGATCAGGTAGACCTGCGACGCGCCCGCGCCGTGGGCCGCTTCCTTGATCGCGCGGCGCTCGACCTGGGTCGAGCCGCACGGCACGCAGATGATGATGCGCGGTGACGGCGAGAACATCCGCGATTCGTGCGCAGTCTTGATGAACTGCTTGATCATCTGCTCGGTGACCGTGAAATCGGCGATCACGCCGTCTTTCATCGGACGGATCGCCTCGATGTTGCCGGGCACCTTGCCGAGCATCTGCTTCGCTTCCTTGCCGACTGCTTGAATCGTTTTCTTGCCGTTCGGGCCGCCTTCCTGGCGGATCGAGACGACGGACGGCTCATCGAGCACGATGCCCTTGCCGCGCATGTAGATCAGGGTGTTTGCGGTGCCGAGGTCGATCGCGAGATCGTTGGAGAAATAGCTGCGCAAAAAACCGAACATTCAGAATCCTGTTTCGCTCTGGGGCCGGCCCCATGCGGACATGGCGCGAAGGGCGGCAGCGGAAAAAATAACAGCCTCGGATCGGGCGGGGGCGGCCGCTCGAAAAACGCGAAGCTGCGAGTGAAATCTTCCGGGACCGGCGCGAAGCCCGCGCGGCTTCGCTTCGTCAAAGCGGCGGCGGCGGCGCGGCAAAGGCAGTCCGGGTCTGGGTCGAACGCGTAATGATACCTTATAATTTCGCTGTATTTGAACCGAAACGGGCTGTATTTTCGCCGCTTCGCCCCCGATTTTTGAGGGTTAGATCGAACCTTCCAACCCCCTGACGCAACGCAAGTTTCACGCTGCGCCAAGCCCTTGTTTTTCCGGTGACCGCATGGCTTTGACCCTGACCGATGTGAAACGCATCGCGCACCTTGCGCGGCTCGAAATGGCCGACGCCGACGCCGAGCGCACGCTGGCCCAGCTCAACGAGTTCTTCTGCCTCGTCGAGCAGATGCAGGCCGTCGACACGACGGGCATCGCGCCGCTCGCGCATCCGATCGAGCAGATTCTGGAGGTCGCGCAGCGGCTGCGCGACGACGCCGTCACGGAGCACGTGAACCGCGACGACAATCAGCGCCCGGCTCCGGCCGTCCAGGACGGCCTGTACCTCGTGCCGAAGGTGATCGAGTAAGCGCCCGGTTCGGGCCGCGGCCGCGAAAGCGGCTCCGCCCGCCCGTCCCGCCGCTTGTTCGCCCGCGCGCGCCTAGTCGCCGCGCGCCGAAGAATCCAGGAAACCCACGCAATGCACGCAAAAAGCCTGACCGAACTGCGCGCCGCGCTCGACGCCAAGGAATGCTCGGCCGTCGAACTGGCGCAGCACTATCTGAAACGGATCGACGCCGCGCACGATCTGAACGCGTTCGTCCACGTCGATCCCGAGCTGACGCTCGCGCAGGCGAAGGCCGCCGACGCCGCGCTCGCGCGGGGCGCGGCCGGCCCGCTCGCCGGCCTGCCGATCGCGCACAAGGACGTGTTCGTCACGCGCGGCTGGCGCTCGACCGCCGGCTCGAAGATGCTCGCGAACTACACGAGCCCGTTCGACGCGACCGTCGTCGCCCGCCTCTCGGCGGCCGGCATGGTCACGCTCGGCAAGACCAACATGGACGAGTTCGCGATGGGCTCGTCGAACGAGAACTCGGCGTTCGGCCCGGTGAAGAACCCGTGGGACACGAACGCGGTGCCGGGCGGCAGCTCGGGCGGCAGCGCGGCCGCCGTCGCCGCGCGCCTCGCCCCGGCCGCGACGGGCACCGACACCGGCGGCTCGATCCGCCAGCCGGCGTCGTTCGCCGGCGTGACCGGCATCAAGCCGACCTACGGCCGCGTGTCGCGCTACGGGATGATCGCGTTCGCGTCGTCGCTCGACCAGGGCGGCCCGATGGCGGGCAGCGCCGCCGACTGCGCGCTGCTGCTCAACGCGATGGCGGGCTTCGACGAGCGCGACTCGACGAGCCTCGAGCGCGCCGGCGAAGACTTCACGCGCCGCCTCGGCGAGCCGTGGGCGCCGGGCAACGGCGCGGGCAAGCCGCTCGCGGGCCTGCGCATCGGCCTGCCGGACGAGTATTTCGGCGCGGGCCTCGCCGCGGACGTGCGCGCGGCGGTCGACGCGGCGCTCAAGGCGTATGAAGCGCTCGGCGCGACGCTCGTGCCGGTGTCGCTGCCGAAGACGGAGCTGTCGATCCCCGTCTATTATGTGATCGCGCCCGCCGAGGCGTCGTCGAACCTGTCGCGCTTCGACGGCGTGCGCTACGGCCACCGCGCGGCCGAATACCGCGATCTGCTCGACATGTACAAGAAGTCGCGCGCCGAGGGTTTCGGGCCCGAAGTGACGCGCCGGATTCTCGTCGGCACGTACGTGCTGTCGCACGGCTACTACGACGCGTACTACCTGCAGGCGCAGAAGATCCGCCGCATCATCGCGCAGGATTTCCAGGAGGCGTTCAAGTCCTGCGACGTGATCATGGGCCCGGCGTCGCCGACCGTCGCGTGGGACCTCGGCGCGAAGGGCGACGACCCCGTCCAGATGTATCTCGCGGACATCTATACGCTGTCGGTGAGCCTCGCGGGCCTGCCCGGCATGAGCGTGCCGTGCGGCTTCGGCGCGGGCGCGAACGCGAAGCGCCCGGTCGGCCTGCAGATCATCGGCAACTATTTCGACGAAGCCCGGGTGCTGCAGGTCGCCGATGCGTTCCAGCGCGCGACCGACTGGCACGTACAAAAACCGGCAGGAGTGTGAGCATGACCCAGTGGGAAGTCGTTATCGGCCTCGAGACGCACGCGCAACTGTCGACCGTCTCGAAGATTTTCTCGGGCGCGTCGACGCAGTTCGGCGCGGAACCGAACACGCAGGCGTGCCCCGTCGACCTCGCGCTGCCGGGCGTGCTGCCCGTGCTGAACCGCGGCGCGGTCGAGCGGGCGATCCGCTTCGGCCTCGCGATCGGCGCGACCGTCGCGCCGCGCAGCATCTTCGCGCGAAAGAATTATTTCTATCCGGATCTGCCGAAGGGCTATCAGATCAGCCAGTACGAGATTCCGGTCGTGCAGGGCGGCCAGATCACGATCCAGGTGCCCGCCAACGAAAAGGCCGGCAAGGACGCGTATTCGAAGACGGTCAACCTGACCCGCGCGCACCTCGAAGAGGACGCCGGCAAGTCGCTGCACGAGGACTTCGCGGGAATGACGGGCATCGACCTGAACCGCGCGGGCACGCCGCTCCTCGAGATCGTCACCGAGCCGGAAATGAGGAGCGCGGCCGAGGCGGTCGCATACGCGAAGGCGCTGCACGCCCTCGTCGTGTGGCTCGGCATCTGCGACGGCAACATGCAGGAAGGCTCGTTCCGCTGCGACGCAAACGTGTCGGTGCGCCCGCTCGGCCAGGAGAAGTTCGGCACGCGCGCCGAGATCAAGAACCTGAACTCGTTCCGCTTTCTCGAAGACGCGATCAACTATGAGGTGCGTCGCCAGATCGAGCTGATCGAGGACGGCGGCGAAGTCGTGCAGGAAACGCGCCTGTACGATCCGGACAAGCGCGAGACGCGCTCGATGCGCAGCAAGGAAGACGCGCACGACTACCGCTACTTCCCCGATCCGGACCTGATGCCGCTCGTGATCGGCGCGGACTGGATCGAGCGCGTGAAGGGCGAGATGCCCGAGCTGCCGGCCGCGATGCAGCAGCGCTTCGTCGAGCAGTACGGCGTGTCCGCCTATGACGCGGGCGTGCTGACGTCGACGAAGGCGATGGCCGCGTACTTCGAGGCCGTCGTCGCGAAGGCGGGTGCGGCCAACGCGAAGATCGCCGCGAACTGGCTGATGGGCGACGTTTCGTCGCAACTGAACCGCGACGGCGTCGAGATCGACGCGATTCCCGTGTCGGCCGCGCAGCTCGCGCTCGTGCTGCAGCGGATTGCCGACGGCACGATCTCGAACAAGATCGCGAAGGAAATCTTCGTGACGATCTGGGACGAGAAGGCGGCCGACGAAGGCGCGGCCGACCGTATCATCGAAGCGAAGGGCCTGAAGCAGATTTCCGACACGGGCGCGCTCGAGGCGATCATCGACGAGGTGCTCGCGGCGAACGCGAAATCGGTCGAGGAGTTCCACGCAGGCAAGGAAAAGGCGTTCAACGCGCTCGTCGGCCAGGCGATGAAGGCGACGAAGGGCAAGGCGAACCCGCAGCAGGTCAACGAGCTCCTGAAGAAGAAGCTCGGCTGAGCGGGCGCCGCCGAATTGAAGCCGCACTGATGCGAGCGGGCCGCCGCCGAACCGGCGTTCGGGGCGGCCCGCTCGCGTTTCGCGAAGCGCCGGGCCGCGCTTCGTGCAATACGAGAGGAGGTGTCGATGGCCAAGCAACCGTCGCTCGACGACTACCGCGTGCCGTATCACACGCGCGAAAAAGAAGCCGCCGCGTTCATGCTCGACGCGTTCGATCCGGCCGCGAAGCCGTTTTCGAACGGGGCGAAGGAAATCGACCGCGAGCGGCTGTCCGCCGTCGCGTTGCAGCTCGACACGCTGCAGGAGCGGCTGCATACGCAGCGGCACAAGCGCATGCTGCTCGTGCTGCAAGGGATGGACTCGAGCGGCAAGGACGGCACGGTGCGCGCGGTGTTCCACGAAGTCGACCCGCTCGGGCTGCGCATCGTGTCGTTCAAGGCGCCGACGCCCGTCGAGCTCTCGCACGACTTCCTCTGGCGCGTGCATGCGCAGGCGCCCGCCGCCGGCGAGCTGACGATCTTCAACCGCAGCCATTACGAGGACGTGCTCGTGCCGCGCGTGACGGGGGCGGTCGACAAGGCCGAGTGCGAGCGGCGCTACAAGCAGATCCGGCAGTTCGAGGAGATGCTCGCCGAATCCGGCACGCGGGTCGTCAAGTGCTTCCTGCACATCTCGAAGGACGAGCAGCGCGCCCGGTTGCAGGCGCGCATCGACGATCCGAACAAGCACTGGAAGTTCGACATTTCGGATCTCGAAGCGCGCAAGCACTGGGACGCATATCAGGCGGCCTACCGCGACGCGCTCGCCGCGACGTCGGCCGAGCATGCGCCGTGGTACGTGATTCCGGCCGATTCGAAGACGCATCGCAACGTGATGATCGCCGAGCTGCTGCTGCGCGAGCTGACCGCGATGAAGCTCGAATATCCGCCCGAGAAACCCGAGCTCGCCGGCATCAGGATTCAATAAACCGCAACGAAATCACGGGACGGAATTCACCATGCTGCGTGTCATCACCGCGAATCTGAACGGCATCCGCTCGGCCGCGAAAAAGGGCTTCTTCGACTGGCTCGGCGAGCAGAGCGCCGATTGCGTCTGCGTGCAGGAAATCAAGGTGTCGGCGGACGATCTGCCCGCCGAGTTCGTCGAGCCGCACGGCTTCCGAAGCTACTTCCATCACGCGGAGAAGAAGGGCTACAGCGGCGCGGGCCTCTACTCGCGCCGCGAGCCCGACGACGTGATCATCGGCTACGGCAGCAGCGAGTTCGATTCGGAGGGCCGTTACGTCGAGGCGCGCTTCGGCAAGCTGTCGGTCGTGTCGGTGTACGTGCCGTCCGGGTCGAGCGGCGACGAGCGCCAGCAGGCGAAGTACCGCTTCATGGACGAATTCATGCCGCACCTCGCCGAGCTGAAGGCGAAGCGCGAAGTGATCCTGTGCGGCGACGTGAACATCGTCCACAAGGAAATCGACATCAAGAACTGGAAGAGCAACCAGAAGAACTCCGGCTGTCTGCCGGAGGAGCGCGCATGGCTCACGAAGCTGTTCGACGAGGTGGGCTACGTCGACGTGTTCCGCACGCTCGATCAGCGGCCCGAGCAGTACACGTGGTGGAGCAACCGCGGTCAGGCCTATGCGAAGAACGTCGGGTGGCGGATCGATTACCAGATCGCGACGCCGGGGGTTGCCGGCACGGCAAAAAGCACGGCGATCTTCCGCGACGTCAAGTTCAGCGATCACGCGCCGCTCACGGTCGATTACGACTACAAGTGACGCGGCGGGCGGCCGCGCCGGTTCGCGTCCGTGAGCGCGGCCGGGCGCTCCGCGCGAGCCGAGGCGCGATGAAGAAAAACGGGCCGCGCGCGGCGCGTCAGCCGCGCCGCGCGTCACTGCGCATCATCCATTACGCGGCGCGCTGCGGCCTGACCGACCCGATATCGATCACGAACCGATATTTCACGTCGCTCTTCAGCATCCGCTCGTAGGCCGCGTTGATCTGCGACATCGGAATCACTTCGATGTCCGACGTGATGCCGTGCTGCGCGCAGAAATCGAGCATCTCCTGCGTCTCGGCGATGCCGCCGATCAGCGAGCCCGCGAGGCGGCGGCGCTTGAAGATCAGGTTGAACACCTGCGGCGACGGATGATCGTGCTCCGGCGCGCCGACGAGCGTCATCGTGCCGTCGCGCTTCAGCAGATGGAGGAACGGATTCAGATCGTGCTGCGCGGCGACCGTGTTCAGGATGAAGTCGAAGCTGTTCAGATGCGCGTTCATCTGCGCTTCGTCCTTCGAGATCACGACTTCGTGCGCGCCGAGCCGCTTGCCGTCCTCGATCTTCGACGGCGACGTCGTGAACAGCACGACGTGCGCGCCCATCGCCCGCGCGAGCTTCACGCCCATGTGGCCCAGGCCGCCCAGGCCGACGATGCCGACCTTCTTGCCGGGGCCCGCGCCCCACTGGCGCAGCGGCGAGTACGTCGTGATGCCCGCGCAGAGGAGCGGCGCCGCGCCCGCCGGGTCCAGCGTGTCGGGCACGCGCAGCACGAATGCCTCGTCGACGACGATCTGCGTCGAGTAGCCGCCGTACGTGATGTCGCCCGTTGCGCGGTCGCGGCCGTTGTAGGTGCTGACGAAACCGTTCTCGCAGTACTGCTCGAGCCCCTGCGCGCAGCTCGGGCACGTGCGGCAAGAATCGACGAGGCAGCCGACCCCGACGAGCTCGCCCGCCTTGAAGCGCGTGACCTGCGGACCGACGGCCGTCACGCGGCCGACGATCTCATGGCCCGGCACGATCGGGTACGTCGTGTTCTTCCATTCGTTGCGGACCTGGTGGAGATCGGAGTGGCAGACGCCGCAGTAGAGGATCTCGATCTGCACGTCGAGATCGCGCAGCGCGCGGCGCTGGAATTCGAACGGCGCGAGCGGCGTCGAGGCGCTCGTTGCCGCGTAAGCGTAAGTCGTGCTCATGAAGGCTCCTGACTCGAAAAGACGTGTGCCGCGCGCGGCCGCGGAATGCGGCGGCGCAGCGGCACGGGAGCAATCCTAAGCATGCGGCTGGACGCCCGGAATACCTGAAGATCTTGAAGGTTTGCCTATTTCTCTTGAATTTCGAGCGGAGTGCGGAAAGAAGACTGGTCCGGTGCTAGATTGCAAGCCTGTTTCTCTTGCGGCATGAAGGAAGCCCGATGAGTTTCGAACCCCTTTTCCCCGACGGCGGCGCGCGCCTGCAGCGCCGCATCCTCGCGTTGTTCGACCGGCTCGCGCCGAACGAAGGCTACACGCACGCCGTGATCGACGGCGTGCGCTTCATTCGCTCGAACCGGCCGGTGCCGCGGATGCCCGTGCTGTACGACCCGAGCATCGTCGTCGTGTGTCAGGGGCGCAAGCGCGGCTATGTCGGCGAGCAGACCTTCGTCTACGACGCGCAGCAGTATCTCGTGCTGTCGGTGCCGCTGCCGTTCGAGTGCGAGACGTTCGCGACGCCGGACGAGCCGTTTCTCGCGATTTCGATTCGCATCGATCTCGCGGTGATCGCCGAGCTCGCGATCCTGCTCGACGAGACGCACGGCGCGTCGATCAGCGAGCCGCGCGGCATCTATTCGACGCCGCTCGACGCGCCGCTCGCGGACGCGGTGCTGCGCCTGCTCGAGGCGCTCGCGTCGCCTGCCGACACGCGCGTGCTCGGGCCGGCGATCATGCGCGAGATCGGCTATCGCGTGCTGACGGGCGCGCAGGGCGACGCGATCCGCGCGGCGCTCGCGCAGCAGCATCATTTCGGGCGCGTCGCGAGGGCGCTGCGGCGAATCCATGCGGACCTGAGCGGCGAGCTCGACGTCGAGACGCTCGCGAGCGAAGCGGGGATGAGCCTCGCCGTGTTTCATGCGCAGTTCAAGAGCGTGACCGCGAGCTCGCCGATGCAGTACGTGAAGGCGATGCGGCTCCATCATGCGCGGCTGATGATGGTGCAGGACGGGCTGAACGCGGGCGCGGCGGCGGTGCGGGTCGGCTATGCGAGCGCGTCGCAGTTCAGCCGCGAGTTCAAGCGGCTGTTCGGGCGCAGTCCGAGCGACGAAGTGCGCTGGGTGCAGGCGGGCGGCCGGCAGCCGGTCGGGCTCGAGGCGGGAGAGTGATCGCGGGCGGCCGAGCGTGACGGGCGGGCCGAACGCGGAGCGCCGCGACGGATCGCGTGATCGACGCGCGAGCGGGGGCCGTCGACGCTGAGGACGAATGCGAACCGGTGTGCGAACCGGTTCGCGAGCCGTCGGCGACGCGGCGCGGACGCGGCCGCGAACAGCAACGCCTGGCCGCCGTCGCTCAGCGATTCGCCGCCGTGGCGCGCTGCTTCGCGCCGGCCGCGGCGTTCGCGCCCGCGTCGGCGTTCTTGACGAGCGCCTTCCGGTAGAGCGGCATCAGGTCGGCGAGGCGCTTGCGCAGATCGTTGCGGCGCCGCGTGTCGTACGGGTGCGTGTAGATGAAGCCGTTGTCCTTGTCGGCGCGCGTCGCGACCGCGAGCTTGTCCCACAGCGTGATCGCCGCGCGCGGATCGAAGCCCGCGCGCGCGGCGATGTCGCCGCCGATCACGTCGGCTTCGGTTTCGTCGGTCGGATCGTAGCGGACCGACGCGAAGCGCTCGATGATGCCGAGCGGCGCGGGCAGCGGCTCCGACAGCCCGAAGAGGGGCGGCAGCGGCGTCGCGCCCGTGCCGAGCGACGCGGCCTGCTGTTCGCCGAGGCTCGAGCGCGCATGCTCGCGCAGCGCGTGCGCGATCTCGTGCGCGAACAGTACGCCGAGTTCGTCGTCGGTGAGGCGCAGCCGGTCGAGCAGCCCGCTATCGACGAGCACCTTGCCGCCCGGCAGGCAGAACGCGCGGATCGAGCGCGAGCGCCGCACCTCGATTTCCCAGTTCCAACCCTTCACGCGCTCGCTCCACTTGACCGCATACGGCGCGAGCCGCGTGACGATCGTGCGCAGCCGCTTCACGCGCGCGTTGTTCGGCGGCAGCAGGCGCTCGCGCTGCACGGCGTCCTGCACGGTCTGCCGGTATTCGTTGTCGGTCAACTGTTCGAGGAGCGGCGACGGAATCAGGCTGCGGAACACGATCGCGTTGCCGTAGCGCACCTGCTGATCGCCGAGCCCATATGGCTGCGGATTGCCGGCGGGCGCGCCCGCCGGCGTCGCGGACGGCGGGCCGCCGTCGGCGACGAGCATCGGCTCGGCCATGCACAGCTCGAGCCCGAGCGCCGGGCCCGCGATGCCGAGCGCGACGCCGCTCGCGAACGTGAGCGCGGCGCGGGCGACGCGCAGCTTAGCCTGCACGGGCGGCCTCGTTGCCTGACATGCTGCCGTTCCACGGCGCGATCTTGAACAGCAGCAGCATCCCGGGAATGCCGAGCGCCGCGCAGACGAGGAAATAGTCGAACCAGCCGATCTGCGCCACGATGAAGCCGCTCGACGCCGACGCGAGCGTGCGCGGCACCGACGCGAGGCTCGTGAACAGCGCGAATTGCGTCGCGGTATAGCGCGGGTCCGTCGTGCTCGCGATGTACGCGGTGAACGCGGCGAGCGTGAGGCCCGTCGAGAACGTCTCGAAGCCGTAGATGGCGGCCATCAGCACGGGGTCCGGGCCCGCCTTCGCGAGCCACGCGAAGCCGAGCGTCGACACGATCTGCAGGACCCCGAAGATCCACAGCCCGCGCGCGATGCCGATCTTCACGAGCCACACGCCGCCGATGATGCCGCCCGCGAGGCTCGCCCAGAACGCGGTCGTCTTCGCGATCACGCCGATCTGCGTCTTGTTGAAGCCGAGGTCGAGGAAGAACGACGTCGACAGCGTTGTCGCCATCGTGTCGCCGAGCTTGTAGAGGAAGATGAAGCCGAGCACGAGCAGCGCGCCGCGCCAGCCGTCGCGGCCGATGAACTCGCGAAACGGCAGGATCACCGCCTCCGACAGGCTCTTCGGCGGCGCGCCGTGCACGTCCGGCTCGCGCACGACGAGCGTCATCAAGATGCCGGGCAGCATGAACGCGGCGGTGAGCGCGAACACGGCGTCCCACGGCAGATGGTCGGACAGGATCAGCGACAGCGAGCCGGGAATCAGCGCGGCGACCTTGTACGCGTTCACGTGCACCGCGTTGCCCAGGCCCTGTTCGGTGTCGCGCAGCAACTCGCGGCGGTATGCGTCGATCACGATGTCGGCGCTCGCGCCGAAGAACGCGACGAGCGTCGTCAGGGCGGCGACCGTCCAGATCGATTCGCGCGGCGACACGAAGCCGAGCGCGGCAATCGCGACGGCGACGAGCAACTGCGTGACGAGCATCCAGCCGCGCCGCCGCCCCGGCCGCCAGCCGGGCAGGCGCGGGATGAAGCGGTCCATCAGCGGCGCCCACAGGAACTTCCACGTGTAGGGGAACTGAATGAGCGCGAAGAGGCCGATTTCCTTCAGGTTCACGCCTTCCGAGCGCAGCCAGGCCTGCACCAGGTAGACGAGCGTGAAGAGCGGCAGTCCCGACGTGAAGCCGAGAAAGACGCAGATCAGCATGTGCGTGTTCAGAAACGCGCGCCAGCCCGGGTGATCCTCGTGGGCGTTGAGAGCGGGCGCGTCGTGCGGCGGTTTGGTCATCGAACTAAATACTAGGGTTGTCTCCGCTTGACGCGGTAGACCGCAAGACTACCACGCCAGTTCACTCCCCATCGAATCGGTTGCCCTTCGTGCAGCACCGCGCGGTCGAGAATCTCCACGCCGACTTCGGGCGCGAGCGCTTCGAAATCCTTGATCGTCAGCACCCGCACGTTCGGCGTGTTGTGCCATTGATAAGGCAGCGATTTCGACACCGGCATCCGGCCGCGCAGCACCGACAGCCGGTGCGCCCAATAGCCGAAGTTCGGGAACGACACGATGCATTCGCGCCCGACGCGCGCGGTTTCGCGCAGGATCGCGGCCGTCTGGTGGATCGTCTGCAGCGTCTGCGACAGGATCGCGAAATCGAAGCTGTGATCCTCGAAGAGGCGCAGGCCGTCCTCGAGATTCTGCTGGATCACGTTGATGCCGTTCTTCACGCTCGCGAGCACGCCCGCGTCGTTGATCTCGACGCCGTAGCCGGACACCTCCAGCTCCTCGGTCAGGAGCGACAGCAGCGACCCGTCGCCGCAGCCGAGATCGAGCACCGTCGAGCGCGGCTCGACCCAGCGCGCGATCGCGCGAAAGTCCGCGCGCGCGGACAGCGTATTCAGCGCCTGTTGATTCATGCGCCCACCTCCTCGGCAATCCGTTCGTAATAGGCGCGCACCACGTTGTGGTAGCGCGCGTCGTCGAGCAGGAACGCGTCATGCCCGTGCGGCGCATCGATCTCCGCGTACGACACCGAGCGCCGGTTGTCGAGCAGCGCCTTCACGATCTCGCGCGAGCGCGCGGGCGCGAAGCGCCAGTCGGTCGCGAAGCTCGCGACGAGATACTTCGCCTTCGTATGCGCGAGCGCCGCGCTCAGGTTGCCGTTGAACGCCTTCGCCGGATCGAAGTAGTCGAGCGCGCGCGTGATCAGCAGGTACGTGTTCGCGTCGAAGTAGTCGGCGAACTTGTCGCCCTGGTAGCGCAGGTACGATTCGACTTCGAACTCGACGTCGAAGTTGAAGTTGTACGCGTCGAGCGCGCCGTCCGCGCGGCGCAGCGCGCGACCGAATTTCTCGGCCATGTCGTCGTCGGACAGATACGTGATGTGGCCGATCATCCGCGCGACGCGCAGGCCGCGCCGCGGCTTCACGCCGTGCGCGTAGTAGTCGCCGCCGTGGAAATCGGGGTCCGACAGGATCGCCGAGCGCGCGACTTCGTTGAACGCGATGTTCTGCGCAGACAGCTTCGGCGTCGACGCGATGTCGATGCAGTGCGCGACCCGCTCCGGATACAGCAGGCTCCACGCGAGCGCCTGCATCCCGCCGAGGCTGCCGCCCATCACCGCGGCGAAGCGCTCGATGCCGAACGCATCGGCGACGCGCGCCTGCGCGTGCACCCAGTCCTCGACCGTCACGACGGGAAAGCGCGCGCCGTATGGCGTGCCCGTCGACGGATCGATGCTCATCGGCCCCGTCGAGCCGAAGCACGAGCCGAGATTGTTCACGCCGATCACGAAGAAGCGGTTCGTGTCGAGCGGCTTGCCGGGCCCGACCATGTTGTCCCACCAGCCGGTGCTGCGCGGATCGTCCGCGTAGACGCCCGCGACATGATGCGACGCGTTGAGCGCGTGGCAGACGAGCACCGCGTTCGAGCGCGCGGCGTTGAGCTCGCCGTAGGTCTCGACGACGAGCTGATAGTTGCCGAGCACGCTGCCGCTTTGCAGGCGCAGCGGTTCGGCGAAATGCATGGTTTGTGGGGCGACGACGCCGATCGATTCCATTCGTTCCGCCTTATGACTGGGCGGCTAAATGGTTGTCGGGCGTGCGCGGAAAGCGGGGAGCAGGCTGACGACCTCTTTAGCCGCATTTGTAGTGAACCGCCGGGACGACAGCCCCGGCCGGTTCGCGCGCCCGCAATCGAGTCAGCAAATCGGCGCGCTTTCCGAGCATCGCCGCAAAGCGGCGACGACAGTCGGGCAAGTATAACGGAAAAACTTCGGCGTCGCGGCGATGGAAGGGAATCGCGCAGGGCTTCCGCATGAAGGCCCCCATGAATCAAGGCTGAGAGCGGAAAAGGTTGTTGTAAACATTTGGCGTCTCAGGTTTACTCTCGATTTTTGCCGGACGAGAGATGCCAACGATCATGGACGCGTTTGCCGAACTGCGAGACCCGCGCTGCCGCGCCTGCCGTTATCCGTTGCAGGAAATCCTGTTTGCCGCCCTGTGCGCGGTTTTATGCGGCGTCGAGGACTGGGAAACGATGACACTGTGGGGCCGCACGCAGCTTGCTTGGCTGCGTAGCCATCTGGCGTATGAGAACGGCGTGCCGTCGCCCGATACGTTCCGGCGGGTATTCGGCGCGCTCAGTGCGAAAGCGTTTGAGCGCTGCTTCATCGACTGGGTCGGGCAACTGTGTCCGGCGCTGGCTGGCCAGCATGTGGCGATTGACGGCAAGGCGGTGCGCGGCAACCGTAGCGGCACGCATGCGGCGCTGCATTTGGTGTCGGCATGGTGCTCGAACAACGGCTTGAGCCTCGGGCAAGTGAGCACGGCCGATAAGAGCAATGAGATCACGGCGATCCCGGAATTGCTGGCCGCGCTCGATTTGCAGGGCGCGACGATAACGATCGACGCGATCGGCACGCAGCACGAGATCGCACGCACGATCGTGGAGGCCGGGGCCGACTACGTTCTGGCGGTCAAGGACAATCAGCCGCGACTGGCCGAAGGCGTGCGCCAGTGGTTTGCGGCTGCCCAGGACGGCAAGCTCGAAAGCTCGTACTGGGAGCACACCGAACATGACAAAGGCCACGGGCGGCTGGAGACCCGGGTTTGCCGGGTCAGCGATGATGTGGCGTGGCTGAGCGGGACAGGACAGCACTGGGCGGGTCTCCAGCGGCTGGTGATGCTTGAGCGCACACGCCAGATTGGCGAGAAAGTGACGACCGAGCGCTGTTACTACATCAGCTCGAAAGCGGTGAAAGCAACTGAGATGGCTCCGATCATCCGTGCTCATTGGGGCATCGAAAACCAACTGCACTGGGTCCTCGATGTCTCGTGGGGCGAGGATGCCAGCCTGATCCGCGACACCCTGGCCGCCCGCAACATGGCCAGTCTGCGCAAGATCACACTCAATCTCGCCCGGCTGGCTCAGAGTCGGCAGCCCAAGAAGGTGAGCCTGAAGAACATCCGTAACCTCGCCGCATGGGATACCGCTATGCGTGACTCCATCCTCGGCCTTGCCTGACATGCCTCTTCATGCGGAAGCCCTGGGGAATCGCGCGTCCGGCATTGCTTGCTTGCCGCTGCGGGCAGGATGCTTGCCGCGGCCCCGCGTGCCGTTACTGCAGGATCAGCCGCAACTGCGCGTCGGCGTGCTCGCCAGGCGCTTTCGTGAAGCCGCTCTTCGCATAGCGGTGCCAGCGGCCGAGCACGTAGCTGACGACGAGGCTCGCGCGCAGCGCCGGATCGTAGTCGTCCGGCAGCGGCACGGGCGGCGGCGGCGGGCCGCCGCCGTCCGCGTGCGCGCGGGCTTCGAGGAGCGCGACGCGCAGGCATTGCCTGATCGACGTCTCGATCCGCTCGAGCATCTGGTTGACGCGCTCGGCGAGGCGCTCGTGCTCGCCGACGAGCGCCTCGCCCGTCAGCACGCGTGTCATGCCGGGATTCTTCGCGGAGAAATTGAGCAGCATCAACGCGATCGAGCGCGCCTGCAGCACGCCGTTCGGCTCGTTCGCGGCGATCTGGTTGACGAGCCCGAAGAACGTTTCCTCGATGAATTCGATCAGGCCTTCGAACATCTGCGCCTTGCTCGAGAAATGCCGGTACAGCGCGGCCTCCGACACGTCGAGGCGCGCGGCGAGCGCAGCGGTCGTGATCTTCTCGCGCTTCGGCGATTCGAGCATCGACGCGAGCGTCTGCAGGATGTGCACGCGGCGCTCGCCCGGCTTCGGGCGCGCGCGGCTCGCGGAGGCGGCGTTGCGTTCGTCGTCCGCCGCTGCGGTTACTGCCGGGTCCTGCGGGTGAGTCGGCTGCATTTTTGTCGCCCCGATCGAGTGCCCAATCGCAGCGATTTTAGCGAACCAATGCGACGATCGACATAGTGCGGTCGTCCGTAGCTTGGCAGATGACCGGGCAGATGCCCCGTGATCCAGACGGTGCGCAGGCCGAGCCGCTTGTAGCGCTTCAGGTGGCCGCGCGTGTCCTCGACAAGGATCGCGTCGGACAGGCGCGCGTGCGCGGCGCGCATCGCCCGGCGCAGCATCGCCGCGTCGGGCTTCGCGCGCCACGCGCGGCGGTCGCGCATCTGCTCGATCGCGATCACGCGCTCGAACAGGCGTTCGATCCCCAGCTCGCGCAGCACCGCGCGCGCATACGCTTCTGGCGCATTCGTCAGCACGATCTTGCGGCCGGGCAGCGCGGCGACGAGCCGCGCAAGCCCGCGCTCCGCGCGCACCATCGGCGGCAGGTCGGCGAACGTGTGGACGACCTTCAGGAAATCGTGCGGATCGATCGGATGATGGCGCGCGAGGCCGAGGAGCGCCGCGCCGTAGCGGCGCGTGTAGTGGGTGCGCAGGTGATCGGCGTGCGCGCGCTTGACTTTCAGCGTATCGATGATGTACTGCGTCATCGCCTGGTTGATCGCCGGGAAGATCGCGTGCGACGCGTGGTGCAGCGTGTTGTCGAGGTCGAAGAGCCAGACGGGGCCGCCCGCCTGCGGGCGGGCGCGCGGCTTGCGCCGGCGTCCGGGCGTCTGCTCGCTCGCCGGCGGCGAGGCCGCGCGACGCGGCTGTCGGCGCGCGTTCAATGCGAGCGGATCATCGTGCCGAACGGCTGCTCGGTCAGGATTTCGAGCAGCACCGAGTGCTCGATGCGGCCGTCGACGATGTGGACCGACTTCACGCCGCTCTTCGCCGCGTCGAGCGCGGATGAGATCTTCGGCAGCATGCCGCCCGAGATCGTGCCGTCCTCGAAGAGCGCGTCGATCTCGCGCGCGGACAGGTCGGTCAGCAGGTTCCCTTCCTTGTCCATCACGCCGGGGATGTTCGTCATCATCACGAGCTTCTCGGCGTTCAGCACGGTTGCGAGCTTGCCCGCGACGAGGTCCGCGTTGATGTTGTACGACAGGCCGTCCTCGCCGAAGCCGATCGGCGAGATCACCGGGATGAACGCGTCGTCCTGCAGCGCCTTCACGACGGCCGGGTTGATCGCCTCCACCTCGCCGACCTGGCCGATGTCGACGTACTCGCCCGGGCTGTCGCGGTCCGGCATCATCAGCTTGCGCGCGTGGATGAGGCCGCCGTCCTTGCCCGTCAGGCCGACCGCGTGGCCGCCGAAATGGTTGATCAGCGTGACGATGTCCTGCTGCACCTCGCCGCCCAGCACCCATTCGACGACTTCCATCGTCTCTTCGTCGGTGACGCGCATCCCCTGGATGAACGTGCCCTGCTTGCCGATCTTCTTGAGCGCCTGGTCGATCTGCGGGCCGCCGCCGTGCACGATCACCGGGTTGATGCCGACGAGCTTCAGCAGGATCACGTCGCGCGCGAAGCCCTGCTTGAGCCGTTCTTCCGTCATCGCGTTGCCGCCGTATTTGATCACCACGGTCTTGCCGTGATAGCGGCGAATGTACGGCAGCGCTTCCGCGAGGATTTCGGCTTTCAGGGAGGGGGAGATCTGCGAGAGGTCAATCGGCTCGGACATGGCGGCGGCTCGGGTGCGAAACGTTGAAACAGGCGGAATTGTACAGGAGTGGCGCAGCGCAGCATGGGGTTTTTGGCCGTTCGGACGATGGGCGGCGCGCACATCGAAACCGGGCGCCGCGACCGGAAAAAGTGCGGTTTTCCTGCGCGATCCGCATGCAATTTCCGCGCGCGGCGCTTATGCTTGGCACGTGATGCCCGGCTGCGCGCCGCGAGGCGGCGGATCGCCGTTGCGGCCGGCGCAGACATTCACCCTTTTGTCGTTTTCGTCCCTGTCCTGGCTTGACCCGGCCCAATTGCGATGACCGAGCCCGCCGCCCCGTCCGGCCTGACCAGCAAGCGCTGCCCGTGCTGCGGCAGCGCGTTCGACTGCGGCGCCCGCACGCGTCCGTTCACCTGCTGGTGCGCGGCGATGCCGGCGCTGCCGGCGGGCGCGCAACCCGCGACGGGGGCGCGCTGCCTGTGCCCGGAATGCCTTGCCGACGAGATCGCCCGGCGTGTCGCGGCCGGCATGAGGGACGAAGGGACGGATCGCCCCGAGCGCGAAGACTGAGAAGGTAAACTGCGCGGATGCAACGAATCACCACTACCGGACGTGTCAACCTGAGCCATCTGTTCTGGTTGCGCAATCTGGCGATCATCGGCCAACTGGTCACGATCGCTGTCGTACAGACCTATTTCGGCGTTCATTTGCCGTTGCCCGCGATGCTGATGGTGATCGCGCTCGAAATCGTG
Organism: Burkholderia humptydooensis; assembly: GCF_001513745.1. NCBI lineage: Bacteria > Pseudomonadati > Pseudomonadota > Betaproteobacteria > Burkholderiales > Burkholderiaceae > Burkholderia > Burkholderia humptydooensis. Next base: position 3,989,582 of record NZ_CP013380.1, on the reverse strand, counting down.
TTCAACGCGCTCACGTGGGTGCGCGTGTTGCGCGCGCGGCCCGAGACCAATTTCGAGCTGCTCGGCCAACTGTGGGTCGACCTGGGCGCGCTTTCGGCGCTCCTCTTCCTGTCTGGCGGGACGACGAACCCGTTCGTTTCGCTGTACTTGCCGTCGCTCGCGATCGCGGCCGCGGTGCTGCCGTGGCACCTGATGATCTGGCTCGCGGCGTTCGCGGTCGCGTGCTACCTCGCGCTCGGCTTCGATTCGGTGCCGCTCAACCTGGATAATCCCGCGAATCTGTTCGATTATTTTCGTGCGGGCATGTGGGTGAACTTCATGGTGAGCGTCGGGCTCATCGCGTGGTTCGTCGCGCGGATGTCGAGCGCGCTGCGCCAGCGCGACGCGGCGCTCGGCGAGGCGCAGCAGGCGCTGTTGCGCGATGAGCGCGCGGTCGCGCTCGGCGTGCAGGCGGCCACCGTCGCGCACGAGATGGGCACGCCGCTGTCGACGATCGCGATGCTGACCGAGGAATTGCGCGAGGCCGCCCGCACGGACGCGGGGCTCGCGCGCTACGATGCGGACCTGAAGGTGCTCGAGGAGCAGATGTCGCAGTGCACGTCGGCGCTCGCGCGCCTGAGAAGCCGCGCATCGGAGCGGCCGAGCCGCGAGCCCGTGGGCGAGTGGCTCGACACGTTCGTCGAGCATTGGCGGCTGCGCCATCCGCACGTGCTGTTCGAGCAGTTGGGGCCGCAGCCCTCGGGCGTCGCGCTCGACGACACGGTCGCGGTCGGCCAGATCCTGACCATCCTGCTCGACAATGCCGCGCGCGCGAGCCGCGATCGCGTTACGCTGGCGGCAACGATCGCGCACGACGGCGCGCACGACGAAATCGAGTTCGAGGTCTGCGACAACGGGCCAGGCATCCCGGCCGCGTTGCGCGACACGCTCGGCGCGGCGCCCGTCGACAGCACGCAGGGCGGCCACGGGGTTGGCCTGTACCTCGCGTTCAGCGCGGCGGCGCGCCTGGGCGGCTCGATCGAGCTCGCCGACGCGCGGCCGCGCGGCACGCGGGCGATCCTGCGGCTGCCGGTCGCACGCCAGGTAGCGGCCGAGATGGCGAACGAAAACGGATAGACCAGATGGAGTGATGCAAATGAGCGACAAGAATTTCCTCGTGATCGACGACAACGAAGTGTTTGCCGGTACGCTGGCGCGCGGGCTCGAGCGCCGCGGCTACGTGGTGCGGCAGGCGCACAACAAGGACGAGGCGCTCAAGCTCGCGGGCGCCGAAAAGTTCCAGTTCATCACCGTCGACCTGCACCTCGGCAACGATTCGGGCCTGAGCCTCATCGCGCCGCTGTGCGATCTGCAGCCCGACGCGCGGATCCTCGTGCTGACCGGCTACGCGAGCATCGCGACCGCGGTGCAGGCGGTGAAGGACGGCGCGGACAACTACCTCGCGAAGCCGGCGAACGTCGAGTCGATCCTTGCGGCGCTGCAGACGAACGCGAGCGAGGTGCAGGCCGACGAGGCGCTCGAGAATCCGGTCGTGCTGTCGGTGGACCGGCTCGAATGGGAGCACATCCAGCGCGTGCTCGCGGAGAACAACAACAACATCTCGGCGACCGCGCGCGCGCTCAACATGCACCGCCGCACGCTGCAGCGCAAGCTCGCGAAGAAGCCGGTGCGGCAGTAAAAGGCGCGCCGCGGACGTCGGCCGGCGGCAGTTGACCCGCAGTTGACTCGCAGTTGACCAATGGCCGGTCGGCGGATGACCGGCCGCAGCCGGTCCGCAATCGATCGCCGGTTTCGACCGATCGACACCGAAGATCCGCTACGTGGCGCAACGAAAAACGGGCCGCCCCGCAAGGGACGGCCCGTTTTTCTCGAGCAACGGCGGCGAAGCCGCTTCGCGTCACAGCACGTAGCGCGACAGATCCTCGTCCTTCGACACCTCGCCGAGCGCGCGGTCGACATACGCTGCATCGATCGTCACGCTCTCGCCGGCGTGATTGCCCGCCGCGAACGACACTTCCTCGAGCAGCTTCTCGATCACCGTGTACAGGCGCCGCGCGCCGATGTTCTCGGTCTTCTCGTTGACCGCATACGCGATCTCGGCGAGCCGGCGGATGCCTTCGTCGGCGAATTCGAGCTTGACGTCCTCGGTTGCGAGGAGCGCCTGATACTGCTTGACGAGGCTCGCGTCGGTCGCGACGAGAATCGCTTCGAAATCCTTCACCGACAGCGACTCAAGCTCGACGCGGATCGGAAAGCGTCCCTGCAGCTCGGGAATCAGGTCGCTCGGCTTCGCGAGATGGAACGCGCCGCTCGCGATGAACAGGATGTGATCGGTCTTCACCATCCCGTACTTCGTGTTGATCGTCGTGCCTTCGACGAGCGGCAGCAGATCGCGCTGCACGCCCTGCCGCGACACCTCGCCGCCGCCGCCTTCGTGGTTGCGCGACGTGATCTTGTCGATCTCGTCGAGGAACACGATGCCGTTCTGCTCGACGTTCTGCACGGCCTTCGTCTTCACTTCCTCGTCGTTAAGCATCTTCGCCGCTTCCTCGTCGGTCAGCAGCTTCAGCGCCTCCTTGATCTTCACCTTGCGGCGCTGCTTCTTGCCGCCGCCCAGGTTCGAGAACATCGAGCGGATCTGCTCGGTCATCTCCTCCATGCCGGGAGGCGCCATGATGTCCATGCCGACCGTCGGCTGCTCGATGTCGAGCTCGATTTCCTTGTCGTCGAGCTGGCCTTCGCGCAGGCGCTTGCGAAACGTCTGGCGCGTCGCGTTGTTGTCGTCGTTCGCATGCTCGGCGCTCGCGCCGAAGCCCACCGCGCGCGGCTGCGGCAGCAGCACGTCGAGGATGCGGTCTTCGGCGAGATCGGTCGCCTTGCTGCGCACCTTGCGCATCTCCGTTTCGCGGGTCTGCTTGACCGAGATCTCGATCAGGTCGCGCACGATGCTGTCGACGTCGCGCCCGACGTAGCCGACTTCGGTGAACTTGGTCGCCTCGATCTTGATGAACGGCGCGTCGGCGAGCTTCGCCAGGCGCCGCGCGATCTCGGTCTTGCCGACGCCCGTCGGCCCGATCATCAGGATGTTCTTCGGCGTGATCTCCTGGCGCAGCGGCTCGGCGACCTGCTGGCGGCGCCAGCGGTTGCGCAGCGCGACCGCGACGGCCTTCTTCGCCTTGTCCTGGCCGATGATGTGCTTGTCGAGTTCCGAGACGATCTCGGCAGGGGTCATGGTGCTCACGGCTTCTCCTTACTCGATGGTCTCGATGATCCGGTTGTGGTTCGTATAGATGCACATGTCGCCCGCGATCTCGAGCGCCTTCTCGACGATCTCGCGCGGGGACAGATCGGTGTTCTCGGCGAGCGCGCGCGCGGCGGCCTGCGCATACGCGCCGCCCGAGCCGATCGCGCAGATCCCGCCCTCGGGGTCGAGCACGTCGCCGTTGCCGGTGATGACGAGCGTCGACGTCGCGTCGGCCGCGATCAGCATCGCTTCGAGGCGGCGCAACATGCGATCGGTGCGCCAGTCCTTCGCGAGCTCGACGGCCGCGCGCGTCAGGTTGCCCTGGTGCTTTTCGAGCTTCGCCTCGAAGCGGTCGAGGAGCGAGAACGCGTCGGCCGTGCCGCCCGCGAAGCCGACGAGCACCTGGTTGTTGTAGATGCGGCGCACCTTGCGCGCACCGCCCTTCATCACGATATTGCCGAGCGTGACCTGGCCGTCGCCGCCGAGCGCGACCTTGTCGCCACGCCGCACGGAGACGATCGTCGTGCCGTGAAATTGCTCCATCTGGATTCCTCGAGAAAGACGGGGGAGGCGGGACGCGCGAAGGCGCCGCCGCGTGCTGCGGCGCGCGCGAGCGGGGCCCTGCCGGCCGGCTCGACGCGCATGGTCTTCATTTTAGGGCGGGCGCCGCGATATCAAGGGCGGCGTGCGGCGGGCGCCGCCGCGGCGGAAAGCAAAGCGGCGGCGGGCAAAACAAAAGCGCGCGGCAGGCCGCGCGCTTTGGACAAAGCGTGTGAGGCGCGGAAGGCGGGCCGCGCCGGGTGGGTGTCAGTCGCCGAACAGCTTCTGACGCAGCTCGCGGCGCTCCTGCGCTTCGAGCGACAGCGTGGCCGTCGGACGTGCGAGCAGACGCGGGATGCCGATCGGCTCGCCCGTCTCTTCGCACCAGCCGTACTCGCCCGATTCGATGCGGGCGAGCGATTGCTGGACCTTCTTGAGAAGCTTGCGTTCGCGGTCGCGCGTGCGCAGTTCGAGCGCGTGCTCTTCCTCGATCGTCGCGCGATCGGCGGGGTCCGGCACGATCACCGTTTCGCGCAGATTCTCGGTCGTCTGGCCCGCATTGCGGAGAATTTCCGCCTGCAATTGTTCGAGCCGATTTTTGAAGAAGGCGAGCTGATCCTCATTCATGTAATCCTTGTCGCTCATCTTCAGGATTTCGGCTTCGGTCAAGAGTTTCTTCGTCATCTGCTTGCTTCTTCAATGTGCGGCGAATCCATGGATATTGCCCGCACTTTGGGATTACCCGCAACAGCCCTTGCAATTGTTTGCCATTCGCTGTGACGGGGCCGAAAGCCTCCGGATACCCGGCCCGTTTCGTTCAGTACTCCCTCGGGGACCGGATTGCGCGTGACCGGCGGGCGGCCGTCCCCTGCGCTCTACCTGCCGCCCGGGCTTCACGCGAGGATCGGGCCTGCCGCCGCCCTTCTCCAGCGGGCAGGTATTGTAACTGAATCGCAAGCCCTCGCCGTATCGGGTCGATCCCCTGCCGGTCAAGCGGTATCCTGAAAATATAACCCGCAAATCAGGAAAAAGCGATGACGGCCGTGCGCCGGCCCGGCGGGCTTCCCGGCGGGCGGCAGGTTACGCGAGGCAGGCGTCGAGGCCGTCGGTGATGAGGTCGCGCGGCAGGTCGACGCCGATGAACACCATCTTGTTGGTCTTCTTCTCGACCGGCAGCCACTTCGCGGCGAGATCGCTGCCCATCATCTGGTGCACGCCCTGGAACACGACCTTGCGGTCGACGCCCTTCATGTACAGCACGCCCTTGTAGCGCAGCATCCGCTCGCCGTAGATCTGCAGGATCCCGCCCAGGAAGTCTTCGAGCTTGTTCGGATCGAACGGGCGATCGTTGCGGTAGACGAACGACTTGATCTTGTCGTCGTGGTGCGCGTGATGATGATGGTGGCCGTGCTCGTGATCGTGCTCGCAATGGCCGTGATCGTGATCGCAATGCGCGTGATCGTGGTCGTGATCGTGGTGATGCGCGTGCTCGTGCTCGTCTTCCGCGAGGAAGTCCGGATCGATCTCGAGCTTCGCGTTCAGGTTGAAGCCGCGCAGGTCGAAGATCTCCTTGATGTCCGCATCGCCGAAGTTCACGACCTTGATCGCCGCCCTCGGGTTCATGTGCAGCAGGCGGTGCTTCAGCTCGGACACCGTCTCGTCGTCGACGAGGTCCGCCTTCGTGATGAACAGGCGATCGGCGAAGCCGACCTGCCGCTGCACGACCTCGTGCTCGTCGAGCTGCGTGTCGGCGTGCTTCGCGTCGACGAGCGTGATGACCGCATCGAGCAGGAATTCGTCGGCGATCTCGCTGTCGATGAAGAACGTCTGCGCGACGGGGCCCGGATTCGCGAGGCCCGTCGTCTCGATCACCACGCGGTCGAAGTCGAACTTGCCGTCGCGCTTGTTCGCGGCGAGCTCGGCGAGCACGCGCGCGAGGTCGCCGCGGATCGTGCAGCAGATGCAGCCGTTGCTCATCTGGATGATCTGCTCGTTCGAATCCTGGACGAGGATTTCGTTGTCGATGTTTTCTTCGCCGAACTCGTTTTCGATCACGGCGATTTTCATGCCGTGCTGTTCGTTCAGGATGCGCTTGAGCAGCGTCGTCTTGCCGCTGCCGAGGAAGCCCGTGAGGATGGTGACGGGAATGGCCATGTCGTCGGTCGCCTGTGGTTCGTGAAACGGGGTCAAAACGGCTGGAAGCAGCGCGCCCGGCGAAACTTTTTCGAGCGCTCAGCCGTTTATTGAAACATACCTGTCAAGCCCCCGCTGCCGGCCGGACGGCCGGCGCGGCGCGGGCTCGCACAGCGCCGCCCGCTCAGATCGGGGCGATCACGCGATTTGCAACAGCAGCCCCTTCAGATATTCGCCTTCGGGGAACGCGGTCAGGAGCGGGTGATCGACGCCCGCGCCGAGCCGCTTCAGGAGCCGCGCGTCGACCTTCGCGTCGGCCGCCGCGCCCGCGACGATCTTCTGGAACAGGTCCATGTCGATCGCGCCCGAGCACGAGTACGTGAACAGCAGGCCGCCCGGGCGCAGCAGCTTGAAGCCGCTCAGGTTGATGTCCTTGTACGCGCGCGCCGCGCGCTCGACGCTGTCGCGCGTCGGCGCGAACTTCGGCGGGTCGAGCACGATCAGGTCGAAGCGCTCGCCTTCATCGACGAGACGGCGCAGCGTCCTGAACGCGTCGGCGTCGAGCCACTCGGCGCGCGCGGCGTCGAAGCCGTTCGCGGCGACGTTGCGCTGCGCGAGCGCGAGCGCGTCGCCCGACGAATCGATCGACACGACCCGCTTCGCGCCGCCCTTGAGCGCCGCGAGCGAGAAGCCGCCCGTGTAGCAGAAGCAGTTGAGCACGTCGCGCTCGCGCGCGTACTGCGCGACGAGCGCGCGGTTCTCGCGCTGGTCGACGTAGAAGCCCGTCTTGTGGCCGTTGCGGACGTCGACGTGATACAGCACGCCGTTCTCGTTCGCGATCAGCGTGTCGGGCGGCGCGTCGCCCGCGAGCACGCCCGTCGTCTGCTCGAGCCCTTCCTTCTCGCGGATCGATACGTCCGAGCGCTCGTAGACGTTCGGGCAACCGGTCGCCGCGACGAGCGCCGCGACGATCGCGTCCTTCCAGTGCTCGACGCCCGCCGCCATGAACTGGCAGACGAGCTGGCCGCGGCCCGCGCCTTCGCCCGGCGCGGCCTGCTGCGCCGCATCGCCTTCGGTGGCGCGCGCGGCGGCGTCGCCGGCGGGGATCGGCGCCGCGACGTAGTGATCGACGATGAGCCCCGGCAGCCCGTCCGCCTCGCCGAACACGAGACGCACCGCGCCCGTGCCCGCGATCATCGCGCGGCGATGCGCGATCGCGCGCTGCACGCGCCGCTTGAAGAACGCGTGGTCGATCGGCTCGTTCTCGTCGAAGCTCCACGCGCGCAGGCGGATCTGCGAATGCGGGCTGTACGCCGCGCGCGCGAGGAAGCGCCCGTCGTGCGCGCGAACGATGACGGTCGCGCCGGGCGCGGGCTTGCCGTCGACGCGGTCGATCGCGTTCGCGTAGACCCACGGATGGCGGCGCAGCAGGGATTTGTCTTTCGACGGCTTGAGCGTAACGGTATGCATGTCGGGATCGAAAAAGCCGCGCCGGGCGCGGCGGAGTGTGATTCGGTGATTCAGTGATTCGGCGAGCGCGGCGGCGCGCGTCAGTCGCGCTTCTTCGCGCGCGGATGCGCGCTGTCGTAGATCTTCGCGAGATGCTGGAAGTCGAGCGACGTATAGACCTGCGTCGCCGAGATGCTCGCGTGGCCGAGCAGCTCCTGCACCGCGCGCAGATCCCCGCTCGATTGCAGTACGTGCGTCGCGAACGAGTGGCGCAGCACGTGCGGATGCACGTTCGCCGGAATGCCCGCCGCGAGCGCCGCGCGCTTCACGCGCTCGCGCACGACGCCGGGCGACATCCGGTTGCCGCGCACCGACAGGAAGAGCGGCCGCGGATCGCGCTTCACGAACTCGCCGCGCACCGCGAGCCAGGCGTTCAGCGCGTCGATCGCCTTGCGGCCGACGGGCACCTTGCGCTCCTTGTCGCCCTTGCCGCGCACCGTGACTTCCGCTTCGGCGAGGTCGAGCCAGCCTTCGGAGCGGTAGTCGCCGTCCTTCGCGTATTCGATGTCGAGGCCGATCAGCTCGGCGAGCCGCAGCCCGGACGAATAGAACAGCTCGAGAATCGCGTGATCGCGCAGGTTCTCGGCGGTGCCGGCCGTCGGCGCGTCCATCAGCGCGGCCGCGTCGTCGACGGACAGCGCCTTCGGCAGCGTCTTCGCGTGCTTCGGCGCGCGCACGGCCGCGACCGGATTCGCGTTCATCTCGACATGCTGCGAAAACCAGCGGTAGAACGCGCGCCACGCGGACAGCCGGTGCGAGATCGAACGCGCGGACAGGCCGCCCGCATGCGCGCGCGCGACGGCGCCGCGCATGTCGACGGCCGTGAGGCTTTCGAGCGGGCGGCCGTTCGCGAGCTTCTTCAGTTCGTCGAGTTCGTGCGCGTACGCGCGCAGCGTGTGATCCGACAGCTTCCTCACGTGCCGCAGGTTCGACAGGTAGTCGGCGATCGGATCGGCGGTCATGGCGCGTGTCGGCGGGCGGAAGGCGGGGCGCGGCGCGCGGCCGTCAGTGCGGCAGCAGGCGCGTGAGCGCTGCGCTCGCGAGCGTGCCGATCTGCGCGAGGAAGTCGGTGCCCATGCCGTCGTGGAAGCGCCGCGGGTCAGGCGAGCCCAGCACGAGCAGGCCGAACGCGCCCGCGCCTTCGCCCGCGGCGCTCGCGCGCAGCGCGATCAGCGCGACCGATTCGGCGGCGCCGCTCGCCGCGGGGGCTTCGCCGTCGGCTGCGACGGGCGCGAGCCACTGCGCGGCCTCGAAGCCGGTGTTCGTGCCGCAATATGGGGTCGCAAGACTGTTCGTGAAGAGGCGCACCTCCTCGCCGACGTTGCGCGCGAAATCGGCTTGCGCGTAGGTCTCGGCGACGTCCCAGAGCCTGAGCGCCGTCTGCGGGACGTCGAACACGTCGGCCAAGCCGCCCGCGATCGCGCGCGGCAGTGCGTACGGATCGCGCTCGGCGATCACGCGCGCCGTCCAGCGGTTGAACTTCGCGGCGAGCCCGTCGTTTTCGTGACCGTAGCGCAGCAGCTCGGCGAGCCGGCGTTCGAGATGCTTGTTCTTGTCCCGCAGCATCTCCATCTGCCGCTCCTGAAGCGACACCGCGGCCTTGCCGTGCGGATTCGCGAGCTTGATCGTCGCGAGCAGTTCCGCGTGCTGGGCGAAGAATTCGGGGTTGGCGAGCAGGTAGTCTGCGACTTCGCGATCGTTCATGGCGCTTCGTTCGGCTTCGGCAAATGAAAGGTCAGGCTACAAAAGGTCAGGCGGGCAGCTCGATCACGCCTTCGAAGACGGTCGTCGCGGGGCCGGCCATCTTGAGCGGCGCGCGTTCGTCGCGCGCGCCGTCCCACGAGATCGTCAGCGTGCCGCCATGCGTATGGACCGTGACGGGCGAATCGAGTTGTCCGCGCCGGATGCCCGCCGCGACGGCCGCGCACGCGCCCGTGCCGCACGCGAGCGTCTCGCCCGCGCCGCGCTCGTACACGCGCAGGTTCACCTCGTGCCGCGACACGATCTGCATGAAGCCCGCGTTCACGCGCTGCGGGAAACGCGGGTGGCGCTCGATCGCGGGGCCATCGGCGAGCACCGGGGCCGCCTTTGCGTCGTCGACGATCTGCACCGCGTGCGGATTGCCCATCGACACGACCGAGATCCAGCGCGTCGCGCCGTTCACGGGCAGCGGCCACAGCGTGTCGGCGCCCTCGCGGCGGCCTTCGAGGCCGCTCGCGTCGAACGGCACGCGCGCCGGCTCGAACACGGGCGCGCCCATGTCGACGACGACCTCGCCGTTGTCCTGCATCGTCAGCGTGATCACGCCGTGCTTGACTTCGACGCGCACGCTTGCCTCGTCGGTGAGCCCGCGGTCGCGGACGAACTTGACGAAGCAGCGCGCGCCGTTGCCGCAGTGCTCGACCTCGCCGCCGTCGCAGTTGAAGATCCGGTATTTGAAATCGGCGCCGTCGACGGTGGGCTTTTCGACGAGCAGCAACTGATCGGCGCCGATCCCGAAGTGGCGGTCGGCGAGCGCGCGCACCTGCGCGCCGGTGAGCGGGGGCAGCGCGCGGCTGTAGCCGTCGAGCACGACGAAGTCGTTGCCCGCGCCGTGCATCTTGGTAAACGAGAGTTTCATGGGCGCTATTGTATGCCGCGGGCATGCCGCGGCGGCGGGGTCAATAGAGGCTCGGCTCGCCGGGCGGGCGCGTCTTGAAGCGCTTGTGCACCCAGTAATACTGCTCGGGCATCAGCGGAATCTGCTCTTCGAGGAACGCGTTCATCCGGCGCGCGTCGAGGTCGTCGTCGCCCGTCGGATAATTTTCCCAAGGCTTGAAGATTTTCAGCCGATAACCCCGGTAATCGGGCAGCACTTCGCCGATGAACGGCACGACCTGCGCATGGCCCGTCTTCGCGAGCCGGCCGACCGCGGTCAGCGTGCACGCGGGGACGCCGAAGAACGGCACGAACGTCGAGTTGCGCAGGCCGTAATCCATGTCGGCGCCGAGCATCACCGGCTTGCGGTCGCGCAGCCAGCGCAGCACGACGCGCGCGCTGTCGGCGCGGCCGACCATCTCGGCGTCGAAGCGGCCGCGCGCGGCTTTCGCGACGGCTTCGAGCGTCGGGTTCGAGAACGGCTGGTACAGCGAGCCGCAGCGGCGTTGCAGCGACCGGTTCAGCCAGATCGAGCCCGCCTCGATGCCGACGAAGTGCAGCCCGAGGAAGAGCGTCGGCGGCAGGTTCGGGTCGGCGAGGTCGACCGCGCTGTCGACCTGGATCAACTTTTCGAGCTTTTTCGCGGAGCCGAACCACTGGATGCTGCGCTCGACGTAGCTGCGGATCGCGTGCCGGAAGTGCCGGCCGGCGACTTCCTCGCGGCGCGCGTCGCTCCAATCAGGGAAGCAGAGTTTCAAATTGGTGTGTACGATGCGCTTGCGCCGGCTGGGGATCTGGTAGAGCAGCCAGCCCAGGCCGTCGCCGAGGCGCGCGGTCAGGCCGTAGGGCAGGACCGCGAGGAATTTGAGAAACGCGACGGCGAGCTGTGTGCCGAGACGGCCTAGCATGCGAATCCTCCGTCGATCCGGCCGGCCGGCGCGATGAGAGCAGGGTTGAAGGACAGTGGAAGGAGCCGCACGATGGACGCTCTGTGACAATTCGAGAAAGCCGCTATAATACGGGCTTCGCCGAGTTAACTGACAACTTGCGGGGCGAAGCCGGCGGGCGCGACGAGCGCCCACGGCGCAGGAAATCCGCTAAAGCGTCGCCACTTCGGGCCTCTGGAAGCTGGCTACGTGAACTTCAACCGTAACCACAACAGGAGCCTGAGAACGTGGCAAACGAATATCTCTTTACGTCCGAATCCGTTTCCGAAGGCCATCCGGACAAGGTCGCAGACCAAATCTCCGACGCGATCCTCGACGCAATCCTCGCGCAAGACAAGTACTCCCGTGTTGCGGCCGAAACGCTGTGCAACACCGGCCTCGTCGTGCTGGCCGGCGAAATCACGACGACGGCGAACATCGACTACATCCAGATCGCGCGCGACACGATCAAGCGCATCGGTTACGACAACACCGATTACGGCATCGACTACCGCGGCTGCGCGGTGCTCGTCGCGTACGACAAGCAGTCGCCCGACATCGCGCAAGGCGTCGATCGCGCGCACGACAACAACCTCGATCAAGGCGCGGGCGACCAGGGCCTGATGTTCGGCTACGCGTGCGACGAAACGCCCGAGCTGATGCCGCTGCCGATCCATCTGTCGCACCGCCTCGTCGAGCGCCAGGCGAACCTGCGCCGCGACGGCCGCCTGCCGTGGCTGCGTCCGGACGCGAAATCGCAGGTGACGGTTCGCTACGTCGACGGCAAGCCGCACTCGATCGATACCGTCGTGCTGTCGACGCAGCACGCGCCGGACATCGATCTGCCCGCGCTGCGCGAAGCGGTGATCGAAGAGATCATCAAGCCGACGCTGCCCGCCGACCTGATCAAGGGCGACATCAAGTTCCTCGTGAATCCGACCGGCCGCTTCGTGATCGGCGGCCCGCAAGGCGATTGCGGGCTGACCGGCCGCAAGATCATCGTCGACACCTACGGCGGCGCAGCCCCGCACGGCGGCGGCGCGTTCTCGGGCAAGGACCCGTCGAAGGTCGACCGCTCGGCCGCTTACGCGGGCCGCTACGTCGCGAAGAACATCGTCGCCGCGGGCCTTGCGTCGCGCGCGCTGATCCAGGTGTCGTATGCGATCGGCGTCGCCGAGCCGACCTCGGTGATGGTCAACACGTTCGGCACGGGCCGCGTGTCCGACGAGACGATCACGAGGCTCGTGCGCGAGCACTTCGACCTGCGTCCGAAGGGCATCATCCAGATGCTCGATCTGCTGCGTCCGATCTACGAGAAGACCGCCGCTTACGGCCACTTCGGCCGCGAAGAGCCGGAATTCTCGTGGGAAGCCGCCGACAAGGCGCTCGCGCTCGCCGAGGCGGCGGGCGTCGAGCCAGCCGTGCAAGTCGCCTGACGCACGTTCGCGATGGCAAACAAAAACCCCGGTATCGCCGGGGTTTTTTATTTTCGGTTGCGCTTCGGGCCGCGGCTCGCGTTGCGCATCGGTGCGATCCGCGTCGGACGCGCGCGGCGGCGCGTGCCGTGTGATGCCGCGCCTAGCGCGCGGCGAACACGAACCAGCCGGTGCTCGTCGCGAGACGGCGCGGCCGGTTGATCCGGCGCGGCGCGACACTTGCGCGGTGCAGCGACGGTGCGCGCAGCCGCAGCGACGGCTTTTGCAGCAGCGAGCGCAGCGCGGTGCGACGCGCTGCGGCATGGGCGCTCATCAGCGACAGGAACGCGTGCAGCCATGCGCGCAGACCATCGAGCCGCGGCTGGTGCTGGCGCGCGCGCTCGGCGAGCACGCTCGAGCGCGCGCTGTGGTGGCGCAACGCGCGCACGATCCGGTGCGGCGCCGACGGCGCGCTCTTCGGGGTGCGTTGAAGACGGGAAGTCAGACGGAAAGGCATGACGAAAGTAATTCGCTCGTAGTGTGGCCCGTTTCAGGGCGCGAATGTCAAAACGGCCGTTGTGCGGCAAGGGTCGAACCCATCGTACCGAAAGCATCGGTGCGCCGCTGCCCGCGAAAACTAGCAGGTGTGCCGAGGCTACAGGGGCTTCGTGACGCCAGGAAGTCGCGCTAACCCTCGTGCGCCGGGCGCGCCGCCCCAGGGCAGCCAAAGTTAGTGGCGAGCGCGCGCCCGACAGTTCCTTTGCGTTACATCAAATTCGCGGCGATGATCGCGTGCCTTTTTTCGCTTCGCGGCATTGTTGCGAGCATGTCGCGCACGCCCGCTTTACAATCGATCGTTGATAACAATTATGTCGATCATCCCATGTCTTTCTTGCACCCGGAGTTGATTCACACGCAGGTCCAGACGCTGCGCGAGCGCGGCTTCGTCGTCGCACCGGGGCTCGTCGCGCCCGAGGGGTGCGCGCAACTGAAGGCGATCGCCGAGCGGCAACTGCACGAGGCGGCGCAGCCGCTCGAATTCGAAGCCGACCTGCGCTATCCGGGCGCGCCCGAATCGCGGCATGCGCCGGGCGGTCACACGGTGCGACGGCTGCTCGACGCCTACGCGCGCGACGCGGCGTTCGCCAGGCGCGCGACCGCACCCGAGATCGGCGCGTGGATGCGAGCATATTTCGGCGAGACACCGGTGCTGTCGCGCACGCATCACAATTGCGTGATGACGAAGCACCCGGCGTACGGCAGCCTGACCGGCTGGCACCGTGACGTGCGCTATTGGTCGTTCGAGCGCCCGGACCTCGTGTCCGTGTGGCTCGCGCTCGGGCCGGAGACGGACGACAACGGCGCGCTGTGGCTCGTGCCGGGCTCGCATGACGCGGAATTCGGGCCGGAGAGCTTCGACGAAGCGAAGTTCTTCCGCAGCGACGCGCCGGCGAACCGGGCGTTGATCGAGCAGGCGGTGTGCCCGGAGCTCGCGGCGGGCGACGTCGTGTTCTTTCACTGCAACACGCTGCATTCGGCGGGTCAGAACCGCACCGATCGGGTGAAGTTCTCGCTCGTGTTCACGTATCACGGCGACAGCAATCGGCCCGTGCCGGGCTCGCGGTCGGCGTCGAAGCCGGAGGTGCGGTTCTAGTTCAGGGTTCGCACGAGGCGGCGCGACGCTCGATGTGGCGCGCTTCGTCCGGCGCGGGATGAGATGAAAGGCGCGCAGCCGCGCGCATGGCGATGGCGGTCTCGATAACGACTGGACGAAACGGGCGGCCACATGCGGGCCGCCCGTTTCGTTTCGGGATCGAGCCGGAAAGCGCGCGTCAGCGCTTGCCGCTCGGCATCGACAGGCCGATCAGCCCGACGAGCGTCGCGACGATGCCGCCCGCGATCAGCGTGATCGTCTTCGTCGAAGGCGAACCGGTGAAAAAGCGTGCGACGCCGTCGTTGATCGAATGAAACGACTGGCCGCCGAAATACAGCAGCACGACGCCGCCGACGATGAGCGCAACGGAAATCGCTCGAGTCATGAAGATCCTCGCTGAAACGGATGATGAAGACGCCGCAGTGTAGGGGAGCGCCGCCGCGGCGTCCATCGCGGCGCGGCGTTGCTGCACGATTCGCGACGGTTGGCTAACATGGCCCGCTGGGGTACGTCCGGCCGGATCGCATCCGGCCTCGTTCAACGTCTCGACGGGAATTCAGATGGCCTACGAAGCAGCTTCCGAACGCTATGCGGACATGCAGTATCGCGTAAGCGGCAAATCCGGGCTCAAACTGCCGGCGCTTTCGCTCGGCTTGTGGCACAACTTCGGCGACACGACGCCGATTTCGACGCAGCGCGAGATCCTGCGCACCGCATTCGATCTCGGCATCACGCACTTCGATCTCGCGAACAACTACGGGCCGCCGTACGGCAGCGCCGAAACGAACTTCGGCCGGCTGCTGCGCGAGGATTTCAGGCCGTACCGCGACGAGCTGCTGATCTCGACGAAGGCCGGCTGGGACATGTGGCCCGGCCCGTACGGCAGCGGCGGCGGCTCGCGCAAGTACGTGCTCGCGAGCCTCGACCAGAGCCTGCAGCGCATGGGGCTCGATTACGTCGACATCTTCTACTCGCACCGCTTCGACGCGCACACGCCGCTCGAGGAAACCGCGAGCGCGCTCGCGACCGCCGTGCAGCAGGGCAAGGCGCTCTATGTCGGGGTCTCGTCGTATTCGGCGGCGAAGACGCGCGAGATCGCGAAGCTGCTCGCCGAATACAAGGTGCCGCTCCTGATTCACCAGCCCGCGTACAACATGCTCAATCGCTGGATCGAGCGCGAACTGCTCGACGCGCTCGACGAGACGGGCGCCGGCTGCATCGCGTTCACGCCGCTCGCGCAGGGGCTCCTCACGTCGAAGTATCTGAACGGCGTGCCGGCCGATGCGCGGATCAACAAGCCGGGCGGCGGATCGCTGAAGGGGGAGCACCTGAGCGCGGAGAACCTCGAGCACGTGCGCAAGCTGAACGAGATCGCGCAGCGGCGCGGCCAGAGCCTCGCGCAGATGGCGCTCGCGTGGGTGCTGCGCGATTCGCGCGTCACGTCCGCGTTGATCGGCGCGAGCCGCGCGGAGCAGGTGCGCGAGAACGTCGCGGCGCTCGCCAATCTCGCGTTCGGCGATGACGAGATCGCCGAGATCGACCGCCATGCGACGGAAGGCGGGATCAATCTGTGGGAAAAACCGTCCACCGATCAGGCGATCTGATCGATAGCGATCCTGACGATACGCCTGCCGCCCGCTCTCGGCGCGCCGAAGGCGGCGCAGGCGGATGCATGGGGCGCGGGCGCGGCAGCTAGATCAGCGCGGGCAGCCCTTCGACCAGCAGTACGCCGACCGCCATGCCGAGCATCGCGCCGAGCACGCGCAGCACGTTGTGGCGGAACTCGGTCGCGCACGGCACCGCGCCGAGGAACAGCGCGCCGGCAAGCGCCATCGGGATCAGCAGGATGAAGTCGGCGATCGTGAAATAGGTCGACATGCGTGTCTCCTTTTTTATCCGCCCGGTCGCGTGCGGGGCGGCCGGTTGTTTCGAGTATAGATAACGGCCGGCGTTTTTTGGTTATCCAAAGCTTCGCAGCGCGACGAAAACACGCAGATCGCGCGGTTTGGCGCGAACAATCCGACGAAATGCTTTCATTCCGTCTTTCCAATCGCTTGTCGGCGTTGCGATGCAATGAACGGCGCGCCCGCATGTTGCAGTGCGGGCGCGCCGTTACCGCGTCGCCGACATCGCCGTCAATCGCGCACGGCGTGCCGGAACACGAGCGCGAGGCCGGCGAGGATCGCGATCATGCCGGCGATCTCGAGCGGCGCGAGACGGTTGCCCAGCCACGCGGCATCCATCAGCGCGGTCACGACCGGCACGAGATAGAAGAGGCTCGTCACGTTGACGAGATCGCCCCGCTGCATCAGCCGGTAGAACAGCAACTGCGCGAACACCGAGATCACGATGCCGAGCCACGCGAGCGGCAGCGCGAACGACCAGCTCGCTTCGAACGCGATCGGCTCGAACGGCGCGATCAGCGCGCATAGCCCGAGGCCGAGCGCGTTCTGCAGCGGCAGCACGTCGATCGGCGCGGCGCGCACGCGCTTTTGCAGCAGCGCGCCCGCCGTGATCGAGAGCAAGGCGCCGAGCGCGCACGCGGCGCCCGATACCGGCGCGTCGCCGCCCGCGATGCTGCGATAGACGACGAGGCCCAGGCCGGTCAGCGCAAGCGCGAGGCCGGCAAGCCGCGTGCCCGATGCGCGGCGTTCGAGCACGACGAGCGTGAGGATCGGCTGCACGCCGAGTATCGTCGCGAGGATGCCGGGCGCGAGCCCGCGCTCGAGCGCGAGCAGATACAGGATCGAATAGCCGCCCGTGAGCAGCAGGCCGGTCGCGACCGTCGCGCGGCGCGCGCCGCGCGGCGGCAGCCAGCGGCGCCGCGCGAGCGACAGCACGAGCAGCACGAGCGATGCGAGCGCGAAGCGCGCGATCAGGAAAGCGAATGCGGACGCATGTCGCAGGCCGAGTTCGGCGAAGATCGCTCCGCTGCTCCATAGCAGCACGAAAAGCGACGTTGCCCCATGCGCGGCGAGCGCGGGTCTGACTGAAGCCATTTGAAATCCACCTGTCGATCGAATCGGAACGCTCCGGTCGCGCGCGCACGCGAACGCGCCGTGCGCGAAGCGCACGGAACGGTTCGATCAGCGGCGAACGGAGAGCGTGAGAGCTTGCGCGGCGTTTAGCCGAGCAGCGCCGGATGAGGCGGCGCGCCGACGGGCGGCGGCGCGGCAGGCGGACGATGCGCGCACGCGCGCGGCAGCCGTGCGATGGACGGCTTCGACAGGGCGCGGGCGGGCAACGAGGGTTTCATCGCAAAACGTGCGAAGGTGTGAAGGAAAATGCAGGAACGCCAAAGGTAACGCATCGACGCGCGATCTGGCAACGGCCACGGCCGTGAACGCGACAGGCGATCACGCGGCGCCGGCGCGCTCGCGCGCGCGCAGCCATGCGGCCGCGACGACGCCGAGCGCGAGCAGCGCGCCGACGAGCGCCGCGACGCCGGGCCAGCCGAGCGTGCTCCAGAAGCGTCCGCCGAGCGAGCCGACGACGCTCGAGCCGATGTAGTACGCGAGCAGATAGAGCGCGGCCGCCTGGCCCTTGCCGTGCTGCGCGAGCCGGCCGACCCAGCCGCTCGCGACCGCGTGGCCCGCGAAGAAACCGAACGTCACGCACGCGATGCCCGCGGTGATCGCGGCGACGGGATGCAGCAGCGTCAGCGCGACGCCCGCGAGCATCACCGCGAGGCTCGCGATCAGCACGCGGCCGCGGCCGAGCGTATCGGCGAGCCGTCCCGACAAGGGCGACGCGACGACGCCCACCAGATAGACGACGAAGATCGCGCTGATCGTCGCCTGTCCCATCGAATACGGCGGCGCGAGCAGCCGATAGCCGATGTAGTTGTAGAGCGTGACGAAGCTGCCCATCAGCACGAACGCCATCGCGAACAGCACGGGCAGCTCGCGCCGCTTGCCGAGATGATGGACGAGCGACATGCGGTGATGCGCGAGGCTCAGGCCGCGGCGCGGCGTGAAGTGCCGCGACGGCGGCAGCAGCATGCGGAACGCGAGCATCGATGCGAGGCCGAGCACGCCGATCGCGCCGACCGCGATGCGCCACGAGAACAGGTCAGTGAGAATGCCCGTGATTACGCGCCCCGCCATTCCGCCGATCGCGGTGCCGCCGACATAGAGCCCCATCGCGAGCCCGAGGCCGTCCGGATGCACTTCCTCGGCGAGATACGCCATCGCGACGGCGGGCACGCCGCCGAGCGCGAGCCCCGTCAGCGCGCGCAGGATCAGCAGTTGATGCCAGTGCGGCGCGAACGCGGCGGCGAGCGTGAGCAGCGACGACGCGGTGAGCGACGCCGTCATCAGCCGGTGGCGGCTCAATGCTTCGGAGACGAAGCCCGCGACGAACACGGCGGCGGCGAGCGCGGCGGTCGAGAACGATAGCGCGAGACTGCTCTGCGCGGGGCTCACGCCGAATGCTTTCGAGAACTCGGGCAACAGGGGCTGCACGTAGTAGAGCAGCGAGAATGTCGCGTAACCGGCGAACAGCAGCGCGACGCTCGCGTGCCAGTAGCTGCGCGAGCCGCGTTCGAGATACGGGGCGGGTGAAACGGGCGACGCGCCTCGCGCGGCATGCGTCGAGCTTGGGCGGGCGCCGGCGGCGGGCCCCGGCGCCCCGGATGATACAGTCACGCTGGATTCTCCATGCGAGGCAAACCTCAACGATACGCCGGTTGCCCGTTCGGCGTCGTTTCGTCGGACGATGCGTTGGCTTTTGACCGCACTTCCGAATGAATCGTCGGATGGCGGCCGCGCGCGTCGGGGTATGATGGAGCGACGCGCTGCCTCGAAAGCGGCGCGTCGCGGCGGCGGAATCGATGCATCCCGCGAATTGGCGGCGCGTTTGTCGTCAACTCGCGCTTTCGCGATTCCATGAGCGATGAACCATGGAATACGCGCGATTCGTCGCCTCATGGATGCGCAATTCGGGTATTTCCGGCCGGGCAGCACGCGGCCGGCTTTGAAAGCGGGGAAACATCATGCATGTCGGTTCGATTGTCTGCACCACCCACATCGCCGTGCCGAAGGGCGCGCGCGGCATCGTCCAGCGCATTCTGGGGGACATGGCGATGGTGACCTGGTACGCGGGCGTGCCGGGCGAATCCAAGGAGCTCAACACCGAGCCGTTCTTTCTCGAGGACCTGATCGACACCGGCGAATCCGTGCTCCCCGCGGGCGCGGCGCTGCACTGAGCGCTCGTCTTTCGGCCCCGCGCGCGGCACAATGCGGGGCATGAACGACGCCACTTCCGAATCCAACGCAGCCGGCGCAAGCGCCGGCTTGCCTTTTGCAGGCCTCACGCCGGAGCGCGTGCTCGATGCGCTCGACAGCGTGCTGATTCCCGCCGGTTCGCGCACCGACGGGCGCCTGCTCGCGCTCAACAGCTACGAGAACCGCGTCTATCAGGCGGGCATCGAGGACGGTGCGCCGATCGTCGCGAAGTTCTATCGTCCGCATCGCTGGCCGAACGACGCGATCCTCGAAGAGCATGCGTTCGTCGCCGAGCTGGCCGCGCGCGAGATTCCGGCCGTGCCGGCGCTCGCGTTCGACGGCCGCACGCTGCACGAGTTCGAGGGCTTTCGCTTCGCGATCTTCGAGCGGCGCGGCGGCCGTGCGCCGGAGCTCGACCGGCGCGACACGCTCGAATGGCTCGGCCGCTTCATCGGACGCATTCACGCAGTCGGCGCGACGAAGCCGTACGCCGCGCGGCCGACGCTCGACATTCATACGTTCGGCTATGAGCCGCGCGATTTCCTGCTGTCGCACGACTTCGTGCCGGACGACGTTCGGCCTGCCTACGAAGCGGCGGTCGCGCTCGCGCTGGAAGGCGTCGAGCACGCGTACGAGCGCGCGGGCGACGTGCGGATGCTGCGCGCGCACGGCGACTGCCATCCGAGCAACGTGCTGTGGACCGACGCGGGCCCGCACTTCGTCGACTTCGACGACAGCCGGATGGCGCCCGCCGTGCAGGACCTGTGGCTGCTTCTGCCCGGCGACCGGCCGGGCGCGTCGCGCGCGCTCGCCGATCTGCTCGCGGGCTACGAGGACTTCTGCGAATTCGATCCGCGCGAGCTGCATCTGATCGAGGCGCTGCGCACGTTGCGGCTCATCCATTACGCGGCGTGGCTCGCGCGCCGCTGGGGCGATCCCGCGTTTCCGGCCGCGTTTCCGTGGTTCAACACGCATCGCTATTGGGAAGCGCGCGTGCTCGAATTGCGCGAGCAGATCGGCGCGATGCAGGAAGGGCCGCTGTGGCCGGTGTGATGTCGCTTCCCTCTCCACCGCTCGACGCTCGGCTGCGCCGGCATGCGTTCCTTCATCGCCCTCCGGCGAGCGACTTGCGCAGCACATCCTTCAGCGCGCCGAACACCGGATTGTCGTTGTCCTTGCGATACGCGAGCGTCAGCTCGACGGGCTTCGCCGGCGTCGTGCGCACCGGCCGGTAGACGACCCCTTCGAAGTGCAGCATCGATGCCGCCGCCGGAATCAGCGCGGCCCCGATGCCCGCGCGCACGAGCGCCAGCATCGAATGGATCTGGCTCACGTATTCGACGATGTCGGGCAGCACGTCGGCGCGCTCGAGCAGCCCGCTCACCAGTTGGTGAAAATAGCGCGCCTCGTAAGGCGAATACATCAGGAGCGGCTTGCCTTCGCAATCTCGCAGCGTCGGATGCTTCGGCCACGCGCCGGCGCTCGCCTGCGGCAGCGCGAGCACGAGCGCTTCGCGCACGCACGGCGCCGACGCGAGCTCGCCGTGCTCGACGGGCGGGCGCAGCAGCCCGACGTCGATCAGCCGAGCGTCGAGCGCTTCGAGCTGCGCGCCGCTCACCATCTCCTTCAGCGTGAGGCGCACGTCCGGCGACGCCGCGCGCACCGCGCTCACGAGCGACGGCAACAGGCCATAGCCCACCGACGCGGTGAAGCCGATCGCGAGCGTGCCGGCCGCGCCCGTCGCGACGCGGCGCGCGGTGGCCGCCGCTTCGTCGGCGAGCCGCAGAATGCGGGCCGCATCGGGCAGGAAGCCGCGGCCGGCCGCCGTCAGCTTCACCGAGCGGCTCGTGCGCTCGAGCAGCTCGGTGCCGATCTGGTGCTCGAGCAGGCGCACCTGCCGGGACAGCGGCGGCTGCGTCATGTGCAGGCGCTCGGCCGCGCGCCCGAAGTGCAATTCCTCTGCGACGGCGACGAAGCAGCGAAGCTGGCTGAGTTCGAACATTGATTCAAAACATGTATTGATTGAGTCATCGGTTATCTTGGACTTGAATCGTTCACGGTGCAAGAATCCGCTCACTACTTCGCTTACTCCTTGTCACGCCGCACCGGCACGAACGCTCATGTCACGCTATACGCCCACCGAATTCGCCCGCCAGATCGGCTCTGGCCTGCTGTCCTTTCCGGTCACGCATTTCAAGCCCGATCTGTCGTTCGACGAGGCCGCCTACCGCGCGAACCTCGGCTGGCTCTTCAGCCACGACGCCGCGGGCCTCTTCGCCGCGGGCGGCACGGGCGAGTTCTTCTCGCTCACGCCCGCCGAAGTCGACCGCGTCGTGCGCGCGGCAGTCGCCGAAACCGGCGGCCGGCTGCCCGTGATCGCGCCGGCGGGCTACGGCACCGCGATGGCGATCGACTATTGCAAGGCCGCCGAGGCGGCGGGCGCCGACGGCATCCTGCTGTTCCCGCCGTATCTGACGGAGGCGGCGGCGGACGGCGTCGCCGCGCACGTCGAGCAGGTCTGCCGCGCGACGCGCCTCGGCGTGATCGTCTACAACCGCGCGAACCAGGTGCTCGACGAAAACGCGCTCGCGCGCCTCGCCGAGCGCTGCCCGAACCTCGTCGGCTTCAAGGACGGCGTCGGCGACATCGAGTTGATGACGCGCATCTACACGCGGCTCGGCGAGCGCTTCACATACATCGGCGGCCTGCCGACCGCGGAGACGTTCGCGCTGCCGTACCTGACGCTCGGCGTGACGACGTACTCGTCGGCGATCTTCAACTTCGTGCCGCGCTTCGCGCTCGATTTCTACGCGGCCGTGCGCGCGCAGGATCATGCGAAGGTGTACGCGATGCTCGATCAGTTCGTTCTGCCGTACATCGCGCTGCGCAATCGCAAGCGCGGCTATGCGGTGTCGATCGTGAAGGCCGGGATGAAGGTGGTCGGCCGCGGCGCGGGCCCCGTGCGTGCGCCGCTTGTCGATCTGACGGGCGCGGAGCTGGCCGAGCTGTCGGTGCTCGTCGCGCGGATCGCCGACGTCGCCGAGGTTGCCGAGGTGCAAGCATGCCTGTGAGCGGCGAGCTGATGCTGGGCGGCGAACGCGTCGCGCCCGGCGAGCGCGCCGTGCGCGCGATCGATCCGGCGACAGGCGCGACGCTCGAGCCGCCGTTCGCGCTCGCGACGCCTGCGGACGTCGCGCGTGCCTGCGAGCTGGCCGCCGCCGCGTTCGACGCGTATCGCGACACCGAACCCAACGCGCGCGCCGCGTTTCTCGAAGCGATCGCGACGGAGATCGAGGCGCTCGGCGATGCGCTGATCGAACGCGCGATCGCCGAAACCGCGTTGCCGCGCGCGCGTCTCGAAGGCGAGCGCGCGCGCACCTGCGGTCAATTGCGTCTGTTCGCTTCGGTCGTGCGCGCGGGCGACGCGGTCGGCGCGCGCATCGATTCCGCGCTGCCCGCGCGCGAGCCGCTGCCGCGCGCCGATCTGCGGATGCGGCGCATCGCGCTCGGCCCCGTCGCGCTCGCGCTCGTCGCCGATCCGCGCATCCGGGCGGTCGGCTTCACCGGCTCGCGCGCGGGCGGCGAGGCGCTGCTGCGCATCGCGCAATCGCGCGCGCAGCCGATTCCGATGTATGGCGAGCTGAGCGCGATCAATCCCGTGTTCCTGCTGCCCGACGCGCTCGCGCAGCGCGGCGGCGCGCTCGGCCGGCAATTCGTCGCGTCGCTCACGCTCGGCGCCGGGCAGTTCTGCACGAATCCGGGCCTGCTGCTCGCGATCGACGGGCCGGGCGTCGATGCGTTCGTGCACGCCGCCGCCGATGCGCTCGCCACGAGCGCCGCGCAGCCGATGCTCACGCCCGGCATTCACTCGGCGTACGTGCGCGGCGTCGAGCGCCTCGCGGCTACGGCCGGCGTGCGGTGCGTCGCGCGCGGCGATGCGAGCGACCTGCCGAATCGCGGACGCGCCGGCTTGTTCGAGACGGATGCGCGGCACTTCATCGCGCAGCCCGCGCTGCACGACGAGATCTTCGGCGCGACGGCGCTTCTCGTGCGCTGCCGCGACGCGGCCGAGCTGTGCGCGATCGCCGAGCGGCTCGACGGCCAGTTGACCGCGACCTTGCATCTCGACGACGGTGACGCGTCGCTCGCTCGCGCGCTGTTGCCCGTGCTCGAGCGCAAGGCGGGCCGCATCATCGCGAACGGCTGGCCGACGGGCGTCGAAGTCTGTCATGCGATGGTGCACGGCGGCCCGTGGCCCGCGACGACGGATGCGCGCGCAACGTCGGTCGGCACCGCGGCGATCGAGCGCTTCCTGCGGCCCATCTGCTATCAGGACCTGCCCGCCGCGCTGCTGCCGCCCGCGCTGCAGGACGACAATCCGCTGCGGCTGCGCCGCCTCGTCGACGGAACCTGGGCCTGATCGCGATATTCGCGCGAAGCCGGGCCGCGGCAGGCCCGGCGCTGAAACGACCGGCGCATAATGGACGCCGGCGGAAGGAGGAGACAATGGACATCAAAGCCCCCGCCGTGGGTGCGCGCAGCACGCCGCGCGTCGAGCGCGTGAGCCGCGTGCGCTTCATGATTCTCGCGATGCTGTTCGTCGTGACGACGATCAACTACGCGGACCGCGCGACGATCTCGATCGCCGGCTCGGCGATGCAGAAGGATCTCGGCATCGACGCGGTATCGCTCGGCTACATCTTCTCCGCATTCGGCTGGGCGTACGTGATCGCGCAGATTCCGGGCGGCTGGCTCCTCGATCGTTTCGGTTCCCGGCGCGTTTATGCGGCGAGCATCCTGACGTGGTCGATCTTCACGCTCGCGCAAGGCGCGATCGGCTTCTTCACCGGCATCGCCGCGATCGTGGCCGTGTTCGCGCTGCGCTTTCTCGTCGGCGTCGCGGAGGCGCCTTCGTTTCCGGCGAACAGCCGGATCGTGGCCGCATGGTTCCCGGCGAACGAGCGCGGCACCGCCTCCGCGATCTTCAACTCCGCGCAGTACGCGGCGACGGTGATCTTCGCGCCGCTGATGGCGTGGCTCGTGCATCGCTTCGGCTGGCACTACGTGTTCGTCGTGATGGGTGTGATCGGCATCGCGGCGGCGTGCGCGTGGCGGCTCTTCGTACGCGATCCGAAGGATCACCCGCGCATGACCCGAGCGGAGATCGAATACATCGAGAACGGCGGCGGCCTCGTCAACATGGATCGCGCGGGCGTCGCGAAGGCGGAAGGCCCCGATCTCGGCTACATCAGGCAGTTGCTGAAGAACCGGATGATGATGGGCATCTACGTCGCGCAGTACTGCATCAACGCGCTCACGTACTTCTTCATCACGTGGTTCCCGGTGTACCTCGTGCAGGCGCGCGGGATGTCGATCCTGAAGGCGGGCTTCGTCGCGTCGGTGCCGGCCGTGTGCGGCTTCCTCGGCGGCATTCTCGGCGGAATCGTCTCCGATGCGCTGCTGCGCCGCGGCGCGTCGCTGTCGGTCGCGCGCAAGGTGCCGATCGTGCTCGGCATGCTGCTGTCGATCAGCATGGTGATCTGCAATTATGTCGACACGCAGGGCATCGTCGTCGCGGTGATGGCGCTCGCGTTCTTCGGCAAGGGCATGGGCGCGCTCGGCTGGGCGGTCAATTCGGACACCGCGCCGAAGCAGATCGCGGGCCTGTCCGGCGCATTGATGAACACGTTCGGCAACCTGTCGAGCATCACGACGCCGATCGCGATCGGCTACATCGTCAACAGGACCGGCTCGTTCAACGGCGCGCTCGTCTACGTGGGGCTTCATGCGCTCGTCGCGTGCGTCTGCTATCTGTTCGTGGTGGGCGAGATCAGGCGCGTCGAACTGAAGCCGGCATCGTGAAGCGAGGCATGCCGAACATGACGCAGAATACGATCGACGCTATCGCACAAGCGCACGCGCAGACGCCGCTCGTCACGCGGATGCGGGTGATTCCCGTCGCGGGCCGCGACAGCATGCTGCTGAATCTGTGCGGCGCGCACGCGCCGTTCTTCACGCGAAACATCGTGATCCTGAACGACGATGCCGGGCATGTGGGCGCCGGCGAAGTGCCGGGCGGCGATGGCATTCGCCGCGCGCTCGAGCGTGCGGCGCCGCTCGTCGTCGGGCAGTCGATCGGCCGCATGAACGGCGTGCTCGCCGGGATTCGCCGCTCGCTCGCGGGCGACGGCCCCGCCGCGCATCAGGCCACCGTCCATCAGGTGAGCTCGGCGTCGGAGGCCGAGGTGCTGCGGCAGCCGCACGAGATCAACCTGCGGATGGACAACGTCGTGACCGCGGTCGAAGCGGCGCTTCTCGATCTGCTCGGTCAGTTCGTCGGCGCGCCGGTGGCCGATCTGCTCGGTGCGGGCCGGCAGCGCGACGCGGCGCCGATGCTCGCGTACCTGTTCTACGTCGGCGAGCGCCGCGACACCGATCTGCCGTATCCGGCGGGCGCGGACGGCGGCGACGCATGGCTGCGCGCGCGCCGCGAGGCGGCGCTGACGCCGGCCGCCATCGTGCGTCTAGCCGAAGCCGCCGCCGATCGCTACGGCTTCGCCGATTTCAAGCTGAAGGGCGGCGTGATGGACGGCGAGGACGAGATGGAAGCGGTCGCGGCGATCAAGGCGCGCTTTCCGCGCGCGCGCGTGACGCTCGATCCGAACGGCGCATGGTCGCTCGACGAAGCGATCGCGCTGTGCCGGGGCCGGCGTGATCTGCTCGCGTATGCGGAAGATCCGTGCGGGCCGGAGGCCGGCTATTCGGGCCGCGAGATCATGGCCGAATTCAAGCGCGCGACGGGCGTGCCGACGGCGACCAACATGATCGCGACCGACTGGCGTCAGCTCGGCCACGCGGCGGCGTTGCAGGCGGTCGACATTCCGCTCGCCGATCCGCATTTCTGGACGATGCAGGGCTCGGTGCGCGTCGCGCAATTGTGCGACGAATGGGGGCTCACGTGGGGCTCGCATTCGAACAATCACTTCGACATTTCGCTCGCGATGTTCACGCACGTCGCAGCCGCCGCGCCCGGCCGCATCACCGCGATCGATACGCACTGGATCTGGCAGGAAGCCGACGAGCGGCTGACGCGCGAGCCGCTTGCAATCGCGCGCGGGCACGTTGCGGTGCCGGAGAGGCCCGGGCTCGGCATCGAGCTCGACATGGACCGCGTGATGCAGGCTCATGCGCTGTACGAAACGCTCGGCCCGGGCGCACGCGACGATGCGCGGGCAATGCGATGCCTGATGCCGGGCTGGACCTACGACCCGAAACGGCCGAGCTTCGGCACCGCCGCGCGCGCAGCCGCGCGCGGCGCATGAACGCTTCGATGGAGACACTCGTGATTCGAACCGAATTGAGCCCTGCGGCGACGCCTGTCGTGTCCGACCTGCGCGTCGTGCCCGTCGCCGGGCGCGACAGCATGCTGTTGAACCTGAGCGGCGCGCACGGACCTTTCTTCACGCGCAATGTCGTGCTGATCCGCGACAGCGCGGGCAATACCGGCGTCGGCGAAGTGCCGGGCGGCGAAGGCATTCGGCGCACGCTCGAGGAGGCGCGCGCGCTCATCGTCGGCCAGCCGCTCGGCCGTTGGCAGGACGTGCTCAATACGGTGCGCGCGCGCTTTGCCGATCGCGACGCGGGCGGCCGCGGCTTGCAGACGTTCGACCTGCGCATCGCGATTCACGCGGTGACGGCACTCGAAGCGGCGCTGCTCGACTTGCTCGGCCAGCATCTCGGCGTGCCCGTCGCCGCGCTGCTCGGCGAAGGCCAGCAGCGCGGCCGCGTGCCGATGCTCGGCTATCTGTTCTACGTCGGCGATCGCAAGCGTACCGATCTCGACTACCGCAGCGAGACCGACGCCGGCGACGCGTGGTTTCGCCTGCGCAACGAAGCGGCGCTCACGCCCGATGCGATCGTGCGCCTTGCCGAGGCCGCACACGCGCGCTACGGGTTTCAGGACTTCAAGTTGAAGGGCGGCGTGCTGTCGGGCGACGATGAAATCGCCGCCGTGACTGCGCTCGCGAAGCGCTTTCCGAATGCACGGATCACGCTCGATCCGAACGGCGCGTGGCCGCTGCGGGAGGCGATTCGCCTCTGCCGCGACAAGGGCGGCGTGCTCGCATACGCGGAAGATCCGTGCGGCGCGGAGAACGGCTACTCGGGCCGCGAAATCATGGCCGAGTTCCGCCGCGCGACGGGCCTGCCGACGGCGACCAACATGATCGCGACCGACTGGCGCCAGCTCGGCCACGCGATCAGGCTCGGCTCGGCCGACATTCCGCTTGCCGATCCGCATTTCTGGACGATGCGCGGCTCGGTGCGCGTCGCGCAACTGTGCGACGAATGGGGGCTCACGTGGGGCTCGCATTCGAACAATCACTTCGACATTTCGCTCGCGATGTTCACGCATGTCGCGGCGGCCGCGCCCGGCAACATCACCGCGATCGACACGCACTGGATCTGGCAGGACGGCCAGCGCCTGACGCGCGAGCCGCTGCGCATCGAGGGCGGCCACGTCGCGGTGCCGCAGCGCGGCGGGCTCGGCGTCGAGATCGACGAGGACGCGCTGGCCGCCGCGCACGAGCTGTATCTGAAGCACGGCCTCGGCAGCCGCGACGACGCGGCCGCGATGCAGTACCTCGTGCCGAACTGGACGTTCGACAACAAGCGCCCTTGCCTCGTGCGCTGAACGAAGCAGACCCTTCATGGAGCATTCGATGCAGGAATCCACATTGACCGACGACACGCGCACGCGAGCGGAGCGCGCGCTGACGATTCGCGTGCACGACAGCGACAACGTCGCGATCGTCGTCAACGCGCGCGGGCTGCCGGCCGGCGCGACGCTTGCCGACGGCACCGTGCTCGTCGAAGGCGTGCCGCAGGGGCACAAGGTCGCGCTCGCCGATCTCGCCGAGGGCGACGCGGTGATCCGCTACGGCGAGGTGATCGGCTACGCGGCGAAGCCGCTGCCGCGCGGCGCCTGGGTCAACGAGCACGCGGTGAAGCTGCCGCTCGCGCCCGCGCTCGACGAGCTGCCGCTCGCGACGCGCGCCGATCCCAGGCTGCCGAAGCTCGACGGCTACACGTTCGACGGCTATCGGAACGCGGACGGCACGGTCGGCACGAAGAACGTGCTCGGCATCATGACGAGCGTGCAGTGCGTCGCCGGCGTGACCGACTACGTGGTCGCGCGCATCAAGCGCGAGCTGCTGCCGCGCTATCCGAACGTCGACGACGTCGTCGCGCTGAATCACTCGTACGGCTGCGGCGTCGCGATCAACGCGCCGGCGGCGATCGTGCCGATCCGCACGTTGCAGAACCTCGCGCTCAATCCGAACTTCGGCGGCGAGGTGATGGTGATCGGCCTCGGCTGCGAGAAGCTCGTGCCGGAGCGCCTCGTGCCGGCCTCGCTCGCGCCCGGCGGCCGCATTCCGATCGAGGTGGCGGGCACCGCCGATTCGCCCGTGCTTCGTCTGCAGGACGAAGCGTTCGACGGCTTCGGCGCGATGGTCGACGCGATCATGCGGATGGCGGACACACGCCTCGAACATTTGAATCGTCGCCGTCGTGAGCCGTGCCCGGCGTCCGATCTCGTCGTCGGCGTGCAATGCGGCGGCAGCGATGCGTTTTCGGGCGTCACCGCGAACCCTGCGGTCGGCTTCGCGGCCGACCTGATCGTGCGCGCGGGCGGCACCGTGATGTTCTCCGAAGTGACCGAAGTGCGCGACGCGATTCATCTGCTGACGCCGCGCGCGATCGACGAGGACGTCGGCCGCGCGCTGTTGCGCGAGATGGCGTGGTACGACGCTTACCTGTTGCGCGGCGAGACCGATCGCAGCGCGAATCCGTCGCCGGGCAACAAGACGGGCGGGTTGTCGAACGTCGTCGAGAAGGCGCTCGGCTCGATCGTGAAGTCGGGCACGAGCCCGATCGTCGACGTGCTCGGCCCCGGCGAGAAGATGCGCCGCAAGGGGCTCGTCTTCGCGGCGACGCCCGCGAGCGATTTCGTGTGCGGCACGCTGCAGCTCGCGTCGGGCATCAACCTGCAAGTGTTCACGACGGGGCGCGGCACGCCATACGGCCTCGCGATGGCGCCCGTCGTCAAGGTGGCGACGCGCAAGGCATTGAGCGAGCGCTGGCACGATCTGATCGATCTCGATGCGGGGCGCATCGCGACCGGCGAGGCGAGCATCGCCGACGTGGGCTGGGAGCTGTTCCATTTGATTCTCGACGTCGCGAGCGGCCGCCGCCAGGTGTGCGCCGACAAGCTCGGGCTGCACAACGCGCTCGTCCTGTTCAATCCCGCACCGGTGACTTGATCATGACCGACCTCCAGCATTCGAACCAAGATGCGAACGCGGCGGGCGACGACCCGCTCGACGGCGTCGTCACCCACTGCGGCCGCATCCTGCTCACGGGCGCGGCCGGCAATCTCGGCCGCGTGCTGCGCGAGCGGCTGCGCCGCTACGCGGATGTCGTGCGCGTCTCCGACGTCGCACCGCTCGGCGACGCGCGCGCCGGCGAAGAGTGCGTGCGCTGCGACCTCGCCGACGCGGCGGCTGTCGACGCGCTCGTGCGCGACGTCGACGTGATCGTGCATTTCGGCGGCGTGTCGGTCGAGCATCCGTTCGACACAGTGCTGCCCGCGAACATCGCGGGCGCGTATCACGTGTACGAAGCCGCGCGCCGGTACGGCGTGCGCCGCATCGTGTTCGCGAGCTCGAATCACGTGACGGGCTTCTACGAGCAGGGCGAGCGCATCGACACGGCCGCGCCGCCGCGGCCCGACGGCTACTACGGCTTGAGCAAGGCGTTCGGCGAGCAGCTCGCGCGGTTCTATCAGGATCGCTACGGAATCGAGAGCGTGTGCATCCGGATCGGCTCGTCGTTCTCCGAGCCGAAGGATCGGCGGATGCTCGTCACGTGGCTCGGCTACGACGACCTCGAGCAACTCGTGCGCCGCGCGATGTTCGTGCCGCGCGTCGGCTGCACGATCGTCTACGGGATGTCGGCGAACCGCGATGCGTGGTGGGACAACGCGCACGCCGCGCATCTCGGCTACCGGCCGACGCAATCGAGCGAGCCGTGGCGCGAATCGATCGAGCGCACGCAGCCGCCGCTTGCCGACGACGATCCGGTGCGCCGCTATCAGGGCGGCGCGTTCGTCGCCGCCGGACCGTTCGGAGGCTGACGCTCGTGCGCTCATCGGCATCGGCCTTTGCATCTGCGTCGATCGAACGGATCGGCGACATGCGCTGCGGCGTCGGCGAAAGCCCTGTGTGGCACGACGGCGAGGCGGCGCTCTACTGGACCGACATCACGGGCTGCGCGCTGTGGCGTTGGGAATCCGAAACGAATCGCGCGCACGCGTGGCCGCTGCCGGAGATGGCGGGCTCGATCGCGCTGATCGCGGGCGGCGGGATCGCGCTCGCGATGCAGACCGGCGTCTACCGCGTGCCGCGGCCGGCGCCGGACGTGCCGCTGCCCGAGCCCGCGTTGCTCGCGCGCGTCGCGCACGCGGCCGACGGCATGCGTTTCAACGACGGCCGCTGCGATCGGCAGGGACGTTTCTGGGCGGGCACGATGACGTGCGACACGTCGCTCGCGCGCGCGTCCGGCAGGCTTTATCGGCTCGATGCGAGCGAACGCGCGCTCGCCGCCGAATGCGACGCGCTGATCGTGCCGAACGGCCTCGCGTTCAGTCCGGACGGCCGCACGATGTACCTGTCGGACTCGCACCCGGCGCGGCGGATCGTCTGGGCGTTCGACTACGACGTCGACGCCGGGCATCCGCACGGGCGGCGCGTGTTCATCGACATGAACGCGCACGCGGGCCGGCCCGACGGCGCGGCCGTCGACGAGGACGGCTGCTACTGGATCTGCGGCGTCGACGCGGGATGCGTGCATCGCTTCACGCCGGACGGGCGGCTCGATCGCAGCATCGCGGTGCCCATCGCGAAGCCTTCGATGTGCGCGTTCGGCGGCGCGCGGCGCGACACGCTGTTCGTCACGTCGATTCGCACCGGAGACGATCCGCTGTCGGGCGCGACGTTCGCGCTCGATCCGCACGCGCGCGGCCTGCCGGAGCCCGCGCTGCGACTCTGATTCGGTGCGCGCGAGCCGCGGCGCGCGGCTCGCGCGAGCATGTGAAGACATACGACGACGTACAACGACATACGACGACATACGACAAAGGACGGAGACACCATGAGCGGAAAACGGATCGGCAACGTGCGCTGGTGGATGATCGGGCTCGTGACGCTGGGCCTCATCGTCAACTATCTCGCGCGCAACGCGCTCGCGACGGCGGCGCCCGAAGTCAACAAGCTGTTGGCCATCTCGACGCAGCAATACGGCTACATCGTCGCGTCGTTCCAGGCGGCATACATGGTGATGCAGCCGATCGCGGGCTACGCGCTCGATCTGCTCGGCACGAGGGTGGGCTTCGCCCTCTTCGCGCTGGCGTGGTCGCTCGTCTGCATGCTGCACGGCACGGCCGGCAACTGGATCGCGCTCGCCGCGTTTCGCGGCCTGCTCGGCATCACCGAGGCGGCCGGATTTCCGTCGGCGCTGAAGGCGACGTCCGAGTGGTTTCCGGCGCACGAGCGCTCGATCGCGACCGGATGGTTCAACATCGGCTCGTCGCTCGGCGCGCTGATCGCGCCGCCGCTCGTCGTCTGGTGCATGCTGCACGGCAGTTGGCGCATCGCGTTCGTCGTCGTCGGCGCGATCGGGCTCGTGTGGAGCGCGCTGTGGTTCGCGTTCTATCGATCGCCCGCGCAGCAGCCGCGCCTTCGCGCCGCCGAGCGCGACTACATCGTCGCCGGGCAGGAAGCGCCGCGCACGGATGCGGCGAAGCCGTCGTGGAGCGCGATCGTCAGGAGCCGGCGCTTCTGGGGGCTCGCGATTCCGCGCTTCCTGTCCGAGCCCGCGTGGCAGACGTTCAACTTCTGGATTCCTCTGTATATGGCGACTGTGCGCCACATGAACCTGAAGGAGATCGCGATGTTCGCGTGGCTGCCGTTCCTCGCGGCGGACCTTGGCTGCCTGTTCGGCGGCTATCTCGCGCCGTGGTACCGGAAGCGTTTCGGCACGACGCTGATCGCATCGCGCAAGATGGTGATGGCCACGGGCGCGCTGTGCATGATCGGGCCGGCGTGCATCGGGCTCGCGACGAGCCCGTACACCGCGATCGCGCTCTTCTGCATCGGCGGCTTCGCGCATCAGACGCTGTCGGGCGCGCTCTACACGCTCGCGTCAGACGTGTTCGGCCGGCACGAAGTGGCGACGGCGACGGGGCTCGCGGGGATGTCCGGCTATCTCGGCGCGACGCTCTTCTCGCTCGCGGTCGGCGCGCTCGTCGCCGTCGTCGGCTACGATCCGCTGTTCGTCGCGCTGGCGGCGTTCGATATCGTCGGCGCGATCGTCGTGTGGACGCTGCTGCCCGACGCGCAGCCCCGCGCACCGTCGAACGCCGCGCCCGAGCATGCGCGCGCGGCGTCGAGCGCGGGCGGTTGAGCGGCGCTCGCGCACGCGAATCCCGCAGGAAAGGGCCGCGCGCGAGCGGCCCTTCGTGCGTCATGCGCCGGAGAGCGCGCGTCAGAACTTCAGCATCAGCTTGAGGATGGCCGCGAAGCGCTTGCCGTACGGCGGCGCGATCATCGCGCGCGTGTTCAGGCGCGGCTGCGTGAGCACGGGCTTCATCTTCGAGAACGTGACGAAGCCGTCGTAGCCGTGGTACGCGCCCATCCCGCTCGCGCCGACGCCGCCGAACGGCAGCGTGCCGCATGCGATGTGCATCAGCGTGTCGTTGACCGTCACGCCGCCCGAGATCGTATTGCGCATCACGCGCTCGACGCTCGAACGGTCTTCGTCGAACAGATACAGCGCGAGCGGCCGCGGGCGCGCGTTCACGTAGGCGATCGCATCGTCGAGCGTGTCGTAAGGGACGATCGGCAGCAGCGGGCCGAAGATCTCTTCCTGCATCAACTGCGACGCGTCCGGCGCCTGCGTGACGAGCACGGGCGGCAGGCGGCGCAGCGCGGGATCGGGCGCGGCGTCGGTGAGCGGGTGGAGCTGCGCGCCGCCCGCCTGCGCTTCGCTCGCGAGCCGCTGCAGCCGCGCGAAGTGGCGCTCGGAGATGATCGACGTGTAGTCCGGGTTCGTCGGCAGATTCGGATAGAGTTTCGCCATCCGCTCGCGCGCCCGCGCGACGAATTCGGCCTCCCGGCCGCGCGGCACGAGCACATAGTCGGGCGCGATGCAGGTCTGGCCCGCGTTCAGCGTCTTGCCGGTGACGATCGCGTCGACCGCCGCGTCGAAGCGCGCGCGCGGCCCGACGATCACGGGCGACTTGCCGCCCAGCTCGAGCGTGACGGGCGTGAGGTTCTCGGCGGCCGCGCGCATCACGTGACGGCCGACGTTCGTCGAACCGGTGAAGAGCAGGTGATCGAACGGCAGCCTGCTGAACGCGGCGCCGATTTCGGCATCGCCGTTGACGACCGCGACGTGATCGCGCGCGAAGGTCTTCGCGATCAGTTCCTCGAACAGTTGCGACGTGCGCGGCGTCAGTTCGGACATCTTGACGATCGCGCGATTGCCGGCGGCGAGCGCGCAGATGAGCGGGCCCGCGGCGAGCAGCACCGGGTAGTTCCACGGCACGACGATGCCGACGACGCCGAGCGGCTGCGGCATCACCTTCGCGCGCGCGGGGCGCAGCCACTTGTTCATCGTCCGGCTCTTCGGCTTGATCCAGCGCTTGCCGTGCTTGAGCGCTTCGTCGATTTCCTCTTTCGCGAGCCAGATCTCGGACATCAGCACTTCTTCCTTCGCGCGATGGCCGAAGTCCGCATGGATCGCGGCCGCGAGCGCGTCGCGATGGTCGAGCAGCATCTTGCGCAGCGCGCGCAGATGGTCGGCGCGCGTCGCCCACGACGGATACGGCGCGCGCAGATACGCGGCGCGCTGGTCGCGCAACAGCGCGTCGAGCGTGGCCAAGCCGGG
The DNA here is from genome assembly GCF_001513745.1 of Burkholderia humptydooensis. Classification (NCBI taxonomy): domain Bacteria; kingdom Pseudomonadati; phylum Pseudomonadota; class Betaproteobacteria; order Burkholderiales; family Burkholderiaceae; genus Burkholderia; species Burkholderia humptydooensis. The sequence continues at coordinate 3,955,293 of NZ_CP013380.1, read as the reverse complement.
CAGATCGTTCTTCATGGCGTCTCCTGTGCGATACGGGTGTGGCCGGCATTCAGGCCGGGAACGCCCGCTCGATGAGCGCGGCGTGATCGATGGTGGCCGGCAGCGTGCCGAAGACGCGTCCGGTTTCGCTGCTGGCGTTGCCGAAGCGCGTGGCGACGAATGCCTGCGCGACGGCGGCGGGCCCGTCGCGCAGCAGCAGCGAGGCCTGCGCGACGAGTGCGATGCGTTGTGCGATCCGGCGCGCGCACGCTTCGCGCGGCTCGGGTTCGAGCGACAGCAGGCGCGTCAATTCCGCGAGCGCGTCGGCAAGCGGCGCGCTGTACCGCGCCGCGTCGCGCCATTCGTCGAAGAGCGCGGCGGCCGCGTCGGGCTCGCGCTCGATCGCGCGCAGCACGTCGAGGCACATCACGTTGCCCGAGCCTTCCCAGATCGAATTGACCGGGGCCTCGCGATAGAAGCGCGCCATCGGCCCGGTCTCGACGTAGCCGTTGCCGCCCCATACTTCCATCGCTTCGCCCGTGAATTCGAGCGTGCGCTTGCAGACCCAGAACTTCGCGGCCGGCGTGACGATGCGCCGCCAGCCGCGCGCCTGCGGCGAGCGCGCGGCCGCGTCTTCTTCGAACGCGTGCGCGAGCCGCATGAAGAGCGCGGTCGCCGCTTCCGATTCGAGCGCCAGATCGGCGAGCACGTTGCGCATCAGCGGCTGCTCGGCGAGCAGGCGGCCGAATGCGCTGCGATGCCGCGCGTGATGGATCGCCTGCACGAGCGCCGCGCGCATCAGCGCGGCGCTGCCGATCACGCAATCGAGCCGCGTGTAGTTCGCCATCTCGATGATCGTTGGCACGCCACGCCCTTCGTCGCCGATCATCACGCCGTACGCGTTCAGGAATTCGACTTCGCCGCTCGCGTTCGAGCGGTTGCCGAGCTTGTCCTTCAGGCGCTGCACGTGCACCGCGTTCTTGCCGCCGTCGGGCGAAAAGCGCGGCACGTAGAAGCACGAGATGCCCGCGCGCCCGGACGTGCGCGCGAGCACGAGATGCGCGTCGCATTGCGGCGCGGAGAAGAACCATTTGTGACCGACGAGCCGATACGCCTGCCCGCGCCCTGCCGCGCCGAGCGGGTACGCGTGCGTCTCGTTGCTGCGCACGTCGGAGCCGCCCTGCTTTTCGGTCATGCCCATGCCGACCATCATCGAGCGCTTTTGCGGCAGCGGCACGTCGCGCGCGTCGTGCTCGCGCGCATACAGCTTGTCGCGTAGCGTCGCAAAAAGGGCCGGTTCGTGTTGCAGCACCGGAATGCTCGCGAACGTCATCGTGAGCGGGCAGAGCGAGCCGGATTCGAGTTGCGCATGCAGGAAATAGCCGGCGCAGCGCGCGGCCATCGCGCCCGGTTGCGGCTCCGAGAACGGCAGCGCGTGCAGCCCTTCGCCGCGCAGCAGCGCGAGCAACTGGTGCCAGCTCGGATGGAATTCGAGCGCGTCGATCCGCTCGCCGCGCGGGCTGTGCGTCGCGAGCTCGGGCGCATGCCGATTCGCGAGCTCGGCGAGCGCGAGCGCATCGGGCGTCGTCAGCGCGGCGCCGTCGCGTGATAGCGCCGTTTGATGCCAGCTCGCGTCGTACCGTCGAACGGCATCGACGAGCGCGGCATCCGTTTCAAACGCGTTGTAATCGGAAAGCGGCGGCGCCTGGTTCGTCACCCGGTGCGTCGCCGTCATCAGGTTTTGCTGCATGCCTTTGTCTCCCATTTCGCGGGGCCCGGCTTCTGTTGACCGCGTCCTCCGCGCGAGGCGAATCCGGTCATCTTAAATTTAGTTCACGCCGACGTTTAGAGGAATCGCTCTTGAGTCGGGATGTCCCGGCTCGTTTTGCGTTCCTAAAATGCGCGAACATGACAGGCCTCATCCGGCGGTCTCGATTGCGATTCCAGTCGCCGGTGCGTGGATGACAAAACAGGGAGACGTGACATGCAGTACGACTACATTATTGTCGGGGCAGGGTCGGGCGGCGCGAGCCTCGCGGGTCGCCTGGCCGACGCGTGCCCGGACGCGACGATCGCGCTGATCGAAGCAGGCGGTCACACCGAACGCAATCTGCTCGTCAACATGCCGGTGGGAATCGCGGCGCTCGTGCCGTTCAGGCTCGGCACGAACTACGGCTACGAAACGGTGCCGCAGCCGGGCCTGGGCGGACGCCGCGGCTATCAGCCTCGCGGCCGCGGGCTCGGCGGCTCGAGCGCGATCAACGCGATGATCTACACGCGCGGCCATCCGCACGATTACGACGAATGGGAGCGGCTCGGCTGCACCGGCTGGGGATGGCGCGACGTGCTGCCGTACTTCCGCCGCGCCGAAGGCAACGAGCGCGGCGCGAACGAATGGCACGGCGCGGACGGCCCGCTCACGGTGTCCGACCTGCGCTTCCATAATCCGTTCTCCGAACGATTCATCGCGGCCGCGCACGAAGCGGGCTATCCGCTCAACGACGACTTCAACGGTGAGAATCAGGAAGGCGTCGGCTTCTATCAGGTCACGCATCGCGACGGCGCGCGCTGCAGCGTCGCGCGCGCCTATGTGTACGGCCGCACGCGGCCGAACCTGCACGTGATCGTCGATGCGACGGTGCTGCGCGTCGTGTTCGACGGCAAGCGCGCCACGGGCGTCGAGCTCGCGCGCGGCGGGCGCGTCGAGACGCTCGGCGCGCGCGCGGAAGTCATTCTGTCCGCAGGCGCGTTCAATACGCCGCAACTGCTGATGTGCTCGGGCGTGGGTCCCGCCGCTCAGTTGCGCCGTCACGGCGTCGCGCTCGTGCACGATGCGCCCGATGTCGGCGAGAACCTGATCGATCACATCGATTTCATCATCAACAAGCGCGTGAATTCGTCCGAGCTCGTCGGCATCTGCGTGCGCGGCGTCGCGAAGATGACGCCCGCGCTGTTCAGCTACCTGTCGAAGCGCGAAGGGATGATGACGAGCAACGTCGCCGAGGCGGGCGGTTTCATCAAGAGCGACCCCGGCCTCGATCGCCCCGATCTGCAACTGCACTTCTGCACGGCGCTCGTCGACGACCACAACCGCAACATGCACTGGGGCTTCGGCTATTCGCTGCACGTGTGCGCGCTGCGGCCGAAGAGCCGCGGCAACGTCGCGCTCGCGAGCGGCGATGCGCGCGTCGCGCCGCTCATCGATCCGCGCTTCTTCAGCGACGAACGCGATCTCGAACTGCTCATCCGCGGCGCGAAGGCGATGCGCCGGATTCTGTCGGCCGCGCCGCTCGCGTCGCAGGGCGGCCGCGAGCTGTATACCGACCCGGGCGACACCGACGCGCAGTTGCGCGCCGCGATCGTCGCGCACGCGGACACGATCTACCATCCGGTCGGCACGTGCCGGATGGGCACCGACGCGCGCGCCGTCGTCGATCCGCAATTGCGCGTGAAAGGGGTGGACAGGTTGCGGATCGTCGATGCATCGGTGATGCCGACGCTGATCGGCGGCAACACGAATGCGCCGACCGTGATGATCGGCGAGCGCGCGGCGGATTTCATCGTGGCCGCGCGCAACGGGCAGGCCGCGTCCGTTCCTCACGAGCGGGTCGCGGCGACGCACGGCGGCTGATGCGCGCCGCCGCGCGAGATGCCGCGGGCGCGACCGTCAGGCGAACGTGTCGACCATCCCGACGGTGCGCTGAGTCGCGCCGCTGGAAGATGCCGCCGCCGCGTCGCCGGGCGCGGCGTCGGCTGTCGATGCGCCGGACGCGCGCCGCGCCGCGGAGCCGTCCGGCGATTGTCGTTGCGGGGTTTGCTGCTGCTGTGCGGACGCAAAGCCGCCGTCGCTGACGCTCGCGCTGCCGAGCCCGAGTCCACCCGCTTCCATCGCTTCGCGCAGCTTCGGCAGCGCGGCTTCGACCGCTTCGCGCACTTGCGCGTGCTGCGATACGAAGAGCGCATGCGCGTGATTGTCGGCAACGCGCAGCACGACTTGCAGCGGTCCGAGGTCGGGCGGATTCAGCGTGAGCTCCGCGCTCTGCTGATGCGAGTTCGACAGGAACACGACCTTCTGGCTCAACGCGTCGGTCCAGTCCGGCGTGCCGACGGGCGGCGCGAGCGACGGCGCAGCCGATGCCGCCGCGGCGTTCGCGTTCGCGGCGAGCGCGGCGGGCGCCGTCTGTTGCAGCGCGGCCGGCGCGCTCGACGCCGCGAGCGTCGAGGGGGCGGAATCGGCGGCGTCCCGCAGCGCGGCGAGCGCGCCTGACGCGTCGGGCCGGGCGGCGTTCGCCGCCGCGTTCGCGATTGTGTTTGCGTTCGCCGGGTTTGCGCCCGAAGCGTCGGCAAGCGCCGCTTGCGCGGCGGGAGCCTTCGCGCCCGCGAGCACCTTGTCGAATGCGGCGCCGTTCGCGGCAAGCGAGGCGGGCGCGCCGCCGCCCCGGCCCGCCGGCTGCGCGGCCGGCGCGCTCGTCCGGCCGGCGCCTGTCAGCTTGCTCAACGCCGCGTTCAGCGCATCGCCGACCGGCGGCTGCGCGCCGGCGGGCGCGGACGAATCGGCGTCGCCGTTGGCGGCGGCGTTCGTCGCGGGCGTCGTCGGCGGATGCGCGGCGTCGCTCGCGCCCGCTTGCGCGGCGGCGGCGGCGGTCTGCGCGGCCTGCGCATCCGGCCGCGCCTGCAATTGCGCTTGCAGCGATGCAGCCGCGGCGAGCGTCGCGGCATCCGCTGGTGCAGACTGCGTCGCGTTCTTGTCGTCGTCCTGATCGTCCGGCTTTCCGGACGCCTTCGCGTTGTTCGCGCTCGCCGCGGTCTGCCCGCTCGCGCTCGGCGTGGAAGCGTTCGCGGCATTGCCCGTCGCGGTATCTGTCGAGGCATTCGTTGCGGGTTTCGTCGCGGCGTTCGTCGCATTGCCGGTGTTTGGCGCGCCGGCGCTCGCGTTCGCCTGGCGCTGCGTCTGCACGCTTTGCCTGAGCGTCTGCGCGAACGGCGCGGCGGACGATGCGTCGCCGGACGGCGCGCCCGATGCGCCGGACGCGTTCGCCGCGGCGCCGGCCGACGACTTGACCATCGCGCTCGCTGCGCCGAGCAGCGTACCGATCAAGGGAAGAGGAGGCATGGCGGATCTCGTGTTCGGGTTCGATGGAGGGCGCTTACTTCGCCGCGTCCGCGCGCATGCGCAGCGCCTTGGCCGCATGCTCGTCGGCGTCGCGCTGCTCGCGCTTCGCGGCGCGTTGCGCTTCCTGGCGCGCGCCGCGCGCCTGCAGGATCTCGTACGAGCCGAGCGTGCGCTTTTTCGCCTGCCACTCGGGGCGCGCCGTGTCGATGCGCGTCTGCGCGGCGGCGAGCACGCGCCGCTGCTGCTCGATCGCCGCGTCGAGCGTGTCGAGGAACGCCTGGAAGTTGCGCCAGTTGCCGGCGGGCATCCCCGATTGCGCGGACTCGGCGAAGCGCACGCGATACTCGTCGCGATAGCGCACGAGCGCGTCGAGCTGCGCCTGCGCGTCGGTGCGCTCGCGCTGCGCGCGCCCGAGCTGCTTCGTCGCGGTGTCGAGTTCGTCCTGCGCGCGGTCGAGCAGGAGCTGGAGCGGAAACGTTTGGGCCATGACGATCAGCCTCCTTCGGATTCGAACAGCGCATCGAGCGCGGCGAGGCTCGGCGCGTATGGCGCGCATTCGCGAAAGCCCTGCTGCAGGAACGATTCGATGCGCGGGTACAGCGCGATCGCGCGGTCGAGCTGCGCGTCGCGCCCCGGCGCGTATGCGCCCACCGCGATCAGATCGCGATTGCGCTGGTAGCGCGACAGCATCTGCTTGAACTGGCGCACGCGCTCGAGGTGCGCGTCGTCGATCAGCGCGGTCATCGCGCGGCTGATCGACGCTTCGATGTCGATGGCCGGGTAGTGGCCGGCTTCCGCGAGCGAGCGCGACAGCACGATGTGGCCGTCGAGAATCGCGCGCGCGGAATCGGCGATCGGGTCCTGCTGGTCGTCGCCTTCGGTGAGCACCGTGTAGAACGCGGTGATCGAGCCGCCGCCTTCGGGGCCGTTGCCGGTGCGCTCGACGAGCGCCGGCAGCTTCGCGAACACCGACGGCGGATAGCCTTTCGTCGCGGGCGGCTCGCCGATCGCGAGCGCGATCTCGCGCTGCGCCATCGCGTAGCGCGTGAGCGAATCCATCAGCAGCAGCACGTGCTTGCCCTGATCGCGGAAGTATTCGGCGAGCGTCGTCGCGTATGCGGCGCCCTGCATCCGCAACAGCGGCGACACGTCGGCGGGCGCCGCGACGACGACGGAGCGCGCGAGCCCGTCCTCGCCGAGGATCTGCTCGATGAATTCCTTCACTTCGCGGCCCCGCTCGCCGATCAGGCCGATCACGATCACCTCGGCGCTCGTGTAGCGCGCCATCGTGCCGAGCAGCACCGACTTGCCGACGCCCGAGCCCGCGAAGAGGCCCATCCGCTGGCCGCGGCCGACGGTCAGCAGCCCGTTGATCGCGCGCACGCCGACGTCGAGCACGTGATGGATCGGCTCGCGATCGAGCGGGTTGATCGAAGGCGCGGTGAGCGGCGCGTCGACCTTCGACGCGAGCGGCCCGAGATTGTCGAGCGGGCGGCCCGACGCGTCGACGATGCGCCCGAGCATCTCCCAGCCGACGGGCAGGCGCTTCGCGCCCGCGAGCGGATCGGCCACGGGCGCGCTTTCGAGCGGCCAGACACGCGCGCCGGGCAGCACGCCCGCGACCGCGGTGGTCGGCATCAGGAACAGGCGCTCGCCCGCGAAGCCGACGACCTCGGCTTGCGCATACGGCAGCGCGCTGCCCGCGGGCAGCTCGATCGTGCACTCGGCGCCGACCGACAGCCGCAGCCCGATCGCTTCGAGCACGAGGCCCGCCGCGCGAGTGAGGCGTCCGCACGGGCGCAGCGGCAGCGCGCGCGCGTTGCGCTCGCGGATGCCGTCGAGATGCGTGCGCCAGTGCGCGAGATGCGGATTCGCGAGCGCCGCGCGCGGGCTCGGCGTGCCCGTCGCGAGCGGGCGCGGGGGCGCGTGGTGATGGGCGCCGAAGCTGCCGTCGCGCGCGGCCGCGTCTTCGTGCTCGGGGCCGCGCGACGCGAGCGCGAGCTCGCGCTCGAGCGCGTCGAGTTCGTCGCGGCGGAGCACGTCGCCGCAGGCGTCGTTCACCATGCGCTCACCTTGCCGAGCGCGGCCGCGACCCGCTCCCAGCGGGTCGTGAGCGTCGCGTCGATTTCGCCCGTCGACGCGTGCGCGCGGCAGCCGCCGCGCTCGACGCCCGCGTCGGTGCGCACGCTCCAGCCGAGCGTGTCGAGCTCGTCCTTCAGATACGCCTCGACGACGGGCAGATCCGCGGGATTCACGATCAGATGCGGCGCGCCGGCGAGCGCGGGCTCCGAGGCGAGCACCTCGCGCGCGGCCGCGATCAGCGTGGCCGGATCGTGCTGCACGTGCTGGCGCACGACCTGCTGCGCGATCTCGAGCGCGAGCGTCGCGATGTCGTCGGCGAGATCGCGCTCGACGCCCGCGAGCGCGTCGCGAAACGACGCGGCGAGCGCGGCGAGCTGCGCGCCGTGCGCGCGCGCTTCGACCTGGCCTTCGTCGAAGCCCTTCGCGCGCCCTTGTTCGTAGCCGGCCTGATAGCCGAGCGCCTGGCCTTCGACATGGCCGGCGGCGAGTCCTTCCGCGTGCGCGGCGTCGCGCACGCGCTGCAGTTCGGCGGCGAGCGCCGCCGCCGCCGCGCCGCCGTCGTCGGGCGGAGGCGGCGGCGGGGGATCGAACGAAGCCATCTCCCACCGCTGGTACGCGGTGACGGGCTTGCCCGGCACGCTCGCGCGATCAGACATACGCGTCTTCCGCCTTGCCGCCGATCACGATCTGGCCGCTCTCGGCGAGGTTGCGCACCACCTGCAGGATCTTGCGCTGCTGCGTCTCGACTTCGGACACGCGCACCGGGCCGCGCGCGTCGAGATCCTCGGCGAGCAGCTCGGCCGCGCGCTGCGACATGTTCGACAGGAACTTCTGCCGCAGCGCGGGCGGCGCTCCCTTCAGCGCGACGATCAGCGCCTCCGATTCGACTTCCTTCAGCAGCAACTGGATCGCGCGGTCCTCGAGGTCGAGCAGGTTCTCGAACACGAACATCTGGTCGATGATCTTCTGCGCGAGATCGGGATCGTATTGCTTGACGTTTTCGAGCACCGCCTCTTCGTGCACGCTCGTCATGAAGTTCAGGATCTCGGCCGCGGTGCGGATGCCGCCCATCGGCGCGCGCTTCAGGTTGTCGCTGCCGGACAGGAGGCCCGTCAGCACGTCGTCGAGCTCGCGCAGCGCGGTCGGCTGAATGCCGTCGAGCGTCGCGATCCGCAGCAGCACGTCGTTGCGCAGCCGCTCGGTGAAGCACGACGCGATCTCGGACGCCTGGTCGCGGTCGAGGTGCACGAGAATCGTCGCGATGATCTGCGGATGCTCGTTCTTGATGAGCTCGGCCACGGCCGCCGAATCCATCCACTTGAGCCCTTCGATCCCGCTCGTGTCGCTGCCTTGCAGGATCCGGTCGATCAGCACGCCCGCCTTGTCCTCGCCGAGCGCCTTCGTCAGCACCGAGCGGATGTACTCGCTCGAATCGAGCGACAGCGCGGTGTGCTTTTCGGCTTCCTGAACGAAATCGTTAAGCACGTCCTCGACCTGCTCGCGCGTGACGTTCTTCAGCGCGGCCATCGCGGCGCCGATCTTCTGCACTTCGCGCGGCGCGAGGAATTTGAATACCTGCGCGGCCTCTTCCTCGCCGATCGACATCAGCAGGAGCGCGCTCTTGGTCAAGCCTTCAGCGTTCATCGGACACCCAGTTCTTCACGACGGTTGCGACGATCTTCGGGTCCTGGCGCGCGATCGTGCGCGCGTAGTCCAGGTTGCGTTCGTAGCGGTTCTTCTCGCTTTCGAAGGCGAGCAGGGCCGGATGCTCTTCGTCCTCCTCGACAAGCTGCTTCTTGTCGGGGCTCGGCAGGCCGTCGAGCGCGAGCGCGTCGTCCGGGCCGTCGAGCGCCGGCACGGCCGCCGCCACGGGCTGGGCGGGCGGCGGAAACGCGCGGCGCAGCGCCGGGCGCACGAACATGAAGTACAGCGCGGCCGCCGCCGCGGCGACGCCCAGCCACTTCGCGATGTCCTTGCCGAGCTCGATCATGTCGGGCTGGCGCCACCACGGCAGGTTCGCGAACGGGTCGGCCGCGGCCGAGAACGCGCTGTTGACGACGTTGACCGAATCGCCGCGCTTCTCGTCGTAGCCCATCGCGTCCTTCACGAGCTGCTGGACCTGCGCGAGCTTGTCCGCGGCGAGCGGCTGCATCGTCACGCGGCCCTTCGCGTCGGCGGCCGGCTGATAGTTGACGACGACCGCGACCGACAGCCGCTTGATCGTGCCCATCGATTGCTCGACGTGGCGCACGGTCTTGTCGAGCTCGTAGTTCGTCGTCGAATCCTTGCGGTCGCTGACGGGCGTCGCGGCCGGGCCGGCCGGCTGGCCGTTGCTCGCGACGATCGGCGCGGACGCGGGCTGCGGCGGCGTGTTCGACAGCGCGCCCGGCACGCCCGACGCGCCGCTTTGCGCGAGCTCGGTCGCGGTGCTCGTCTGCTGGCTGCGGATCGCGCTCTGCTGCGGCGTGCCGTTCGGCCCGTAGCTCTCCGAGGTCTGCTCGATCTTCGAGAAGTCGACGTCGGCGCTCACCTGCGCGCGCGCGTTGCCGGCGCCGAAGATCGGCGCGAGGATCGCGTCGATGCGCTTTTGCGTGTTGCGCTCGATCTGCTGCACGTACTTGAGCTGGCTCGCGTCGAGGCCGGTGGCCGACGCGGTCTGCGTGAGCAGGTTGCCGTCCTGGTCGACGATCGTCACGTTCTTCGCGGGCATGTCGGGCACGCTCGACGACACCATCCGCGTGACGGCGAGCACCTGCCCTTCGTCGAGCACGCGGCCCGGGTACAGATCGACGAGCACCGACGCCGACGGCGCCTCGCGGTCGCGCACGAACACCGACGGCTTCGGGATCGCGAGATGCACGCGCGCGGCGCGCACCGCGTTGATCGATTCGACCGTGCGCTGCAGTTCGCCTTCGAGCGCGCGCTGGTAGTTGACCTGCTCGGCGAACTGGCTGATGCCGAATTTCTGGTTGTCCATCAGCTCGAAGCCGACCGAGCCGCCCTTGGGCAGCCCCATCGCGGCGAGCTTCAGGCGCGTCTCGTGCACCTGGTTCGCGGGCACGAGGATCGCGCCGCCCGCGTCGGCGAACTTATAGGGAACGTTTGCCTGCTGGAGCGCGGTGATGATCGCGCCGCCGTCGCGGTCGGACAGGTTGCTGTACAGCACGCGATAGTCGGGCGCGCGGCTCCACAGCACGATCGCGACGATCGCGGCGATGGCGAGCGCCGCGCCGATCAGGAGCGGCAGCCGCGGATTGGTCCTCATCCGCGCGAGGCCCGGGATGCGTTCGGCGAAGCCGCCCAGGCCGAAATCCGCGCCGCCCGCCGCTGCGCCGGGCAGCGCGCCCGCCGCGGCCGCGGCTTGCGGCGGCGCGCCCGCGAGGCTCGAACGGGCGTCGGGGTTGATCAGCGAGTTGGCCTGCGAGTCCATGCGTCGAGTATCTCCACTGCGGGCTGAATGCCGGCTCGGCGGAGCAGGCGGACATTGACACGGTGCGATTATCCGCAGCGCGGCCAGGCGCGATCGGACGAATAGAGCCGGGTTTCGGCCGTACTTCTGCGGCTTTCGCCGTGGCGCGGCTGCTATGCTTTTTCGCAATCCGGCTCTCGCCACGCTCGCGGGAAGCCGGAGTTCCCCCCGCCGGGCCCGCGCGGCCCGGCTTCTTTTGCGGAGATCACATGGTTGCCCCCGTCAACGGCATCGCTTCGGCGCTGCAACAGATGCAGGCGATGGCCGCGCAGGCCGCGGGCGGCGCGGCAGGCCCGGCCACGACGCTCGCCGGCTCCGGCGCGGCGACGGCCGGCTCGTTCGCGAGCGCGATGAAGGCCTCGCTCGACAAGATCAGCGGCGATCAGCAAAAGGCGCTCGGCGAGGCGCACGCGTTCGAGATCGGCGCGCAGAACGTGTCGCTCAACGACGTGATGGTCGACATGCAGAAGGCCAACATCGGCTTTCAGTTCGGGCTACAGGTGCGCAACAAGTTAGTGAGCGCCTACAACGAGATCATGCAGATGTCCGTCTGACGGCGCCCGCCGGCGCCGCGTCATTTCGCTAAAGCTTTCGGGCTTCCTTACCGATAACGTCGATACAAGCCCGCGCCGTGCCGCGCACGGAGCGGTGGTATCGAATCGAATGCACCAAAGAGGAGCAACGCCATGTTTACCCCAGGCCACGCGGGAGCTAGTGCCTATGCGCGCGTCGGCGTCGAAACCGGGGTGATGGGCGCGTCTCCCCACCGGCTCATTGCGATGCTGTATCAGGGCGCGCGTCAGGCGATCGCGCATGCGCGGCTGCATTTGCAGCAGGGCAACGTCGCCGCGCGCGGCGAGGCGATCGGCAAGGCGATCCGCATCGTCGAGAGCGGCCTGCAGCAGTCGCTGAATCTGGAAGCCGGCGGCGACATCGCATCGCGCCTCGACGCGCTCTACGCGTATGTCTGCCGGCGTCTGCTGCAGGCGAACGCCGATGCGAGCGAGCCGATGCTGATCGAAGCCGATGGCCTGCTCGCGACGCTCGAGGACGCGTGGACGGGCATCGGCCCGGAAGTGGCCAGGATGAGCGCGCAAGCGGCAACGGAACAGTCGCGATGAATCGGAACGACGAATACTTTGCCCGTTACGAAGCGATCGCCGACGTGTCCGGGCGGATGCTCGTCGCGGCTCGCGATGCGGCATGGCACGCGATGGGCGGGCTTCAGGACGAATATCTGCGGCTCGTCGACGGGCTGAAGGAGGCCGAGCGGGGCGTCCTGCTCGACGAAGCCGAGCGCACCCGCAAGTTCGAGCTGATCCGCCGCATCCTCGCCGACGACGCCGCGATCCGCAATCTCGCGAGCCCCGAGGTCGCGCGGCTGTCCGCGTTCTTCCACGCGGGCCGCTCGACGCTCAAGGATCTGTACCGGGCGCGCGGCTAAAGGGCAGGGCGCGCCGCCGCCTTCTGGCGCGCTGGCTCGCGCGGACGAACGGCGCGCGTTCGTTGCCGCGGATGGCCCGGATTTCATTCGGCGCGCGTCAGGATTCACGATGACCGGTATCGACACCGCTGCCGCCGCCATCCTGGCGAGCCGCATCGACAGCCTTCTCGACGCGATCCAGCCCTCGGCGGGCGGCGCGGCGGCGGCGCAGGTCGGCACGTCCGGCGCGCCGCCCGCGGCCGCGACACCGCCGCAGCCGGGTGCGGGCGGGCCGCCGCCTGCGTCCGCGCAGGCCGCGCTGTCCGAGGTCGGACTCACGCTCGACGCGATTTCCCGCTACGGCGGCGGCGCGACGCCCGCCGTCGTCGGCGCCGCGCCGCTGCTGCCCGCGGCGCCCGCCACTTTTGCCGCTTTTGCCGCTTCCGCCGTGCGGGCGGCGCTGCTCGATCCGCTGCTCGTCACGCCCGATGCCCGCGCCGGCAATCCTGCGCCTTCCGCGGCGGAGGCGGGCGCGCCAGGCGCGCAGGCCGCCGCGCAGGCAGCTTTGGCGGCGTCGCCCGCCGCCGCGCTGAGCCTCGCGCTCGCGCAGGCTGTTGCTCAGAGCGGCCTCTTCTACGAGTCTCACCTCGCCCAATGGCTCGCCGGCCAGCGCACGACGGCCGAGCTCGCGCGCGAGCCGCAGGCGCGGCTCGCAAGCGGCGCTCCGCCGGGCGCGCCGGCCGGCCAAGCGGGCGATGCACTCGACGATGCGCTCGCCGATCTGCTCGCCGCGCGTCTGCCGCTGCCGGAGGGCGGCCGCGATGCGCTCGCGCGGGCGGGCGCGCGCGCGCCGGCACCGCCGGGGGGCGGCGCGGACGAAGGCGCGGCGGCGTCCGGCCGCGCGCCGGCGAACGCGGCGGCGCTCGCGCGTTCCGTCGATGCGTATGCGGCGCTCGCCGACGCCAACGGCAAGCCCGTCGGCGCGCCGGCCGCGCAGGCGGCGCTCGCGCGGCCCGGCATGCCGGCGGCGAGCGCCGACGCGCCGGCGCCGGTCGCGGCCTCGCTGCATGCGGCGACGCTGCCGATCGTGCGCCAGCAGCTCGATCTGCTCGCGACCGATCAGTTTCGCTGGATCGGCGAGGCGTGGCCGGGCGCGCGGCTCGACTGGACGATCGAGCCGGACGAGCAGCAAGGCCGCGAGCGGCCCGCGTCCGACGCGGATTTCCCGGATGCGCGCGGCTGGCGCACGCGCCTCACGCTCGCGCTGCCGTTGCTCGGCACGGTCGACGCGGAGCTCGTGCTGAACGGCGAGCAGCTTGCCGCACGGCTGCGCGCGAGCGAGGCGGGCGCGGCGCGGCTCGCGCCGCACGGCGAGGCGCTGCGCGCGCGTTTGCAGGCGCTCGGGCTGCAGGTGAGCGGCCTGTCGATCCGCGCGATCGACGGCGCGCCGGACGGCTACGACACGGCGGCCGCGCGGGCGGCCGCCTCCGCGTATGCGCGCGCGGCGGCGGGCGGCGAAGCCGGGGCGGCGGGGATGGCCGGCGCGTCGGGCGCCGGGCGTCGTGAGCCGCCGTCGCAGGTCGGGGCCGGCGACGACTGGGAGCTCGCGCGATGAGCGGGCCGCAGCGCAAGCGCGCCGCGGTGCTCGCGTATGACGCGAAGGGCGGCGACACCGCGCCGCGCGTCGTGGCGAAGGGCTACGGGCTCGTCGCCGAGCGGATCATCGAGCGCGCGCGCGATGCCGGACTGTACGTGCACACCGCGCCGGAGATGGTGTCGCTGCTGATGCAGGTCGACCTCGACGCGCGGATTCCGCCGCAACTGTATCGGGCGGTCGCGGAACTGCTCGCGTGGCTGTACGCGCTCGAAAGCGGCGCGGGCGACAGCGGCGATGGCGGCGGCGCGCTGCCGGTTTTTCCGCCGCTGCCGAAGCGGTGAGTGCCTTGGCGCCGGACGTCGAGCGTGGGCGCGAGGTGTCCCGCGTGTGGCGGGCGTTTCGGGCTCGGCGCGCGTGACGCCGACCGGTCGCTTCGCGGGACTTGGGGGCGGTGAGGCGAGGAACGGGGGATCGATGGATCGCCGCATCGCCGGATCGACAAGTCGAATGATCGACGAATGGCTCGACGGCTCCGCCTCGGGACCTTGCTGTTCGGCGATTCCCCATCCGGCGACATTGAGTCCGCCGCCATTTTATGTAATGATATCCATTCTCATTTAATTGATGCGGGCGGCGCGTGACTCGGTTGCGCGCCGCCCGATATTTTGTGCGAATGGAAGCCGAAGCGTGAACGCGCCCGAATCGATCGAAAAACACTCCGGCGTCGTGGTGCCGTATCCGGGCTCGCCGCGCAAGCTCGACGAATCCGCGCTGGCCGACCGCCGCCGCTGTTCGCGGCGCGCGACGTTCATCAAATGGCTGCGCAAGGTGCACGGCTGGGTCGGCCTGTGGGGCGCGGTGCTCGGCCTGCTGTTCGGCGTGACGGGCGTGCTCCTCAATCACCGCGCGCCGCCGCTCAAGATCTCGTCCGGCGAGCCGCAGGTCAGCCAGCTCCAGCTCGCGCTGCCGTCGCCCGCGCCCGCGACGCCTCACGCGATGGCCGCGTGGGTCCGGCGCGAGCTCGCGTTCGACGGCCGGCTCGGCCGCGTCCGCAAGGACCCCGCGCAGCCCGTCGCGTGGGGCGGCCGGCGCGTCGAGCAGCCCGAGCACTGGCAGTTCGGCCTCTTCGGGCCGCGCAGCAACGTGCAGGTCGAATACTGGAAGGGGAACGGCTACGTGTCGGTGAAGCGCACCGACAACGCGTTCCTCACGACGCTCAACAACCTGCATCGCGGCGTCGGCATGAACCTGTTCTGGGTGCTGCTGATGGATACGATCGCGGGATCGATGGTGCTGCTGTCGCTGACGGGCGTGCTGCTCTGGACCGAGCTCAACAAGCGGCGCACGGTCGGCGTCGTGCTCGTCGCCGGCTCGGTGGCCGCGGCGCTGGTGGCGGGCTTGTCCTGACGCGCGCGCCGCCGGCCGCCGCTTTCCGGGCGACGCGCGCGACGCGCGCTTTGCGGCGGCCCGAGCGCCCCGACGCGCGGATCGCCCAACTCACCCCTTCGTCGCGCCGAACGTGATTCCCGCGACGAAATTCCTCTGCATCGCGAAGAACATCGCGACCGACGGCAGCGCGGCGAGGATCGAGCCCGCCGACACGAGATTCCACGACGTCGTCCATTGCCCCTTCAGCGCCGCGACGCCCGCCGTGATCGGCGCCGCCTCGTCGCCCTGCGTGAGGCACAGCGCCCAGAAATAGTCGTTCCAGACGAACGTGAAGACGAGGATCGCGAGCGCGGCGAGCGCGGGCCGGATGAGCGGCAGCACGATGCGGCGAAACACGGTCCATTCGCCCGCGCCCTCGACGCGCGCGGCCTCGATCAGCTCGAACGGCAACTGCTTGATGAAGTTGCGCAGGAACAGCGTGCAGAAGCCCGTCTGGAATGCGACATGGAACAGGATCAGCGCCTCGACCGTGTTGAACACGCCGAGCCGCAGCGACAGATCGCGCACGGGGATCATCAGCACCTGCACCGGCACGAAGTTGCCCGCGACGAACGTGCCGAACAGCGCGGTGTTGCCGCGAAAGCGATAGGTCGCGAGCGCGTGGCCCGCCATTGCCGCGAGCGCGATCGAGCCGAGCACCGAAGGCACCGTGATCTGCACGCTGTTCCAGAAGTAATGGAGCATCGGCGAGCCCGTCAGCGCGTCGCGGTAGTTCTCGATCATCGAGAAGCGCTTCGGCCAGCCCCAGTAGCGGCCTTCCTGGAGCTCCTCGGTCGAGCGGACCGACGTGATGAACACCGCGATCATCGGCAGCAGCCAGACGACGAGCGCGACGGGCAGCGACAGCCTGTACAGATTGCGCGAGACGGGCTTCCATTGCTGGACCGGCATCGGAAACATGGCGGCACCTCACTGTTCGTTGCGCAGCATGCGGCGCAGTTGGAAGACGATGTAGACGAGCATGATCGCGAACAGCACGACGGCGATCGATGCGGAATAGCCGAGGCGGTAATACTTGATCGCCTGGTCGTACATGTAATACGCGAGCACCGTCGAGCTCTCGAACGGGCCGCCGCCCGTCATCACCGAGATCAGGTCGAAGCTGCGCAGCGCGCCGATCACGGTGACGACGAGCGCCATGAAGGTCGTCGGCCGCAGTTGCGGCAGCACGACGTGCCAGAACAGCGTGAAGCCGCGCGCGCCCTCCATCCGCGCGGCCTCGATCTGCTCGGCGTTGAGCGCCGTGAGGCCGGTCAGGTAGAGGATCATGCAGTACGCGGTCTGCGGCCACAGTGCGGCGAGCACGATGCCGAACGTCGCATAGCGCGCGTCGCCGAGCACGGGCACGCCGTGTCCGACGACAAGCGCGAGCAGGCCGAAGGTCGGATCGTAGAACCACGAGAAGACCAGCCCGACGACGACGCCCGACAGCACGAACGGCGCGAAGCAAAGCGATTTGACGAGCCGGATGCCGCCGACCGCCTGGTTCAGGTACAGCGCGAACGCGAGGCCGAGCGGCGGCGCGAGCATGAAGAGCGCGAGCCAGATCACGTTGTTCTTCAGCGCGGTGTAGAACGTCGGCGCGTGCAGCAGCTCGACGTAGTTCGCGACGCCGACGAAGGTGCGCGCCGTCATGCCGTCCCAGTTGTAGAGGCTCAGCCACATCGTCGACAGGATCGGCCAGATCACGTAGACGGCGACCATCGCGCAGGCGGGGGCGAGAAAGAGCCACGCGGCGCGCCGCTGCCCGCGCGCGGTGCGCGACGGCCGGCGCGCGGCCGGCATGGCCGGCACGGCGGATGCGATTGGCGCGACGGGCGCGCGAGGCCCGGCGTCCCGGCGCGATCGCGCGGCGGGGCGGGCGTCGACTCGGCGGGGCATGGTCGAACGGGTCACGGCGAACTCCTGAACCGGAAGGAAGGCGGCGGCGCGCGGCCGCCGCCGGCTTACTTCTTGTAGATTCGCTTGCGGGTCTGCTCGAGCTGCGCGAGCACGGCGTCGAGTTGCGCGGGACTGGCCATGAACTGCTGCATGCCCTTCATTCCTTCGTCGGCCATCTCCTTTGTCATGTCGCGATCGTAGAACTGCGCGACGCCGCCCTTCGTGTCCGAGAGAATCCGGAAGCCGATGCGCGAGATCGGATCGTCGGGTTCCGGCGACTTGCTGTTCGCCGACAGCGAGCCGAGCCCCTGCGCGAGCTTCGCGCCGATCTCCGGCGTCTCGACGAACGCGAGGAACGTGCGCGCGTCGGCCTTGTTCTTCGCCTTCGCCGGGATGTGCAGCGACTCGACCGGACCGTCCTCGGCGGTCGGCACCGACGCATCGATGATCGGAAACTGGAAGTAGCCCATTTGCGGCTTCACGTTCTGCGGAAAACCCGCCGCGATGAACGTGCCCATCAGCATCATCGCCGCCTTGCCCTGGAACAGGAACGGCTGCGCGCCGTCGAGATCGTAGGACAGCGCGTTGTCGATGAAGTAGCCGGCGTCGATCAGCATCTTCCACGCCGTGTAGACCTTCTTCACGCGCGGGTCGGTGTACGGCACGTCGCCCGCCATGAGCCGCTGGTGGAACGCGTTGCCGTTGATCCGCAGATCGAGATAGTCGAACCAGCCGGCGAGCGTCCACGCGTCGCGGCCGCCGATCGCGATCGGCGTGATTCCCGCCGCCTTCAGCTTCTTGCATGCGGCGAGAAATTGATCCCAGGTCTTCGGCTCGTCGGCCACGCCGACCTTGCGCAGCAGGTCCTTCCGGTAGAAAAGGCCCCATGAGTAGTAGACGGTCGGCGCGGCGTACTGCTTGCCGTTGTACGACGACGCGTCTCGCGTCGACGCGTACATCGCGTTCCAGCCGTTCTTCGCCCAGTCGGCGCTCAGGTCCTCGAACAGGCCGCGCCGCGCGTAGTACGCCATCCGCTCGCCCGCGTGCCAGTTGACGATGTCGGGCGCGACTGTCGTGAGCCACGCGGGCAACTGCACCTTGTACGCTTCTTCGTCCACGAAGGTCGCTTTCACGTCGATGTCCGGGTGCGCCTTGTGGAACGCGTCGAATGTCGACTGCCATACCGCGCGCTGGCTCGCGCCCTTGAACGCGATGTTGACCGCGAGCGTGCCCGCGCGGGCGGGCGATGCGGCGCCGAACGACGCGGCCGCGACGGCGGCGGCCGCCGCGAGCCCGGCGACGAAGCGGATGGGGCGATGGTCCATGTATGTCTCCGATGTGGGTGTGGGTGAGCGGCGCCGCGCGGGCGCCGGTACGGCCGGCTCCGTCAGCCGCGATAGGCCGCGACGCCGCGCGGCTCGACCCGTGCCGCGCCGAGCACGAAGTCCGACGGCGGGATCGCGTCGATCGTGTACGGCGCGTTGCCGTAGTTGAAGACGTACGTGATGCCGCCGCGGCGGCTTACGCGGACGCTGTCGCTAAGCGGCACGGGCGCGAGCCCCGCCTCGGCGGCGACGTCGGCGAGGAGCCGCGCGGTCGTTCCTTCGTCGAAGAGGGCGGCCCAATAGTGCAGCCGGCCGTGCGCGACGCACGCCGGATGGCCGTCGGCGAAGCGGGCGCGCACGTCGCCGCGCGCGGCGTCGCGCAGCTCGACGAGATCGCGCCAGTGACGCGCGGCGCCCGAGAATGCGGTGCCGTCGCCGAGCGCGCCTTCGACGCGTTCGGCGACATTCGGCCGCAGCGACTCGGCGCGCCACACGCGGATCGGCACGATCGAGGCGAGCGGGCCGGGCGGCAGCGTCGGCGGGATCTGCAGGTCTCGCGTCTTCGAGCCGGTGCGCGGGCCGAGCACGACGTGCGTGCTCGACGCCGAGAGCCGGGCGGCGAAGTCATCGGGCACGACGGGCAGCGGCGGCACGACGATCAGCCGATAGCCGTCGAGCGGCGCGTCGGCCGGGATCACGTCGACGTCGAAGCCGAGCGCGCGCAGCGCCGAGTAGTATTCGAACGCGAAGCGCGGGTAGTGGAAGTCCGCGCCCTGCGGATGCACTTCGAACAGCCACTTCGCTTCGTAGTCGTAGATCAGCGCGACCGGCGCGCGCACGGCCGCGTCGGCCTGCGCGCCGGCGGCGTCGCGCAGCGCGGCGATCTCCTGCGCGACGAGCGCGGCTTCATGCCCGCCGACGTCGAGCACGTCGTCCGGCGTGTTCAGCCCGGCGTGCATCTGCTCCTGCGCGAACGGCGCCTGCCGCCAGCGGAAGTACGACACGCAGCCCGCGCCGTGCGCGAACGCTTCCCAGCTCCAGAGGCGCACCATGCCGGGCAGCGGCGCCGGATTCCATTGCGCCCAGTTGACGGGGCCGGGCTGCTGCTCCATCACCCAGAACGGCGCTTTCGACATCCCGCGATAGAGGTCGTGGTTGAACGATGCGAAATCCGGATGGCCCGTGCGCAGCCAGCGCGCCTTCAGCTCCGGCGCGAACCATTGCTCTTCGAGCGCGCCGAGCGGGTAGCTGTCCCATGCGGCGAAATCGAGATCGCGCGCGACCGCGTAGTGATCGAACTCGGTGAAGAGCTGCATGAAGTTGTGCGTGACGCCGCGCCCGGGCGAGTGCGCGCGGATCGCGTCGACCTGCATCCGGTGATAGCGCGCGAGCTCATCCGACGCGAAGCGGCGATAGTCGAGGCGATGCGAAGGATGCGCTTCGGTCACGGTGCCGACCGGCGCGTCGATCTCGTCGAAGCGCCGATACTCCATGCTCCAGAATACCGTGCCCCACGCGCGGTTCAGCGCGTCGACGGTCCCGTAGCGCGCCTTCAGCCAGTCGCGAAAGCGCGCGAGCGCGGCGCTCGAGTAGCTGACGACCGTGTGGTGGCAGCCCATCTCGTTGTCGGTCTGCCAGTGGCGCACGGCCGGATGCCGGCCGTAGCGCCCGGCGACCGCCGTGCAGATCCGCTGCGAGGCTTCGTAGTACGCCGGCGACGAGAAATCGTAGTGGCGGCGCGAGCCGAACGCGCGCGGCCGGCCGTCGGCGCCGATCGCGAGGATGTCGGGATGGCGGTCGATCAGCCATTTCGGCGGCGTCGCGGTCGGCGTGCACATCACGACGTCGAGCCCCGCTGCGCCGAGCACGTCGATCGCGCGATCGAGCCAGCCCCAGTCGTATTCGCCGGGCTCGGGCTCGATGCGGCTCCACGCGAATTCGCCGATCCGCACCTGCTCGATGCCGAGCGCCTTCATCCGGCGAGCATCTTCCGCCCACATCGATTCGGGCCAGTGTTCCGGGTAGTAACAAACGCCGATGCGCATGCCGGGTCCTTATGCGTAGTGGGGAACGTCGGCGCACGCGGGCACCGCGCGGCCGTCTTCGGTGAAGAGATGGCAGGCGGCCGCGCTCGCCTGCAGCCGCACGCGTTCGCCCGCGCGCATCCGCGCGTCGCCCGGCACCTTTGCGACGAGCGTCGCGCCGCCCGGCTCGTCGAGATGCACGTAGCTCAGCTCGCCGAGGTGCTCGACGAGTGCGACGTCGCGTGTGAGCGTCGCGCTCGCCTGGGCGTCGGCGAGCGCGAGATGCTCGGGGCGGATGCCGAGCGTCACCGCATCGCCGACGCGCAGCGCGGCGTCGCCTCGCGGCAGCGTCAGCGCTTCGCCGGTGGCGAGCGTGACGGTCGTGCGATGGGTGTCGCGGCCGGCGACGACGGCCGGCAGGAAGTTCATCCGCGGCGAGCCGATGAAGCCCGCGACGAACCGGCTGTTCGGCTGGTGATACAGCTCGAGCGGCGTGCCGACCTGCGCGATGCTGCCGGCGCGCGCGGTGTCGGCGCCCGCGTGCAGCAGCACGATCTTGTCGGCGAGCGTCATCGCCTCGGTCTGGTCGTGCGTCACGTAGACGACGCTCGCGTTCGCGAACTGCGCGTGCAGGCGCGCGATCTCGATGCGGGTCTGCACGCGCAGCGTCGCATCGAGGTTGGAGAGCGGCTCGTCGAACAGAAACACGCCCGGCTCGCGCACGATCGCGCGGCCGATCGCGACGCGCTGCCGCTGGCCGCCCGACAACACTTTCGGCTTGCGCTCGAGCAGCGCGTCGAGCTGCAGGATGCGCGCGGCGTCGCGCACTTTCCTGTCGATCACGGGCTTCGGCGTGCGCGCGAGCTTCAGGCCGAACGCCATGTTTTCGTAGACCGTCATGTGCGGAAACAGCGCGTAGCTCTGGAACACCATCGCGACGCCGCGCTCGGCGGCGGGGACGTCGTCGACGCGCCGTCCGTCGATCAGCAGCTCGCCGTCGCTCGGGTCTTCGAGCCCGGCGATCATCCGCAGCAAGGTCGACTTGCCGCAGCCGGACGGACCGAGAAAGACGCAGAATTCGTGCGCGCCGATCTCCAGATCGACGTCGCGGATGACGGGCGCGCCGTCACCATAGGCTTTGCGCACGCGCCTCAATGAAATGCTCGCCATTGTCTCCACTCCATGTTCTGATGCATCGAGTATGATTAAGCGCTTAATCATCGGGCTCGAAAAACGACCGCGTGTAACGCGTGCGATCGCGGTGGCGTCGCGCCCGTATCGTGCCCGTATCGCGGGCGACTCGATGTGCGACGATGGTGCGCCGGAAAAATCGGTGAATCAAATATTGAATCAGCTTCTCATATAGTGAGAGACGGGATGGCAACGCTGAACGAAGTCGCGCGGCGCGCGGGGGTGACGGCCGCAACCGTATCGAACGTGCTGCGCAATCGCGGGCGCGTCGGCGCCGATACGCGGGCGCGTGTGCTGGACACGGTGCGCGCGCTCGGCTATCGGCCGCACCTCGCCGCTCGCGCGCTTGCCGAAGGGCGCGCGCCGACGGTCGCGCTGATGGTGTCGAGCATCGCGAATCCGTTCTATCCGGAGTTCGCGCTCGCGGTCGAGAAGGCGGTGCGGCGCAACGGGCAGTTCCTGATCGTCTGCAATACGAACGACAACCCGCCCGAAGGGCGTGCGTATCTCGACCAGATCGCCGGGACGATTTCCGAAGGCATTCTCGTGACGAACGCGAATCTGCATCTGCCGGACCTGCTCGACACGCAGCGGCGCGGCGTGCCCGTCGTGCTCTGCATGTGGGAGCGCCCCGACGCGCCGCCGCAAGCGCTGCCGTGCGTCGCCGTCGATTTCCGGCTCGCGGGACGGCTCGCGGCGCAGCATCTGATCGAGCTCGGGCATCGCGACGTCGGCGTGATCGTCGGCGGCCGCTCGGAGACCGGCGTGCACGCGGCGCGATTCGACGGCTTCGCCGGCGCGATGCGCGAGCATGGGCTCGATGTCGCGGCCGTCGCGTGCGAGCCGGACACGATCGACGGCGGCGTGCGCGCGGCGCGCCGGCTGCTCGACGCGAAGCCGCATCTGAGCGCGCTCTTCGCGACGAACGACCTGCCCGCGATCGGCGCGATGCACGCGGCGGCCGAGCGCGGCATGCGGGTGCCGGACGATCTGTCGATCGTCGGGATCACGAACATTCATCTGGCGAACGACGTGCGGCCGGCGCTCACGACCGTCGCGATTCCGATCGACGAAGCGGCGGACCTGGCGGTCGAGCTGCTCAACGCGTTGCGCGAGGCGGGCGGCGAGGGCGAAGGCGCGCTGCCGGCCACGGCGCGCGTGCGGACGACTTCCGCGCCGAGATTGCTGGTGCGCGGGACGACGGGCGTCGCGCGGCCCGCGCGGGGCGGGGCGCGCGGTCGCTGAGCGTCGCGACGGCGACGGCGAGCATTCGATCGGGGCGCGGCCGCCGCACTAAATCCCGCAAGCCACGCCGCTGCTCGCCCCGATTTCCCGCGCCGCCTTCGCCCCTTCGACCTGCAGGATCGTCGGCAGCGACACGCCGTTCTTCGCCGCCGTCACCTCGGCGAGGATCGACACCGCGATCTCCGGCGGCGTCCGGCTGCCGATGTAGATGCCCGCCGGCCCGTGCAGCCGCGCGAGCTCCGCCGCGCTCAGATCGAATTCGCGCAGCCGCTCGCGCCGCGCCTGGCTGTTGCGCCGCGAGCCGAGCGCGCCGACGTAGAACGCCGGCGTCTTCAGGGCCTCCATCAGCGCGAGATCGTCGAGCTTCGGATCGTGCGTCAACGCGATCACCGCCGAGCGGCGGTCGAGCTGCATGTCGAGCACGGTGTCGTCGGGCATCGTCCGCACGACGCGCGTGCCCGGCACGTCCCACGCATCCGTGTACTCGTCGCGCGGATCGCAGACCGTCACCTGATAATCGAGCCCCGCCGCGATCTGGCACAGGTAGCGCGACAGTTGCCCCGCGCCGATCACGAGCATTCGATAGCGCGGCCCGTGGATCGTCACGAGGCGCGCGCCGTCGAAATGCAGCCCGTCGGTCGCGATCGCGCTCGCGAGCGTCGCCTCGCCCGTCGCGAGCTCGAGCGTGCGCGTGACGAGCCGGCCGTGCTCGACCGCGTCGCACAGCGCGGCGATGCCGCTCGCCGGCGCGAGCGGCTCGAGCACGAGCTCGATCGTGCCGCCGCACGGCAGGCCGAAGCGATGCGCCTCCTCGGCCGTCACGCCGTACTTGACCGCTTCGGGCCGCGTCCAGCTCGCGACGCCCGACGCCTGCACGCGCGCGATCAGATCGTCCTCGATGCAGCCGCCCGACACCGAACCGACGACGAGCCCGTCGTCGCGCACCGCGAGCATCGCGCCCTCGGGGCGCGGCGACGAACCCCAGGTCCGCACGACCGTGACGAGCAGCGCGCGACGGCCCTCGCCGAGCCAGCGTGCGCTCGTTCGCAGCACCTCGAGATCCACGCTTTCCATGATTCGCCCCTGCAGCTTTCCGGCCGGCGGGAGAGCCGGCCGCTCGATGGCGCGATTATGGCGCGTCCGACGAAAGCGTGCAGGAGGGCTTTCGCGCGCAAAAAAACGCTCCCGGAAGCCGGGAGCGTTTCGGGCGGAACGCGCGTGCGCGAGCCGGCGGCGCGTCAGCGCCGCGCGAGCTTCGAGCGGCTGCGCGAGTAGGCGAAGTACACGAAGAGGCCGAGCACGAGCCACGTCAGGAACGCGATCCACGTGACGGGCTGCAGGTTCAGCATCAGGAACAGGCACGCGGCGACCGCGAGGATCGGCACGAGCGGCACGCCGGGGCAGCGGAACGCGCGGGGCAGATCCGGGTGCGTGCGGCGCAGCACGAGCACCGCGATCGACACCATCGAGAACGCGGCGAGCGTGCCGATGTTGATCAGCTCGGCGAGCACGTTGAGCGGGATCAGTGCGGCGATCAGGCCGAAGAACAGGCCGACGAGCCAGGTCGTCAGGAACGGCGTCGCGAAGCGCGGGTGCACGCGCGACAGCGCGGCGGGCAGCAGGCCGTCGCGCGACATCGCGAAGATGATCCGGGTCTGGCCGTAGCTCATCACGAGGATCACGGTCAGCATGCCGATGACGGCGCCGAGATCGATGAAGCCCGCGACCCACTTCTCGCCCGCAACCTGCAGCGCGTACGAGATCGGGTGCGAGACGTTCGCGTACTGCGCCCACGGCACGATGCCCGTCGCGATCGCCGCGACCGCGACGTACAGGAACGCGCACACGCCGAGCGACGCGATGATGCCGACCGGCAGATCGCGCTTCGGATTCTTCACTTCCTCGGCGGCCGACGACACTGCGTCGAAGCCGATGAACGCGAAGAACATCACGGCCGCCGCGCCGAACACGCCGTTCCAGCCGTGCGGCATGAACGGCTTCCAGTTCGCGGGCGTCACGTGGAAGACGCCGACCGCGATCACGAGCAGCACGACGGCGACCTTGATGAACACCATGATGTTGTTCACGCGCGTCGATTCGCGGATGCCGATCGACAGCAGCGTCGTGATGACGAGCATCACGACGAACGCGGGCAGGTTGAAATACGTGACGACGCCCGGCAGCGCGCCCGGCGCGGCGGTGAGCGCCGTCGGCAGCGACACGCCGAAGCCCTGCAGCAGCGACTGCAGGTAGCCGGACCAGCCGACCGACACCGCGGACGCGGCGAGCCCGTACTCGAGCATCAGGTCCCAGCCGATGATCCACGCGACGAGCTCGCCGAGGGTTGCGTACGAATACGTGTAGATCGAGCCGGCGACGGGGATCGTCGACGCGAATTCGGCGTACGACAGCGCGGCGAGGCCGCACGCGAGCGCCGCGATCACGAACGACAGCATCAGCGCGGGGCCGGCCTGCACGGCGCCCGTGCCGGTCAGCACGAAGATGCCGGTGCCGATGATCGCGCCGATGCCGAGAAAGGTGAGGTCGACCGCGCCGAGCGCTTTCTTGAGGCCGGCCGCGTGCGCGCCGGCGATCATGCGGTCGACGTTTTTCTTGCGGAAGAGAGACATTGCGAGGGATTACCGGGCGGCGCGGGGCGCGCGCCGGACAAGTGGAAAATCCGCCATTTTAGCGGATATGGCGTGCTCGCCCGCGCCGGACGATGCGCGATCGTGACGCGGGGAGCAAAAAAATCGCCTAATGAAAACAATTGCTTGCATGCGGCGGCCGGGGCCGGGCCGCCGTCTTGTCACACGTTTACGCGCCGATCGCCGGGTTCATGTCGACGAGGCGGTTGCTCATCACGTAGAACGTGAGCTCCGCGTTGTTCGACAGCTTCATTTTCTCGAGCAGGCGCGTCCGATAGACGCTGACCGTCTTCACGGACAGCGACAGCGCGTGCGCGATGTCCGTGAGCCGCTTGCCCGAGGCGATCATGCAAAGCGTCTGGTACTCGCGGTCGGACAGTTTCTCGTGCGGCAGCGGCTCGTTCTCGAACGACACGTACTCGGCGAGCGCCTCGGCCATCGCCGGGCTCACGTACTTGCGGCCCGCGGCGACCTGGCTGATCGCCGACACCATCTGCGCGGCGTTCACGGTCTTCGACAGGTAGCCGGCCGCGCCCGCCTTCAGCGCGCGCACCGCGAACTGATCCTCGCGGTACATCGAGAACATCAGCACCGGCGCGCGCGGCAGCCTGCGCTTCAGGCGCTTGAGCACCTCGATGCCGTTGATGTCGGGCAGCGAGATGTCGAGCAGGATCACGTCGAACGCGCTTTTCTCGACGATCGCGAGCGCTTCGCTGCCGCACTCGGCTTCCGTGACTTCGCGCGCGATGCCGCGGTCGATCAGCAACTGGCGGATGCCTTGGCGGACGATCGCATGGTCGTCGACGAGCAGGATCTGCAGGCTCATCTCGCCTCCTGGCGCACCCTGCGCGAGGCGGCCGGCGCGCGCGCGGCGGCGAGCGCGCTCCATGCGAAGCGCGCGCGCAGCGCGGCGCCCGTGCCGCCCGCGCGCGCCGAAGCGAGCTCGAGCGTGCCGCCGAGCGCCTCGCAGCGCGCGCGCATGCTGCCGAGCCCGTAGCCGCCGTGGCGGCGCGCGGATGCGATGCCCACGCCGTCGTCGGCGACGACGAGCGTCAGGTGCGTGTCGTCGACGTCGAGCCGCACGTCGGCGGCCGACGCGCGCGCATGCTTGGCAACGTTTGCAAGTGCTTCCTGCGCGACGCGGAAGACGGCGAGCGCGCCGTCGGCGGACAACTGCGTGACGCGCGCGTCGGCCGCGCAGACGAAGCTCGTGCGCAGCCCGGTGCGCGCGCCGTGCGCGCCGATCCAGGCGGCGAGCACGCCGACGAGCCCGGCTTCGAGCGCGGGCGTGCGCAGGCCGTCGATCAGGCGGCGATTCGCGGCCGTCGCGGCGTCGAGCGCCTGCTGCGCGAGCGCGAGCGCGCGCCGGCACGCGTCGGGCGCGCCGTCCGGCAGCCACGTTTCGACGTTCGCGAGCGCGAAGCGCGCGGCGGTGAGATCGGCGCCGAGGCCGTCGTGGAGTTCGCCCGCGAGATGGCGGCGCGCGGATTCGTCGGCGGCGACGAGCTCGGCGGACAACTGCGCGACGCGCGCGCCGAGCCGCTCGGCGGCGGGCGCGGGCGGGGCGGAGCGGGAAACGAAAGGAATGCCGACCTCGCGGGCGAGGTCGCCCGACGACGAAGCGGAGGCGCTTGCAATCGACGGCGCAACGGACGGCGTATCCATGACTCTCCCTTTCTGTTCAGAAAGCTGTTCAGACACCTGCTGAAACGATGGCCGACCGGCGCGATTTGCCGGGGCGGCGTCAGCCACGTGGCGCGGAAACATTATTTACATCTTGTAACATTTGGTCTGGCACTGTAACAGCGTGTGGGACCGTTTTCACAGCGGCGCATGATATCGCAGAATTATAGAAAAGGTCATACCAGACGGACATTTAAAGGCGATTGTCACGCGTCGGGATGTTCCCGATGTAGGACAAACACCGACAGACAAATGCCGCAAGCCAACGGGAACTTGTAACTATTTTGAGATGCAAATATGACATTTTGTAACCATGTTGCCAGGATTTGGCACAAAAAAACCGGAGCGCGAGGCTCCGGTTTTTGATGTCGATTAAGAATCGGGGTCAGTCGACGAACGCGCGCTCGATCACGTAGTGGCCAGGGGCGCTGTTCTTGCCTTCGACGAGGCCCGCCTTCTTCAGCAGCTCGGTCGTGTCCTTCAGCATCGCGGTGCTGCCGCACAGCATCACGCGGTCGTGCTCGGGCGAGAACGGCGGCACGTCCAGGTCCGCGAACAGCTTGCCGGACGCGATCAGATCGGTGATCCGGCCTTCGTTCTCGAACTCTTCGCGCGTGACGGTCGGGTAGTAGACGAGCTTCTCGCGGATCACCTCGCCAAGGTACTCGTGGCCCGGCAGGTCGTGCTTGATGTAGTCCATGTACGCGAGCTCGCCCTTCAGGCGGCACGTGTGCGTGAGGACCACCTTGTCGAAGCGCTCGTAGATGTCCGGATCGCGGATGATCGACATGAACGGCGCGAGGCCCGTGCCCGTCGACAGCAGCCACAGCGTCTTGCCGGGCAGCAGGTTGTCGGCGACGAGCGTGCCCGTCGGCTTCTTGCCGATCAGGACCGGGTCGCCGATCTTCAGGTGCTGCAGCCGCGACGTGAGCGGCCCGTTCTGCACCTTGATGCTGAAGAATTCGAGATGCTCCTCGTAGTTCGGGCTCACGATGCTGTAGGCGCGCGTGAGCGGCTTGCCGTCGACTTCCAGGCCGACCATCGTGAACTCGCCGTTGTTGAAGCGCAGGCCTTGGTCGCGGGTGCAGGTGAAGCTGAACAGCGTGTCGGTCCAGTGGTGGACGGACAGGACGGTAGCGGTGTCGAATTTGCTCATGGATTCGGAAACTGACGCGTATAACGGGCCTCAAAACGGGCCCAAACCGAGGGCGTCGGCCCGATCACGGATCGGCCGGCCGGCGCGTCGGACACGCGCCTTCTCGATCAAAAGACGATTGAGGAACTTGCCATTTTACCCTGCTTGGGGCAAGCGCGGGCTTGACCCCCGCGGCGCGCGCGGATTTGGCGCAGCGAATGCGCGCCGACGACCGTCATCGGTCGGCCGCGAGCTTCGCGCCGAGGCCGACGAGCGCCGCCCCGCACAGCGCGTCGAGCGGGCGCCGCACGCGCCGGTAGCCGCGCTGCGCGCGCGGGTTCGCGAACAGGTATGCGACGCTGCAATACCAGCCGCCCGACATCGCGCCGATCGTCAGCAGCGTCGCGCCGTTGAACCACAGCGGCACGTGCGCGGGCATCATCGCCGCGAACACGCTCGTCCAGAACGCGCACGATTTCGGGTTGGTCAGGCACGTGAAGAGCCCTGTCCGGTACGCGCGCAGGTAATCGCGCATCGCGGGCGGCGGCAGGGGGGCGCGGGCGTCGTCCGGGCGGTCGGCCGCCAGCGCCGGCTCGCGCCGCGCGCTCGCGCGCAGCAGCTTGAGGCCGAAATACACGAGATAGATCGCGCCGCCGATCCGGATCGCCTCGTACAGCCACGCGAGCTGGTGCAGCACGGCCGCGAGGCCGAGCATCGCGAGCGTCGCCCACGTGAGCGACGCGGTGCCGACGCCGAGCGCCGACACCGCGCCGAGGCCGCGGCGGCCCGAGAGCGACAACTGCGAGATCATGAAGACGTTCGGGCCCGGCGTGACGAGCGCGACGAGGTAGACGGCGGCGATTTGCAGCAGGATCGGCAACAGGTTCATGGCGGCGCGGGCTCGGCGGCGGGGGCAAGCCGTTAATGTAGCGCGCGCCGCGCCGCCGCGCTCACGGCGGGTCCAGCCGCAGCCGCGCGATGTACGGCAGATGGTCGGACAGCCATGCGGTCTCGTCGCCGGGCGCACGCCATTCGAGCGGCGTCATCCCGCGCACGAACATCTTGTCGAGCGCGAGCGCGGGCGAGAACGCCGGAAACGTGCGGCCCGGCTCGCCGAGCAGCGTCGCCACTTCCGACAGGCCGATCTCGCCGAAAAGCGGGATCGAATCGTTGCGCCAGTCGTTGAAGTCGCCCGCGAGCACGAGCGGCCCCGTGCTCGCGTTGCGCACGATCCAGTGCGCGATCCAGTGCATCTGCCGCAGTCGCGCGGCGCGCGTGAGCGCGAGGTGCGCGCACAGCAGCGTCACGGGCGCGCCGCCCGCGAGCGTCGCGCGCGCGACGAGCAGGCCGCGGCGCTCGAAGCGGTGCGCGGAGATGTCCCAGCGGCCGCCGAGATCGAGCGGGTGCGGCGAAAGGATCGCGTTGCCGTGCCGCCACGATGGCTTGAACACGTTTGGCCCGAGCGCGATCTGCCAGTCGAGCGCGCGCGCGATCTCGGTCGCCTGGCAGTGCCAGATGTCGTCGACGGGCTCCGCCATCGGCGTGCCGAAGCGGGACGCGAGCACCGGGCGCGGCATGCGCCGCGCCATCGCTTCCTGCAGGAAATAGATGTCCGCGTGCGTCGATTCCACCCAACTGCGCATCGCGTCCCACGCGGTGAAGCCGAGCGGCGAGCGCCCCTTGTGCAGATTCCAACTGACCGCCGTGATCTCGTTGGCGGCGGGCAGCGGCTCGGCGAGCAGCACGGTTTCGGGGACGTGCATGGCCGCTCAGTCCGCGACGACGCGTGCGCGCACGCGGTAGACGAGCTGCGGGCCGCGGTCGGCGAGCGTCCAGTCGGTCCACTGCGCGGCGCGCGCGTTCAAGTCCGGGTGGCTTGCGACGATGCGCCGCGGCGGCGCCGACGTGCACGGCGCGCCGGCGGACGGCGCCGCGCCTTCGTCGGCGAGCGTCTCCTGCGCGTCGATCGCGAGCGCGACCGCGCCGTCCTCGACGTACAGCGGCGCGACGGTGATCGTGCGCGACAGGCCGGAGCCGGGTGCGTCGGCCGCCGACGCGGCCGCTGCGGCGCAGCCTTGCGCCGGCGCGACGGGAAAGCTGTGCGTGTCCGAACGGGCCTGGCCGACGGTGGTTTTCTGCTCGAACGTGTCGATCGTCTGGCCGTCGCGCACCACCTGGATCTCCCAATCGATCACGGGCTGCGGGCCGCTTTGCGCATGCGCGACGAGCGCGGCGCCGGCGAGCGCGCCCGCGACGCAGGCTTCGAGCACGAATTCTCCGGCGCGGGCGAGCCGGGAGGCGGGACAGGCGGACATCTTACGCTTAAACGAAATCATCGAACTTCCGACCGCGCGGGTTTTTGCTCGGTTCAATTTTCGCGCGCGGCGCCGTTATCGGGGACATCGACGACATGTGCGCGACGCGCGGATTTTTCAAGCGTCGGGCGACGCGGCAAACGGGCGCGGCGGCGCGGCGCGCAGGGGCGGCGCGCCGCGGATGGCGGCGCGATGCGCACGACGTGAACTCATGATCATACGCGCGGCGCGTGTCGCGTGCAGCATCGCGAGCATGTCAGCAGCAGACCCCGACGGCTGCTCGCTTGCACGGGATGCCGGGCTGGCTACACTGAAATCGAAGGGGTCCGATGGACGGACAGCGGTAGCAAGGCGAGGTGGGCGATGACGACGGCGATGGTGAAACAGGAACTGGCGGTGGCTTCGTTCAGCACGGTCTACGATATCGAGCGAGTCGAGACGGCGCTGAATGATCTGAACGAAGGCGCGAGCGATGCGCTGCGCGCGACTTACGAGAAGATGCTGAAGACGGGCAACCTGCGCTTTTGCGTGAAGCCGACGCGCATGCCCGCGTTCGATTCGCTCGCGGACGAATTGCCGAACTTCGCCGAGCCGCTCGACGACGTGCGCAAGCAGGTGGCGCTGTGCCTTGAAACCGACGACCGTCTCGAATTGATGCCGATCCTCCTGCTCGGCGAGCCGGGCATCGGCAAGACGCATTTCGCGAAGGCGCTCGCGAAGATGCTCGGGACCGCTTACCACTACGTGCCGATGAGTTCGCTGACGGCCGGCTGGGTGCTGTCGGGCGCATCGTCGCAGTGGAAGAACGCGAAGCCGGGCAAGGTGTTCGACGCGCTCGTCAACGGCTGCTACTCGAATCCCGTGATCGCGATCGACGAGATCGACAAGGCGGGCAGCGACGCGCAGTACGATCCGCTCGGCGCGCTGTATGCGCTCCTCGAGCACGATACCGCGTGCGCGTTCGTCGACGAATTCGCCGAGGTGCCGATCGACGCGGGCAACGTGATCTGGATCGCGACCGCGAACGACGCGAGCGCGATTCCCGAGCCGATCATGAACCGGATGAACGTGTACGAGATCGAGCCGCCCGACGCGTCGGGCGCGCGCCGCATCGCGCAGACGATCTACGGCGAGATCCGCAACGCGCACGCGTGGGGGCGGCGCTTTCCCGACGCGCTCGGCTGCGACGCGCTCGACGTGCTCGCCGCGATGCCGCCGCGCACGATGCGCCGCGTGCTGCTGCACGCGTTCGGCGCGGCGCGGCTCGACGGGCGGGACGCGATCGCGCCGCGCGACATCCGCACCGACGAAAGCGCGGGGCGCCGCCGGCCGATCGGCTTTTGACGGCCGCCACGCGCGCACGCTTCGCGCGACGTACAATCGAAGGTCCTGC
The DNA here is from genome assembly GCF_001513745.1 of Burkholderia humptydooensis. Lineage (NCBI taxonomy): Bacteria > Pseudomonadati > Pseudomonadota > Betaproteobacteria > Burkholderiales > Burkholderiaceae > Burkholderia > Burkholderia humptydooensis. The sequence goes on along the minus strand of NZ_CP013380.1, from coordinate 3,923,341 downwards.
CTTCGAAGCGTGAGCGAAGCGAATGACAATGGAGCGGATTGATTGTGTGGTGATCGGCGCCGGCGTTGTCGGCGTGGCGATCGCGCGCGAGCTGGCCGCGCGCGGCCGCGAGACGCTGATCCTGGAAGCGGCCGACGCGGTCGGCACGGGCGCGAGCTCGCGCAGCAGCGAGGTGATCCACGCGGGGCTCTACTACCCGCGCGGATCGCTGAAGGCGTCGCTGTGCGTGCACGGGCGAGACCTGCTGTACGACTTCTGCGACACGCACCACGTGCCGCACCGGCGCTGCGGCAAGCTCGTCGTCGCGACCTCGCCCGCACAGGCGAAGCAGTTGAAGGTGATCGCCGCGCGCGCGGAAGAAAACGGCGTGCTCGATCTGCTGACGCTGTCGCGCGACGAGGTGCAGGCGCTCGAGCCCGAGCTCGAATGCATCGAGGCGCTGTTCTCGCCGAGCACGGGCATCGTCGACAGCCATCAATTGATGCTCGCGCTGCTCGGCGACGCCGAGCGCGGCGGCGCATCGTGCGCGCTGCGCTCGCCCGTCGAATCGATCGACGCGGCGGGCGGCCGCTTCGTTGTGCGCACGGGCGGCGATGCGCCGGCCGCAATCGAGGCCGCGTGCGTGATCAACAGCGCGGGGCTCGGCGCGCAGGCGCTCGCCAAGCGCATCCGCGGGCTCGATTCGCGCTGGGTGCCGCCGCTCTATCTCGCGCGCGGCAATTACTTCAGCCTGTCCGGCCGCGCGCCGTTCGCGCACCTCGTCTATCCGGTGCCGGACCGCGCCGGGCTCGGCGTTCATCTGACGCTCGATCTCGCCGGCGGCGCGCGCTTCGGGCCCGACGTCGAATGGATCGACACGCTGCGTTACGACGTCGATCCGCATCGCGCCGAATCGTTCTACACGTCGATCCGCGCGTATTGGCCCGGATTGCCCGACGGCTCGCTTCAGCCGGCTTACGCGGGCATTCGTCCGAAAGTCTCCGGGCCCGGCGAGCCCGCTGCCGATTTCGTGATCCAGGGCGCGGCGCAGCATGGCGTGCGCGGGCTCGTGAACCTGTTCGGCATCGAGTCGCCCGGGCTCACCGCGGCGCTCGCGATCGCGCAGCGCGTCGGCGAAATGGCGGCGCGCACGCCGCATGCGTAGGCTGCGTGACGATTTCTTGTTCTCCGTTGGCTTATCTTCGGAATTACCCGCGACACATCGGGGCGCGTGAGCGGTATGCTTGTGCGCTGCTGCCGCCAGAGCAGCGACAACCCACAATGTTGGAGCGAATTCCCATGAAAACGTCCCGCCGGAGTTTCCTGATCACGAGCGTCGGCGCCGTGTCGGCGCTCGCGCTCACGCGCGAAGCGTTCTCGGCCGATCTGCCGATGCTGTCCGAAACCGATCCGACCGCCGTCGCGCTCGGCTACAAGGCCGACGCCACCAAGGTGGACAAGGCGAAGTTCCAGAAATACGTGGCAGGCGAAACCTGTTCGGGCTGCATGCTGTATCAGGGCAAGAAGGGCTCGGCATCGGGCCCGTGCGGCGCGTTCCCCGGCAAGCAGGTGGTGGCGAAGGGCTGGTGCAGCGCGTTCACGAAGAAGATGGCGTGACGCAGGCCTGGCGCGGCGTCGCGCCGCGCCGCACCGTGCCGAATCGACATGCACAGACGCCCGCCGTCCGACGACGGCGGGCGTTTTTTTTATTGCTTGAAATCGATTCCGCCGCTTTCTACACTCGCTCCACGACGCTCGGCGCGGCGCCCGCCCTTTTTTTCAGGCGGCGATATCGGCGCACGGCGCATCACGAAAGCACGACGACAGCGAGGAGCGAGGATGTCATCCATTGCGGTTTCGACGAAAACGGCGGGACATGCGCTGAACCGGCGCGCGGTGGCGGCGGCCGTGATCGGCAACGCGCTCGAGTGGTACGACTTCACCGTTTTCAGTTTCATGACGGTCGTGATCGCGCAGTTGTTCTTTCCGACCAGCAACGAATATTCGTCGCTGCTCCTCACCACCGCGACGTTCGGCGTCGCGTTCTTCATGCGGCCGATCGGCGGCATCGTGCTCGGCCTCTACGCGGATCGCGCGGGACGCAAGGCGGCGCTGTCGCTCGTGATCCTGCTGATGACGGTCGGCATCTTCCTGATCGCGGTCGCGCCGCCGTATGCGGCGATCGGCATCGGCGGGCCGCTTCTCATCGTGCTCGGCCGCCTGTTGCAGGGCTTCTCCGCGGGCGGCGAATTCGGCAGCGCGACCGCGCTGCTGATCGAGGCGGCGCCGTTTTCGCGGCGCGGCTACTACGGCAGTTGGCAGATGGCGAGCCAGGCGGCGGCGCTTCTGCTCGGCTCGCTCGTCGGCGTGGCCGTGACGCGCGGCCTGTCGACCGAGGCCCTGCATGCGTGGGGCTGGCGCGTGCCGTTCCTGATCGGGCTCGTGATCGGGCCGGTCGGCTTCTACGTGCGCCGCCATCTCGTCGATTCGGAGGCGTTCCTGCAGGCGCGCGAGCGCGGCGAGCACGTGACGCTTCGCGAAGTGTTCGCGCGGCACGCTCGCGCGGTGATGTGCGGGCTCGGCGCGGTGATCGCGCTCACCGTCACCGTCTACGTGCTGATCAGCTATCTGCCGACGTTCGCCGTCAAGCAACTGAAGCTGCCTTACGGGCAATCGTTCTACGCGGTGATCATCGGCAACCTGCTGCTGACCGCGCTGTCGCCCGTCGCGGGCGCGTGGTCCGACCGGATCGGGCGCAAGGGGCTCTCGCTGTGGGCGCTCGGGCTCACGCTCGTGATGATCTATCCGCTCTTCGTGTGGCTCGACGCGTCGCCGAGCATCGCGCGGCTGATCGTCGTGCAGGCGATCCTGTCGGTGACGCTCGCCGGCTACTATGGCCCGTTCGGCGCGATGATCGCCGAGCTCTTTCCGGCGAACGTGCGCTCGACGGGGCTGTCGCTCGCCTATAACGTCGCGGTGATGGTGTTCGGCGGCTTCGGCCAGTTCATCGTCACGTGGCTCATCAAGACGACGGGCACGCCGCTTGCACCGACCTATTACGTGATGGCGGGGCTCGCGCTGTCGCTCGTCGCGCTCGCGTTCGTGCCGGCGAGAGGCAGCGATCCCGATTGATCGACGTTGACGGCCGCACGCTGAAAAGCATCACGCATTCCGTAACAGCCGCGGCCCGAATCCGTTCGATCTCCGATGACCGTTGCGAAAATACGAAGATATAAGGGATAACGCTGATCTCGGCGCATCGTGCCGAATCGGCTCGGCATCGCGCGCGTTTTGCGCCGCAAAGCCGCGCATCTCCTTGCAATTGACGATTGCGAGCATATGACGAACGGTTTTTTCTCCAGCTTGTTCCTCTTACGAAAGCTCAAGTAATATCCGCCTACGCCGGCCTGGGCCGGCCTTGAACCGGAGACCTGGAGGAAACATGGAACATAACCGTCTGTTGCGCGCACTGCGTGTTACCGCCATCGCGGGCGTTGCAGCGGCATCTTGCGGCATCGCGGGCTCTGCATTCGCACAGATCCCGAACAAAACGCTCGTCTACTGCTCAGAAGGCAGCCCGGCGGGCTTCGATTCCGCGCAATTCACGACGGGCGTCGATTTCACTGCATCTTCGTTCCCGATCTACAACCGCCTCGCCGAGTTCGAGCGCGGCGGCACGAAGGTCGAGCCCGGCCTCGCCGAGAAGTGGGACATCTCGCCCGACGGCAAGGTCTACACGTTCCATCTGCGCCACGGCGTCAAATTCCACACGACCGATTTCTTCAAGCCGACGCGCGAATTCGACGCGGACGACGTCACGTTCACGTTCGAGCGGATGCTCGATCCGAACCAGCCGTTCCGCAAGGCGTATCCGGTGTCGTTCCCGTACTTCACCGACATGGGCCTCGACAAGCTGATTACGAAAGTCGAAAAGCTCGATCCGTATACGGTCCGCTTCACGCTGAAGGAGCCGAACGCGCCGTTCATCCAGAACCTCGCGATGCAGTATGCGTCGATCCTGTCCGCCGAATACGCGGACCAGTTGATGAAGGCGGGCAAGGCGGCCGACATCAATCAGAAGCCGATCGGCACGGGCCCGTTCATCTTCCGCAGCTACACGAAGGACGCGACGATCCGCTTCGACGGCAATCCTGATTATTGGAAGAAGGGCGCGGTGAAGATCTCGAAGCTGATCTTCTCGATCACGCCCGATCCGGGCGTGCGCGTGCAGAAGATCAAGCGCAACGAGTGCCAGGTGATGAGCTATCCGCGGCCCGCCGACATCGCGACGCTGAAGGCCGATTCGAACGTCGACATGCCGTCGCTGCCGGGCTTCAACCTCGGCTACCTCGCGTACAACGTGCAGCACAAGCCGGTCGACAAGCTCGAAGTGCGCCAGGCGCTCGACATGGCGATCAACAAGAAGGCGATTCTCGAATCCGTCTATCAGGGCGCGGGCCAGGCGGCGAGCGCGCCGATGCCGCCGACCCAATGGTCGTACGACAAGAACCTGAAGGCCGCCGCCTACGATCCGGCGAAGGCGAAGGCGCTGCTCGCGAAGGCGGGCTACCCGAACGGCTTCCCGATCACGCTGTGGGCGATGCCCGTGCAGCGCCCGTACAACCCGAACGCGAAGCTGATGGCCGAGATGATCCAGGCCGACTGGGCGAAGATCGGCGTGCAAGCGAAGATCGTCACGTACGAGTGGGGCGAGTACATCAAGCGCGCGCATGCGGGCGAGCACGATACGATGCTGATCGGCTGGAACGGCGACAACGGCGACCCCGACAACTGGCTCGGCACGCTGCTCGGCTGCGAGGCGGTCAAGGGCAACAACTTCTCCGAGTGGTGCTACAAGCCGTTCGACGAGCTGATCCAGAAGGGGCGCGTGACGACGTCGCAGGACGGCCGCACGAAGATTTACATGCAGGCGCAGCAGATCTTCGCGCAGCAACTGCCGTTTTCGTCGATCGCGAACTCGACCGTCTATCAGCCCGTGCGCAAGAACGTCGTCGACATGCGGATCGAGCCGCTCGGCTATGCGCGCTTCGACGGCGTCAGCGTGAAATAAGCGCGTTGGTGCGCCGTTAGCCCGACTGCACGATAATCACCCGGCGACGGGGGGCCACGAGCTCCTCGTCGCCGGTCGCACATTTCCCACAAGAAAATATCGAGAAGCGTCATGTTCCGATTCGTCTTGCGCCGCGTGGGCATGGTGATCCCGACCTTCATCGGCATCACGGTGCTCGCGTTCGCGCTGATCCACCTGATACCGGGCGACCCCATCGAAGTGATGATGGGCGAGCGCGGCGTCGATCCGGCGATGCATGCGGAAGCCTTGCATCGCCTCGGGCTCGACGAGCCGCTTCCCATGCAGTACCTGCACTACGTCGGCCGCGCGCTGCGCGGCGACCTGGGCATGTCGATCATCACCAACACGAGCGTGATGGGCGAGTTCCTCGCGCGCTTTCCGGCGACGGTCGAGCTGTCGATCTGCGCGCTCGCGTTCGCGCTCGCGCTCGGGCTGCCGGCCGGCGTGTTCGCCGCGCTCCGGCGCGGCACGATCGTCGATCACGGCGTGATGGGCACGGCGCTCACCGGCTATTCGATGCCGATCTTCTGGTGGGGGCTCATCCTCATCATGGTGTTCTCGGCGACGCTCGGCTGGACGCCCGTGTCGGGCCGCATCGCCGTTGAATACGAGATTCCTCATGCGACGGGCTTCATGCTGATCGACACGCTGCTCTCCGGCGAGGAGGGCGCGTTCGCGTCGGCGGTGAGCCACCTGATCCTGCCCGCGATCGTGCTCGGCACGATTCCGCTCGCGGTGATCGCGCGGATGACGCGCTCGTCGATGCTCGAAGTGCTGCGCGAGGACTACATCCGCACCGCGCGCGCGAAGGGGCTGTCGCCCGCGCGCGTCGTCGTCGTGCATGCGCTGCGCAACGCGCTGATTCCGGTCGTCACGGTGATCGGCCTGCAGGTCGGCACGCTGCTCGCGGGCGCCGTGCTCACCGAGACGCTGTTCTCGTGGCCGGGCGTCGGCAAATGGCTGATCGACGCGATCGGCCGCCGCGACTATCCGGTCGTGCAAGGCGGCATCCTGATGATCGCGACGCTCGTGATCGTCGTGAACCTGGTCGTCGATCTGCTGTACGGCGTGCTGAATCCGCGCATTCGCCATACGAGGTAATCGAACATGCATCCCCACACTCATATCCATTCGCTGCGCCGGCGCCCGAGCGCCGCCGCGGCATTCGACCGCGCGCGCGCGGCCACGCGGGAGGCCCGATGAGCGACCTGCAAAACGCGATGCCGTCGCAGGCGGCGCCCGCAAGCGGCCGCGTGCTCGCGCTGCGCGAATTCTGGGCGAATTTCTCCCGCAACCGCGGCGCGGTCGGCGCCGGCATCGTCGTGCTCGCGCTGGTCGCAGTCGCGCTGCTCGCGCCGGTGCTCGCGCCGCACAGCCCGATCGAGCAGTACCGCGACCACGTGAAGATTCCGCCCGCGTGGCTCGCGGGCGGCAACTGGCAATTCGTGCTCGGCACCGACGAAGCGGGCCGCGACATCCTCTCGCGGCTGATGTACGGCGCGCGGATGTCGTTCTGGATCGGCTTCGTCTCGGTCGTGCTCGCGCTGATTCCGGGCGTCGTGCTCGGGCTCGTCGCCGCGTTCTTCCAGAAGTGGGCCGACACGCCCGTGATGCGCGTGATGGACGTGCTGCTCGCGCTGCCGTCGCTGCTGCTCGCGGTCGCGGTCGTCGCGATCATCGGCCCGGGCCTGACCAACACGATGTTCGCGATCGCGATCGTCGCGCTGCCCGCGTACGTGCGCCTCACGCGCGCGTCGGCGCTCGGCGAGCTGCAGAAGGAGTACGTGACGGCGTCGCGCGTCGCGGGCGCGGGCACGCCGCGCCTGATGTTCTCGCAGGTGCTGCCGAACTGCACGGCGCCCCTCATCGTGCAGGCGACGCTCGGCTTTTCGTCGGCGATCCTCGATGCGGCCGCGCTCGGCTTCCTCGGCCTCGGCGTGCAGCCGCCGACGGCCGAGTGGGGCGCGATGCTCGCGTCGGCGCGCGACTACATCGACAACGCATGGTGGATCGTCACGATGCCGGGCCTGTCGATCCTGATCTCGGTGCTCGCGATCAACCTGCTCGGCGACGGGCTGCGCGACGCGCTCGATCCCAAACTCAAGCGGATGGCCTGACATGAGCGATTTATTGACCATCCGCAATCTCGCGGTGAACTTCAACGGGCTGCCCGCGGTCGACAGGATCAACCTGTCGGTCGCGCGCGGCGAAGTGGTCGGCGTGGTGGGCGAATCCGGCTCGGGCAAGAGCGTGACGATGATGGCGCTGATGGGCTTGATCGACGCGCCCGGCATCGTCACCGCCGACGAAGTCACGTTCGACGGCGTCGATCTCTTGAAGGCGAGCCCGAAGGCGCGCCGCAGGATCATCGGCAAGGACGTCGCGATGGTGTTCCAGGACGCGCTGACGAGCTTGAACCCGAGCTACACGGTCGGCTATCAGATCAAGGAGGTGCTGAGGCTGCACGAGGGCCTGCGCGGCGACGCGCTGAGAAAGCGCGCGCTCGAACTGCTCGACCAGGTCGGGATTCCCGATGCGAAGAACCGCATCGACACCTTCCCGCACCAGATGTCGGGCGGCATGAACCAGCGCGTGATGATCGCGATGGCGGTCGCGTGCAATCCGAAGCTCCTGATCGCCGACGAGCCGACGACCGCGCTCGACGTGACGATCCAGGCGCAGATCATGGATCTGCTCGTCACGCTGCAGAAGGAGCGCGGGATGGCGCTCGTGCTGATCTCGCACGATCTCGCGGTCGTGTCGGAAGTCGCGCAGCGCGTCGCGGTGATGTACGCGGGCGAGATCATCGAGACGAACCGCGTGCCGGAGATCTTCGCGCATCCGCATCATCCGTACACCGAAGCGTTGCTCGCGGCGATTCCGGAGCACAATGCGGGCGCGAAGCGCCTCGCCGCGCTGCCCGGGATGGTGCCGGGCCGCGACGACAGGCCGAGCGGGTGCCTGTTCGCGCCGCGCTGCAAGTACGTCGTCGACGACTGCATGAAGGCGCGGCCCGCGCTTGCCGAGCTCGCGCCGGGCACCGGCGTGCGTGCGCGCTGCATCAAGCCGCTCAATCTGCAAGCGATGCACACCGAAGGAGGCGCGCGATGAACGCAGTCCACGAAACGCGCGAGTCCGCCGCGCGAGACGATGTCGTGCTCGTCGCGGACCATCTCGCGAAGCACTACGCGGTGCGGCGCGGGATGTTCGGCCACGGCACCGTGAAGGCGCTGAACGGCGTGTCGTTTTCGCTCGTGCGCGGCAAGACGCTTGCCGTCGTCGGCGAGTCCGGCTGCGGCAAGTCGACGCTCGCGCGGCAGCTCACGATGATCGAGCAGCCGAGCGCGGGGCACTTGTCGATCGACGGCCGCGACGTCGCGGGCGCCAGCAAGGAAACGATCGCCGCGCTGCGCCGCCGCGTGCAGATGGTGTTCCAGAATCCGTTCGCGTCGCTCAATCCGCGCAAGACGGTCGAGCAGACGCTCGCCGAGCCGCTTGCGATCAACACGCGGCTCACGGCCGCCGAGCGCGCGCAGCGGATCGCGCAGATCATGCGCACGGTGGGCCTGCGGCCCGAGCATGCGAAGCGCTACCCGCACATGTTCTCGGGCGGGCAGCGCCAGCGCGTCGCGATCGCGCGCGCGATGATCCTCGAGCCGCGGATCGTCGTCGCCGACGAGCCGGTGTCCGCGCTCGACGTGTCGATCCAGGCGCAGATCCTGAATCTCTTCATGGATCTGCAGGAGCAGTTCAGGACGAGCTACGTGTTCATCTCGCACAACCTGGCGGTCGTCGAGCACATCGCCGACGACGTGATGGTGATGTACTTCGGCAGCGTCGCGGAGCTCGGCGACAAGAAGACGATCTACGCGCGGCCGCGGCACCCGTACACGCGCGCGCTGATGTCGGCGACGCCCGCGATCTTCGAGGCGGATCGCAAGATCCAGATCAAGCTGCAGGGCGAGCTGCCGTCGCCGCTCAATCCGCCGTCCGGCTGCGCGTTCCATCAGCGCTGCCCGTACGCGGTCGAGCGGTGCCGCGCCGAGGAGCCGAAGCTGCGCGACGTCGATGGCCGGCTCGTTGCCTGCCATCGCGCCGAGGAGGTGGGGGAGGCGAATGCCTGAGGCAGTGGCGGCGCGCGAAGCCGCGCGCCGCTCGCGTAACAGCGTGCGGCGCGTGGCGACGCACGCCGCACGGACGCCCCGGCGCTGGCGCGCGCGCTCGCTCGCGAGCGCCGTGCTCGCCGGCGCGTGCGCGACGGGCGGGCTCGCCTGGCCGCCCGTCGGCGCGCTGGCGGCGGGCAGCGTCGCGACCGCGCCGCTGCCGCAGGCGCCGATTCCCGCGCCGAGCATGTCGCTGCCGGGCTTCCACGCGCCGCCGCCGTCGACGTCGAACGGCACCGTCGCGAGCGGCGCGGTGCGCACGCAGCCCGCGCGGATGCCGTTCTACGTCGCGACGAAAAACAGGGTCACGATTTACGTGCTCGGCACGCTGCACGTCGGCGACCCCGCCGACTATCCGGCGAGCCAGCCGTTTCGCCGGCCGATCCTCGCGGCGCTCGCCGCGTCGCCGACACTCGCGCTCGAGCTGTCGCCGGACGATCTGCTCGAATCGCAGGACGACGTGTCGAAGTACGGCGTATGCAACTACGCGTGCCTGCCGCGCCTGTTGCCGCCGCCCCTCTGGCAGAAGCTCGCGAGCCGGCTGCGCGGCAATCCGGCCGCGCTCGCCGGCATCCGCAACATGCGGCCGTGGCTCGCGTCGCTCGTCGTCGAAACGTACGATTCGCTGTCGGCCGGCTTGCAGACCGAATACGGCACCGAGGCGCAACTGCAGAACGTGTTCCTGCGCAAGAAGGGCGGCAGGGTGGTCGGGCTCGAGACGCTCGCCGAGCAGATGCGCGCGTTCACGGGGCTCACGCTCGCGCAGCAGCGCGAGATGCTCGCGCAGGACATGGTGCAGACGCCCGCGCAGAACGCGGCCGACGTGCGCGCGCTGCATCGCCTCTGGCGCATCGGCGACGCGGACGCGATCGCCGCCTGGGCGAGCGCGAAGACGGAGCGGCTCGCGCGCGCGCAGTCGATCGCCGATTCGATCGACAACAAGATCGTCTACGAGCGCAACCGCCGCTTCGTCGCGCGGATGACGGCGATCGCCGCGCCGAACCGGCCGCTGTTCGTCGCAATCGGCGCGCTGCACCTGGGCGGCCCGAAGGGCGTGCTCGAATTGCTGCGGCAGCAGGGCTATCGCGTCGACGCCGGGTAATCGGGAACCCGAACGAACGGGCGGGCGAATAGGGATGGAGATGGGGATAGGGATAAACCCACATTTTGGCCGCGGCGCACGGGCAAACCCTGTTCCGACGATTGACACTCCAAGGCGCTAAACCTATGCTCTTTTCACCAAGCCGTAAAAAAGAAAATGCGCTACGGGGAACAATAAAAACAGCGCGGGGGTAGCGTTGCCGGCATGCTTTCGGCGTGCCGGCAACGGTTGTCTGCATGCACGACGGGGCCAGTCACGACAACAAGCCACCATGCAGGCACGTACGCCTATTCGATGGGCGTTCCGCCGTCCGGCCGGGGGAAGCAGATGCGGGCGGCGGCGGACGCATTTTTCATCCTGAGCGACGGATTCGGTCGCGACGATGCGGGGCCGCTGGCCGGCCTGCCGCGCGGATCGGCTGGCCGATCGAAGCAAAAGCGCCCGAGGGCGCTTTTTTCATGTGCGCCGTGCGGCCGCGCGCCGCGCCCGCTCACCGAAACATCAGAACATTCAGCAGAACGATGTTCGTCGCGAGCAGCGCGAGCGCGGTCGGGATCTGCGCCTTGATCACGCCGTTCTTGTCGGGCAGCTCGAGCAGCGCGGCGGGCACCATGTTGAAGTTCGCGGCCATTGGCGTCATCAGCGTGCCGCAGTAGCCGGAGAACATCCCGATCGCGACCATCACGGCCGGATCGCCGTGGAACACGTTGACGAGGATCGGCACGCCGACGCCGCCCGTCATCACCGGGAACGCGGCGAAGCCGTTGCCCATCACCATCGTGAAGAGCGCCATCCCGATGCAGTACACGGCGACCGCGACGAGCCGGTAATCGAGGTTCACATACGCGGTCGTCACGTGCGCGACCGCCTTGCCGACGCCCGCGTCCGAGAACACGAGCCCGAGCATGCCGAGCATCTGCGGCAGCACGGCCGCCCACGACAGCGCGTCGATCAGCCGCCGCGCCTCCTGCAGCGACTGGCCGACCGAATCGCGCGTGATCCGGCATGCGAAGCCGAGCGCGATCACGCAGCCGATGCCGAAGCCGATCAGCGTGACGTTCTTCGGATCGACGAGCGGCGCGCCGCCGACGTGCAGATGGCTTGCCGCGAGCGTGATCGCGACCGTCACGAACGGAATCGTGAGCGCGGGCATGAAGAGCCGGTTGCCGATGCGCGCGGCGCTCGCGCGGCGCGCATCGTCGGACGGCAGCTTCGGCTTGGCCGCCGTCACGCCGCCGAAGCCCGCGATCAGCGCCATCACGATCACGAGCGCGCCGACGAGCTCGACGGGCAGCTTGTCGCCGATGAGGAAGACGAGCGCGTACAGCAGCCAGAAGCCGCCCGCGGTGAAGCGGCGCGGGTGCGCGCGGTCCGTGACGATCGTCGCGCCGACCGCGAGCAGCACGAGGCCGACGAGCCAGAACAGATAATCGATCGTGAGCGTCATGCGCGGCCTCCGTTGTCGGCGGCGGGGTTCGCGGCGAGGTGCGACGCGGCGCCCGCGCGCAGCTCGCGTTCGAGCCGGCGGTCGAGCAGCCACAGCCGCAGGCCGTGGATCAGGAACGCGGACGCGGCGGTCGGGATGCCCCAGAGCGCGACGTGCATCGGTTCCACCGCGATGCCCGCTTCCTTCAGGAACGTCACCATCAGCACGATCGCGCCGAACGCGACGAAGATGTCTTCGCCGAAGAAGAGGCCGACGTTGTCGGTCGCGGCCGCGTACGCGCGCAGCCGGTGGCGGATCGCGTCGGGCAGCGGACCGAAACGGTTCTCGGTCGCGCCTTCGGCCATCGGCGCGATCAGCGGCCGCACCATCTGCGGATGACCGCCCAGGCCCGTCAGGCCGACGGCCGCCGTCAGCTCGCGCACGAGCAGATAGAGGATGAGGAGGCGCCCCGCGGTGGCCGCCCTGATGCTCGCGATCCACGCCTGCGCGCGCTCGCGCAGCCCGTGCCGCTCGAGGAGGCCGATCACGGCGAGCGGCAGCAGGATGATGAGCGGGATGTTGCGGGTCTTGAGGAAGCCCGCGCCGATCGCGGCGAGAATCCGCTCGGGCGGAAAGTGCGCGCTCGCTGCCGTCACGATCGCCGCGGTCGCGACGATCAGCATCGGGTTGAAGCGCAGCGCGAAGCCGACGACGATCACGGCGACGCCGATCAGCGGCCATAGACTTACGGTGCCTTGCATGAACATTCTCCTGACATGGGTTGACGCGCGCCGTCTTCGGGCGGCGCGCGGCGGCTTGCGATCGGCGCGCGGCCGTCGCGCCGATGGGCCTTCGCGGCTCTCATGGCCGCTCGGGACTGCGGAGTGGACGCGCGCTCGTCGTGCGCGTCCGCCCGATCCTGGCGACGGCGAAGGCTGTCGCGCGGACATGGGTGCGCGCCGGCCTTCGCCGTGTCGGCGAATCGTTCGTGCGGCGGGCGCGGCCCGCCGCCTGCAAGGTGTCGTGTGCGCCCGGCGCGCGGGCGGTGTTCATGCTTCGTGACCTTCTCGGTCTTCGCTGCGCGCAGCCGGACGGCAGGCGTGCGGTCGACGGGATGCGCGATGCGCACGCGCCTTGACGATCGCCTTCGCGGCTTCGGCGCGGGCAGGCCGCTCGCGCAGGGCCGGGTCGCTGGGAAAAAGCGCCGCCGGCCGCGCGTGCGAATCAGACGAATCCGGGACGCATCCCGCGCGAAGCGTTACGCGCGCTCTCCCGCGTGCAGCGCGCCGGGCGCGTGCACGTCGATGCCGGCCGCTTCGAGCGCGTGGCGGATTCGTCTCGCGAAGGCGAGCGCGTGCGGGCCGTCGCCGTGCAGGCAGACCGTCTGCGCGTTGAGCGGCACCCATTCGCCCGTGACCGCGCGCACGCGCTGGCCGCGGACCATCTCGAGCGTGCGCGCGAGCATCTCGTTCTCGTCGTCGACGAGCGCGCCCGGCTGGCTGCGCGGCACGAGCGAGCCGTCCGCGCGATAGCCGCGATCGGCGAACACTTCCTCGACGGCGACGAGCCCCGCGTGCCGCGCGGCATCGACGAACCCGCTTTTCGCAAGGCCGAACACCGCGAGCGACGGATCGAAATCGTGGATCGCCGACACGACCGCGTCGGCGATCTCGGGCTCGCGCGCGGCCTGGTTGTACAGCGCGCCGTGCGGCTTCACGTGCGCGATGCGCCCGCCTTCCGCCTGAGCGATCGCAGATAGCGCGCCCAATTGATACAGCACGCCCGCGTAGATCTCGCTCGCGGGCAGATCCATTTCCCTGCGGCCGAAATTCTCCGGATCGTGAAAGCTCGGATGCGCGCCGATCGACACGCCTTTTTCGACCGCCCAGCGCACGCAGTCGCGCATCGCCGTGGCGCCGCCCGCGTGCCAGCCGCACGCTATGTTCGCCGATGTGACGAAGTCGAGAAGCGCCTCGTCGGAGCCGCAGCCTTCGCCGAGGTCGGCGTTCAAATCGATTTCCATGACGTTTCTATCCAAAGCGTTCGCGGCCGGCCGCGCGGCGGCACCCGGCCCCGGAATCATGCGGCCACTGCCCGCGCGGCGCGCGCGCGCTGCAGCGCTTCCTCACGCATCTCGATCGCGATGTCGATCTGCCGCAGGTACGCGCGCTCGGCGGCGAGCGCGTCGCGCGCGGCCGCCGCCGTCACGCGGACGAAGCGGACCGGCAGGTTCAGGCGCGCCTGCGCGAGCTTCCAGAGGTCCGCGCGGATCACGGCGCCGATCCGCGGATAGCCGCCCGTCGTCTGCGCGTCGTTCATCAGCACGATCGGCTGGCCGTTGCCCGGCACCTGGATCGTGCCCGGCAGCACCGCGTGCGACAGCAGGTCGCCCGTCTCGGTGCGCTCGAGCTTCGCGCCCGCGAGCCGGTAGCCCATCCGGTTGCTGTTCGGCGTGACGATCCATTCCTCGTCCCAGAACGCCTGCTGCGCCGCCGGCGCGAAGCTCGCGTATTGCGGGCCGGGCAGCACGCGCACGGGCATCGCCCATGCGGCGTGCGCGTGCTTGGCGTGCTTGGCGTGCTTGTGGCGGCGCGGCTCCTTGTCGACGCGCGCGAACGCGCACCACGCGGGCGCCTTCACGCCGAACTCGGGCGCGTCGGGCGCGACGCACGCGGGCGCGGCGGCGGGCGGCGCGCCGACGGGCAGCCGGTCGCCGTCGCGCAGCACGCGGCCGCCGAGGCCGCCGAAGCGCGACGCGAGATCGGTGCTGCGCGAGCCGAGCATCGGCAGCACGTCGATGCCGCCCGCGACGCACAGATAGCCGCGCATCCCGCGCTTCGCGACGGGCAGCGCGAGCGTCTGGCCGGCCGCGACGGGCACGCTCCACCACGAGTAGATCGGCACGCCGTCGAGCGTCGCGCCGAACTCGGTGCCGGTGATCGCGATGCGCGCCGCGCGCGGAAAGCGGAACGACGCGGGGCCGAGCGTGATTTCGATCGCGGCGGCGTCCGGCCGGTTGCCGACGAGGCGATTGCCCACTTCGAGCGCGAGCGAGTCGAGCGCGCCGCTTTGCGCGACGCCCAGATGGCGATAGCCGCGGCGGCCGAGATCCTGGACTGTCGACAGCGGCCCGGCGCGCAGCACTTCGATGCCGCTCGTTGCTTGGCGTGAAGTCATCCGGTATGCACCCCCGCGACGGTGAAGCGCACGCGGTCGCCCGGCTGCAGCAGCGTGGGCGGCGTGCGCGCGGGATCGAAGAGCGCGAGCGGCGTGCGGCCGATCAGTTGCCAGCCGCCCGGCGCGGCGGCCGGATAGATGCCCGTCTGCTCGCCGCCGATGCCGACCGAGCCGGCGGGCACCTCGAGCCGGGGCACGGCGCGCCGCGGCGTGTGCAGCGAGCCGTCGAGGCCGCCCATGTACGTGAAGCCCGGCTGAAAGCCGAGGAAGAACACGACGTAGGCGCCCGCCGAATGGCGGCGCACGACCTCGTCGCGCGCGAGCCCCGTGTGCTTCGCGACCGCGTCGAGATCGGGGCCGAACGCGCCGCCGTACTCGACGGGGATCTCGACCTCGCGGCCGCTTTCGGCGACGCCGTCGGCGTCGCGCCACGCGGCCTTCATCAGCGGCGCGAGCGTGTCGGCGGCCGTTTCGAGCGGGTCGAACACGATCGTCAGGTTGTTCATGCCGGGCACGACGTCTACGACGTGCGGCCAGCCCGCCGCCGCGCTCGCGACCGCCCACACGCGGCGCTGGCATTCGAGCGTCGCGGGCGGGGGCGCCTCGCAGACGAGGGCGGTGTCGCCAAGCGGATAGATGCGTGGAGTGGTCATCGGTGGCAAGCAAACGGCGTTGAGCCGGGAGAAGAATACATTATCAATAAAATGTCGATAACTTATCGTCAAAAAATTTTGCCGGACGTCGCGCGGACGACTTTGGCGTACACTTTCGCGCACCTCCGACTCGCCTTCGCCGATCCGCCATGCAGCGCCATCCGACCAAGATCGTATCGTCCGAACATCTCGTTTCCGAGACAAGCGCGGAGCTCTCCGAGCTCGAATATGCGCTCATCATGGCGGGAAATGCGTTCAATCGCTGGATGGTCCGGTGCATGGCGGCGGCCGGCGCGAAGGACATGACGGCGGTCGAGGTGTCGCTGCTGCACCACGTGAGCCACCGGGACCGCAAGAAGAAGCTGGCCGACATTTGCTTCGTGCTCAACATCGAGGACACGCACGTCGCGACGTATGCACTCAAGAAGCTGGTAGCTAGAGGGTACGTAAAAAGCGAAAAGACAGGCAAGGAAGTGTTCTTCGAAGCGACCGACGCGGGCCGCGCGCTCTGCCTCAAGTACCGCGACGTGCGCGAGCGCTGCCTGATCGAGACCCTGAAGGACAGCGGGCTCACGAACGAGCAGATCGGCGACGCCGCGCAACTGCTTCGCCACGCGTCGGGGCTGTACGACACCGCGGCGCGCGCGGCCGCGTCGCTGTAGCTTCCGGGCGGCGCTGCGGCGGGGCGGGCAGTGCCGGGCCGAGCGCCGGCCGTCGCGCCCCGCGTGCCGGCCGGCGCGCGTCAGTCGCCGGACCGATGGAGCCGCGTCTCGGTGACGATCCAGTCGAGCGGCAGATCGTGCGCTTCGCGCGGCAATTCGCGCACGCCGCACGCGTCGTAAGCGACGCCGACCGTCACGGGCCGCGCCGTGCCCGGCCACGCGGCGAGCGTGCGGTCGTAATAGCCGCCGCCGTAGCCGAGCCGGAAGCAGCCGTGATCGAAGCCGACGCACGGAATCAGCAGCAGGTCCGGCACGAGCCGCGCGCCCGCCGCGGGCTCGGCGATCCGGTGGCGGCCCTCGCGCATCGGCGCATCGGGCGTCCACGCGTGGAATTCGAGCGGCGTGCGAGGCGCTCCGATCACGGGCAGCGCGGCCTGCCGGCTCGCGTCGCCCGCGAGCCACGACGCGATCATCTCGCGCGCGTCGAACTCGCCCGCGAGCGGCCAGTAGAAGCCGACCGTGCGCGGCGCGGCTTGCGCGAGAATCGCGAGCACGCGCTGCGCGAGCGCGTCGTGCGCGAGCGGCGAGCGATGCGCGTCGAGGCGGCGCTGCGCAAGCGTTTCGCGCAGCGTTTGCTTCGGGTTCGGCGCTTGGGCGCGTGCTATGCTTTCGCTCACTAGAGTGCTCCGTATACAACGATGTCAACCAGACTTTTTCGAGTATATCGCGCGTTCGCGGCGCCCCTCGTCGCGGCCGTGCTGGCCGCGGGGACGGCCGCCTGCGCCGCGCAGACCGCCGACGAAGTGGCGTCGAACGACGATCGGGTGTTCGTCCAGTTGCGCGAGGCCGCGCGCAGGAACGATCCGGTGCGCGCAGCGCAGCTCGCCGCGCTGATCCCGAATTATCCGGCGCCGTCGTATCTCGATTACTTCCAGATCAAGCCGCAACTGTTCGACTCGGCGGGCCACGCGCGCCTCGACGCGCCCGACGCGCCGGTGCTGTCGTTCCTGTCGCGCTACGACGGCCAGGCGATCGCCGACCGGATGCGCAACGATTACCTGCTCGTGCTCGGCGCGCGCCACGACTGGCGCACCTTCGACGAGCAGTACAAGCGCTTCGTGCTAGACGACGACACGCAGGTCAAGTGCTATGCGCTCGAATCGCGCGCGGCGCACGGCGAGAACGTCGCGGACATGGCGCGCGAGCTGCTCGTCGAGCCGAAGTACTACGGCGATGCATGCGTCGACCTCATCACCGCGCTCGCGGCGAACAAGCAGTTCTCGAGCGACGACGTGTGGGCGCAGGTGCGCCTCGCGTACGAGCAGAACTACACGACGCTCGGCGGCAAGATCGCCGACGCGCTCGGCCCGCGCCCGGTCGGCTTCGATCAGGTGACGAGCGCGCCGCCGCTCTTCCTCGCGCGCGGCATCGGCTCCGATGCGGTGTCGCGGCAGCTCGCGCTCGTCGCGATCACGCGGATGGCGCGCAACGACCCGGAAGCGGCGGCGGGGCAGCTCGCGTCGCTCGCGTCGACGCTGACGGCGGACGAGCAGGCGATCGGCTGGGGCGAGATCGGCTATCAGGCGACGGTCAAGCGGCTGCCGCAGGCCGCGTCGTGGTATCGGAAGTCGATGGGCGCGCCGCTGTCGGATCCGGCGTACGAATGGCGCGTGCGCGCGGCGCTCCTCGCCGGCGACTGGCCGATGGTGCGCCGCTCGATCGAGCAGATGCCCGAGCGGCTGCGCGACGACACCGCGTGGATCTACTGGCGCGGCCGCGCGCTGAAGGAGGGTGGCGACACGCTGAAGGCGAACCAGGAATTCGAGCGGATCGCCGGGCAGTTCAACTTCTACGGGCAGCTCGCGGGCGAGGAGCTCGGCCAGAAGACGACGATCCCGCCGCGCGCGAAGGTGGCGGACGCCGAGATCGACGCGATGGGCAAGGTGCCGGGCTTCGCGCTCGCGCAGCGCTTCTACGCGCTCGATCTGCGGCTCGAAGGCAACCGCGAATGGAACTGGCCGCTGCGCGGGATGAACGATCGGCAACTGCTCGCCGCGGCCGAGTACGGCAAGCGTGTCGACCTCCTCGACCGCACTGTCAACACCGCCGATCGCACGACGGCCGAGCACGATTTCTCGCTGCGCTATCCGTCGCCGTATCGCGACATCGTCGAGCGCTACGCGCGGACCAACGGGCTCGACATCGAATGGGCGTACGGGCTGATCCGCCAGGAATCGCGCTTCATCACGAACGCGCGCTCGTCGGTGGGCGCGGGCGGCCTGATGCAACTGATGCCGGCGACGGCGCAACTCGTCGCGAGGAAGCTCGGCCTCGGCACGGTCACGCGCGCGCAGATGCACGACATCGACACGAACGTGCAGCTCGGCACCTGGTACCTGTCCGACATCTACCAGAAGTTCGACAACTCGGCCGTGCTCGCGACGGCCGGCTACAACGCCGGGCCCGGCCGGCCGGCCCAGTGGCGGCAGGGGCTCGCGCGCCCCGTCGAGGGCGCGATCTTCGCGGAGACGATCCCGTTCAACGAGACGCGCGAATACGTGAAGAACGTGCTGTCGAACGAGACGTACTACGCGGCGCTCTTCGAGAAGAAGCCGCAATCGCTGAAGGCTCGCCTCGGCTTCATCGCGCCGTAACGCGCGTCGCGCAACGGCCCGGAACATCGCACAGGCGTTTTCCGGGCGCCGCCGGCCGGCGCTTCGTGTGAGATTCGCCGCCGCGCATCGCGCGGCGGCGCGCTTGGGTGAGGCACGATCATGCAAGGCCAGACCATCGCCGTGCTCGGCGGCACGGGCTTCATCGGCAGCCGCCTCGTCAACGCACTCGTCGAGGCGGGCGCGCGCGTCCGGATCGGCTCGCGCCGCCGCGAACATGCGCGGCATCTCGCGATGCTGCCCGTCGACATCGTCGAGCTGTCCGCGTTCGACGTGCGCGAGCTCGCCCGCTTCGTCGCGGGCGCGGACGCGGCCGTCAACCTCGTCGGCGTGCTGCACGGCGGGCACGGCAAGCCTTACGGCGAACGCTTCGAGCGGCTGCACGTCGCGCTGCCCGCGGCGCTCGCCGCCGCGTGCATCGAAGCGCGCGTGCCGCGCATGCTTCACGTGAGCGCGCTCGGCGCCGATCCGCGCGCGCCGAGCATGTACCTGCGCTCGAAGGGCGACGGCGAGGCAGCGCTGCGCGCGCAGGCCGCGGCGGGCGTGCTCGACGTCACGGTGTTCCGGCCGTCGATCGTGTTCGGTCCGGGCGACGCGTTCGTCAATACGTTCGCGCGGCTGCAGCGAATCTTTCCGGTGCTGCCGCTCGCGATGCCCGACGCGCTGATGCAGCCGATCTACGTCGGCGACGTCGCGCAGGCGATCGCGAACGCCTGCGCGCGCGACGCGACGCGCGGCCGGACCTACGAGCTCGGCGGGCCGCGCACGTACCGGCTCGAGGAGATCGTCCGCTATGCGGGCAGGCTCGCCGGCAGCCCCGCGCGGATCATCCGGCTGCCCGACGCGCTCGCGCGGCTGCAGGCGTGCGTGTTCGAGATGCTGCCGGGCGAGCCGCTCATCACGCGCGACAATCTCGCTTCGCTGTCGGTGCCGAGCGTGATGACGGGGCCGATCGCGCCCGAGCTCGGCATCACGCCTGCGAGCCTCGAAAGCATCGCGCCGACCTACATCGGCGACGCGGCGCCGCGCTCGCGCTTTCCCGGCCGGCGCACGCGCCGGTAAGCGGACGGAACGACCGCGGCCGCCGCGGGCGGACCGGACGATCGACAACTACAGGATGAATCCCATGAAACTCGTGATCGGTGACAAGAACTATTCGTCGTGGTCGATGCGCCCGTGGGTGCTGATGAAGCACTTCGGAATCCCGTTCGACGAAGTGATGATCGGGCTGCGGCTCGACGACACGACCGAGCGCATCCGCGCGCACTCGCCGTCGGGCAAGGTGCCGTGCCTCGTCGACGACGACGGCGGCGCGGTCTGGGATTCGCTCGCGATCGTCGAGACGCTCGCCGAGCGCTTCCCGCAGCATGCGCTGTGGCCGAGCGATCCGGCCGCGCGCGCGCACGCGCGCAGCGTGTCCGCCGAGATGCACGCGGGCTTTACCGCGCTGCGCGCCGAGATGCCGCTCAACGTGCGCGAGTCCCACCCCGGGCGCGGCGCGACGCCCGCCGCGCTCGCCGACGTCGCGCGCATCGACGAGCTGTGGCGCATGTGCCTCGCCGCGTCGGGCGGCCCGTTCCTGTTCGGCGCGTTCTCGATCGCCGATGCGATGTACGCGCCCGTCGTGCTGCGCCTGAAGACCTACGCGCCGCCGCTGTCGCCCGAGGCGAGCGCGTATGCGGCGCGCGTCGCCGAGCTGCCGGCCGTGCGCGAATGGATCGAGGGCGCGCGCGGCGAGACCCGCGTGATCGACCTCTACGGGCCGTCGCGATGAGGATCTACGCGGTGGGCGGCGCGATCCGCGACGAACTGCTCGGCTTGCCGGTGCGTGATCGCGACTACGTCGTCGTCGGCGCGACGCCCGAGCAGATGGCCGCGCAAGGCTTCAAGCCGGTCGGCAAGGATTTTCCGGTGTTCCTGCATCCGGACACGCATGAGGAATACGCGCTCGCGCGCACCGAGCGCAAGACGGCGGCCGGCTATCACGGCTTCCAGTTCCATTACGCGCCCGACGTCACGCTCGAGCAGGATCTCGTGCGGCGCGACCTGACGATCAACGCGATGGCGCGCGAAGTGAGCCCGGACGGCGCGCTCGTCGGGCCGGTCGTCGATCCGTTCGGCGGGCAGGCGGATCTGCGTGCGAAGCTGTTCCGGCACGTCGGCGGCGCGTTCGTCGAGGATCCGGTGCGCATCCTGCGCGTCGCGCGCTTCGCGGCGCGCTTCGCCGAGTTCTCGGTTGCACCGGATACGGCCGCGCTGATGCGCAAGATGGTCGATGCGGGCGAGGCTGACGCGCTCGTGCCCGAGCGCGTGTGGCAGGAGCTCGCGCGCGGGCTGATGGAAGCGAAGCCGTCGCGAATGTTCGCGGTGCTGCGCGAATGCGGCGCGCTGGCGCGGATCCTGCCCGAGATCGACGCGCTCTTCGGCGTGCCGCAGCGCGCCGACTATCACCCGGAGGTCGACACGGGCGTGCACGTGATGATGGTGATCGATCACGCGGCGAAGCAGGGCTATTCGCTGCCGGTGCGCTTCGCGGCGCTCACGCACGATCTCGGCAAGGCGACGACGCCCGCCGACGTGCTGCCGCGCCACATCGGCCACGAGGGCCGCAGCGTCGATCTGTTGAAGCCGCTGTGCGAGCGGCTGCGGGTGCCGAACGAGTGCCGCGATCTGGCGCTCGTCGTCGCGCGCGAGCACGGCAACCTGCATCGCGTGATGGAGATGGGCGCGGCCGCGCTGGTGCGCCTGTTCGAGCGCGCCGATGCGCTGCGCAAGCCGGCGCGCTTCGCCGAGGCGCTGCAGGCGAGCGAGGCCGACGCGCGCGGCCGGCTCGGCCTCGACGCGACGCCCTATCCGCAGGCCGAGCGGCTGCGGCAGGCGCTCGTCGCCGCGCGCTCGGTCGACGCGGGCGCGATCGCGCAGGGGCTCGCGGGCGAGCCCGCGAAGATCAAGGATGCGGTGCACCGCGCGCGCGTGCGCGCGGTCGCGCAGGCGATCGGCATAGCGGACTGAGGCCGGCGGCGCCGACATGGTGGGGCTGGGCAGACGAGCCCGGCGACGGCCGCTCTTCGATGGTAGTGCCCCCGCGAATGCGGCTCGTCCTATCGAATCGCCGCGTCTGTCGCGGCGAGGGGGCCGTCTGACTGCGCAATCGCTCCGCGCGTCGCCATGCCCGCTCACCGCGCTGCGGCGCGCACATTGCGACATCGTCGCGCCACCCGGCGATGAACCGATTCGCATCGTATGGCGCCGAAACGCGCCCGGTCCTGGTTTCGATTTTGGTCTCCGGCGTCGGCTCCGCGTCGCGCGGCATGCTGGACGGCCGGTTCATCTCGCGGTCCCTCGTTTTCCCGAATGCCGGTTCGCCGCGATGGCGTCATTGTCCGCCGGCTTTTCGATCCTGACAGTCGACGTCATCCCCGACCTTCGATCCGCTGCTCCGGACTTTCCCATATCGCGTTTCCGCCTCGCATTCCGCGGCGCAACCGCGCGCCGGCTTGTATCGTCGTTGCCGGCTCGCCGCCCCCCGTTCCGCTAATCTTCGATCTCGAAAACGAATACTGCTGTCGATTTTTTCTGTTCCTAAAATTCAGACTGGCCGGCCCGACCCGCTTATCCGCCGGGAAATGCTCAACCAGAACAACTATGACTGCCGACATGCTGCGGGGCGTAATTCCACACGGCTTGCGCTTTGCCGTCGTCCTGGGGGCGGCATGCCTGCTGCTGCGCTTTCTGCCGAGCGCAATCAACGCCGCATGCGTCGTGGCAGGACTCTCCGTGATACTGCGATGGCGGTGCGCGGCCGCATCGCCGCTGCTTTGCCCGCTGTCGATCACGATGGGTTTCGCGCTTGCCGTGGGTTTGCAGCAGGTCTGGCGCACCGAGCGCATGCGCCGTCAGGAATTCGCCCGCATGCGCCGCGACGCGCGCCTGTGCGAGGAGCTGCGGCGTGCGAAGGAGGTCGCCGAAGCCGCGGACCGGGCCAAGACGAGCCTGCTGGCGATGGTCAGCCACGAAGTCCGCATACCGATGAACGGCGTGCTCGGCGTGCTGCAATTGCTCGAAGGTTCTCGGCTGGATGCGATACAGCGTCGCCAGGTCTCGATTGCGCGGGATTGCGCCGAGCATCTGGTCGGCCTGCTCGACGGCGTGGCCGATTACGTGCGCGGCGGCGCGGCGCTCGACGCGCCGGCTCCGGTTGACTTCGATCCTCGGCACCTGATTGAAGGCGTTGTCGAATTGATGCGCACGCATGCGTCGGCCCGCCAGACGGCCATCGATGTCTTCGTCGACCATCGCGTGCCGCCGGCGCTGCACGCAGACGCCGGACGGCTGCGTCAGGTGCTGATGAATCTGTTGAGCAATGCGGTGAAGTTCACCGAACGGGGCCGCGTCGGCGTGTCGTTGACGATGCGAGGCCGCGTCGCGGGCGCGTGGCAACTGGAGATCGCCGTCGAGGATACGGGGATAGGTATCCCGGAACACATGCTGACGCGGATTTTCGACGAGTTCGTTCAAGCCGACGAGTCGATCGGGCGACGCTTCGGCGGCGCGGGCCTCGGGCTCGCCGTATGCCGGCGCATCGTCGAGACGCTGGGCGGCACGATCGCCGTGGCCAGCGAATACGGCGTCGGCAGCCGGTTCCGGGTCGTCGTGCCGGTGGCCGCGGCGGTTGCGGCGCGGCCGCCGGCCATATCGGCGTTGCCTTCATCGCGACGCTTGAAGCTCCTCGTCGTCGACGACGACCCGGTCAACCTGATCGTGATTGGCGGCCTTCTGACCCAGGCGGGCCACGACGCGACGCCGGTGAGCAGCGCGGACGCGGCCGTCGCGGAGATCGCCCGCGGGCGCTTCGACGCCGTATTCGTGGACCTTCACATGCCGCTCGTGGACGGCATCGAGACGGCGCGCCGCATACGCGTGCAGAACGCGCGCAGCCAGGGGCGGCCGGAGATGCCGATCGTCGTGCTGACCGCGGATCTGCTTCGTGCGCGGCATGCCGACGTGGCGGACGCGTTCATGTCGATCCTCGTGAAGCCGGTTCGGCGAGACGCGCTGTGCCGGGTGCTCGAACTCGTCGCCGGCGCTGCCGAGCCCGCCCGGCCTCCGGACGGAATCGGTTCGACGGACATGGCCGTGGATCTCGCGTGCCTGAGCGAGCATGCGGAGGCGCTCGGCGTCGCCGCGGTCGGCTGGCTCGTGCATCAGTTCCGGTTCGCGGGACGGCGCTCGCTGCGCGAGCTCGGCGAAGCGATCACGGAGCAAAACCTGCACCGGGTCAACGAGC
This sequence comes from Burkholderia humptydooensis, assembly GCF_001513745.1. Taxonomy (NCBI): domain Bacteria; kingdom Pseudomonadati; phylum Pseudomonadota; class Betaproteobacteria; order Burkholderiales; family Burkholderiaceae; genus Burkholderia; species Burkholderia humptydooensis. Next base: position 3,899,128 of record NZ_CP013380.1, on the reverse strand, counting down.
TTTCACACCGGCTCGCGAGCTCGGCCGCCGCGCTGGGACTGCTGCGGCTCGGGGCGCTCGCCGAGCGCCTGAAGCAGGCGGCCGCTCGTCATCCGCCGTCGGACCTGTCCGCGCTCCTGGTCGCGCTCGACATCGAGTTCGAACACGCTTTCGATGCATTACGCGACATCGCGCGCGAGGCGCGGGGCGCGCGGCGCAATCGTCAACTGCATCGGTTCACCGCGGCGTCGAGCCGATAGCCGACTCCGACTACCGTGCCGATCGGGCAGCGGAGCCCGCCCGCGTCGCCGGACATCTTGCGGCGCAGCCGCGCGATCAACGTGTCCACCGTGCGCGCGTCCGCGGCGCGCTCGCGCTTGCTGACCACTTCGAGCAAGTACTCGCGCGTGAGCGTCGTGCCGCGAACCATCACGAGCGCCGCCAGCAGATCGAACTCGCGCGGGGTCAGCGGCAGCACGGCGCCGCCCACGAGCGCCAGCTCCCGGCGCCGCAGGTCGATCAGCCAGCGGTCGAACGTGAGCACCGTGTCGACAGGCGCGACCTCGTGATACAGCCGTTGCCGGCGCAACAGGGCGCGCACGCGCGCGAGCAGCTCGCGCAGCCGGAACGGCTTGGTGATGTAGTCGTCGCCGGCGGTTTCCAGGCCGAGGACGCGATCGAGGTCGCCGTCCCGTTGCGTGACGAAGATGATGCCGGCCGTGCTGTGCTCGCGCAGTTCGCGGGCAAGCGAGATGCCGTCGCCGTCGGGAAGATTGATGTCGAGCAGCAGCACGTCGGCGGGTGCGGCGCGCAGCGCGTCGCGCGCTTGCGCGACGTTGCCGCTCGTGCGCAGATCGAAGCCGGCGCTGCACAGGTAGCGCGCCAGCATCGTGCGGGTGATGGGATCGTCCTCGACGACGAGAATGCGTCCCGGTGCTGTTTCCATGGCGTCTCCTTCCGGATAACCAATTGGCGCGATTGATTCGAATATGGCAACGGTTCCGCGCCGGTTCCGCCGTCGATCCCGGCCGGCAAATTGTCAGTCGCCATGTTAAGCGGAGCATGCAATCGAATGCTCGAAGCCGTGCCGCCGTCGCGCGATCGTTCGCCGTCGCGGCCCCGTCGTCACGCGATGCCGCGCTTCCGTGTGAACAACGGTCGACAACGGCGGGCCGGCGACGTTCGATGCCGCGCGAGCCTCGCATACTGGGCGCACGCCAGCGACGGCTCGCCGTCGCGGCATGCCGGTTCATTCGGGCCTTCCCGGCGTATCCCGTTTCCGGACTCGACGCCACGTATGCGGGATCGCGCGTCCATGCCGGGAGATCGTCGAAAGACCGCATCGGAACCCCGATGCCGGAGTGATCGAATTCGTGAATGCACGAGCGAGGCCTTCGACGTGGAAGCGATATTGCGAAACGTTTATCGACCGTATCGGCGATTGCCGGATTTGCTCGAATTGTTGATGCGCGCGTTCGCTCGACATCTGGACCTGGGCGGCGCGTCATTGCGATTGCGCGACGTCGGCGTGCTGCGGTTGCATCGCAGCGGCGAGCGGTTCGATCTCGTCTGGCTCGACGGGAAGGGCGCCGGCGCCCACGCCGACGACGACATCCGCGCGGTCGCGCATTCGGCGCGGTTTCCGGTGACCTATGCGGGAGAGCCGCTCGGCATGCTGACGTTGAGCGCGACGGAGGGCGCCGCGCGGTCGGACGCCTTCGCCGCGCACGGCGCGGCCTTTGCGCATCGCTGCGCGCTCCTGTTCCAGCGCTACGGCGTGCAACGCTGGGCCCGGCAGCGGCTGAGCCGAAGCTTGTTGCTCGTGGGCATGTCCGAGCCGTTGCATCGCATTGAGATATTCGTCGAAAAGGCGTCGTACAGCCTGTTGCCCGTGTTGCTCACCGGCGAGTTCGGCACCGAGAAGGCGCCGTTGGCGGCGGCGCTGCATTGCTGCGGGCCGAGACGTGACGGGCCGTTCATCGAAGTCAACTGCGCCGATCCGGCGGACGATCCGGCGCAATGGTTCAGGCAGGCGGCGGGCGGCACGTTGTTCTTCAACGGCATCGACGAGCTCGCTCCCCGGCTTCAGAACCAGGTGCGGCAGTATCTGCATTCGCGGCTCGGGCAATGGCTGGTGGTGCCGGGCGAGTGCGAGGTGCGCGTGATCGCGTCGACGACGTCCGATTTGCGACGATGCGTGGAGGAAGGGCGATTCTCGCAAGCGCTGCTGGCGGAGCTGGACTTCTTGTCGGCGACGGTGCCGACGCTTCGCCAGCGCGAAAACGACATCGCGCCCCTCGTCGCCGCGGCGCTCGAGCATCATGGCTACGTCGCCGAGCGCAAGTGCAGCGACGCACTGCTCGAGATATGCGAGCGCTACGCGTGGCCGGAAAACGTCTATGAGCTCGAGCGCGTGATCGCGCGCCTGGCGGTCATGACGGGCGATGCCCCCATTGGCCGCGACGACGTCGCGCTTCATGTGCCGTGGATGATTGATCGGCCGCACGGCGAGCGCGTCGGCGCGGCGCACGGCCACGATCGGGACGACGGGACGTCACGGCCCGCGATCGAGACGAATGCCGCCGCGTTGCAATCTTCGGTGCTGCCGGCCCACTGGGCGCGATGCGCAATGACGCGCAACGCCGCGGAGCTGGCGCGATTGCATAAGGCGCTGCGCAAGGCGCTGCTTTATCTCGGCGAGCATTACGCCAATCCGATTTCGATGGAGCAGTTGGCGCAGCACGCGCACGTGAGCCCGTCGCATTTGAGCTATCTGTTCCGTCACACGTTGAATGTCGCGTTCAAGCCGTTGCTTCAGCACATTCGCATCGAGAAGGCGAAGGAAATGCTGATGCGCCACGACTGTCCGCGTGTGACCGAGGTTGCGCTGAGCGTCGGCTTCGGCGACTTGAGCCACTTCGAAAAAAGCTTCCGGCGCATCGTGGGATCGAGCCCGCGCGAGTTCAGGGGCTCGGCGGCGTGACGGGCCGCTGCCATCGCGATATGGACGGCGCGGACGGGTCCTTCAGGTTCGACGCGTTCAGGTCCACCTGCAACGCTCCGGGCATCAGCACGCAGTTTTGCAGGTGTTGCCACGCCATCGCGTGCACATAGCCGCACCCGGCGGGCGTGACGGCGGGGAATGCGCCGAGGGGCCCAGGTAGGGCTGCGGGTTCGTCGTCGGCACGTTCCAGGCCCAGATGCGCAGTTCCGGCGGCGGATTCAGACCGGCCATCAGCGACGCGATCGAATCGGCCAGATCGTGCGAGCAATAGACGCCGGGCTGATAGCCGTTCTTGACGACCTCGGCCGCCCATGCGCCGAGATAGGCCTGGGCATCGGCGTCGAGGGGGCTGCCGTCTTCCCAGTCGATGTACAGGTAGCCGTCGCGCGGAAAGCCTTCGGCGCGCGCCAGGTGAGCGGCTTGCGAGCCGTCGGCGGTGCCTTGCGCATCGGTCAGCGTGTTCGATCCGGCCTGTTGGCCGACGTAAATCGGCAGCAGCCCCCAGCCTTGCTCGATCAACGCCTGACGATTGCCCATCCAACTGTCGTCGGGATGGTTCGGCGCAGGCGCGAGATAGTAGCCGCACCAACTGAGATTGGTGTTGGATTTGAGCCAGTCGAGCTGCAGTTGGCCGGGGAAGATGTCGGTGTCGAAGCCTGCGTAGAAGGGCATGGCGTTGCTCCTTTCAGATGGCCCGCGGCGGCGGGCCATTCCAACGGCTATGAGGATGTCAGGGGGCGGACGGGTCCTTCAGCGTTGACGAACTCAGGCCCACCTGCAACGTCCACAGCATCAGCACGCTGTCTTTCTCGTATTGGTATGCGATGGCGTCCGCGTAGCCGCAATTGGCGGGGTTGTCGGTCTCAAATTGACCGATGGACCCTGAGTACGGATGTAGCTCCTCGATTGTTTCCTTCGTGGCCCAGATACGCAACTCGGGCGGCGGGTCCAGATCGGCCGTCCACGTCGCTATCTTGGCGGCAAGCTTGCCCGAGCAACAGACGCCGGGGCGATATTGATATTTGCCCTTCATGACATTGTCCGCCCATGCGAGGAGATAGGCTTTTGCCTTTTCGTCGGCAAGGCTGCTGCTTCTCCAGTCGATGAATACGTAGGCGCCCTTTCGAAATTTTTCGTTGTCCATCAGCTCGGCGGCATCTGAGCCGTCGTCTTTGCCTTGCTTCTCGTCGATTTTCGCTGGGTCGGCTTGCTGGCTCCTGTAGAGGGGCAGCAAGCCCCAACCCTGTTTGGTCAGCGCTTCGCGCTTGCCTTTCCACTCGCTGTCAGGACGCCCGGGCGGAGGCGTCAGATGGTAGCCGCACCAGGAGAGGTTGGTTTTCTCCTTCAGCCATTTGAGCTGGTCCAGACCAGGAAAGTCCTCAATGTCGAATCCTGCATAGAAGGTCATGCTGGCGCTCCTTGATTGACGACTCGCAGCGATAGTTGGCGTGCTGGCAGAACGTGCGAGGCCACGAAACACAGGGGGGCTCGCGCGATCCGTCACACCACGGGAAGCAGCGTTTTCAGCGCCTCGTATTGCTGCGAGATCGTTTTGCGAATCAGGTAGTCTTCGATCAATGCCGCAGCGACCTTGCGCTGCGCGGCGATTTCCGGCAGCGATGCGTATTCGAGGTCGGGATATGCCGCATCGCGTCGGAATGGGGCTTCGCCGGGAGTGGCAGTCGTCATTGTCAGATAGGCGATCGCCTTGCCTTTCTCGAATACCACCATCGTCATCTCATGGGTGATGCCAGTGGCGCGCGGTACGCTGTAAGTCCGAAAGCGTACCGACGTGCTTATCCGCGTGTCGACATAGCGCGGATCGAATTCCGTTCGGAACAGCTCGCACAGGGTGTCCAACTGCAACTGGTTTTTCACGCGAATCACGACGGCCATCAATACGCCCGAAAAGCCGATTTGCCTGGGCTCAACGTATTCGTTTTGCTCGAGGACGCGGATCAGCACCAAGTCGTCGCTGAATGCGGCGTCGAGTACGCCTACGGCCAATTCGTTGGGCAAGCGCGCCACCGTTCGATCGATCAGTTGCCTCAACCTCACTCGCGCCTCGTCAAAGCGGATCAGCAGTTCGCGGGGGACATGGCCTCCCGCAGTGAAGTCGTTGTGATTCGCGGCCATTCCGTCGGCAATCCGGTCCATCAGGTTGCGTGCCAGGCAGTAAGCGGGGTCTCCATCATCCAGTATGGCTTGTGTCAGGGAGCCGCCATGCTGTTCGATGGCATCGGTGACGCTCGCCACGTGCGCGGGAGGGGCCGCATTGATATCGGCCACCCCGGCCATTTCGCTTAGCGTGTGGGCAATTTGTGATCTGTCGCTGGATCTCCAGATTTGCCCGAAGCGTTCAAAGCGTCTATCGAGCTTATCCGGGTGACGCGAACTTCCATCCGCGATCTCGCACAGCATCGTCGCGATTTCCCGCAGGTGGTACATGATGTCCGGCAGCGGCAGCTTCACTTCGGTGCTATCGCCGGTCGCCCCGACTTCCGCGCTGTCGGCGCCGGACGATTTCACCGCGATCGTCGTGTTCTGGATGTCGATCTGCCCCTGGGCCAGTTCCTCCCAGACCGCCACCGCTTCGATCGTGTCCCGTCGCGGCAGCGTGACGTCGATCAATTCCATCAGCAGCGGCTTGCGAACATCCGTTTTTATCTGCGCGGGCAAGGGGCCCCGCAGCAGGGTTGGCTGCGGCACCGGAAGCTTGGATAGCAGCAGAGGTGGCAGAGACGGCAATTGGGCGTGCCAGGTGTAGCCGAGCCGGTGCAGGATGAATGGACGGATCGCGTCATTGAGCAAGATGCCGGGTATCCGTTCCGGGTGATCGACGTCCGGGTCGGATATCCGGCGCCTGTCGTTGGTCCAGAGCCCCAGCCGTTGCTGGTCGAACACCTGGCGCAGCGATTGCGGGTCGTCGTATTCGAGCGAATAGGCCGAGTAGATCCGATGCTTTGACTTTGGGTCGTCCCGCTGCGCGATCCATTGCTTGATCGTCTGATCGGCGAAGTCGCCAGCCACCCGTGCGATGTCGACCCCTGCCCGGATCATCGTGTCCGTCACCAGCTCTTCAAGCAGGCCGTAGACGTAGGCTTGCAGCGGTACCGGCGCCCACGGATCGATGACGACCTGCGTATCCCAGTCGGATTTTCCGCCGCCGTTTTCCGTGGCCGCTGTTCCCTCGGGCTCGTGTATGCATTTGAACGCGTTGCCGCCCTTCATATAGAACTTCACCAGTTTCCGGCCCTGGACAACGTGAAATTTCGCTTGCAACGACTCGTTCAACTCGGCGATGCGAACGTCGATTTCCTGCAGCGCCTCCAGGACTCGGGCGCGGATGGCCCGCTTCTCGATGCCGTCCGGCTTTTCCACGTCGTTGATCAGTTCGGTCAGCCAACTGCTCATCGCGCGCCGCGCCGACCGCTGTTCGGGCGTTTCCATACATGCTCCCGGACTAAGTTTCAATTGCAGCGATTGAACGAGTTCGTCGAGTCATGACGAGTCCGTTGTCGGCCGCCCCCAAAGCCTTGGCTTGACCCGGTCGTAGGGCGGTCGCGACCTGGCATGACACGAAGCCGTCTGACGAGAGCGGGTCTCCCGCAAGGCAGGCGCTGCCCATGAGCTATCCCGCCCGAGGTCCCGTCGCCCCGGCCCCCGCCGCCGCGGCCATCGCCTGTTCCGCCTGTCGCTGCGCCGCCTCGACCGCGCGAGCCTGGGCCTCTCCGGCTTGCCGCGACGCGTTCGCCACGGCGGCTTCGCCGGCTGCCGCGCCGCTCAGCGCGGCCGCGAGCGCCTGCTCGGCCTGCGTCATCGCTTCGCGCGCGGCGTGATCGCCGTCGGCTGCGCCGGCGTGCGCCGTGCTGTTCAACGCGGCGCGCATCGCCTTGTCGGTCGCCGCGACCGCGTCATCGACCGCCTGTTGCGCCTGCATCTCGGCGGTCTGCGAAATGGACTCGGGCGGATTCGTCGCCGATACGTCACGTCGGGGGGTCATCGCATGCCTCGCTTGATCGGAGCCGGAACCGCAACCGTGGAAACGGCATCCGTCTTTCCGGCGGTGTGCAATGCGTGCAGCGATTCCAGCAGCGCCAGCCTGGCGTCCACGACCATCTGCTGAGCCTTCGCGCGCGCTTGCCTGCGCATGTCGGCGACGGCGGCGTGCGGGTTCGCGAATTCAGGCGGTGCGTTGGCCGGCGTGATGGACGGCGTGATGACCGGCGCGACGCCGGAAGGCGCGGACACGCGTAGCCGCCCGGCCGCCGCTTGCGAGTCTTCCGGCCGTTCGAATGCGTTCGAAATCGGTTTATTGGGAATGCTCACGATACGTTCTCCTGTTCTGCGGTTGCGTTTTCCGTCGCGGCGGGCGCAAGCGCCGCCGGCGCGGCGGGTTTCGCGCCGAAGTCGTTCAGCGAAATCACGCCGTTGCCGCTCAACTGCAATTCGGCATGCAATTGAGCGGACTCGACGGGGAACAGACAGGTCGCGCCATCCTGGCCCATCGTGCCGCGGTCGGGCTGGTGGGCGGCCAGAAACGCCTGCGCCGCGTGCATGAAGAGCTCGACGATGCGCTTGGCCGCTTCGCCCGTCTCGCCCTTGTAGGCGGTGTGCTGGACGATCTGCTGGGCGCCTTGCGACAGCCTCGCGAAGCCCACCATTCGGCCTTGAGCGAGCCAGTTGCGCACGGTCTGCGCGACGTCGGACGGCCCCGCCAGGCCCTGCACCTGCGGACAGTCCAGCGCGCCGAAAAGAATCGGCAGCAACGCTTCCGACGCATCCGTCGCCGCGGCTTCGCGCCGCTCGGGCGTGGCGGCGCTGCTGTTCAGTTGTTCCGCGTAGTCGAGATAGAAGCGGTAGAAGTCGCAGAATTCGAGCACGGTGCGCGCCTGCTTCAACGCGAACGAGGCGGCCTCCTGCTGCAACGGCTGCTGCCGTGCGCCCTGCGGCAGGTGCATCAGGTCCGTGACCGCCAGGCTGTCGTCGAAGCCGAGCGCCTGGAACAGCGGCGCCGACTTGACGCCCAACTGCGCGAGGAAGCTCGCGCCCGCGGCCAGTTCGTCGCGGGTGACGAGACGGTGTTCCGAGAGGACCTTCGCCACCTGCGCGGCCACGACGGACGAGCCGTCGCCGCTCTCGGCGCGCGCGAGGATGTGCAGGTCGGCCAGGCTCAGCGTCATGAGCTTGACCGGGCTGATCATCAGCCCGAGCTGCGGCAGCAGCGTGTAGCGCGACGCGTGCAGCCCCTGCTGGACCGTGGCGATCAGCTCCGTCTCGTCCGCGAAGTCGTAGCGCGCCGACGGCGCGGTGGCGGCCCAGACCAGCCACTCTATGCCGCCGTCGACGAACGCGAGCGCGAGCCGCCCGATGTCGGACAGCGCGTTGGGCAGCGGTATCAGCTTGCCGGCAACGGATACGGTCATGGCAATGCTCCTTGATCGGACTGCGGGAGGCATACGGGTTCGCTTCAGCCGGCCGGGAATCCCTTGAGCACGGTCGCGGCGACCGAGCCGATCTTCGCGTAGTCGTCGGTTGCGGACTTCATCATCTCCTGCGCCTGGGTGAGCGCCGTCGCGTATTGCGGCTTGCCGGTGGCGAGGAACTGCGCCATCGCCACGCCGGCCGCCGTCGTCGCGATCGTGGTGATGTTGCGCAACGCGTCGGTCGCGTCCTGTACCGCGAGCGCGGTCGATTGGGCGACCGACTGATAGGCCTTGCCCGCGCCGCTCGTCAACACCACCTGCGGGCTCATCGTCGCGAGCTGGCTCTGGTTGATCACGTCGATGACTTGAGAGTTGACCTTCGAGGGATCCATGACATTTCCTTCGGTGGGGTGAATGTGTCAGCGGGCAGCGCGAAATCCTTCAGTTCCTGCTGCTCGGTGCGCCGTGGTTCGGCGTGTCGCCGCCCGGCTTCGACAGCGCGGCCGTGACCGATTGCGCGAACTGGTCCAGCGCGTACTCGGCGTCGCCCGCGTCCTTCGCGGCCGTGTCGGCCGAGGCCTTCAGCTCGTCGAGGGCGGCCTTGGCTTCGCCGAAAGCCGTCTCGCTTTCCTTGACGGCGGCTTCCACGACGGCGGCCGGCGACGACGATTCGCCGGGCCCCGGCAGCGGATGCACTTCGGGCGGCGGTGCCGGCGCGGGCGGCGGCGGCGGGGGCGGCGCCGGGAACGGCACGGCGAGGATCTTCGCGCACGCGGCCGTCAGCGCGGCCGAGTTGATCATGCCGGCGCTTTGCTGGCGATTCACCGCGTTGTGCATGGCCATGCCGAGCGTTTCCAGCAAGACGGCGTCGAGCATGCCGAACGCTTGTGACGGCGATTGGCCGGTCGTCAGCGTGACGACGTTGCTGACGGCGTCGACGATTTGACTGTTGACGGTGCTGTCATCGGTGCTCATGACGATTAGCTTCCCTGTTGGCTTCCCTTGGCGATGATCAATGCGAGAACCTGAGTCGTGGCCGCGCCGGCGATGACCTGGCCCCGCTGCTGATTGGCGACGGCATTGCCCATCGCGATGCCGATGCTGTCGGCCATCGCGAGATAGGTCATGGCCATCGCGGCGGCGGCCGTTTGATCTACGGCGAGCTGTGGCATCGCGCGGACCGGTGCGGCCGAATACCCGATAGCCGGCGCGCATGGCGCCCGCGTGCCCCGGTGCGTCGGCCGCGGGCGTCAGGCGCGGTTATTTCAGGCCGAGGATCTCCGCGGTGGCGGCGCCCGTGGTGCCCGTTTCCACCGTCAGCAGCGTGGACACGGCCTGCGTGGTGGATGCCTGCATCGTCACGTACGATTGCTGCTGATTGTTCGTCGCGTTGTGTGCGGCGTTCGACAGCGCCTGGCTCGTTGCCACATACAGGTTGCCCATCGCGACGGACGGCGCGTCGCCCAGTACCTTCGTGTTGACTTGCGAGACCGAATCGGTGATCTGGCTGTTGACTGAAGTCGGAAATGCCATGATTCATACTCCTTAATATAGAGATGACGAGTGTGGCGATGATCAATGCACGGACCCTCAGCCGAGGATCTTCTTGGTCGCCATCGCCGTACTGCCGGTGTCCAGCGAGTACAGCAGCGCGACGCCCATCGTGGTCGCAGCCTGCGCCGTGACGTACATCTGCTGTTGCGCCAGGGTCGCGTTGTGTGCCGCATTGGCCAACGCCTGCGCCGTGGCCTGGTACAGGTTGCCCATCGCGATGGACGGAGAGACTCCCAGCACCTGGGTGTTCGCCTGAGTCACCGAATCGGTGATCTGGTTGTTGACGGCAGTCGGAAAGGCCATGTGCTCAACTCCTTGGGATCAACGGTTGCCGGCGATCCTCAGGTACCGAGGATCTTGGTGGTGGCGATCCCGGTCGTGGCCGTGTCGAGCGAATACAGCGTCGCGACGCCCATCGTGGTGGCGGCTTGCGCGGTCACGTAGCTCTGTTGCTGCGCATAGGTCGCGTTGTGCGCCGCGTTGGCCAGGGCTTGCGCCGTAGCCTGGTACAGGTTGCCCATCGCGATCGCCGGCGCATCGCCCAACACTTTGGTGTTGGCCTGCGTGACGGAATCGGTGATCTGGTCATTGACGCTGGTCGGAAAAGCCATGTCGGGCTCCTTGGTGGTTTAGTCCTGGCCGCTTAGCTGCCGAGGCCGCGAACGCCGGTGCTCAGGATGTCCTTGGTCGACACGCCCGTGGCGGCGGTATCGAGCGAGTACAGCGTCGCGACGCCCATCGTGGTGGCGGCTTGCGTGGTGACGTAACTTTGCTGCTGAGCGTTGGTGGCGTTGTGGGCGGTATTGGCGAGCGCTTGCGCGGTGGCCTGGTAGAGGTTGCCCATCGCGATCGCCGGCGCATCGCCCAATACCTTGGTATTGGCCTGTGTGACGGAATCGGTGATCTGGTCGTTGACGCTGGTCGGGAATGCCATGGTTGCTCCTTGTGACGGTGTGGCTGCCTTTCGGCGGGATGTTTTCGGTACGAACCCTGCGCAACTTGGCAGGGCCGTGAAAACATCTTAGAAAAGCAACCGCGGCCCCAATTGGTGCGACCGATGGAAAACACGGCGCCGAATCGGCAAATCGTCGTAAACGGCCAGACGAACCTGCCGAGCCGATCGGCGTTTTCGCCGTATCGGTGTCGGTTTCGTGGTGGCAGAAAAGGCGGCATGCGGAAAAAGCGCCGATTTGCGGCGAAATTTCCGATCCGGCCCGCAAGGGCGCGAGAAGGCGCAGTCGGCCGGACGAAACGTCTCCGGCGCTTCAGCGATGATCAAGGAGGCGGCGCACCGCGCGCGTGCGCATGCGCGCGCAGGCGATCGGCGCTGGCGAGCAGGCGGGTGCCGGGGTTGGCGGGGGAGGCGGCCGGCGCGCTCGGTGCGCGCTCTGGCGAGCGGCAACGCGTGCGTCGCGCTGCCGCTCCGATTTCAGCGTGCGGCCGCGGCGACGCGCCCGTCCGGCCCATAGAAGCCGTTGCGCGGCGGCGCGGCGCGCAGCACGGACAGCGTGCGTTCGTTGTAGTCCATCCGGATGCGGATCAGCATCCCGTTGATCGCGTTCGCGTGGCGCGCGCGCTCGGCCGATTGCTGCAGCAGTTGCCAGCCGTTCGCGAGGCGCGCGTCGTTTTCCGCCGCGAGATCCATCCCTTTCTTGCCGGCCGGCAGGCCGAGCGACGCGAGCAGCGTGTCGCGCCGGCGCTCGAGTTGCGCGAGCTTCTCGAGCAGCCCGGTTTTCCGCTCGACGATGCCCGGCAACGCGTCGAGCGGCGACGCCGTCGTCAGCGCCTTCTCCTCGTACGCGAGCAGGGACGCGTACGCCTCGACCGTCGCGTGCTCGTCGTTGACCGTGGCCAGCAGTTCGTCTCTCATTTCGTTTCGCTCGGCATGGCGGCGCGCGGGCCGTCCGCGCGCCGTGTTGTGCATTCCGTCGTCCGGCTGCGAAGCCGGCTCAACTGTTGCCCGTCTGCGGCGGCGGCTTCAGCAGATCGCGCGCGGTCTGCAGGATCCCGTCGGCGATCTTGCCCGTGTCGATCGACAGCGTGCCGTTCTTGATCGCGTCCCGGATCGCGTCGACCTGGGCGGTATCGATGTCGGCGCCGCCCGAAGCGGCGAGGCTGCGCAGCGTCGACGACAGGCCGGACAGGCTCACGCTCGCGTCTCCGCCCGCCGGCGCGCCCGCGGGCGCCTGGGCCGCGGGCGGCTGGTCGGCTTGCGCGCGAGCCGCGCCCGTACTGGCGTTCGACAGCGTGCGGGCGTTCGAAGTAGGGGTGGAATCGACATTCACGATGGTGTTTCCTGTACGGGTTTGACCACAATAACGGCAAGGCCGGCCCGAACTTTAGCCCCCGTTTTTCAGTAACCCCCTGAATCAACGAAAGTTTGCAATCTTAGAGGGGGATTTCCACCGTCGCGGCGTCCTTGACGATCGCCGTGACGATCTGGCCCGCCGCCATCCGCACCCGCACCTGTTGGCCAGGCGCCGCGTTGTTGAGCACGCTGCCCTCCGCCGAAATCGTGAATCCCTGCCCCGACGCGACGACCCGCACCGTCTGCCCGATCGACACCGACGCCGCGCTCTTCAGCAGATCCTGGCGCAGCGGCAGCCCCGCCGCGACCCGCGTGAGCGTGGTTGCGCCGACCGCCTGCTGCGCGTCGGTGATCACGGCGAGCGGCAGCATCGTCAGATCGCCGTCGCGCGCGACGAGATCGGCGGCCGTGAGCGTCTCGCCCGGCGCGATCTGGCGCGCGGCGACATAGTAGGTTGCCTGCACGGCGAGCTTCGCCTGAAGGTAGATCGTCCACGGACGCTCGCCCGCGCAGCGCACGCCGACCGTCGTGCGGCCCCACAGGCGCGCGCCCGACGGCAGGAACGGCTCGAGCGTCGCGCACGCGGCGAGCCCGCGCGGGAACGCGGGCGCGACGGTGACGGTGGTCTTGCCGGGCAGGCCGGCCGCCTGCTGCTGCAGGAACGCAAGCGCCGCGCGGCGGATCGATTCGCCGTCCTGCTGGCCGGCGGGAGCCGGAGCCGCCGCGGCGGTGCCGGTTGCGGCCGTCGGTTGCGCGCCGGGTGCGCTCGCCGCCGCCCGAATCGGCGCGGGGCGGATCGGCAGCGTGCGCGGCGCGGGTTGCGAGCGGAACGACACGGGGATCACGCCGCTTTGCGTGGCCGCTGCGCCGGCCGGCGCGCGCCATCCGGCCCCCGCCGGCGCGGGGCTAGCGGGAAGAGCCGGTCCGGCTGTCGATGGCGCGGGATTCGCGTGGCCGTTCGATTCGGCTCGCGGCGCGGCCGCGGTTGCTCGCCGGTTCCAGCCGCTCGGGGCGGCGGTCAAGGCCCGGCCGTTCGATTCGGCCGGGCCGGGTTCGATCACGATCAGGCCGTGGCCCGGCTCGGCCGCCGCGTGGACATTGCCGGGTTCGCCCGATTCCGCGCCCGGCGCCGCGCCGGCTCGGCCGGCCCATGCGGCAGCCGCCTGCGCGCTCCATCCGCTCGGGCTTGCCGTGCGGTCGGCCCCGTTCAGGCCCGCCGCGCCCGCGGCATTCGCGCCGCGCACACCCGCCGCGTTCGCATTCGCGAGCGCGGTCTGTGCCGATTCGCCGCGGCCCGGGATCACGATCATCCCGCCGTCGCCCGTCTGCTGCGCGAGCGCCGCGCCCATCCAGCCCGCCAGCGCGAGCGCCGCGGCAAAGCGCACGCGCGTTGCGCGGCCTGCGTCAGTCGTCATCGCGCCCTCCTCGAAACCCGTTTGGAAACCTGCTTGGAAACCAATTGATACGGGGTTGCATTCTAGGGATGGGCGAGCGCCGGCAAACCGCGAATAGAGGGGCCCTTTGCCGGTTATTCGCCCGATTGCCCGTTGCGTTGTCCGCCTACCATGCGTCCCATGGGAAAAAGCCTCTTTGGCCGTCCGTCGCCGGTTGTCCGCGCCGCGGGTGCCGCGGGCGGCGAAAGAGCGGCGCATCTTATCTTCAGACGGAGCTCGCGGATGTTGGACAAACTCGATGCCGAATTCGCGTTCGGCCGCCAGGCGCTCGACGTGCGCGCGTATCGGCAGGAACTGCTGTCGTCGAACATCGCGAACGCCGATACGCCCGGCTACCGCGCGCGCGACGTCGACTTCTCGTCGACGCTCGCCCGCGCGCTCAAGCAGGACGGCGCGGCGAGCGCGGGCAACGGGGCGACACTGCCGCTCGCGCAGCCGGCGGGCGTGACGAGCGGGATGTCGATGGCGGCGACTTCGGGCGCGCACCTCGCAGGCAACGTGAAGCTGATCCCGACGGGCGGCCCGAGCGACGACTACGGCCGCGCGCAGTACCGGATTCCGCAGCAGCCGGCGCTCGACGGCAACACCGTCGATCTCGACACCGAGCGCGTGCAGTTCGCCGACAACGCGGTGCACTACCAGGCCGGGATGACGGCGATGACGCAGCAGATCAAGACGATGATCGCCGCGATCACGTCGAATTCGGGTTCGTGACGCGCCGCATCGGCGCTTTTCCCGCGTGCCGCGCGCGTCACGGGAAACGGTTGAATGAGCGCGCAACGCGATAAGGAGCATGCATGCCTTCGTTGATGAACATTTTCGACGTCGCGGGTTCCGCGATGTCGGCCCAGTCGCAGCGTCTGAACGTGACGGCGTCGAATCTCGCGAACGCCGACAGCGTGACGGGGCCCGACGGCAAGCCCTACAAGGCGAAGCAGGTGGTGTTCGCGACCGCGCCGATGGGCCGCGCGCGCACCGCGTCCGGCCAGGGCGTCGGCGGCGTGCAGGTGACCAAGGTGGTCGACGATCCGTCGCCGATGAAGACGACCTACGATCCGTCGAACCCGGCCGCCGACCAGAACGGCTACGTGACGATGCCGAACGTCGATCCGGTGCAGGAGATGGTCAACATGATTTCCGCGTCGCGCTCGTACCAGGCGAACGTCGAGACGCTCAACACCGCGAAGCAACTGATGCTGAAGACGCTGACGATCGGCAGTTGACACGCGGCTTTGCATCGACCGAAAGAAACACGCACAGCAGAGAGAAAGGCGAACCGGGATGACATCTTCCTCCACGACCATCGGCAGCAGCGGCACCTCCGTGAACTCGCTGCCGTATGACACGATGAGCTCGAACGGCCAGTCGTCGGGCACGAGCGGCGCGAGCGGCACGAACGCGAACAGCAATGTCGCGAGCTCGCTGTCGACGACGTCGGCGGCCGATCTGCAGACGACGTTCCTCAAGCTGCTCGTCACGCAGTTGCAGAACCAGGACCCGACGAGCCCCGTCGACAGCTCGCAGATGACGTCGCAGCTCGCGCAGATCAACACCGTGAGCGGCATCGCGCAACTGAACACGGCGCTCACGTCGCTGTCGTCGCAGATCACCGCGAGCCAGCAGACGCAGGCGGCGATGCTGATCGGCTCGAACGTGCTCGCGCCCGGCAACACCGTGCCCGTCAAGAGCGGCGCGGCGTCGCCGTTCGGCGTGCAGCTCACGAGCGCCGTGTCGAACCTGACGATCAACGTGAAGAACTCGGCGGGCGTCGTCGTCAACACGATCGACGCGGGCGCGCAGTCGGCGGGCACCGTGCCGTTCAACTGGACGCCGACGGACGGGGCCGGCAACGCGCTGCCCGACGGCACCTACACGATCAGCGCGAGCTACACCGACACGTCCGGCAAGCAGTACGCGCCGACCACGCTGTCGTCCGCGCAGGTGCTGAGCGTCATCAAGCAGGCGGACGGCACGCCGGGGCTCGTGCTGTCGAACGGCTCGACGGTCGGCTTCAGCCAGGTCGCGTCGATCTTCCCGAACACCACGAAGAGCGCGTCGACCGACAGCTCGTCGTCTTCCACCAACTAATCCAGCACGTCGCTACGGAGACCGAGATGGGCTATCAACAAGGTTTGAGCGGTTTGGCGGGCGCGTCGAGCAACCTCGACGTGATCGGCAACAACATCGCGAACGCGAACACGGTGGGCTTCAAGGGAAGCACCGCGCAGTTTTCCGACATGTACGCGAATTCGGTCGCATCGGCCGTCAACAATCCGATCGGCATCGGCACGATGCTCGCATCGGTGCAGCAGCAGTTCAGCCAGGGCACGATCACGTCGAGCACGTCGTCGCTGAACGTCGCGATCAACGGCAACGGCTTCTTCCAGATGTCGAACAACGGCGTTCTCACGTACTCGCGCGACGGCACGTTCCAGCGCGACAAGAACGGCTACATCGTCAACTCGCAGGGCCTGAGCCTGATGGGCTACCAGGCGGACAAGAACGGCGTGATCAACACTGCGCAGACCGTGCCGCTGCAGGCGCCGACGAACAACATGGCGCCGACCGCGACGACCAGGATCTCCGGCCAGTTCAACCTGAACTCACAGGATACGGTGCCGACCAAGACGCCGTTCGACTATGCGGATTCCACGACGTACAACTTCCAGACGGCGGTCCAGGTATACGACTCGCTCGGCGGCTCGCAGCAGGTCAACATGTATTTCGTGAAGTCGGCGGCCGGCACGTGGGAAGCATACGCGGGCGTCAAGAACCAGACGCCGACCGATCTCGGCACGGTCACGTTCGATACGTCGGGCGCGATCAAGAGCACGACGCTGGCGGGCTCGACCACGCCGACCACGACGCTCGGCCAGTTCCAGTTCTCGATCCCGAACACGGACGGCTCCGCGACGCCGCAGGCGCTCACGCTCGACCTGACGGGCACGACGCAGTACGGCGGCAAGGACGGCGTGACCAACCTCGCGCCGGACGGCTTCGCGAGCGGCACGCTCACGACCTTCACGATCGGCAACGACGGCAAGCTGACCGGCAACTACTCGAACGGCCAGACCGCGACGCTCGGCCAGATCGTGCTCGCGAACTTCAACAACCCGAACGGCCTCGTGAACATCGGCAACAACCAGTACGTCGAGACGGCCGCATCGGGCGTGCCGCAGATCTCGGCTCCCGGCAGCACGAACCACGGCACGCTGCAGGGCAGCGCGCTCGAAAACTCGAACGTCGATCTGACGAGCCAGCTCGTGAACCTGATCACCGCGCAGCGCAACTACCAGGCGAACGCGCAGACGATCAAGACGCAGCAGGCCGTCGACCAGACGCTCATCAACCTGTAAGCGGCCTTCGCGGACAACAGCCAGCATGGACCGACTGATCTATACGGCGATGACGGGCGCGGCGCAGTCGCTCGAGCAGCAGTCCGTCGTCGCGAACAATCTCGCGAACGCGTCGACCACGGGCTTTCGCGCGCAGCTCGCGACGTTCCGCGCGGTGCCGATGAACTTCGACGACGGCAGCGGCAACGTCGATCCGGCGACGACGCGCACCTACACGCTGTCGTCGACGCCCGGCGCGGATTTCGCGCCGGGGCCGATCGAGCGCACGGGCAATCCGCTCGACGTCGCGGTTCAGGGGCCGGGCTGGCTGTCGGTGATGCTGCCGGACGGCACCGAGGCGTATACGCGCGCGGGCAACCTGCATGTCGACCAGAACGGGCAACTCGTGACCGCGAACAACCTGCCCGTCGTCGGCAACGGCGGCCCGCTCGCCGTGCCGCCGAACGCGCAGCTCACGATCGGCGCGGACGGCACGGTGTCGGCGCTGATGCCGGGCGATCCGCCGACCGCCGTCGCGATGATCGATCAACTGAAGCTCGTGAACCCCGATCCCGCGACGATGAAGCGCGGCGACGACGGCCTGTTCCGCACCGCGGACGGCAA
Source organism: Burkholderia humptydooensis (assembly GCF_001513745.1). Taxonomy (NCBI): domain Bacteria; kingdom Pseudomonadati; phylum Pseudomonadota; class Betaproteobacteria; order Burkholderiales; family Burkholderiaceae; genus Burkholderia; species Burkholderia humptydooensis. Next base: position 3,881,444 of record NZ_CP013380.1, on the reverse strand, counting down.
TCCCGCCGACGCCGACGCGGCCGTGAAGGTCGTGCCGAATTCGCTAGAAGGCAGCAACGTCAATCCGGTGGCGGCGATGGTGTCGATGATCGACAACGCGCGCGCGTTCGAATTGCAGACGAAGCTGATCCAGTCCGCCGACCAGAACGAGCAGGCGGCGAACCAACTGCTCAACTTCAGCTAAGCGCCGCCGGGCGCCAGACAAGGAGTCAACACGTGAACCGTTCCCTCTACATCGCCGCGACCGGCATGAATGCGCAGCAGGCGCAGATGGACGTGATCTCGAACAACCTCGCGAACGTGAGCACCAACGGCTTCAAGGGCTCGCGCGCGGTGTTCGAGGATCTGCTGTACCAGACCGTGCGCCAGCCGGGCGCGAACTCGACGCAGCAGACCGAGCTGCCTTCCGGCCTGCAGCTCGGCACGGGCGTCCAGCAGGTCGCGACCGAGCGCCTGTACACGCAGGGCAGCCTGCAGCAGACCGGCAACTCGAAGGACGTCGCGATCAACGGCCAGGGCTTCTTCCAGGTGCTGATGCCGGACGGCACGAACGCGTACACGCGAGACGGCTCGTTCCAGACCAACGCGCAGGGCCAGCTCGTCACGTCGAGCGGCTATCAGGTGATTCCGGCGATCACGATGCCGCAGAACGCGACGTCGCTCACGATCGGCAGCGACGGCGTCGTGTCCGTCACGCAGCCGGGCTCGAACAACGCGGTGCAGATCGGCGCGCTGCAGATCGCGACGTTCATCAATCCGGCCGGCCTCGACGCGAAGGGCGAGAACCTGTTCGCGGAGACGACGTCGTCGGGCGCGCCGAACGTGTCGCAGCCGGGTCTGAACGGCGCGGGCACGCTCAAGCAGGGCTACGTCGAATCGTCGAACGTGAACGTCGTGCAGGAGCTCGTCAACATGATCCAGACGCAGCGCGCGTACGAAATCAACAGCAAGGCCGTGACGACGTCCGACCAGATGCTGCAGACCGTCACGCAGATGTCGCGCTAACCGGCACCAGGTCAGAAGCCATGAAGCAGGTTCGTTTCCTCCCGCAACCGGCGCGCCGCGCGCGCGTCGCGGCCGCGCTCGCGGCCGCCGCGCTCGCGGGCTGCGCGCAGATCCCGCGCGAGCCGATCACGCAGCAGCCGATGTCGGCGCCGCCGCCGATGCCGCCCGCGATGCAGGCGCCCGGCTCGATCTACAACCCGGGCTATGCGGGCCGGCCGCTCTTCGAGGATCAGCGGCCGCGCAACGTCGGCGACATCCTGACGATCGTGATCGCGGAGAACATCAACGCGACGAAGTCGTCGGGCGCGAACACGAACCGGCAGGGCAACACGAGCTTCGACGTGCCGACGGCGGGCTTTCTCGGCGGCCTCTTCAACAAGGCGAACCTGTCCGCGCAGGGCGCGAACAAGTTCGCGTCGACGGGCGGCGCGAGCGCGGCGAACACGTTCAACGGCACGATCACCGTGACGGTGACGAACGTGCTGCCGAACGGCAACCTCGTCGTGAGCGGCGAGAAGCAGATGCTGATCAACCAGGGCAACGAATTCGTGCGCTTCTCGGGCGTCGTCAATCCGAATACGATCTCCGGCCAGAATTCGGTCTACTCGACGCAGGTGGCGGACGCGAAGATCGAATATTCGGCGAAGGGCTACATCAACGAAGCCGAGACGATGGGCTGGCTGCAGCGCTTCTTCCTCAACATCGCGCCGTGGTGAAGACGATGCGTATCCTGCTCGCGCGCGCCGTGCGCACCCTCGTCCGATCGAATCGCCGCGCGGCGGCGTGCTGCGCGCTCGCGTCGTGCGCGTTCGCGCTCGCATGCGCGCCCGCCGCGGCGCGCGCGGAGCGCCTGAAGGATCTCGCGCAGATCCAGGGCGTGCGCGACAACCCGCTGATCGGCTACGGCCTCGTCGTCGGCCTCGACGGCACGGGCGACCAGACGATGCAGACGCCGTTCACGACGCAGACGCTCGCGAACATGCTCGCGAACCTCGGCATCTCGATCAACAACGGCTCGGCGAACGGCGGCGGATCGTCGGCGATGACGAACATGCAACTGAAGAACGTCGCCGCGGTGATGGTGACGGCGACGCTGCCGCCGTTCGCGCGGCCGGGCGAGGCGATCGACGTGACCGTATCGTCGCTCGGCAACGCGAAGAGCCTGCGCGGCGGCACGCTGCTGCTCACGCCGCTGAAGGGCGCGGACGGCCAGGTGTACGCGCTCGCGCAGGGCAACATGGCGGTGGGCGGCGCGGGCGCGAGCGCGAACGGCAGCCGCGTGCAGGTGAACCAGCTCGCGGCCGGCCGCATCGCCGGCGGCGCGATCGTCGAGCGCTCGGTGCCGAACGCGATCGCGCAGATGAACGGCGTGCTGCAACTGCAACTGAACGACATGGATTACGGCACCGCGCAGCGGATCGTGTCCGCGGTGAACTCGAGCTTCGGCGCGGGCACGGCGACGGCGCTCGACGGCCGCACGATCCAGCTCACCGCGCCCGCCGATTCGGCGCAGCAGGTCGCGTTCATGGCGCGGCTGCAGAACCTCGAGGTGAGCCCCGAGCGGGCGGCGGCGAAGGTGATCCTGAACGCGCGCACGGGCTCGATCGTGATGAACCAGATGGTGACGCTGCAGAACTGCGCGGTCGCGCACGGCAATCTGTCGGTCGTCGTCAACACGCAGCCCGTCGTGTCGCAGCCGGGGCCGTTCTCGAACGGGCAGACGGTCGTCGCGCAGCAGTCGCAGATCCAGCTCAAGCAGGACAACGGCTCGCTGCGGATGGTGACGGCGGGCGCGAACCTCGCCGAAGTGGTGAAGGCGCTCAACTCGCTCGGCGCGACGCCCGCGGACCTGATGTCGATCCTGCAGGCGATGAAGGCGGCGGGCGCGCTGCGCGCGGACCTGGAGATCATCTAAGTGACGACTTTCACGAAAGCGAACGATCTGTCGCAGCGCTTCGCGCTCGACGTCCAGGGGTTCGACGCGCTGCGCTCGAAGGCCACGGCAGCGTCGCCGCGCGAGGGCGTGAAGATGGTCGCGGGCCAGTTCGACGCGATGTTCACGCAGATGATGTTGAAGAGCATGCGCGACGCGACGCCGTCGGACGGCCTGCTCGATTCGAGCTCGTCGAAGATGTACACGTCGATGCTCGATCAGCAGCTCGCGCAGCAGATGTCGTCGAAGGGCATCGGCGTCGCCGACGCGCTGACGAAGCAGTTGCTGCGCAACGCGAACGCCGCGGCCGACGCGCAGGGCGAAGGCGGCCTCGCGGCGATGAACGCGCTCGCGAGGGCGTATGCGAATTCGAATGCGTCGTCCGGCAACGGCGCGCTCGCGGGCACGCGCGGCTATTCGGCGGCGAGCGCGCTCACGCCGCCGCTGAAGGGCAACGGCAATTCCGCGCAGGCGGACGCGTTCGTCGAGAAGATGGCGGGCGCCGCGCAGGCAGCGAGCGCGGCCACCGGCATTCCGGCGCGCTTCATCGTCGGCCAGGCGGCGCTCGAATCCGGCTGGGGCAAGCGCGAGATCCGCGGCGCGAACGGCGAATCGAGCTACAACGTGTTCGGCATCAAGGCGACGAAGGGCTGGGCCGGCCGCACGGTGTCGGCCGTCACGACCGAGTACGAGAACGGCAAGCCGCGCCGCGTCGTCGCGCAGTTCCGCGCGTACGACTCATACGAGCACGCGATGACCGATTACGCGAACCTCCTGAAGAACAACCCGCGCTACGCGGGCGTGCTGAACGCGGGCCACAGCGCGGAAGGCTTCGCCAACGGGATGCAGAAGGCCGGCTACGCGACCGATCCGCACTACGCGAAGAAGCTGATTTCGATCATGCAGCAGCTCGGCTGACCTCGGTCGACACAAGCCGAGCAACCGTTCGGTACATTTCGGACCGCGCCGGCTGGCCCCGCGCGGTTTTAACGTTTGCTGAAAAAATAAACTCCGGTTTCGATCTAAACTTTGCGTTGCTGTTGCCGCTAAACGTGAGAGACCAGCGATCGGGCGGATCACGCCCGGTCATAACGCGCCCCCGAAATCCGCCGGGCGCATAGAGATAAAATACCGGCAAGCCATGAATACCGAACAGTCGACGAGTCTGGCCGAGAGCGCCGCCGCGCATTCCGGCCATGATTACGGCCGCCGCAATCCGCTCGAGATCGGCGTGCAGTTGCGCAACCTCGTCAATCGCGGAGATTTCCTGACCGTCCAGTACCAGGGCGGCCAGCTCGTCACCCGCATCCTCGACGTCGACGTCGGCGCGCGGACCTTCGTATTCGACTGGGGCGCGCTTGCCGATCAGAACGCGGGCATCCTCGCCGCGCCGCGCTGCGTGTTCCATGCGTCGCCGGACGGCGTGCGCGTCGAATTCTCGACCGCGCCCCCGCGCGAAACCCGCTACGAAAACCTGCCCGCGTTCGAGGCCGACTTCCCCGACGTGCTGTACTGCGTGCAGCGCCGCGAATATTTCCGGGTCGACGCGCCGATCCTCGATCCGTACGTGTGCCGCGGCAAGCTGCCCGACGGCGAGAGCTTCCTGTTCGAGGTGCACAACCTGTCGCTCGGCGGCCTCGGGCTGCGCACGGGCGACGACCGCGTGGCGTCGCTCGAGCCGGGCACGACGCTGCCCGACGTCGAGCTGAACCTGAACGGCCACGGGAAGCTGTCGCTCGATCTGCAGCTCGTGTCGCACCGCGCGACCGAGACGCCGAGCGGCGCGCGCCGCTACCAGCTCGGCTTTCGCTTCCTGTCGCTGCCGGGCAATGCCGAGAACACGCTGCAGCGCATCATCACGCAGCTCGAGATGAAGCGCCGGCAACTCGCGCGCGCCTGACGAAGCCGCTCTCGCGCGTGGCCGACGCGACCGTGCGGGGCAACGGAAACGCTCGCGGCGGCGCTCGCGCGCCGGCCGCGCAACGCGGCGCGCATCTTTTGCGCGTGCGGTCCCTCAATTTTTTCGACGCGCGGCCGTTATACCGGGAGTCCACGCAACCCGGCGGCCGCGGCGCGGCCGGCTCATAGGATCGCGCATGTCCAATACCCTCATGAACCTCGGGGTCAGCGGCCTGAACGCCGCACTCTGGGGGCTCACCACGACCGGCCAGAACATCAGCAACGCGGCGACGCCCGGCTACTCCGTCGAGCGTCCCGTCTATGCGGAGGCAAGCGGCCAGTACACGAGCAGCGGCTATCTGCCGCAAGGCGTGTCGACCGTGACGGTCCAGCGGCAGTACAACCAGTATCTGTCGGACCAGCTCAACGCCGCGCAGACGCAGGGCAACGCGCTGTCGACCTACTACACGCTCGTCGCGCAGTTGAACAACTACGTCGGCAGCCCGACGGCCGGCATCGCGACCGCGATCACGAACTATTTCACCGGCCTGCAGACTGTCGCGAACAACGCGGCGGACCCGTCCGCACGGCAGACCGCGATGAGCAACGCGCAGACGCTCGCGAGCCAGCTCGTCGCCGCGAGCCAGCAATACTCGCAACTGCGCCAGAGCGTGAACTCGCAGCTCACCGACAGCGTCAAGCAGATCAACAGCTACACCTCGCAGATCGCGCAGCTCAACGAGCAGATCGCGTCGGCGAGCTCGCAGGGGCAGCCGCCGAACCAACTGCTCGACCAGCGCGATCTCGCGGTGTCGAATCTGTCGCAGCTCGCGGGCGTGCAGGTCGTGCAGAGCAACGGCAGCTACAGCGTGTTCCTCGCGGGCGGCCAGCCGCTCGTCGTCGGCAACATGAGCTACCAGCTCGCCGCCGTCGCATCGAAATCCGATCCGAGCGAGCTCACGATCGTGTCGAACGGCATCGCCGGCGCGAATCCGCAGGGCAGCCCGCAATACCTGCCCGACGCGTCGCTGTCGGGCGGCACGCTGGGCGGCCTGCTCGCGTTTCGCAGCCAGACGCTGGACCCCGCGCAGGCGCAGCTCGGCGCGCTCGCGGTCAGCTTCGCGTCGCAGGTCAACGCGCAGAACGCGCTCGGCGTCGACATGTCGGGCAACCCGGGCGGCAATCTGTTCGCGGTCGGCAGCCCGACCGTCTATGCGAATCAGGGCAATACCAGCGGCGCGACGCTGACGGCGTCGATCGCGGACGGCACGCAGCCGCCGTCGAGCGACTATTCGCTGTCGTACGACGGCTCGAAGTACACGCTGACGGATCGCGCGACGGGCAGTGTCGTCGGCACGGCGACATCGACGTCCACGCCGCCGACGATGACGATCGGCGGCTTGAATCTGTCGCTCACGAGCACGCCCAACGCGGGCGACGCGTTCACCGTGCTGCCGACGCGCGGCGCGCTCGAAGGCTTCGCGCTCGCCACCGCGAACGGCTCGGCGATCGCGGCCGCGTCGCCCGTGCTCGCGGCGGCCGCGCCGACGAACAGCGGCACGGGCGCGATCTCGCAGGGCTCGGTGAGCGCGGGCTATCAACTGCCGTCCGGCACGACGACGCTCACGTACAACGCGTCGTCGAAGACGCTGTCGGGCTTCCCGGTCGGCACGACGGTGACGATCGCGGGCACGCCGCCGACGTCGATCGACATCACGAGCGCGACGACGCCCGTGCCATACGACCCGTCGAAGGGCGCGTCGATGACGATCTCGAGCACGACGCAGCCGGCGCCGTCGGGCGTGATGAACGGCGTGAGCGTATCGCTGTCGGGCACGCCCGCGGATGGCGACCAGTTCACGATCGGCGCGAACAAGGGCACCAACGACGGGCGCAATGCGCTTGCGCTGTCCCAGCTCGTGAACTCGAAGACGATGAACAACGGCACGGCGACGCTGACCGGCGCGTACGCGGGCTACGTGAACGCGATCGGCAACGCGGCGAGCCAATTGAAGGCGTCGAGCGCCGCGCAGACGGCGCTCGTCGGCCAGATCACGCAGGCGCAGCAGTCGGTGTCGGGCGTGAATCAGAACGAGGAAGCGGCGAACCTGATGCAGTACCAGCAGTTGTATCAGGCGAACGCGAAGGTGATCCAGACGGCGAACTCGGTATTCCAGACCGTGCTCGGTCTCTTCAACTGAACGAGGTAGGCGGCGATGCGCATTTCCAGCTCTCAGCTCTACAGCCTGAACGTCGACATGATGAACGACCAGCAGGCGCAGATCGCTCAGCTCTACCAGCAGGTGTCGAGCGGCGTCAGCCTGACGACGCCCGCCGACAATCCGATCGCGGCCGCGCAGGCGGTGCAGTTGTCGGCGACGTCCGCGACGCTCTCGCAGTACACGCAGAACCAGACCATCGTGCAGACCGCGCTGCAGACCGAGGACACGACGCTCACGAGCGTCAACGACGTGCTCAACGCCGCGTACCAGGCGATCATGCACGCGGGCGACGGCGGGCTGTCGGACAGCGACCGCGCGGCGCTCGCCGCGCAGATCCAGGGCTCGCGCGACCATCTGCTCACGCTCGCGAACACCGCGGACGGCGCGGGCAACTACCTGTTCGCGGGCTTCCAGCCGACGACGCAGCCGTTCTCGAACAAGCCGGGCGGCGGCGTCACGTATGCGGGCGACTACGGCGCGCGCACGGTGCAGATCGCCGATACGCGCACGGTCCCGCAGGGCGACAACGGCGCGAGCGTGTTCATGTCGGTGCCGTTCCTCGGCAGCCTGCCGGTGCCCGCCGCGGGCGCGAGCAACACGGGCACGGGCACGATCGGCGCGGTCAGCATCACGAACCCGTCCGATCCGACCAACACGCACCAGTTCACGATCACGTTCGGCGGCACGGCGGCGGCGCCGACCTACACGGTGACCGACAATACGGTCACGTCGCCGACGCCGCCGGTCGCGCAGCCGTACTCGCCAGGCGAGGGGATCGATCTCGGCGGCCAGACGGTCGCGGTGTCGGGCACGCCGGCCGCGGGTGACACGTTCACGGTGACGCCCGCGCCGCAGGCGGGCACCGACGTGTTCGCGACGCTCGACACGGTGATCGCCGCGCTGAAGACGCCCGTCGGCAACAGCCCGACCGCGTCGACCGCGCTGACGAACACGATGGCCACCGCGTCGACGAAACTGATGAACACGATGACGAACGTGCTGACCGTGCAGGCGTCGGTGGGCGGCCGCCTGCAGGAAGTGAAGGCGATGCAGGCGGTGACGACGACGAATTCGCTGCAAACGACGAACAGCCTGTCGAACCTGACCGACACGAACCTGCCCGCCGCGATCAGCCAGTTCCTGCAACTGCAGAATTCGCTGAGCGCCGCGCAGAAGGCGTTCGTGCAGATGCAGAACCTGTCGCTGTTCCAGTATCTGAATCCGTAAGCGGCCGATTCGGTTCGCGAATCGGCCGCGCGAACAGCGGGCGGTTGGCTGCGCCGAGACCTCGTGCGGTGCGATGAAGCGGACGGCACGCGCCGCCCGCTTTGTTTTTTCGGCGAGGCCATCGCGCCGTTGCCATGTTGTTGGCGCTTGCCGCCCGTTGTCGTCGATTCCCGCCGCTCTCGCGCGCCCGCGCCCGTTTCCTTACCCGTTCCTTGCGTTTGTTGCCCGCGCGCATCCCGCGCGGCGGGGCGTTTTTGCGCGCCCGCCGCTTGTCAGCGCGATTCCCGCTTCGTACACTCGCGCGTGATTTTGCCTCGACGCGCCGTCGCGCGCGCCTCAATCCAGACAACCAGGAGAATCCCGCGATGGCCGATTCCTATTTTCCGCGGTGGCGCGCGCAGCCGCGCGACGACGCGGCCCGCTTCGTCGCTCCCGACGAGCGCCTGCCGTGGCCGCAGACGTTCGCGATGGGCGTGCAGCACGTCGTCGCGATGTTCGGCTCGACCGTGCTCGCGCCGCTGCTGATGGGCTTCGATCCGAACCTCTGCATCCTGATGTCCGGGATCGGCACGCTGCTGTTCTTCGTGCTCGTCGGCGGGCGCGTGCCGAGCTATCTCGGCTCGAGCTTCGCGTTCATCGGCCTCGTGATCGCGGTGACGGGCTACGCGGGCGGCGGCGCGAATCCGAACATCCCCGTCGCGCTCGGCGGGATCGTCGCCAGCGGCGTCGCCTATGCGCTGATCGGGCTCGTCGTGTCCGCGATCGGCACGCGCTGGATCGAGACGCTGATGCCGCCCGTCGTCACGGGCGCGATCGTCGCCGTGATCGGGCTGAACCTCGCGCCGATCGCGGTGAAGAGCGTGTCCGCGTCGACCTTCGATTCGACGCTCGCGCTCGTGACGGTGCTCTGCGTCGGCGGCGTGGCGGTGTTCGCGCGCGGGATGCTGCAGCGCCTGCTGATTCTCGTCGGCGTGCTGATCGCGTACGCGATCTACGCGGCGCTCACGAACGGCATGGGGCTCGGCAAGCCGGTCGATTTCTCGGTGGTCGCGCATGCCGCATGGTTCGGCGTGCCGACGTTCCATCGGCCCGTGTTCGATACGCACGCGATGCTGCTGATCGCGCCCGTCGCGGTGATCCTCGTCGCGGAGAACCTCGGCCACATCAAGGCGGTGAGCGCGATGACGGGCCGCAATCTCGACCGCTACGTCGGCCGCGCGTTCATCGGCGACGGCCTGGCGACGATCGTGTCGGGCAGCCTGGGCGGCACGGGCGTGACGACGTATGCGGAGAACATCGGCGTGATGGCGGTGACGCGGATCTACTCGACGCTCGTGTTCGTCGCGGCCGCGCTGATCGCGATCGCGCTCGGCTTCTCGCCGAAGTTCGGCGCGGTGATCCAGACGATTCCGGGGCCGGTGCTGGGCGGCGTGTCGATCGTCGTGTTCGGCCTGATCGCGGTGACGGGCGCGCGGATCTGGGTCGTGAACCGCGTCGATTTCTCCGACAACCGGAATCTGATCGTCGCCGCCGTCACGCTCGTGCTCGGCGCGGGCGACTTCTCGCTGAAGCTGGGCAGCTTCGCGCTCGGCGGGATCGGCACCGCGACGTTCGGCGCGATCATCCTCTATGCGCTGCTGCGCAAGGAGAAGGAGCCGGGGCCGATGGTGTGAGCGCACGGGCGCGGCCGGCCCGCAACGTGATCGCGCCGTCGGGCGCATCGGCGCGCGCGGTTTGTCCGGCCTCGAGCCTGCCTGCCGAAACCCGCCCGAACGTTCAGCCCGCCTGCGCCTGCGCGTCGAGCCACGCGCAGAACCGGCCGACGAGCGCGTTGCTCGCCGTCTCGCGCGGCGCGATCCACCAGTAGCTGAGCGTCGCGATGCGCGGGCCCGGCAGCGGCGTCACGAGCCGGCCGCTCGCGAGTTCGTCGGCAATGAGCGGCAGCGGCCCGAGCGCGACGCCGAGACCGTCCACGGCCGCCTGCAAAGCCAGATAGAAGTGGTCGAACGACTGCTTCTTGCGGCCCTTCATCGGCGCGCCCGCCGCGGCGAACCATTCGCGCCACGCGTCCGGGCGCGTATCCGAATGCAGCAGCACGTGGCGCGCGAGATCGTCCGCGCTTGCGATCGGCGTGCGCTTCAGGAGCGCCGGGCTGCACACGGGAATCACGCTTTCGTCGAGAAAGCGGCCGCTCGTGCAGTTCGGCCAGCGGCCCGGGCCGCGCCGGATCGCGACGTCGAAGCCGTCGAGCGAGCCGAGCGGCGCATTCGACGTCGACAGCTTCAGCTCGACGTTCGGCGCCTCGCGCTGAAACCGCGACAGCCGCGGCAGCAGCCATTTCATCGCGAACGTCGGCAGCGCGTTGATCCGCAGCACGCGCGCCGTGCCCGTCTCGCGCAACTGGTCGGTCGCGCGTGCGATGCTGTCGAACGCCGCCTCGATGGTTGCGAGATAGCGGCGGCCTTCGTCGGTGAGCTTCACCCGCTTGCCGTGCCGGCGGAACACCGGCTGGCCGAGCCACGCCTCGAACGCGGCGATCTGCCGGCTGATGGCACCGTGGGTCACATGCAGCTCCTCGCCCGCGGCGCTGAAGCTTTCATGTCTTGCTGCTGCCTCGAAGGCCCTGAGGGCCGGAAACGGTGGGAGATCGCGTGCCATGCTTGTGATTCTAGATCACAAGGGCGCGCCGATAAAATCGTTTGGAGTCCACGGCGAACGGGCGTAATCTCGGTTCGTGAAAATCACGAGGACTCCCATGCAATCTCGTTCCGGACCTGGCGGCGATGCGCTCGACGTGAGCGTTGCCGATCTGTTCGCAGGCTTTCTCGGCCTCGGGCTGATCTCGTTCGGCGGCGCGCTGCCGTTCGCGCGCCGCGCGCTCGTCGAGGAGCGCCGCTGGCTGAGCGCCGACGAGTTCACCGATCTGCTCGGCCTTTGCCAGTTTCTGCCGGGCGGCAACGTGATCAACCTGTCGGTCGCGGTCGGCATGCGGTTTCGCGGCGTGCCGGGCGCGATCGCGGGCCTGCTCGGCCTCGTCGCCGGGCCGACGCTCGTCGTCATCGCGCTCGGCGTGCTGTATGCGAGGACGCAGCAGAATCCGGCCGTCCACCATCTGTTCGGCGGCCTCGCGGCGGCCGCGGCGGGCCTGCTGGTCGCGATGGCGGTGAAGGTCGCGAAGCCGCTGCGCCACATGCGCGCGGGCGCGTGCGTCGCGGCGCTCGCGTTCGTCGCGATCGCGCTGCTGCGCGCGCCGCTGCTGCCGACGATGCTCGTGCTGACGCCCATGAGCATCTGGCTCGCATCGCGCGCGCCGCGCGGCGCGAATGCGGGCGCGCAGGGAGTGCGGCGATGAGCGGCACGCTTGCCGCACTCGCGGCGATCTTCGGCCAGCTTTCGCTGCTCGCGTTCGGCGGCGGCAACACGATCCTGCCGGAGATGCAGCGGCAGGTCGTCGACGTGCATCACTGGATGAGCGCGCAGGCGTTCACCGCGCTCTTCGCGCTCGCGCAGGCGGCGCCCGGGCCGAACATGATGATCGTGCCGCTCGTCGGCTGGCACGTTGCGAGCTGGCCGGGCCTTCTCGTATCGTCGGTCGCGAAGTTCGGGCCGTCGTCGATCGTGACGATGCTCGCGCTGCACGCGTGGGAGCGCTTCAGGGACAAGCCGTGGCGGCGCTACGTGCAGCAGGGGATGATGCCCGTCACCGCGGGCCTCGTCGTCGCGAGCGCGGTGCTGATCTCCGAGGCGTCGAACCGCTCGGCGCTGCAATGGGGGATCACCGCGGCGGTCGCGGCGCTCGCGTACCGGACGCGCGTGCATCCGCTGTGGCTGCTCGCGGGCGGCGCGCTCGCCGGGCTCGCCGGCGGATTTTTCGCGTAGACGCGCCCTGGGGCGGTGCGCGATGCGCAGCCATCCGCGAATCCCGGCTCCGCGCGCGGGAGCCGGGCGCTTCACGGGAGGCGTCAGCCCGGCGTGCGCGCGCCGCTTTTCACGAGGCCGAGGAGCTTGCCGCGCTCGGCGTTCAGATCGACGTTCGTCGACGACCAGTCGAGCACATAGCCGTGGTTGAGCGAATCGCGGACGATCGACGCGTAATCGGACTTCGCGAGCTTGCCGTCGCGCATCGCGCGATTCACTTCGTCCTGAAGGTCCGGCGTGAAGCCCGGATAGGCGGCGACGAGCGCCGCGTACTGGCGCGCATCGATTTCGTCCGATTCGCGATTGAACGCCCACACGACGACGAGCACGATCGCGATGAACGGCACGAGGGTATAGCGCAGGAAGAACTTGACGGCTTTCATGGCAGGGCGGATGCAGTGAATCGGGAGACGGATCGCCGGGCGCGGTCGGCGCGTGCGTGCGGGCGAGTATACTTTCATGCATTCGTTCAATTGCAAACAAGGCTTCAACACCATGTCGACACTTCCCGCCTGCCCTCAATGCGCAATGGAAAACACGTATCCGGACGGCGAACAGTATATTTGCGCGGACTGCGGGCACGAATGGCCGATCGCCGGCGACGCGAGCGCCGCCGATGATGACGCGGCCGCCGTCGTGAAGGACGCGAACGGCAACGTGCTCGACGACGGCGACTCGGTCGTGCTGATCAAGGACCTGAAGGTGAAGGGTTCGTCGATCACGCTGAAGATGGGCACGAAGGTGAAGAGCATCCGTCTCGTCGGCGGCGATCACGAAGTCGACTGCAAGATGGACGCCGGCAACTTCATGCTGAAGGCGTGCTATCTGAAGAAGGTCTGAGCGGCGCGCGACGGACGATGAATCCCGACGCCGCCAGCCGCAACCTGACGGTCGCATCGCTGCTCACGCTGTCGGGCGGCTATCTCGACGCATACACATACGTCGGCCACGGCCACGTGTTCGCGAACACGATGACGGGCAACGTCGCGCTGCTCGGGATCAATGCGGCGGCGGGCGAGTGGGCGCAGGCGCTGCATCACGTGCCGCCGCTCGCGGGCTTCGTGATCGCGGTGTTCGTCGCGCACACGCTCGGCCTCGCCGCGCAGAAGGGCTGGATCCGGCACGCCGCGTTCATCAGCCTGATCGTCGAGATCGGCTTTCTCGCGTTCGCGTCGGCCGGCTGGCCCGCGATGTCGAGCGCGTGGCTGATTCCGGGCATTTCGTTCGTCGCGACGTTGCAGACGCTGTCGTTCACGCATCTCGAGAATCTGTCGTACACGTCGGTGATGACGACGGGCAATCTGAGGCGTTCCGCGCAGTTGCTGTTCGCCGGGCTGATTCCGCGTTACGACGCGCTCGCGCTGCGCGATTCCGGCCTGCTCGCCGTGATCAGCTTGTGCTTTCTCGCGGGCGCGGTGGCGGGCGGCTTCGTCACGCGGATCGTCGGCGACGGCGCGCTGTGGGGCGCGGTGCTGCTGCTCGTTGCGGCGTTCGCCGAGATCGTGCGGCGCGCGCGCCGCGATGCGGGCGGCGGCGTCCCGAAGGACGAATCCGTCGCGCGCGCCGCGCCGCGTGGCGCATCCGCCGAACGCGCCGAGCGATAGAGGAGGCATCGCGCGCTCGCCGCCGCGCCGAACGCCACGGCCGGGAGCGGGTGATGAAACTCGCCGATCCATTCGGCAAGCGCCCGCCGTTGCATCACCACGACAACGCCGCGATTCTCGCGGCGTTTATTTTTTTACAGACCTTACATCGTCATATGATTCGTGGGCTCGCCGCGCGCGGCGAGCCGGCCGCGGCCGCGGCCACGGCCGGAGAAGAGACGGAGACAATTCACAAAGGAAAGCTCATGAAGCAAACCACCAAGATCGCGGGACTGGTAGGAGGAGCAATGCTGGCGATCGCAGGCCAGCAGGCGATGGCGCAAAGCTCGGTGACGCTCTGGGGCGTCGCGGACGTGAGCCTGCGTTACCTGAGCAACTCGAATGCGCAGAACGACGGCCGCTTTTTCATGACGAACGGCGCGATCACCAATAGCCGCATCGGCCTGCACGGCAGCGAAGACCTGGGCGGCGGCCTGAAGGCGGTCTTCAATCTCGAGAGCGGCGTCAATCTGCAGGACGGCTCGTTCTCGGACAGCAAGCGCATCTTCAATCGCGCCGCATACGTCGGCCTGACGAGCCAGTACGGCACCGTGACGCTCGGCCGCCAGAAGACGGTGCTGTTCGATCTGCTGAGCGACACGTACGATCCGCTGACGGTCGGCAACTATCTGGAAAACGCGTGGCTGCCCGTCGCGCTCGGCGCGGGCCTGTACGCGGACAACTCGGTCAAGTATCGCGGCACGTTCGGCGGCCTGACGATCGGCGCGATGTACTCGTTCGGCACCGACTCGACGTCGACGGGCGCGGGCGGCTTTTCCGGCCAGCTTCCGGGCCACATGGGCGCGGGCAACATGTACGGCTTCTCGCTGTCGTACGTCGCCGGGCCGGTCAGCGTCGCGGCGGGCGTGCAGCAGAACAGCGACAACTCGAACCGCAAGCAGACGATCTATCACGCGAACGTCGTCTACGCGTTCAGCAAGGCGAAGATCTACGCGGGCTACCTGCATTCGAAGGACGACACCGGCTTCGTCGACACAGTGCTCGCGCAGCAGCCCGGCCTCTTCACGAACGGCGCGCCGAAGCGCACCGGCCGGATCGACGACGGTCCGTTCGCCGGCGTGAGCTGGCAGGCGACGCCCGCGCTCACGCTGACGGGCGCGTTCTACTACGACCGGATGCGCAACGCGACGATCGCGAACGGCCAGCTCGACAGCGGCAATCGCTATACGGTCGTCGGCCTCGTCGAATATGCGCTGTCGAAGCGCACCGAGATCTACGGCACCGTCGATTTCAACAAGGTGAACGGCGCGGCGACGGTCGAGATGCCGGGCCGCAGCAACCAGACGGGCGTCGCGATCGGTCTGCGCAACATCTTCTGAGCGTTTCGGCGTCGCTCGGCGTCCGTGGAAGGCCCGCGCAAAAGCGGGCCTTTCTCGTGGCGGCAGCGCTGCCTCAGCGCATGGCAGCCTTCGTCGCGCTGTTCGCCTGCTGCGACACTTGCGTGAGGATCTGCCCGGCCGCCGCGAACGACGGGTTCAGGTAGATCTTCGTGAACGAATGGCCGAGCGGATCGGTGAGCAGATGCAGGCCGAGCGAGAAGTTCGACGGCATCACCGTCTGCACGAGGCCGAGGCTGCCGATCACCGTGTCCGACGACGACGTCAGATAGCTCGAGCCCGGCAGCAGATAGCGCGCCGCGTTGCCGACGTTCACCGAGCTGATCTTGCCTTGTGCGCGCTCCGGTCCCGTGATCAGCAGATTCATCTCGAAGTTCGCGTACAGCGTGCCCTGCGAGTGGCCGACGAGCACGACCTTGCGGTTCTGCTGCAGATACGTGCGGTACTGGTTCAGGTGATCGGGCAGCTCGGGAGTCTCGCTCTTCGTCAGGATGTCGATGTATTTCTGTTGCAGTGCCGCGTCCATGCCGCCCGCGGGAATCGCGCCGCCGTCGATCGCGCGCCAGAAGTCCGCCGGGCTCGCGCCTTCGACCGATTTCTGCTTGAACACCTGCCACAGGTCGCTGAACGTGCCTTGCGTCGCGTTATATGCGTTGCCGTACACGTATGCGTTGTTCGCGTCGCGCGCGTTCAACTGGTTCTTCAGCACTTGCAGGCTCGCGACCGCATCGTCGAACGTATTGTTGATGCCGTTGACGAACACGATCGCGGAGCCGGGCGAGGCCGCTGCGGCCGGCGTGACCGTCGCCGCATGCGCGGCGTTCAGGTGCATAGAACAGGGCAGCGCGACGAGCGCGCCGGCAATCGTCAGCGTCACTAACTTTTTCATCGAAAGTCCCCTCGGATGGTGGTTGAAGCGCTACGGCGTCGGTGAACTCAATTCGGCATGGACGTCGGGTTGAAGCCGCACGATGCGGGGCCGGGATCGTCGAAGAACTGGCCGCCCGCGAGCGACTGGAAGCGGATGTACGCGAGCGTGTCGGCTTCGGTGTCGAGCATGATCGCGCGCGTGCTCTTGATCCGGTCGAGCATCGTCTGCTGGTCGACGCCCGCCTTCGCGAGCACGCGCGCGCTCAGCGCGCATGCGATGCCTTTCGCGATCGCGTCGCCGGCCGTCTTGGCGTCGCCCGGATCGTGGACGTCGTTGACCGCCTGGCTCCAGCCGTATGCGATCTGCGTGAGCGCTTCGCGCGTGACGGCCGAATCCGCGTATTCATGCGCGATGTATTCGATGACGCGAGGGGGTAGCGGTGGCGGCGCGCCGTGCGGCGCCGCCGCCGATGCGACGGCGAATGCGCTCGCGAGCGCTGCGGGCGCGGGTGATTTTGTTTGCTCGGCCGGCGTGGCGGCGGGCGCCGCATCGGTCGACACGATTCGCGCGCAGGCCCACACGAATGCGGCGATCGCGAGCGCGGCCGCAACAGGGTATTGCCATCGCATGCCCTCTCCTTTTGTTGTGTCTTTTGTATTCGTTGCGGACCGCAGCCGGTTTCCCGTCGCGATTCCGCAGTTCTCGTCTCCACCAACGGCTTGCAAACGTTACAAGAAATCATCGCAACGGGGAAGCGTTACCGTATCGTGAGCGAGGGCCTCGCGTCGTGGCGGTTCGAGTGCGGCGTCAATTGCTTCGATTATTGCGCCGCGTGACGAGCCGTCCGGCCCGATCCGATCATGCCGGTGGAAATTGAAAATGGCGTGACGGCGAACCGCGCGAACCGCGCGAATCGCACGAATCACGACGCAGTGCGCCGATCGCTCACGAACTGTTCGCCGCGACCGTGCTTTCCGCGTGCTGCCACGCGAACAGGCCGGGCACGAAGATCAGCAGATCGCGGATGCGTCGCGCGCCCGCGAGCCCGAGCGACGTCGCCGGGTCGAGCCCGAGCGCGCCGCCAATCAGCACGAAGCCGCCTTCCTGCACGCCGAGCCCGCCCGGCACGAAGAACGCGACGCTGCTGAGCGCCTGGATCAGCGCTTCGATCACGAGCGCGTCGACGATCGAAACGGGCGCGCCGAGAAAATGCAGCGCGAGCCAGATTTCGAGCGATGTCGCGAGGTGTTGCAGCGGCTGCCAGAAGAACAGATAGCGCACGACGGTGCCGCGCCGCCGCCAGACGGCCTTCAGCGCTTCGTCGATCTGCGCGGAGCGTTCGACGAGCGATGCGAGCTGACCGCCCGCGACGCGATTGAGCGCATGCATCGCGCGCTCGAACGGCTTCGCGTGCTGAACGAGCGCGAACAGGATCAGGAGCGGCGCGAGCGCGGCGAGCCCCCACGCGAACATGCCGGCGACGCGCGCGGTGTCCGACGTCGCGTGCACGAGCAGATAGCCGACGCCCGCGAGCGCGAAAAGTGCCTGGCTGATCAGCGTGAGCTGCATGTCCGACACGAGGCTCGCGACCGTGGCGGGTGCCGTCAGGCCATGCGCGCGCAACAAGCGGAACGATGCGAACTCGCCGCCGATGCGCGCAACGGGCAGCAGCCCGTTGACCGATTCGCGAATCCACACGAGTCGCAGCATCGCGCGCAGGCTCGGCCGATCCGGTGGCGCGATCAGCGTTTGCCAGTCCTTCGCGTTCGCGAGCATCGGCAGCAGATGTGACGCGGCGGCGAAGACGAGGCCGATCCCCGCCGCGCGCAGCAGATCCAGCACCGCGCGCGGATTGTCGCGCGCGACGAGCCAGAGCGAGACCGCGAGCCCCGCGAGCGCTGCAATGCGCCCCGCATGCTGCATCAATCGTCGGTTGCGCGCGTCGCGCGCATTGCTTCGTGATTGCGTAAGTTCGTTTGGCATGACGAAGAAAAACGTGTTCGATGCGTGACGCCGATCAGGCATTCGGGCGTTTTTCCGGCGCGGGGCACAGGCGGCCGTCGCGGTCGACGTCGAAGCTGAAGCCGCGCCAGATCACGCGCGACGACGAGAAGCTCGCGACGAAGATGCCGAATGCGATCAGGTCCGCGAGCGGCAGCAGCCACAGATCGCGCACCGGCCGCAGCGTCGCGCGATCGACGATGCACTTCGCGGCGACGCGCGCGGCGAGCGAGACGGGCACGAGCGGCCACGCCCACGCAGCGCCGCTCGACAGCACGCCGGCGAGCAGCGTGAGCGCGAGCGGATGCGTGAGCAGCGAGCCGAGGTGGCCGAGCGGATCGACCGCGCGGATCGTGCGGCTCCAGCGCAATTCATGCTCGGCGAGCTGCGCGACGCGCGTCTCGACGCAGCCGTGCTCGACCGCGAACGGCGGCACGACGACGCGCGCGCCGCGCGCGCGCACGGCTTCGCCGATCGCGTGATCCTCGGCGAGATGATGCGCGAACTGCGCGAGGCCGCCGATCGCGTCGAGCATCGCGCGGCGCATCGCGATCGTCTGGCCGAAGCATGGTCGCGCGAGCTTCAGCGCGAGGCCCGTCACGACGCCCGGCAGGAACTGATGATTGGTGACGAGCGCCTCGACGCGCGGCCAGAAACCTGGGTCCGGGCGACCGCGATAGACGCAGGTGACGAGCCCGACGTCCAGTTCGCCGAGCTCGCCGACGATGTGCCGCACGTAGTCGGGGCCGACGCTCACGTCGCTGTCCGCGAAGATCAGCACGTCGTGCACGGCGGCGGGCAGCATGTTGACGAGGTTCGCGATCTTGCGGTTCGGGCCGTACAGGCGGGCGTCGGCGACGATCGTCACGTGCGCGCCGGGAAACGCGTCGCGCAATGCATCGACGGCGCGCAGCGCGGGATCGTCGCGATCGTGCACGCCGAACAGGAACTGGATCGGGCCGTCGTAGCGCTGCTCGCAAAAGCTCGCGAGATTCGCGAACAGCGTTCGCTCGGTGCCGTGCAGCGGCTTGACGATCGTCACCGGCGGGCACTCGCGCGGCTCGCGCGGCGCACGCGCGAAGAAGCGGTGCGTGAGCGCGGCCGCGACGAGTGTGTACGCGCAGCCGAATGCGGCCGCGATCGCGCACAGCGCGGCGAGCAAGTCGGCGAGCAGCGCGACGAAGCGGCCGATGTCGCCGAACGAGACCAGCTCGGCCGCGAGCAGCGCGCAGACGGTGCCGGCGAGCCACGCGAGCGCTTTCATCGCGCGGCCTTCGGCGTGCGGCGGCGCGGATGAACGGCTGCCGCGCGATCGGTCGTGCGAGCGTGGCGGCGTGCGGCGAGATCGAGACAGAACAAGCTGATGGCTCCGCGTGAATGCGACTCTCGTCGGGAGGCGCCGGGCCGGCGCTCGCGCGCGGCGCGCGACCGGTCCGGCATGCCGTGTCCGGTCGCGCGCCGCAACGCTTAAGTTACTACGCGAAGCGGCGTTGGTGTGCGGCCGAATGAATCACGGTAATGCACGGAGCCGACTTTCTGATGGCACTATGGTGACAAATCGGTTTAGCGCCCGTTCCTGGCGTGAACAGGCTCCCGGCGATTTGACGGCGCGCGGGCGATGCGCGCAGGCGCGGTGCCGTCGTGAGCGACACGCGCGCGGCGGAAGAATGAAACGCGCGAAAGGTGTGCCGGGCGTGGCAAGCGAAGCGGATCAGAACGTGATCGTCGTGCGCACGCCGACGATCGCCTCGTTGCCGATGCGCGAGCCCGGCTCGTTCGGGTTCGGGATGCCGCCGCCCGGCCGGAATGCGTACTGGAAGTCCGCCTGCAACTGCCACCACGGCGTCACCTGATACTGATAAGTCGCCTCGATCAGCGTTTCCGCGCGGCGCACCGGATAGCCGGGCGTCTGGAACACGCCGGCGTCGCCGTCGGCGCCGCGCGCGTGCGAGCCGATTTTCGCGTAGCTGACGGCGAGCCCCGCCGTGTCGTTGTCGCGTCCGGCGAACGGCGCCTTCAGCGTGACGCCCGCGTTCAGCGTGAAATCGACCGCGTTGCGATCGCCGGGCGCGCCCATCACGCGCGCGAACACGTTCAGCGAGCGCGGGCTGTCCGCGCTCGGCCGCCACACCATCTGGTCCGCGACCGCGTAGAAGCCGTAGTTGCCGCGATGCGTCGCCGCGATGCCGTTGCTTGCCGGATCGGCGAGGGGCACGCCGTTCGTGTCGTAGCGCGGATCGGCGAAGCGCTCGGAGTTGTACCAGACGCCGAGCTTGTACAGGCCCGGCAGGCCCGCCGGCTGCGGCGCCTTCGGATCGGCGGGCGGTGCGTTGAGCGCGTACTGGAGCTCGCCGATGAAGAGCGCGCCGTTGCGCAGGTTGAAATTCGTGCCGTGCCGATTGAGCTGTTGCGCGTCGCCCACGCCGCCCGCCGGATTGCCGTCGAACACGCCCGCCATCACCGTCCACGCGTCGGATGGCTTCGCGCGCAGCCGCACGCCGAGCGACGACAGCGGATACGCGGGGCCGCCCGCCGGCATGTCGACGGCGGGCAGCACGGGCCAGCCGAACGTCGCGTTGATGAACGTGCTCGCGTACTGGCTCACCATGAATTCCTGGTCGAGGCTTTGCTGGCCGATCTTCACGTCGGCGCGGCCGTTCGCGAACGACTGCTGATACCACAGCTCCCACAAGCGCGTCGTCCCTTCGGCCTCGATGCCGCTCGCCGTCTGCAGCAACTGCAGGTTGCGCGACGTGAGGCTCGTGCCGTGAATCTGCAGACCCGACACGTTGAACGTGCCGCCGGGCAGCCCGATCGCTTTTTCGGTGTCGACGCTGAAGCCGAATTGCGTGAGACCGTCGTATGCGCCGCCGCGGCTCGTGCCGCCCGACAGGTTGCGCAGGTACTCGCTCGTTTCCTGCAGATTCAGCGTGATCCCGTGATCGCCGAGCTTGCTGCGCAGGCCGCCCATGTCGCCGAACAGGTTCGAGCGTTCCCAGAAGCCGGTGGGGGCGGGCGTGGCGGCGGCATCGGCGGCCTGCGCGGCGGATGGCGTCTGCGCGCCGTCCGCGGCCGCGGCTTGCGCGAGCGCGGGGTGCGAGACGCCGAGCGACAGCAGCAACGGCAGGCCGGAAACGATGCCGGATTTGACGAGCATGTGACGGATGGTTTTCTTCATGACGAATCGTTGCCTGGATGAATGCGGGCGATATCCTCGCCCGCTCGCCGCTTGAGGTTGCCCGCCGGGCACGGCTGACCGTCGGGCTTGCCGGGTGCTCAGGAGAACCACCAGCTAACGCGCATCGCCTGATTCAGGCCGGCGCGGCCGCCCGAGGCGGACAGCAGCGCGACGATCGCGACAGCCCCCGCGATGGCGCCGACGATCGCGCAACTGATTGGCCGGACGATCAGCCCCGCGCCTGGCAGCGCGCCGTTGCTCGATGCGTTCGCCGCATGCGCGAGCGGCGAGATCGACGATATGACGATCCGGCGGCTCGCGAAATGGGCGTAGCGCCCGAGCTTAGCCTTGAAAAACTGAACAAGCATGACTTCGCTCCCGTCCGCTCCGGCTTGCGCCGGACGACGTAACACATCGCTTGCGCGCCGGAGGGGGGCTTGCGACGAGACCTAAACAGAGGAAGCGTGCTGCGTGCGTGCGGACGGAGGCCGCCGGCGATGAAGCGCGCTAACTCGACCAATGCGAGCTAGCGGCGAAGGAGGACCAGGCGGCTAGCGCGCGATTGCATTGCCGGCTTCGACCGGCGTCGGACTGCAACTACTGGGGGACGTGTCCACGAGGGACTCTCCTTCTGTGATGAACCGCGGCGGATTGTATGCGTGCCGTACGTGGGCGCGCAAGAAAAAAACGAATAAAGATGCCGGATCGGTCAACATCCGGCGAAATCGGCGCGTGCGCGCGGCAAGCGCCGCACGGTGCGCGTTCCGGCTTTCGATCCGGCTCCGTCCCTCGGCGATTGAAAGCAACGGGCACGGTTTCATCGCGTAAAAACTTACAGTGCCGCAAGCGCGGAAATTTTTTTTCGCGAAGCCGACGAACGTCATTGACTTTAGGTTCGCCGCCTACCTAGAATCCCGCCATCTCCACAAATGGGGCATCCGCCTTGGACACTTGCAGTAGTCGACTTTCGAGCAGTTTCTCCGCCTGAACGGCAAGACGTCCGCGCCCATTCATTCGCCGCCGTCCAGCCGATCAGGCAGACGGTGCGCGTCGCAGTTCGCAGTACCGCTTCCCCGTGCACCCTTGATTCGCGCCGCATGAGCGCCGCGTTTTCGCGCGCCCATCCGGCACTCGCCGCGAACGCCGGTTCGCGGCGCGCGTTCGCTTGGCGCTGCCGCATGCTTGGCATGACGGCGGCGTCGAGCGTGTGTGTTCGCGTGCGCGTTCGTCGTGCATGCGTGCTCGCAGTGAGCCAACCTTCAGACAAGGAGCCGACATGCCGGACAGTGACAGTCATCCCATATGCCGCACCCTGGATCTTTTCGATTTCGATCATCAAGGGAAGCGCGTAGGGCTCGATCGATAAGCGCATCGCGCGCATGACGTTCGGGCACGCGGCTTCCCGCCATGCGCGAGAACCCGCGCCCGGAGAATCATCATGCAATTCGGTCTGCTTCTGTCGCAACTGCCGCACGTCGCCGAATCGCGCGTCCACTACGACGCGATGCTGTCGCTCGAAGCCGCCGGCAAGCCGGCATTCGCCTCGTTCTGGCGGCGCCTGAAAACCCTGATTTCCTGAGACCAGCGGCGCGCTTACGCATGCCGATGCGGCGCTTCGACGACAACCATACGCATAGGGAGAAAACACATGTCCACGCCAACCGATATCTCGCCGCCCATCGCGCTCGAGCGCAGCGCGGTCCTCGATCAGGCGCACCTGGGCGACATCAAGGGCGCGTTCGGCACGATCGCGCACCACGACACGGCGCCGCGCAGCGGCTGGTGGGCGCGCGTGCGCACGCTGCTCGCGATCCTCGGGCCGGGTCTCATCGTGATGGTCGGCGACAACGACGCCGGTGCGTTCGGCACCTATACGCAGGCGGGGCAGAACTACGGCACGTCGCTGCTGTGGACGCTGCTGCTGCTCGTGCCCGTGCTGTTCGTGAACCAGGAGATGGTGCTGCGCCTCGGCGCCGTGACGGGCGTCGGCCACGCGCGCCTCATCTTCGAGCGCTTCGGCAAGTTCTGGGGCGCGTTCAGCGTGATCGACCTCTTCATCCTGAACGCGCTGACGATCGTCACCGAGTTCATCGGCATCACGTTCGTGCTCGATTTCTTCGGCGTGTCGAAGGTCGCGGGCGTGTGCATCGCGGCGGCGCTCACGATGGCGGCCGTCAGCACGGGCGACTTCCGCCGCTTCGAGCGCTTCGCGGTGGTGCTGTGCGTGCTGAGCTTGCTGCTCGTGCCGGTGCTCGTGTCGATCCATCCGCCCGTGCATCAGATGACGCGGGACCTGTTCGTGCCGGCCTGGCCCGCGCACGCGAAGCTCTCCGACGTGATGCTGCTCGTGATCGGCATCGTCGGCACGACGGTCGCGCCGTGGCAGTTGTTCTTTCAGCAGAGCTACGTGATCGACAAGCGGATCACGCCGCGCTTCATGAAGTACGAGAAGGCGGATCTGTGGATCGGCATCGTGTTCGTGATGATCGGCGCGATCGCGATGATCTCGTTCTGCGCGGCGCTCTACGCGGGCCGCCCGGAGGCGGGCGGCTTCACCGACGCGGGCGGCGTGATCGCCGGCCTTGCGAAGTACGCGGGCCGCACGAGCGCGACGCTCTTCGCGATCGCGCTGCTCGACGCGTGCATCATCGGCGCGGCGGCCGTGTCGCTTGCGACCGCGTACGCGATCGGCGACGTGTTCAAGATCCATCACTCGCTGCATCGCGGCGTGTCGGATGCGAAGGGCTTCTATCTCGTCTACTTCGGGATCGTCGCCGCGGCGGCCGCGCTCGTGCTGATGCCGGGCAGCCCGCTCGGCCTGCTGACGGAAGCGGTGCAGACGCTCGCGGGCGTGCTGCTGCCGAGCGCGACGGTGTTCCTGCTGCTGCTGTGCAATGACCGGGCCGTGCTTGGCCCGTGGGTCAACTCGACGAAATTGAATCTGTTCACGGGCGCGGTGATCTGGGTGCTCGTGATGTTGTCGATTATCCTGACGGCTTCCGTGATGTATCCGGACATGAGCGGCGAGACGATGCTCGAGGTGCTCGCGGGCGGCACGCTGCTCGCGGTGGTCGGGCTCGCGGCGACGCTCGTGGTGCGCAAGCGCGTCGGCGGCGCGAACGTCGCGGCCGGCGCGGGCATCGACCGCAGCGGCCGCGACACGTGGCGGATGCCGCCGCTCGACGCGCTGCCGGCGCCGCGGATCACGCTGTCGACGCGCATCTGGATGGGCGTGCTGCGCGGCTATCTGGTGCTCGCGGTCGGGCTCGTGATCGTGAAGGTCGTGCAGATGGCGTTTTTCAGGTAGCCGGTGCGTGCGGCCGTTCGGCGCGCAGCGGCCGTTTTCCGACGATTCGGTTCCGATGGGAGCGACAGGATGAAGCGTTACGCATGGGCTGCATCGATGATGACGGCGGTGTTGGTGCTTGCCGCGTGCACGAGGACGGACGACGACGAAGTGAGCAGCAAGACCAACGATGTGGCCGTCGCGGCGGCGGGCGCGTCGGGCGCGTCGGCGAGCGTCGCGGCGGCCGCGCCTGCATCGGGTGCGAGCGAATGAACGCAAACGCGCGCGCGATGCGCGTCGCGCGCTGCGGTGCATGCGGAAAAACCAAGGAATCCTTCGAATGAAAGCCGCCTGAAAATTATTCGACATAGTTTGACAGTTGCGCGGGCGGCAGTGAGCTAAGCTGCTTCGCGCGCGGCATCGAAGCGCGATCGTCGCCGATCGTGCGCCGCGCATGCGTTCCGGTTCGCTGTCGTGCGCCGGCGCGCGCATTCGCCGGCGTCTTGCGCGCCGGCTCGTGAGCGGTCGCGCCGAAGTAACCGGTGCTACCGAATGTGACAAACGCGGCGCTGCATGAATGTCCGTGCAATCATGCTCGCTCACGTTCAACCCAAACGGTGATTGCGATGGGAATCCTGAATACGGTAGGTGAGATTGCGGGCGCAGTGGCGGCCGTCGAGGCAGCGGAGAGGGTCGATCCGGACGCTGGTCTGCTGACGAAGGCCGCGGCCGCGGTCGCGGGCTTCAAGGGCGCCGAGGCGCTCGAGAATCTCGTCGAGAAAAAGAAGGACGACGAGGCGGCCGACGGCGACAACACGGCCGCGCCGCAGGACGGCGACGCATCGCAGGCGTGACGCGTCGGCGCGACGAATTCGCGTCGCGCACGGCACCCGATGAAGCGGAGGGCATTGCCCTCCGCTTTTTTCTGGGCGGCGCGCGGAAGAATCCACAGATGATTGCGCCGTATGACAGTACGCGCACACCGCGCCGCAAGAAATTCGGAAACTTGCTATCGTCCGGTCATCGAGGCTTCGATCAGGCGGCGCTATGGAATTCGACTACGATCTCTTTGTCATCGGCGCGGGCTCGGGCGGCGTGCGCCTGAGCCGGGTCGCGGCGTCCTGCGGCGCGCGCGTCGGCATCGCCGAGGAAGAACGGATCGGCGGCACCTGCGTGCTGCGCGGCTGCATTCCGAAGAAACTGCTCGTCTATGCCGCGCACTACAGCCACGACGTCGAGGATGCCGCGGGCTTCGGCTGGACCTTCGACATCGGCCTCTTCTCGTGGCCGGCGCTCATCGAGGCGAAGGATCGCGAGATCGCGCGCCTGAGCGGCATCTACGTCGATCTGCTGAACAAGTCGGGCGTCGAGATCCACGCGGGGCGCGCGACGCTCGTCGACGCGCATACGGTCGATGTCGCGGGCCGGCGCGTCACCGCGCGGCACATCGGCGTCGCGACCGGCTCTCGGCCGGTGCTGCCGCCGATTCCCGGCATCGGGCACGCGATCACGTCGCGCGAGGCGCTCAGCCTGCCCGAGCTGCCCGGGCGGATCGCGATCGTCGGCGGCGGCTACATCGCGGTCGAGTTCGCCGGCATCTTCAACGGGCTCGGCGTCGACGTCGACCTGTTCTATCGCGGCGAGCAGATCCTGCGCGGCTTCGACGACGACGTGCGGCGCGCGCTGCACGGCGAGATGACGAAGCAGGGCGTCGCCATCCATACGCGCGCGGCGATCGAGGCGATCGAGCGCGGCGCCGACGGCGCGCTGACGCTCAGGCTCGCGCAGGGCGCGCACGGCCCGTATGACGCGGTGCTGTACGCAACGGGGCGCGTCGCGAATGCCGACGGGCTCGGGCTCGAGGCGGTCGGCGTCGCGCGCGACGCGAGCGGCGCGATCGAGGTCGACGCGTATTCGACGACGACGGTGCCGTCGATCCACGCGATCGGCGACGTCACCGCGCGCCCGCAACTGACGCCCGTCGCGACGCGCGACGGCATGCTGCTCGCGGCGAACCTGTTCGACGGCAAGCGGATCGCGGCCGATCATCGCTACATCCCTTCCGCGGTGTTCAGCCAGCCGGAGATCGCGACGGTCGGCCTCACCGAGGCGGATGCGCGCGCCGAGCTCGGCGCGCTCGACATCTACAGGACATCGTTTCGCGCGCTGCGGCATACGCTGTCCGGCCGCGACGAGAAGACGCTGATGAAGCTCGTCGTCGCGCGGGACAGCCAGCGCGTCGTCGGCGCGCACATGGTCGGGCGCGATGCGGCGGAAATCATCCAGGGCATCGCGATCGCGATCCGGGCGGGCGCGACGAAGGCGCAGTTCGACGAGACGGTCGGCATCCACCCGACCGCGGCCGAGGAGTTCGTCACGATGCGGCAGAAGGAGCCGGACGACGCGTGATTGCGTCGATGGGGGCCCGGCGGGCGCGCCTGGCGCCTTCAGGCCGGCGGTGGCCGCTCGCCGCATGCGGGCGGGCGAGGCTGCCGCAATGCCCGGCCGGGCGCCAGCAAGCGTGCGTCGAGCGCGATCGTCCGGCCCGATCCCGCTGACTGGCCGGTCGGTTGCACCGCCGAGCCATTGCGCCATTCAATCGCCCGCCCACCCGCGCCGCGTGCCGCCACAGCCCCATTTACGGCCCGCCGCAGGCGCGCGCGAGACTTGCCTCATAATCGGGCACAGTCGATACTCTTGGATTCCGCGAAATTCCCCCTTCCAACTGATTGAACGGTTTTCGTCATGACCACGATTCTTGAAAATCTCCCGGCCGGCCAGAAGGTCGGCATCGCGTTCTCCGGCGGCCTCGACACGAGCGCCGCGCTGCACTGGATGCGCATCAAGGGGGCCGTTCCTTACGCGTACACGGCCAATCTCGGCCAGCCCGACGAAGACGACTACGACGCGATCCCGAAGCGCGCGATCCAGTACGGCGCGGAAGGCGCGCGCCTGATCGATTGCCGCGCGCAGCTCGTGGCCGAAGGGATCGCGGCGCTCCAGTGCGGCGCGTTTCACATCTCGACGGCGGGCGTCACGTATTTCAATACGACCCCGATTGGCCGCGCCGTGACGGGCACGATGCTCGTCGCCGCGATGAAGGAGGACGGCGTCAACATCTGGGGCGACGGCAGCACGTACAAGGGCAATGACATCGAGCGCTTCTACCGCTATGGCCTGCTCGTCAATCCGGACCTGAAGATCTACAAGCCGTGGCTCGACCAGCAGTTCATCGACGAGCTCGGCGGCCGCGCGGAAATGTCCGAATTCATGCACCAGGCGGGCTTCGGGTACAAGATGTCCGCCGAGAAGGCGTACTCGACCGATTCGAACCTGCTCGGCGCGACGCACGAGGCGAAGGATCTCGAGAGCCTCGAGAGCGGCATCAAGATCGTCAATCCGATCATGGGCGTCGCGTTCTGGCGCGACGACGTGAAGATCGACAAGGAAGAAGTGACGATCCGCTTCGAAGAGGGCCGCCCGGTCGCGCTGAACGGCGTCGAGTACAAGGATGCGGTCGAGCTGCTGCTCGAGGCGAACCGGATCGGCGGCCGCCACGGCCTCGGCATGAGCGACCAGATCGAGAACCGGATCATCGAGGCGAAGAGCCGCGGCATCTACGAAGCCCCGGGGCTCGCGCTCCTCTACATCGCATACGAGCGCCTCGTCACCGGCATCCACAACGAGGACACGATCGAGCAGTACCGCGAGAACGGCCGCCGTCTCGGCCGCCTGCTGTACCAGGGCCGCTGGTTCGATCCGCAGGCGATCATGCTGCGCGAGACCGCGCAGCGCTGGGTCGCGCGCGCGGTCACGGGCGAGGTGACGGTCGAGCTGCGCCGCGGCAACGACTATTCGATCCTCGGCACGCGCTCGCCGAACCTCACGTACCAGCCGGAGCGCCTGTCGATGGAGAAGGTGGAGTCGATGTTCTCGCCGCGCGACCGGATCGGCCAGTTGACGATGCGCAACCTCGACATCACCGACACCCGCGACAAGCTGCGCATCTACTCGCAAGTCGGCCTGCTGACGCCGGGCGAATCGTCGGCGCTGCCGAAGCTGAAGGAAGACGAGAACGGCAAATGACGTCCTGACGTCCGGCCCGGCCGCGGCAGCGCGGGCCGGCCGACGTGAAGCAAGAAGACGCCCGCGCCGCAATCGCGCGGGCGGCGCGCCGCGAAAGCGCGCAAAAGCGCGCAAAAGCGCGGGCCGCTCGCCGGTCCGCGCTGCCGGACCGGGGCGAGCGCGCCCGCCGTCCGCACGCATCAACCGTCGAACGAAGCCGCATTCGTCGCGTTCACAGAACCGATAACAAGAATGGAGGTTGATATGTTCCAGATGCTGCCGCCGATGACGTTCGGCCGACGCCTGTCGGTGTGGTGGTCGTGCATGTGGCGTCAGACGCTCGCCAGCGCGCCGGTATGGATCGCCGGCGTCGCGATCGTCGGATGGTGGATATGGCGAACCGATCCCGTCGCCGGCCGGCTGCCGAGCGGCAACGCGACGGCGATCGCCGGCGTCGCCTTCATCGTTGGCCTCGCGGTTTGCCTGCCGATCACCGGATACATGGTGCGCGGCGGGTTCGCCGCGCACGCGCTGACGGCGCCCGGCCGGCTGTCGCTGTGGCAGGCGCTGACGCTCGGACTGACGACGGCCGGCTGGGCCGCGCTGGCCGCGCTGCCGATCAGCGTGGCGACGATGCCGCTGCGCCATGCCGGCCATCCGCTCGTCGGTCAGGCGATCGGCTGGATGCTGAACGTCGCGGCCGGCATGTACATCGTGCTGCCGCGGCAGGCGCGGCGGCTGCGGCTGCTCGCGGGCGAATCCGCATGACGTTGCGCGCGTCGTGACCGGCGCGCGCGGGTTGCACCGCACATCGACGAAGGGGGCGCGAATGAACTGGAGAATCCGTATGCGGGCGGCGGTCGCGGCGGCCGTGTTTTCAGCGGGCCTTTCGGCTAGCGTGCCGGCGATCGCCGCCGGCCCGGCGGTCGACGCGGGCCGCTATCTGTACGTCGAAGGCGGCAGCGCGCACGGCGTGCTGACCGTCAAGGGCAATGCCTTCGACATCGAGACGATCGGCGGCAACTGCCATACCTGCGCGCTGAGCGGCACGTTCGATGGGCGCGTCGGCATCGCGCGCGACGGCGACAACGTATGCCGGATCGCGGTGTCCGGCGGGCACGGCGTCGTCAGGCTGGATACGTCAGGCTCGGACGCGTGCCGGGATTTTTGCGGGATGCGCGCGTCGTTCGACGGTGAATATCGGCGCCCGAGCGCCGCGTGCGCCGATCGCGCGCGGAGCGTGCGCACCGAGCGGTCGCACAAGCAATACGCGGCGCACGACTACGATGGCGCGCGCGCGACGCTGAAATCGCTGCTGGCCGAATGCAGCGGCTTCATGGACTGGATCGAGCTGGACCGGGCGAAGAGCGATCTGGCGCTGACGGAGTACCACCGCGGCGATCGCGCGCAATGCGTGGCCGTGCTGTCCGATACGCTCGCCTATCGCGCGCAGCAGGATCATAGCGAGGCGTTCGGCCTGCCGCCGTGCGACGCCGACAACTACAAGCCGACGGGCGACGCGATCCTGCACAATCTCGCGCTTTGCCGGGCGCCGGCGAAGCGCTGACGCGCGAGCCGGGCGGGGCGATTCGACGATTCGACGATTCGACGGCCGCGACGAACGTGTCGCCGGAGCCGATCGCAGCGGGCGCGCCGGCCCCGGCTGCGCAGCCGATCCGGCCGCCCGCGCTTGACCTTCCCACTGTGGGAAGATTCATCCTTCGATCGCCCCAAATCCCCCTGGAGAAGCAACATGAAGCTCGAAGTGAAGGACATGTCGTGCGGCGGCTGCGCGAACGCGATCACGCAGGCGATCAAGGCCGTCGATGCGTCGGCGGCCGTTTCCGTCGACATCGCGTCGAAGGTGGTCGAAGTCGGCTCGGCGCTCGGCGTCGAGCGCGTGGTCGAGATTATCGAAGCCGCGGGATTCCATCCGGCCGTCGTCGCCGCGTGAGCGGCGCGGCCGGCGTTCGAGCGTCGAGCAGATCCGCCGCCCGCGCGCCGCCCGCTCAGGTCTTCGCGGCACGCAACCGCAGCGCGTTGCCGATGACGGAAACCGAGCTCGCCGCCATCGCGGCGCTCGCGAAGATCGGGCTCAGCGTGATGCCGAACCACGGATACAGCACGCCCGCCGCGACCGGAATGCCGACTGCGTTGTAGACGAATGCGAAGAACAGGTTCTGCCGGATGTTCTTCATCGTCGCGACGCTGAGCGCGCGCGCGCGTGCGATGCCGCGCAGATCGCCCTTCACGAGCACGATCCGGGCGCTGTTCATCGCGACGTCGGTGCCGGTGCCCATCGCGATGCCGACGTTCGCCTGCGCGAGCGCCGGTGCGTCGTTGACGCCGTCGCCCGCCATCGCGACGACATGCCCTTGCTGCTGCAGCGCCTGCACGTGCCGGTACTTGTCCTCGGGCAGCACGCCCGCCTTCACGCCGTCGAGCGACAGCGTCTTCGCGACCGCGTTCGCGGTGACGGGATTGTCGCCCGTCAGCATCACGATGCGCGCGCCCGACGCCTTGAGCAGCCGCACCGCGTCCGGCGTCGTCGCCTTGATCGGGTCCGCGACGCCGATATAGCCGGCAAGCCTTCCGTCGATCGCGACATACATCACGGTCTGGCCGGCTTCGCGCAGGCGATTCGAATCCGTTTCGACAGCCGTGCAGTCGATCGCGAGGTCCGCCATCAGATGCGCGTTGCCGAGCGCGACCGCGCGCTCGTCGATCGTGCCTTTCACGCCCTTGCCGGGCACCGAATCGAAGGATTCCACCGGTTTGCGCGCCGCGCCCGCCTGCGTCGCATGCTCGACGATCGCCTGCGCGAGCGGGTGCTCGCTCACGCCTTCGAGGCTCGCCGCATCGCCGAGCAGCGCGCGCTCGCGCCGCGGGTCGAGCGCGACGACCGTCTGCACGCGCGGCCGCCCCTGCGTCAGCGTGCCGGTCTTGTCGACGACGACGGTATCGACCTTCTCCATCAGTTCCAATGCTTCGGCATCCTTGATGAGCACGCCTTCGCGCGCGCCTCGGCCGACGCCGACGATGATCGACACGGGCGTCGCGAGGCCGAGCGCGCACGGGCACGCGATGATGAGCACGCTGATCGCGACGACGAGCGCGTTCGCGAGCGCGGGGGCCGGACCGAACGCCGCCCATGCGACGGACGCGATCGCGGCGAGCGCGATGACGGCGAGCACGAACCAGCCGGACACCTGATCGGCGAGCTTCTGGATCGGCGCGCGCGAGCGTCCGGCTTCGGCGACCATCTGCACGATCCGCGCGAGCAGCGTGTCGGCGCCGATCCTTTCCGCGCGCATCACGAACGTGCCCGTCTGGTTGACGGTCGCGCCCGTCACCGGGCTGCCCTCGGTTTTCTCGGCGGGCACCGGCTCGCCGGTGATCATCGATTCGTCGACGCTCGAGTGCCCTTCGACGACGATGCCGTCGACCGGCACCTTCGAGCCGGGTTTCACGCGCAGCGTATCGCCGACGACGACCGCCTCAAGCGGGACGCTCTCCTCCGAGCCGTCGGACTTCACGCGCACCGCCGTGTGCGGCGTGAGCTGCAGCAGGCCGCGGATCGCGCTCGACGTGCGTGCGCGCGCGGCAGTTCGAGCCCTGGCGAGCGCCGAGGTACGTCAGCCGCCGCCTGCCGTCGAGGACATGAGCGGTGACGGATGTCGGCCCGATGGCGCGGACGCCTGGCGGAGCGCGGTCGCGGGTGCGACGCATGCCGGCAAGTTCCGATCGCGAACATACGGCGGCCGCGCGATCGAACCGTTCGACGCCGTCATCGCGAGGCCGATCGCGTGCGAGCGCGACCGCGCGCTCGTCGATCGTGCCTTTCACGCCCTTGCCGGGCACCGAATCGAAGGATTCCACCGGTTTGCGCGCCGCGCCCGCCTGCGTCGCATGCTCGACGATCGCCTGCGCGAGCGGGTGCTCGCTCACGCCTTCGAGGCTCGCCGCATCGCCGAGCAGCGCGCGCTCGCGCCGCGGGTCGAGCGCGACGACCGTCTGCACGCGCGGCCGCCCCTGCGTCAGCGTGCCGGTCTTGTCGACGACGACGGTATCGACCTTCTCCATCAGTTCCAATGCTTCGGCATCCTTGATGAGCACGCCTTCGCGCGCGCCTCGGCCGACGCCGACGATGATCGACACGGGCGTCGCGAGGCCGAGCGCGCACGGGCACGCGATGATGAGCACGCTGATCGCGACGACGAGCGCGTTCGCGAGCGCGGGGGCCGGACCGAACGCCGCCCATGCGACGGACGCGATCGCGGCGAGCGCGATGACGGCGAGCACGAACCAGCCGGACACCTGATCGGCGAGCTTCTGGATCGGCGCGCGCGAGCGTCCGGCTTCGGCGACCATCTGCACGATCCGCGCGAGCAGCGTGTCGGCGCCGATCCTTTCCGCGCGCATCACGAACGTGCCCGTCTGGTTGACGGTCGCGCCCGTCACCGGGCTGCCCTCGGTTTTCTCGGCGGGCACCGGCTCGCCGGTGATCATCGATTCGTCGACGCTCGAGTGCCCTTCGACGACGATGCCGTCGACCGGCACCTTCGAGCCGGGTTTCACGCGCAGCGTATCGCCGACGACGACCGCCTCAAGCGGGACGCTCTCCTCCGAGCCGTCGGACTTCACGCGCACCGCCGTGTGCGGCGTGAGCTGCAGCAGGCCGCGGATCGCGCTCGACGTGCGTGCGCGCGCGCGCAGTTCGAGCACCTGGCCGAGCAGCACGAGCGTCACGATCACCGCCGATGCCTCGAAATAGAGCGGAATGTCATGGCCGTTGCGGAACGCCTGCGGAAGCGCGTCGGGGAACAGCAGCGCGAACACGCTGAACAGATAGGCCGCCGCGACGCCGAGCGCGATCAGGCTGAACATGTTCAACTGCCGCGTGACGAACGACTTCCAGCCGCGCACGAAGAACGGCCAGCCGCCCCACAGCACGACAGGCGTCGCGAGCGCGGCCTGCACGCATTGCGGCCACGACGCCGCCGTCCCGAACGGCCGCGGCCAGCGTGCGAGCAGCGCGTCGATGCCTGCGCCGATATCGAACGGCAGCGCCATCGCGCCCATCGTCATCAGCACGAGCGGCACGGACAGCGCGAGGCCGACCCAGAAGCGCCGTGTCATCGATTCGAGCTCGGGGTTCCTCTCTTCGGCCGCGCCCGGCGCGAGCGGCTCGAGCGCCATCCCGCAGATCGGGCAGTCGCCCGGCGCGTTTGCGCGTATCTGCGGGTGCATCGGGCACGTGTAGATCGTGCCCGGCTGCGCCGCGGCTTCGCCGGGCGGCTGCTTCGGCATCCCGACGAACTGCTGCGGCGATGCGCGAAATGCTGCCAGGCACCGGTCGCTGCAGAAGCGATACGTGCGGCCCCGATAGTCGTATCGACGTTTCGCGTCGAGCGGCACCGTCATGCCGCAGACCGGGTCGACCACCGTTTCGCCGGGCGCCCCCGCATCGTGCGAGCGACTCGGATCACGCCGTTCGTCCGCGTCGTGGCCGTGATCGTGATGGACATGTGCGTCGTGCATGGCAAGCGCTCCTGTCTCGTCGATGGATGTCGATGTCTGCCGCAACGGCGCGCTTCACTTCCCGAAGCGTTGCGATGCCGATGGCCGCGATGCATGAAAAGATGGGCGAGCGGGCGCGAGCAACAACGGGTACGGCAGGAAGCCGAGCGTGCGGCATCGATGGCGAGGCAGCCACACGACGGTTGCGATTGCGCCGAGCCGGCGCGCCGCGCCGATCGCAAAGCGCCGTGCAGCCTCCATCTCCACCGACGCCCGCGTGGGGCGGGCAATCCCGAATCCCGTTGCGAGCGGCGTGGCGACCGTTGCAATCGCGAATCGCTTGAGTGCTTTCATTTCGGGGGCCTGAGCACCGGGATCGAACGCGAATGATCGTTTCACTGTAGTGCCGGCTGGATGATGCGGGTTGACCTACCTCAATCGAGCCCCGTTGCATGCGCGCCGGCCGACACATGCTGAGGCTCGGCCGCCGAGCGGGCCCAAAAACGGCGGCGGGATATCGCGTACGATTCTTGCTGTCTCGCCGCGCAGGTCGACCGTTGACGCAAATCAAGTGGATCAGGAACCGCATACGTAGCATCGATTCGAAGCCTGTACGGCGATTCGCGGGCGATGGCCCGAGACGAGCCGTCGGCGGCCGGCGCCGCGCCTTCCCCGGCGAACTGCAATGGAGATGGCAGAATGCGACATCACTCTTCGGTCCCGCGTCCCGCCGCGACATGGATGCGTCTGATCGGCGCCGCGCTGCTGGCGGCGCTCGCATTCGCGTTGTCCGGTTGCGGCTACAACGCGATTCAGGTGCAGGACGAGCAGGTGAAGGCGAGCTGGTCGGAGGTGCTGAATCAGTATCAGCGCCGCGCGGATCTCGTGCCGAATCTCGTCAATACCGTGAAGGGCTATGCGAATCAGGAGCGCGACGTGCTCACGCGCGTGACCGAGGCGCGCGCGCAGGTCGGCTCGATTCGCGCGACGCCGGAGCTGCTGTCCGACCCGCAGGCGTTCGCGAAATTCGAGGCCGCGCAGGGGCAACTGACGTCGTCGCTGTCTCGGCTGCTCGTCGTGTCCGAGAACTATCCGCAGTTGAAGTCCGATGCGAACTTTCGCGATCTGCAGGCGCAGCTCGAAGGCACCGAGAACCGCATCACGGTCGCGCGCAATCGCTACATCCGCTCGGTGCAGGCGTACAACACGACGATTCGCTCGTTCCCGAGCAACCTGACCGCGATGGCGTTCGGCTACCAGGAAAAACCGAACTTCTCGGTCGCGAACGAAGCGGAGATCTCGAAGCCGCCGCGCGTCGACTTCGGGACCACGCCCGCGCCCGCCACCACGCCCGCGCCGGCCGCCGGAGCGTCGAATTGAAGGGCTTGTTCCGCGCGGCGTGCTTCGCGGTCCTCACGTTCCTGTCGATCGGCGGCGGCGCCTGCCGCGCCGAGCAGCCGGTGCCGCCGCTCGCCGCGCGCGTGACGGACGAGACAGGCACGCTGACGGCCGCCGAACGCGCGGCGCTCGAACAGTCGCTGAAGGATTTCGAAGCGCGCAAGGGCAGCCAGATCGCGGTGCTGATCGTGCCGACGACGCAGCCCGAGACGATCGAGCAGTATTCGATCCGCGTCGTCGAGCAATGGAAGCTCGGCCGAGCGAACGTCGACGACGGCGCGCTCCTCATCGTCGCGAAGAACGACCGCACGCTGCGCATCGAGGTCGGCTACGGGCTCGAAGGCGTGCTGACCGATGCGACGAGCCACCGGATCATCGACGAGATCATCGTGCCGAGCTTTCGGCGCGGCGATTTCTACGGCGGCATCTCGGCGGGCGTCGGCAGCATGATGCGCGTGATCGAAGGCGAGCCGCTGCCGCCGCCGCGCGCGCGTCGCGGCGATGCAGGCGGGCTCGGCCGCCTGCTGCCGCTGCTGTTCGTGATGACGATCGTCGCGGGCGGCGTGCTGCGCGCGATATTCGGGCGGCTCGCGGGCTCGGTCGTCACGGGCGGCGTGGTGGGCTTCGTCGCGTGGCTGTTGTCCGGCGCGCTCTTCGTTGCGATCGCGGCGGCCGCGATCGCGCTTTTCTTCACGCTGCTCGGCGGCGGGATGGGCGCGCGCGTCGGCGGGCCGTTCATCGGCGGGCGCGGCGGCGGCTGGGGCGGCGGGAGCGACGGCTTTCGCGGCGGCGGCGGCGGGTTCGGCGGCGGCGGCGCGTCCGGGAGGTGGTGATGGATATCGCACGAATCGCGAGGCACCTGTCGATGACGCGCTGGCGCGTCGGCGCGGCGTTTCCGAAGCGCACGCTCGGCAAGATCGAGCGCGCGATCGTCGCGAGCCACGGGAAGCACGTCGGCCAACTGCGGTTCGCGGTCGAAGGCGCGCTGCACGCGTCGATGCTCTTGCGCGGAATGACCGCGCGCGATCGCGCGATCGATGTGTTCTCCGAACTGCGCGTGTGGGACACCGAGCACAACAACGGCGTGCTCATCTATCTGTTGCTCGCCGATCACGACGTCGAGATCGTCGCCGATCGCGGGATTCATGCGCGTGTCGACAGCGACGACTGGGAGAAGGCGTGCCGCGAGATGGAAGCGGAATTCCGCCGAGGCCGCTTCGAGGCGGGCTCGATTCACGGGATCGAGGCCGTCACCGCGTTGCTCGCGCGGCACTATCCGTCGCGCCGCGCGCCGGGCGACGAGTTGTCGAGTGCGCCCGTCGTGCTGTGAGCCGCGTGCCGTGCTGCCGCGCGCTCGAACGGCGAGCGATTATTCCACCGTCACCGACTTCGCGAGATTGCGCGGCTTGTCGACGTCGGTGCCGCGCGCGCATGCGGTGTGATACGCGAGCAACTGCAGCGGCACGACGTGCAGGATCGGCGACAGCGGCCCGTAATGCTCGGGCATCCGGATCACGTGCAGCCCCTCGTCGTTGACGATGTGCGTGTCCGCGTCGGCGAACACGTACAGCTCGCCGCCGCGCGCGCGCACCTCCTGCATGTTCGATTTCAGCTTTTCGAGCAGTGTATCGTTCGGCGCGACCGTCACGACCGGCATCGCCTCCGTCACGAGCGCGAGCGGCCCGTGCTTCAGCTCGCCCGCCGGATACGCTTCCGCGTGGATGTACGAGATCTCCTTGAGCTTCAGCGCGCCTTCGAGCGAGATCGGGTAGTGCAGCCCGCGGCCGAGGAACAGCGCGTTCTCCTTGCGCGCGAATTCTTCGGACCACGCAATGATCTGCGGCTCGAGCGCGAGCACGCTGTTGAGCGCGGCGGGCAGGTGGCGCAACTGCTTCAGGAAGTCGGCTTCGCGGGCCGCGTCGACGTGGCCGCGCAGCTTGCCGAGCGTCGCCGCGAGCACGAACAGCGCGACGAGCTGCGTCGTGAACGCCTTCGTCGACGCGACGCCGATCTCGGTGCCCGCGTGCGTGAGGAATTGCAGCTCGGTCAGACGCACCATCGCGCTCGTCGCGACGTTGCAGATCGCGAGCGTGTGCGCGTGGCCGAGCGCCTGTGCGTGCTTGAGCGCGGCGAGCGTGTCGGCCGTCTCGCCCGATTGCGAGATCACGACGACGAGCGCGCGCGGGTTCGGCACCGATTCGCGGTAGCGGTATTCGCTTGCGATCTCGACTTGCGTCGGGATTTTCGCGATCGATTCGAGCCAGTACTTCGCGGTGAGGCCCGAGTAGTAGCTCGTGCCGCACGCGAGGATCAGCAGGCTGTCGATATCGGCGAACACGCCGCTTGCGTTGCCGCCGAACAGCGAAGGATCGAACGCTTCGGTTTGCGCAATCGTGTCGGCGATCGCGCGCGGCTGCTCGAAGATTTCCTTCTGCATGAAGTGCCGGTACGGGCCCAGCTCGACCGCGCCGCCATATGCGGCGACGACGCGCACGTCGCGCGCCGCGCGCGCGCCGTCACGATCGACGATCGTCACGCCCGCGAGCGTCAGCTCGCAGACGTCGCCTTCCTCGAGGAACGTGAAGCGATCGGTGCTGCCCGCGAGCGCGAGCGCGTCGGACGCGAGGAAGTTCTCGTGCTCGCCGAAGCCGACGACGAGCGGCGAGCCCTGGCGCGCGCCGACGACGGTATGCGGCTCGTCCTTGTGCGCCACCGCGATCGCGTATGCGCCGTGCAACTGCTTGACGGCTTCCTGAACGGCTGCGAACAGATTGCCGCGATAGAGGCTGTGGATCAGGTGCGCGATGACTTCGGTGTCGGTCTGCGACACGAACTCGTAGCCCTTCGCGCGCAGCGCTTCGCGCAGCGGCTCGAAGTTCTCGATGATGCCGTTGTGCACGAGCGCGAGCGCGTTCGACGAGAAGATCGGATGCGCATTGTGCGTGACGGGCGCGCCGTGCGTCGCCCAGCGCGTGTGCGCGATGCCCGTCTCGCCTTCGAGATGCGATTCGCGCACCTGCGCATCGAGATCGGCGACGCGCGCGACGCTGCGCGCGCGCTTCGGCGCACCCGGCGCAGGGGCGCCGGCATCGAGCACCGCGACGCCGCACGAGTCGTAGCCGCGATACTCGAGACGGCGCAGTCCTTCGATCAGCACTGGAACAATGTTACGTTGCGCAACTGCGCCGACAATCCCGCACATGAAAATCTATCCTCGCAACTCGACAATGATGCGGGCGCGCCGCTGCGCGCCCGAAAAACGGTTCAGCTCTTCTTCTTGACGGGGCGCACGTAGCCGCTTTTCGCGGTCTGCGTCTTGTCGTTCAGCACGAGCATGCCTTCGGCGACGTCCTTCCATACGGTCGTGCCCGCCGCGATCGTCACGCCGCGGCCGACGCGCACGGGCGCGACGAGCTGCGTGTCCGAGCCGACGAACACGTCGTCCTCGATGATCGTGCGGAACTTGTTCGCGCCGTCGTAGTTGCAGGTGATCGTGCCCGCGCCGACGTTCACGCGCGCGCCGATGTCCGCGTCGCCGAGATAGGTCAGATGGTTCGCCTTCGAGCCGTGGCCGAGCGTCGCGTTCTTCACCTCGACGAAGTTGCCGACGTGCGCTTCGTCGGCGAGCACCGCGCCCGGGCGCAGCCGCGCGTACGGGCCGACGACCGTGTGCGCGCCGAGCGTCGCGCCGTCGAGATGCGAGAACGCGTCGACGCGCGCGCCCGCGGCGATCGCCGCGTTGCGGATCACGCAGTTCGCGCCGATCGCCACGCCGTCGGCAAGCGTCACGTCGCCCTCGAACACGCAGTTCACGTCGATCGACACGTCGCGCCCGCACACGAGCTTGCCGCGCACGTCGATGCGCGCCGGATCGGCGAGCGTGACGCCTGCGGCGAGCAGCGCGTCGGCCAGGTTGCGCTGGTGAATGCGCTCGAGCTCGGCGAGCTGAGCCTTGCTGTTCACGCCGAGCGTCTCCCATTCGTCGTCCGGCTGCGTCGTGACGATCTCGAAGCCCGCTTCGATCGCCTGCTCGACGACGTCGGTCAGGTAGTACTCGCCCTGCGCGTTGTCGTTGCCGAGCGCGCCGAGCCACATCGACAACTGCGCGGTCGGCGCGATGACGATGCCCGTGTTGATCTCGGCGATCTTCAGCTCGTCGGCCGACGCGTCCTTCTGCTCGACGATGCGCGTGACGCACCCGGCCTGATCGCGCACGATGCGCCCGTAGCCCGTCGGATCGTCGAGCGTGACGGTCAGCACGCCGTAGCGGGCGTCGGTCGCGGCGTCGACGAGGCGCTTGAGCGTCGCCGTGCGCGTGAGCGGCACGTCGCCGTACAGCACGAGCGTCGGCTGCGACGGATCGAGCAGCGGCAGCGCCTGGCGCACCGCGTGCCCCGTGCCGAGCTGCTGCTCCTGCACCGCGAACTGCACGTCGGGCGCGGCGACGGCCGCGCGCACCCGCTCGGCGCCGTGGCCGATCACGACGACGAGCCGGGACGGCGCGAGCGCGCGGGCGGTATCGATCACGTGGGAGAGAAGGGGCCTGCCGGCCAGAGGATGAAGCACTTTCGGCAGCGCCGAACGCATGCGCTTGCCGGTGCCTGCCGCCAAAATCACGATATTCATGGCGCCAGTTTCGTAGGGAGAGTTCGAAGCTGGCCATTCTAGCATGCAGGCCCTCTCCGGCCGCTGCGGCTCGCCGCGAGCCACGTGTCGACCCACTCGCGAATCGCTGTCGTCGTCAGCGGCGTGTCACACGCGCAACGCGAGACTCCCGCTCGCATGACGCGACGGCGGATCGGCGAGCTGAACCGATCGCGCCACGCGCGGTTTCAGGGAGGGAGTGTGAATCAGGATCAGGACAATGCGTCCGCGCGTTTCAAGACGCGCCGGCGTCTCATCAGTGTCGACGATCCGACGGGCGCGGTGCTGCTGTCGCCGTTCATCAAGGGCGGCACGGTCAGCAACGCGCCGTACAACCACTATGCGCTGCTGAAGAGCATCGAGGGCGCGTTCGGGCTGCCGTATCTCGGCTATGCGGGGAGCAAGCCTGGCGCGCCGCTGTTCGTTCCGCGTGCATTTCGTTCAACGGCGGCGCGCGCCGGGAATGACGGATTACAGATCGTCGAACTGCACGATCGACACGGACTTCGCGCCGCCCGGCGCGAGCGCGTCGGTGCCGCACGGGTCCTCGTCGAACGCGATGTCGCCGTTCGGATCGGCTTCGCCCGTCGCGCGCAGTCCGGCGAACGGGAACAGTTGCGCGTCCATCAGGTGCGACGGCACGACGTTCGCAAGTGCGTTGAACATGTTGTCGACGCGGCCCGGGAAGCGCTTGTCCCAATCGCGGATCAGCGCCTTCATTTCCGCGCGCTTCAGGTTCGGCTGGCTGCCGCACAGGTTGCACGGAATGATCGGGAATTCGCGCAGCTCCGCGTATTTCTCGAGATCGGTTTCCTTCGCGTAGGCGAGCGGACGGATCACGACGTTCCTGCCGTCGTCCGATTGCAGCTTCGGCGGCATCCCTTTCAGCTTGCCGCCGTAGAACATGTTGAGGAGCAGCGTCTGCACGATGTCGTCGCGATGGTGGCCGAGCGCGATCTTCGTCGCGCCGAGCTCGCCCGCGACGCGGTACAGGATCCCGCGGCGCAGCCGCGAGCACAGCGAGCAGGTGGTCTTGCCTTCGGGCACGAGGCGCTTCACGATGCTGTACGTGTCCTGGTTCTCGATGTGGAACGGCACGCCGATCTTCGTCAGGTACTCGGGCAGCACGTGCTCCGGAAAGCCCGGCTGCTTCTGGTCGAGGTTCACCGCGACGATGTCGAAATCGATCGGCGCGCGCTCGCGCAGCCGCAGCAGGATGTCGAGGAGCGCGTAGCTGTCCTTGCCGCCCGACAGGCAGACCATCACCTTGTCGCCGTGCTCGATCATGTTGTAGTCGCCGATCGCCTGGCCGACCTGGCGCACGAGCCGCTTGAACAGCTTGTTGTTCTCGTACGCTTCCTTCTGCTCGCGGCGCGTGAGCGCGCGGCGGCCGATCTCGGCCGTGTTCGCTTCGACGGCGGCGGCCGCGTCGGCTTCGTTCAGATGCGGGGTGTGGGGCGCATTCATGCTCGCTCCTCGTCCTTGATGCGAAATACTTCGACGCCGACGGCGTCGCAATCGGGATAGGCGTCCGGCTTTTCGGTGGAGACGCGCACCGCGCGCACCGCGTCGTGCGCGAGCAGGCTCGTTGCGATCGCGTCGCAGAGCGTTTCCTGCAGATGAATGTGGCCGCGCGCGACGCACTGCGCGACGCTTTGCTTCATCAGATCATAGTCGACGACTTCGCGCAGCCTGTCCTCGACGGGCGTCGTCAGCGCGAGCGGCACGAACAGGTCGACGTTGATGACGACGCGCTGTTCGCCGCGCTTCTCGTGCTCGAAGGCGCCGATGTTCATGTACACCTCGTGATTGCGCAGGTAGAGCCTGCGGCAATCGGCGAGCCTGGGATGCAGGAGGGCGGCAAACATGGTCGTTCCAGTCAAAGGGTGAAGCATGCAAAGGGGCGCGGCCGGGCGCGGCGTCGAGATGTCCGCACGGGGCCGCGCCCGTCAATTCCGTTCGTCCGCGGGCGGCGCGAGATGCTCGCCGCCGTCGACGGTCAGCGTCGCGCCCGTCACGCCGGGCGCGTCCGCGAGATAGCACGCGGCGTCGGCGATGTCGCGCGCGTGCGGCGCGCGCCCGCATGCGAGGCCGACGACCCGCACCTTCGGCGCGAGCGCGAGCGCCTGCGCGGTCGTCGCGCGGTGCAGCGCGGCCTGCGCGAGCGAGTGCGACAGGCGCTCGGGCGCCGGATGAAACAGCGTCTCGTCCAGCAGATGGATCACGACCGCGCGCTCGCGCTCGTCATCGCGCGCGGCGTCGGGCGTCGCGTCGGCGAGCGCGCGCGCGAGCACGAGCGGCGCGGCGACGCCGCGCGCCATCGCGCCCGCGAGCGACGCGTAGCCGACGTCGTGCGCGTTGTCCGCGACGCCCGCGGCCTGCGCGACGACGCAGGTCGGCCGGCCGAGCGCCGCGTCGCAGGCGGCGACGAGCCGCGCGACATCCGCTTCCACGGAGAGATCGGCGACGAGCACCGCCGCGCGGCGGCCGAGCGCCTCGACTTCGACGGCGAGCGCGGCGGCCGCGCGGGCTTCGTCGCCCGCGGCGACCGCGAGCGCGACGTCCCAGCCGCGTCGCGCGAAGCCGACGGCGAGCGCGTGTCCGACGGCCGCGGTGCCGGGCGCGGGCCGCGCGGCGGCGGGCGTCTGCTGCGCGCTCGCCCGCGCCGCTTCGGCGGCGCCCGCTTGCACGGCGCCCGTCTGCACGGCGCCCGTAATCAGCACGACCCGCGCGGAGCGGGCCGCGGATGTGTCGCAGGTGTCGGCTGGGGCGGTCATTTACAATGCCGGGATGAATCCGAAAGCTCACGAACCCGCTAGTTTACCCGTTCCCGGCCCCGACGCGCTCGCGCAGTCCGACGCGCTCGCCGCTTCGCTGCGCGCCGAAATCGCCGCGGCGGGCGGCTGGATCCCGTTTTCGCGCTATATGGAGCGCGTGCTGTATGCGCCGGGCATCGGCTACTACAGCGGCGGCGCGCAGAAATTCGGCCGGCGCGCCGACGACGGCAGCGATTTCGTGACCGCGCCCGAACTGTCGCCGCTCTTCGCGCGGACGCTCGCGCGCCCCGTCGCGCAGGCGCTCGGCGCGAGCGGCACGCGGCGCGTGATGGAATTCGGCGCGGGCACGGGCAAGCTCGCGGCGGGGTTGCTGAACGCGCTCGCCGCGCTCGGCGTCGAGCTCGACGAATATGCGATCGTCGATTTGTCCGGCGAACTGCGCGCGCGCCAGCGCGAGACGCTCGCCGCGCACGCGCCCGGTCTCGCCGCGCGCGTGCGCTGGCTCGATGCGCTGCCCGAGCGCTTCGAGGGCGTCGTCGTCGGCAATGAAGTGCTCGACGCGATGCCGGTGCAACTCGTCGCGAAACAGGCGCACGGCTGGCGCGAGCGCGGCGTGTCGGTCGACGACGCGGGCGCGTTCGTGTTCGCCGACCGGCCGCTCGCGCGCGCCGAAGACGCGGCGCGGCTCGCGGAGCTCGACGCCGACGAAGGCTACGTGACCGAGACGCACGAGGCGGCGGCGGCGTTCGTGCGCACGGCCTGCGCGATGCTCGCGCGCGGGGCGGCGTTTTTCATCGACTACGGCTTTCCGGGTCACGAGTACTATCACCGGCAGCGCGCGCAGGGCACGCTGATGTGCCACTACCGGCACCGCGCGCATGGCGATCCTTTCGTCTATCCGGGGCTGCAGGACATCACCGCGCACGTCGAATTCAGCGCGATCTACGAGGCGGGTGTCGGCGCGGGTGCGGATCTGCTCGGCTATACGTCGCAGGCGCGCTTCCTGCTGAACGCGGGCATCACCGACGTGCTCGCCGAAATCGACCCGTCCGACGCGCAGCATTTCCTGCCCGCCGCGAACGCGGTGCAGAAGCTGATTTCCGAGGCGGAGATGGGCGAGCTCTTCAAGGTGATCGCGTTCTCGCGCGGCATCGACGGCACGCTCGACGCGTTCGCGCGCGGCGACCGCTCGCACACGCTGTAGCCGGCCGGACGCGACGCGATGCTGCGCTGGCTGCTCACCACGTTCATCGCCGTGATGGTGCTCGCGCGCGCGTGGCCGTGGCTCGCGAAGCTCGGCGTCGGGCGGCTGCCGGGCGACGTGACATTGCGGCTCGGCTCGCGCGTCTATCCGTTTCCGTTCATGTCGACGCTCGTGATCATGGGCATCGTGTCGGTGATCGCGCGGCTCTGGTGACGCCGGCGCCCGGGCGGCCGACGCCGCGTTCGGACGACCCGAGGCCCGGGCGCGGCGGGCGTGCGCGCAACCGGCCGCCTGTCGCGCACCGCGCCGCCCGCGCTCGCGTTACAGCTCGAGCTCGCCGAGAATCCGGTGCGCGAGCGCCTTCGCTTCGTCGAACGCTTCCGCCTCGTTCGCGCTCGTCGCTTCGACCTCGTAGAGCGTGTTGTCGGGCGTGCCGCCTTCGTCCCGGGACAGGATCACGTAGCCCTGGAAGCGTCCGTTATCCG
Organism: Burkholderia humptydooensis; assembly: GCF_001513745.1. Taxonomy (NCBI): domain Bacteria; kingdom Pseudomonadati; phylum Pseudomonadota; class Betaproteobacteria; order Burkholderiales; family Burkholderiaceae; genus Burkholderia; species Burkholderia humptydooensis. The sequence continues at coordinate 3,836,810 of NZ_CP013380.1, read as the reverse complement.
TCTTGCGGGTGTGCGCCTTGGCCGTGTAAAGGCCCTTCGTGTAGGTGTTGCCGCCGTCCATGATGCCTCTCCCGAGAAAGGACGCTCCCATCGTAGCATTCCGACGCCGCGCTTTCAGCGGCGGCAAAAACGCGCGGCGGGCGAGCGGGGCCGCGCGCGCATGGGCGGCCGGGAGCGGGCGCCCGAAGACGGCATCGGGCGGCGCGCCGCGCCGCCGGCGCTCGCGTCACGCCGCGACGAGCGCGACGACTTCGTCGAGCGTCGGCGCGTGCGCGCCCGTGTGCCGGCACGCCGCCGCGCCCGCCGCGAGCGCGAACGACAGATGCGCGCGCCAGCCGCGCTCCGGCACCGTCATCAGGCTGAACAGCAGGCCGCCGATCGTCGCGTCGCCCGCGCCGACCGTATCGGCGACCTCGATGCGCGGCGGCTGCGCGTCGAGCGTCTCGCCGCCCGCGTAGAGCGTCGCCGTGTCGGGCCCGCGCGTGACGAGCAGCGCCGCATGTGGATTGAGCGCGCGCAGCCGTGCGATCGCGCCTGCTTCGTCATCGCCCGCGAACAGGTGGCACAGGTCTTCGTCGGACACCTTGATCAGATCGGCGAGCTCGGCCATCCTCGCGAGCGTCGGCCGGTAGCCGTCCGTCATCAGGTTCCGGTAGTTCGGATCGAAGCTGATCTTCACGCCCGCTTCGCGCAGCTCCGCGGCGAGCGCGACGAGCGTCGACGCGAGCGGCTCGCGCACGAGGCTGATGCAGCCGAAATGCGCCCACTTCACATGCTCGCGCCAGCCGTCGGGCAGCCGTTTCGGATCGAACGCGAGATCGGCGCTGTTTTCGCCGATGAAGAAATAGGCGGGCGGCTGCGTCTCGTGGACGATCGCGAGGAGCGGCGCGCGCTCGACGCGCTGCAGGAAGCGCAGATCGAGGCCGGCCGCCTCGCTTTCGCGCCACAGCTCGTCGGAGAAGCAGTCGCGGCCCACCGCGCCCGCGCACGCGCTCGGCGCGCCGAGCCGCGCGACCGCGCGCGCGACGTTCCAGCCGGCGCCGCCCGGGCGCGACGTCCAGTGCGCGCCGCCCGTGCGGACCATGTCGGTGAGAATGTCGCCCGCCGACACGAATTGCGGAAATCCTGCGCTCATCGAACTTCTCCGTTGCGGCGGCGCGCGGCGCCGTCGCCTTTGTCGCTGTTGTCGTTGCTGCCGTCGTTCCTGGCGTTGCCACCGTGCCCGTTGCCACGCGCAGCGGGCGCGGCCTGGCCGTCGCCCCCCGCGCCGTCGCCCGCGCGCGCGCCGCGACCGCCGTCGTCGCGTGTCGACGCGAGCGCGTGCAGCACTTCGTAGCACGCGCCCATCGTGTGGTAGTCGGTCTTGCCGGCCGGGCTCTTTTCGTCGCTGTACTTGCGGTTGTCGCAGGTGAGGATCCGGTACCATGCGCCGTGGCGGTGATCGACGAAGTGCGCCCAGCTATAGCGCCAGATCTCGTCGTACCAGTCCCAGAAGCGCTCGCTGCCGGTGCGCTGCGCGAGCAGCGCGGCCGCCGCGAAGCTCTCCGCTTGCACCCAGAAGTACTTGTCGTGGTCGCACACCGTGTAGTCCGGCCCGAAGCCGTAGCAGAGGCCGCCGTGATCGCTGTCCCACGCGTGCGAGAACGCCGCGTCGAACAGCTCGATCGCGCGCGGCGCGAGCCAGTCGAGCGGGCGGTGACGCTCGAGAATCAGCAGCAGCTTCGCCCATTCGGTCTGGTGGCCGGGCTGGAAGCCCCACGGCCGGAAGATGTTCGAGCTGTCTTCCTTGTTGTATTCCCAATCGATCGACCAGTCCGCGTGGAAATGCTCCCATACGAGCCCCTGCGACAGCGCGGCCTGCCGCTGCACGATGTTCGTCGCGATCTTCTCCGCGCGATCGAGATATGTCAGATGGCCCGTCGCCTCGTATGCGGCGAGGAGCGCTTCCGTCGCATGCATGTTCGCGTTCTGGCCGCGGTAGCTCGACACGGTCCAGTTCGGCGTCGCGTCGTCTGCGTAGAGGCCCGCCGCGCGATCCCAGAAGCGATGCTCCATCAGGTCGAACGTATGCGCGATGAGCGGCTTCGCCTCTTCGACGCCAGCCATCGCCGCATGCGCGGCCGCGAGCAGCACGAACGCGAGCCCGTAGCAGTGGCGCGTGCCGTCGCGTGTCGCGCGCTTCTCGCCGTCGCGCCATTCGATCTCCCAGTCGTAGCCTTCGTGCCCGGCGTCCCAGTGCGCGTCGCGCAAAAAGCGCAGCCCGTGGCGCACGTGGTCGAGATCGCGCGCGTCGCCGAAGTGGCGGTACGCCATCGCATAGTTGAAGACGAAGCGGCAACTGCTGACGAGATGGCGCGTCGTGCGGTCGTAGATGCTGCCGTCGTCGCGGAAGAAGTGGTGGAAGCCGCCCGTCGGGTCGAACGCGTGCGGCGCGTAGAAGCGCAGCGTGTCCTCGACATGCGCGATGAGGAACTGCGGGTCGCGGAAGCTCGCGACGTATGGCGCGGTGGCGTGCGGCGCGCCGGGAGCCGGGCGGGGAGCGGGCGTGGCTGAGGTCGTCATGATCCGAGTACCGGGGTGAGGGCGCGCGGCGTGCGTGCGGCGCCCGTGCTGCTGGCCCGCGCGACGAGCCGCACGGGGAGGCTGAGTTCGGTTTGCGCGGGCGAATCGGCGAGCAGCAGCTCGACGCCTTGCCGGCCGAGCGCCTCCTTGTCGATCGCGAGCGTCGTGAGAGGCGGCGCCGCGTGCGTGGCGGCCGGGATGTCGTCGAAGCCGACGAATGCGATGTCCTCGGGCACGCGCACGCCGCGCTCGACGCACACGCGCATCGCGGCGAGCGCGGCCGCGTCGTTGTATGCGAACACCGCGTCGGGCAGCGGGCCGCCCGCGTCGAGCAACTGCCGCATCGCGTTCGCCGCGCCGGCGTCGGGGCCGAGGCTCGTGTCGATCGACAGCTCGAGCGACGGATCGAACAGCATGCCCGCGTCGAAGAACGCGCGGCGATAGCCGAGCGCGCGCTGCGCGATGCTGTAGTGCGCGAGCGAGCCGCCGATGAACGCGACGCGCCGGCGGCCCGATGCGAACAGGTGATGCATCGCGAGCGCCGCGCCGCCCGCGTTGTCGACGTTGATCGAGCGCAGGCCGGGCGCGCGGATGTCGATGAGGACGAGCGGCCGGCCCGTCGCGGCGAGCGCTTCGAGCGTCTCCGGCTCCATGAAGCCCGCAACCGCGATCGCGTCGGGCGCGTGCGGGCGCATCTGGCGAAGCACGTCGTCGGTCGGGCCCGTCGTCAGCAGCGTCGGCACGATGCCGCGCTCGCGGCATGCGTCCTCGACGCCGTGCAGCACGTGCGAGAAGAACGGCGTCGTCGCGAAGTTGTTGTGCTGGCGGTGCAGCAGGAACGTGAGCCGCTTGATCCGCGGGCGCAACTGCGTCGGATCGTAGTTCATGCGGTGCGCGATCTCGACGATGCGCGCGCGCGTCGCCTCGGACAGGCCAGGCTGATTCTTGAGCGCGCGCGACACGGTGCCGATCGACACGTTGGCCGCCTGCGCGACGTCGCGAATGGTGGTGCCCATCGTTTTGAGCCGGGATGTTTAGAGTGTTGGCGATTGTATAGTAAAAATCGCCGCAAAACGCTCCGGCATTGCGCGGAATCGGCTTATAAGTGCTTATGTATAAACGGTAAATGCAGCCATAATCGTTTACTAAAAATACTAAACAAAGTGATTGCGCCGAGGCGGGCGGCGCTTACGCCGCGACCCGGAAGATCGCGGCCGCCTTGTGCAGCGCGGCCGCCTCGCCGGCGAGCGCGCCCGCGGCGCTCGCCGCCTTCTGCACGAGCAGCGCGTTGTGCTGCGTCATCTCGTCCATCTGCGCGACCGCGCGGTTCACCTGATCGATGCCGCTGCGCTGCTCGTCGGACGCGTGCGAGATCTCGTCGACGAGCGTCGCGACCTGCCGCACCGACGCGAGCATGCCGACGATCGTGCCGCCCGCGGCCTTCACCGTGTCCGCGCCGAGCTCGACTTCGCCCGTCACGTCGGCGATCAGCGCCGAGATCTCCTTCGCCGCCTGCGCGCTGCGGTGCGCGAGGCCGCGCACTTCCTGCGCGACGACCGCGAAGCCGCGCCCCGCCTGACCGGCGCGCGCCGCCTCGACGGCCGCGTTCAGCGCGAGCAGGTTGGTCTGGAACGCGATGCCCTCGATCGTCGACGAGATGCTGCGGATCTGCCGCGAGCGCACCGACAGCGCCTCCATCCGCGCGATTGCATCGCGCGCGGCGGCGTCGCCCTGCTCGGCCTGCGTCGACGCTGCGAGCGCGAGCGAGCTCGCCTGGCGTGCGTGATCCGCGTTCGTGCGCACCGTCGCCGCGAGCTGCTCCATGCTGCTCGCCGTCTGCTGCAGGCCGGCCGCGTGTTCGTCGGTGCGGCGCGACAGGTCGTGGTTGCCGTGCGCGATGTCGGACGTCGCGTGCGCGATCGCGTCGGCCGCGCGCTGCAGCGTGCCGATCGTCGCCGCGAGGCGCGTGCGCATCGCGTGCATCGCATGCAGCACGCTGCCGGACGCGGCGCCGGCGGCGCGCACGTCGAGCGCGAGATTGCCGGACGCGATCTCGTTCGCGACGCTCGCCGCGTAGTCGGGCTCGCCGCCCAACTGTCGCGCGAGCGCGCGCGCCATCGCCGCGCACAGGATCGCGACGGCGGCGACGCCCGCGAGCACGCAGAGCGCGACCGCCCACTGGACGAGCCGCGCGACGCCGCGCGCGCGATCGTACGCGCGCTGCGCGGCCTCGAGCTGCCCCTGGCGCAGTTGCGCGGCCTCGCCCTTCACGCGTTGCGCGACGGGATCGAGCGTCTGCGTGACGACCCATTGCGCTTCGGACAGGTTGTTCGCCTTGAGCAGATCGACCGCGGGCCGGATGCCCTTGTCGCGCAACGTCGCCCAGTCGGCGGCGAGGCGCTCGGCCTGCTCGCGCTCGGCGCCGGCGCGCGGCGTCGCGCGGAAGTCGGCGAGCAGGCGATCGATCGCGTCGATGTCGCGCGCCGACGCCGCGGCGACCGCCTCCGTTTTCGCGGCGGACGGATCGAGCACCGCGTCGCCGACCGCGTAGCGCGTCTGCGTGACGAGCTCGTCGATCGACGAGATCCGCTGCAGCGTCTTCGCGCGATCTTCGAAGACGTGCGCGAGCGCGTCGCCGACGCGCGCGACGCCGGCGAGGCCGATGCCGCCGGCGGCGGCGAGCACGAGGACGACGACCGCGACGAGGGCGCGCAGACGGGTCTTGACGGTGAGGCGGGTGGTGTTCATCGGGTGGTTCCGGAAGCGGCGCGCCGCGCTCGTGACGCGCCGGGCCGTGACGAGAAGCCGGCTTAACGGCGTCGCGGAACCAGGGTTGAATGAATTTTTCGTGAAGCGACGCCCCGCTTTGGGGCGTCGGCCGCCGGGGAGGCGGCGGCGCGGCCGAAGCAGCCCGCTTTGCCGCGCCCGTCGCTCAGCGCTTCGCCGCGCTCGCGCCCGAGCCAAGCGGCCGGCCGCCGCGCGCGCCCGTGGGCCGCTCGCGGCTCGTATCGCGCGCGCCCCAGCGCTGCGCGAGCGCCGCGCAGGTCATCAACTGGATCTGATGGAACAGCATCAGCGGCAGCACGACCGCGCCCACCGCGTGCGCGGCGAAGATCACCTTCGCCATCGGCACGCCGGCCGCGAGGCTCTTTTTCGAGCCGCAGAAGATGATCGTGATCTGGTCCGCGCGGTTGAAGCCGAGCCGCTTGCTGACGATCGTCGTGACCGCGAGCGCGATCGCGAGCAGCACGACGTTGACGACGACGAGGCCCGCGAGCGCGGTCGCCGGAATCTGGTGCCAGAGCCCTTCGTTCACCGCCTCGCTGAACGCGACGTAGACGACGAGCAGGATCGAGCCCTGATCGACGAAGCGCAGCACGCCGCGGTTGCGCTCGATCCAGCGGCCGATCACGGGCCGCAGCAACTGGCCGGCGATGAACGGCACGAGCAGTTGCATCACGATCGCGCCGATCGTGCTCCACGGCGACGCGGTCGCGCCCGTGCCCTGCGTCGACACCATCACGCCGACGAGCGCCGGCGTGACGAAAATGCCGAGCAGGCTCGATGCGGACGCCGAGCAGACGGCGGCCGGCACGTTGCCCTTCGCGATCGACGTGAACGCGATCGACGATTGCACGGTCGACGGCAGCGTGCAGAGAAACAGCACGCCGGCGTACAGTGCGGGCGTGACGAGCGGCGTGAGCACGGGCTTGAGCGCGAGGCCAAGCAGCGGGAACAGCACGAACGTGCTGAGCAGCACGACCGCGTGCAGCCGCCAGTGCGTCGCACCCGCGATGATCGCCTCGCGCGACAGCTTCGCGCCGTGCAGGAAGAACAGCAGGCCGACCGCGACGTCGGTCGCCCAGTTGAATGCGTGCGCGGCTGCGCCGCGGCACGGCAGGAAGCTCGCGAGCACGACGGTGCCGACGAGCGCGAGCGTGAAGTTGTCGGGAACGAAGCGGGAGCGCGCCATCTCGGGTCTCGATCGAATGCGGTGGAAGCGCCGGCGGCCCGCGGGCGGCGCGGCGGTTGTCGACCTGATATTGTCGCGGCCGGCGATTGAATAGGCAAATTCATTCGAAGAATCGATTGATGATTCGAATGCATGCCGATGCACGCTGCCGGCACATTGGAACCTTACGGCGGAAACGGTCGAAAACGGGCGGCGTGCATGCGCCGGAAACGTATGCGGGATCGGCAAAAGCCGTGCAGTAACACGGTGTTACACCGATGCTTTTGGTCTAACACTTTTGCGCTCGACACGTTTTCGCCTCGCCCATAAATTACCGCTGAAAGGCTTGCGCGCGATTCAGGTGCGCGCGCGGGCAAAAAAGCCAAGCAGCAGACCAATCATGATGACGGAACGGGCAGTACGGAAGATCGGGCAATGGGCGGCGGGCGCGATGTGCGCGCTCGCAGCGACGCTCGCCTTCGCGCAGCCGCCGCACGGCGGCGGGCCCGGTTTCGGCAGCGGGCGCGGCGGCGCGCCGTACATGGCGGGCAGCGGGGGCGGCTGGCGCAGCGCGCCCGGCTATCTGCAGGCGGCGCCGCACGGCGGCGACGCGCGGATCGGCGTGAACGGCTATCGCCAGCGCTGGGGGCTGCGCCCGACGCCGTCGTATGGCCGCTACGCGGCGCAAAACCCGTACCGGCCGATCAGCGCCGAGGCGCGCCAGGCGCCGCACGCGCCGGGCTCGGCCAACCTGCCGATGCGCGCCGGCTCGATCCGCGCCGACGTCGCGCGCTACAACGAGGAGCGCGGCGGCCGTCCCGCGCCGGCGCCGAGGCAGGACGAAGCCCCGCGCGTGCCGTTTTTCGCGCCGTTCTACCGCAACTGAGCGCCGGGCCGGCGGCCGCGCTCGCCGCCGGCTGATGCAAATCCGCGACACTCGCGCGAAATCCTGCCTCGCATTTCCTTGATTACGCTATCTTTCGCGCCTCGTTGCGAGGACGACGCGCGCACGCAAGCGTTTTCTCCGCGTTCGAACCGCCGCCCGCGATCGTCGCCGGCGCGCGTTCCGCGCGCGCAGGAAAGCCGTTCGTCAGTTTGAAACCGGCGAGCCGATCGCCGACACCCGACAAATCGCCGGGAAGTTAACGCTGACGCTATATCCGCAATAAGTCCCTCCTTTTTTGACCGGAAAAATGGCTCGGGAAGATGGCGACGCCCCCCGAACGGCATCGCGTCTTCCTGGCGTCGCCCGCCCGTTCGCCTCGCTTCCGTTGGACGACAATCTGGAGATCACATGAAGTCAACCGTCAGCCGCGCGCTGCAAACCACTTTCGCGTGCGTCGCCGTCGCGGCGCTGGCCGCGGGCGCATCGGGCGCTCGCGCGCAATCGAGCGTTCAGCTCTACGGGCAAGTCGACGAATGGATCGGCGCGCAGAAATTCCCGGGCGGGCAGCGCGCGTGGGGCGTGCAGGGCGGCGGGATGTCGACGTCGTACTGGGGGCTGCGCGGCACCGAGGATCTCGGCGGCGGCTATCAGGCGATCTTCACGCTCGAGGATTTCTTTCGCGCGCAGAACGGCCGTTACGGCCGCTTCGACGGCGACACGTTCTTCGGCCGCAACGCATACGTCGGACTCGCGACCCCGTACGGCACCGTGCGCGCGGGGCGTCTGACGACGCAGCTCTTCATCTCGACGATCCTCTTCAATCCGTTCATCGATTCGTACGTGTTCTCGCCGATGGTGTACCACGTGTTCCTCGGGCTCGGCACGTTCCCGACGTACACGACCGATCAGGGCGTCGTCGGCGATTCGGGCTGGAACAACGCGATCGACTACACGAGCCCGAGCTTCGGCGGCTTCAACGCGGCCGCGATGTACGCGTTCGGCAACACGGCGGGCGACAACCGCTCGAAGAAGTGGAGCGGCCAGTTGAATTATTCGAACGGCCCGTTCGCGGCGACGGCGATCTATCAATACGTGAACTTCAACGGCGGCCCGGGCGACCTCGGCGCGCTCGTGTCCGGCATGAAGAGCCAGGGCGTCGCGCAGGTCGGCCTGTCGTATGACTTCAAGCTTGCGAAGATTTACGCGCAATACATGTATACGAAGAACGAGCGGAACGCCGGAAGCTGGCATGTGAACACCGCGCAAGGCGGCGTGTCGGTGCCGCTCGGGCCGGGCAGCGCGCTCGCGTCGTACGCATATTCGCGCGATTCGGGCGGGCTCGATCAGACGCATCGCACATGGGCGCTCGGCTACGACTATCCGCTGTCCAGGCGCACCGACGTGTATGCCGCCTACATGAACGATCGCTACTCGGGCATGTCGAGCGGCGACACGTTCGGCGCGGGAATTCGTGCGAAGTTCTAACGAATGGGATGCCGGGCGCGCGCCGCCCGGGCGATGCAGGGAAAAGTGAGCGGCGTCACATTAGCGGCGCCGTTTTGCCTTTTTTGACGTTTTCAATTCACCAGCTTTGTTACAGTTGCTTGCGATTGCATAATTCCTCTCGATTGCGAGCATTTCGGATGGATACCCTCGTCAGCATGAATGTGTTTCGCTATGTCGTCGAAGTCGGCAGCTTCGTCGGCGCGGCCGAACGCATGGAGATGTCGGCGGCGATGGCGAGCAAGCACGTGATGCATCTCGAGCACCAGCTCGGCGCGCGTCTTTTGCATCGCACGACGCGCCGCGTCGCGCCGACGGAGGCGGGACGCGAATACTACGAGCGGCTCGTGCAGGCGCTCACCGAACTCGACGAGGCCGGGCAGGCGGTGGGCGCCGCGAGCGTCGTGCCGCAAGGGCGGCTGCGCGTGACGTCGCTGTCCGCGTTCGGGCTGCGGCACGTGATGGACGCGGTGACGTCGTATGCGCAGCGCTACGCCGACGTGACGGTCGAGATCACGCTGTCCGATCGCGTCGTCGAGCTGATCGACGAAGGCTACGACGTCGCGGTGCGCGCGGCGCCCACGGGCATGAAATCGTCGTCGCTCGTCGCGCGGCAGATCGCGACCGCGCACATCGTGCTCGTCGCGTCTCCCGACTATCTCGCGAAGCACGGCACGCCGGCGACGATCGCCGATCTCCAGCATCACAGCTTCATTCGCCGCGAGCCGAACGAGACGCTGATCGACGCGGCGATCTCCGACGTCGCGGCCGCCTCGCGCGTGCCGCTGTCGGGCAACGTGATCGTCAATCATCTCGAAGGGCTGCGCGTCGCGGTGCTGAGCGGCGCGGGCATCGCGCTCCTCGGCACCGAAGTGGTCGGCGAGGACATCGAGTCCGGCCGCCTCGTGCCGCTGCTGCTCGATGCGCTGCCGCCGCGCGAGCTGCCGATCTACGCGGTGTACGCGAGCCGCCGGCACGTGTCGGCGAAGGTGCGCTCGTTCGTCGATTTCCTCGCCGATCGCTTCGCCGGCCAGTCGCTGTGCCCGTCGATCGACGAGCGGCTGCGGCAGATCGCGATGCCGCGGATGAAGCGGCTCGGATGACGCGCGCGGGCGCCGCGCGCGCCGCGTAGCGACGAAAAAAAGCGGACCGTGCGGTCCGCATCAGACTGAAGACGAACCCTCGCATCGCGAGGGTTTTGTTGTTTACCGCTTCTCGTTCTTCGCGTTCACCCGCGAGAGCGCCGCGACGTTCGGACCATGCGGCGGGCCCGGTTACGCGCGAATCCCGAGGCGCGCCTTCGCGTCGTCGTATTCGCGCTTGAGGCGCGCGACGAGCTCCGCGACGCACGGAACGTCGTCCATCAGCCCGACGCCCTGGCCCGCGCCCCAGATGTCCTTCCACGCCTTCGCCTTGTCGCCGCCGAAGTTCATCTTCGTCTTGTCGGATTCGGGCAGCGCGTCCGGATCGAGCCCCGCGTTCATGATGCTCTCGCGGATGTAGTTGCCGTGCACGCCGGTGAAGAGATTCGTGTAGATGATGTCGGCCGATTTCGCGTCGAGGATCGCGCGCTTGTACGCGTCCACCGCGTGCGCTTCCTGTGTCGCGATGAAGCGCGTGCCCATGTACGCGAGATCGGCGCCCATCGCCTGCGCGGCGAGGATCGAGCCGCCGTTCGCGATCGAGCCGGACAGCACGATCGGGCCGTCGAAGATCTTGCGCGTTTCGCCGGCGAGCGCGAACGGCGAGGTCGTGCCCGCGTGGCCGCCCGCGCCGGCGGCCACGAGGATGAGGCCGTCGACGCCCGCTTCGAGCGCCTTCTGCGCGTGCCGCAGGTTGATCACGTCGTGCAGCACGATGCCGCCGTAGCTATGCACCGCGTCGACGATCTCGCGCGCCGGCGCGCGCAGGCTCGTGATGAAGATCGGCACCTTGTGCTCGACGCACACGCGAATGTCGTGCTCGAGCCGCACGTTCGACTGATGGACGATCTGGTTCACGGCGATCGGCCCGATCACGGCGTCCGGGTTCGCGGCCTTGTGCTCGGCGAGCTGCGCCTGGATCTGCGTGAGCCATTCGTCGAGCAATTCGGCCGGGCGCGCGTTGAGCGCGGGAAACGAGCCGACGATGCCCGCCTTGCATTGCGCGAGCACGAGTTCCGGATAGCTGACGATGAACATCGGCGACGCGATGACGGGCAGCGCGAGGTTTTGCAGGACGGCGGGCAGGGCCATGCGGTGTCTCCTGAATCGTCGCCGCGAGCGCGGCGGATGCATGAAATTCGTCGCGTCGCGCCGCCCTTGCGGACGCGCGTCGCGCGCTGTCGATATGTTATGGGAGTGTCGTGCCGACTGCGCGCCCGTGATGAATTAATACGAACGATCGTGCCATTATAGACGCGCTTCGACGAACGCGCTGCCGCACGGCTGTCGAATGAGTGCTCTGTTTCTACGCTTTGCGCGGGGGCGGCTGCGATGGCGAGTCGATCGCGCTCCTACAATAACGAGCACAACAATCCGAGAGAACAAGACCATGCCGTTTGAGGAGTTCGCGCCGTTTCGCGTCACGGCGCAAGACGTCGACATCTTCGGCGTCAAAGGAGGCGCGGGACCGCCGCTTCTGTTGCTGCACGGGCACCCGCAAACGCACATGATCTGGCATCGCGTCGCCGCGACGCTCGCCAGACATTTCACGGTGATCGCCACCGATCTGCGTGGCTACGGCGCATCGGGCAAGCCGCCGAGCGATGCGCGGCATGAGCCGTATTCGAAGCGCGCGATGGCGGCCGACCAGGTCGCCGTGATGCGCCACTTCGGCTTTTCGCGCTTCTACGTGTGCGCGCACGATCGTGGCGCGCGCGTCGCGCACCGGATGGCGCTCGATCATCCGGACGCGGTCGAGCGGATGCTGCTTCTCGATATCGCGCCGACCCTCGCGATGTACGAGCGCACCGATCGCGCGTTCGCGACCGCGTACTTCCACTGGTTCTTCCTGATCCAGCCCGAGCCGTTGCCCGAGACGCTGATCGGCGGCCATTCGGACGCGTACGTCGAGGCGGTGATGGGCAATCGCTCGGCGGGGCTCGCGCCGTTTTCGACGGAGGCATTGCACGCGTATCGCGACGCGCTGCGGCAGCCGGGCGCGGTGCATGCGATGTGCGAGGACTATCGCGCGTCGGCGACGATCGATCTCGATCACGATCGCGCGGATCTCGAGCGCGGGCACAAGCTCGCGTGCCCGTTGCGCGTGCTGTGGGGCGAGCAAGGCGTCGTCGCGCGCTGCTTCGAGCCGCTCGACGAATGGCGGCGCGTCGCGCGCGACGTGAGCGGCCGCGCGCTCGCATGCGGGCATTACATTCCGGAAGAGGCGCCCGTCGCGCTGATCGACGAGATCGTCTCGTTCTTCGAGGCGCGCGAGGCGGCGTGACGCCGACGCCGCGGGCGGCGGCGATCGACGGCGCGACGCGCGCGCGTCAATCTTCTTCGGGCGCAAGCGGCGGCAATCGCCGCGCGACGGGCGTCGACTTGACGATCGACGTGCTCGTTTCCGCACGCTCGGTCACTTTCGCGAGTATCCCGTCGAGCTGTTCGATCGAGCGCAGATAAAGCCGGCAGACGAAGCAGTCGTCGCCCGTCACCTTGTCGCATTCGACGAATTCCGGAATCCGCCGCAGCAACTCCTCGACGAGATGCAACTGGCCGGGCAGCGGCTTCACGCGCACGATCGCCTGCAGCGTGTAGCCGAGCGCGCGCGGATCGAGCTCGACCGTGAAGCGCGCGATCACGCCCTGCGCTTCGAGCCGGCGCAGCCGGTCGGCCGTGCTCGGCGCGGACAGCCCGACGCGCCGCGCGAGCTCGCTGACGGGCTGGCGCGCGTCGTCGGCGAGCGTGCGCAGCAGTTCGCGGTCGATCGCATCGAGCGCGCCCGCCACGGGTGGCGGTGTGGAAAGGCGTTTTTGCATGGCAGCCTTCTTTTCAAAGGTGGAAAGACGCTTTGTGCTCAGTTTATCGATGGAGATGCGCGAATCAAGTCCCTAGAATCGAAGTCAGGCTTTTTTCTCGCGAGAACTCACATGGCTTCGAACCTGGCTTCGCATGACACGCGCCGCGGCGCGCTCGAAATGGTGGTCGCGATGCTGATGTCCGGCACGATCGGCTGGCTCGTCGTGTCGTCGCGGCAGCATCTGATGAATGTCGTATTTTTCCGCTGCCTGTTCGGCGGCGCGACGATGCTGATCATTTGCGCGGCGCTCGGCTTGCTGCGCCGCGATCTGCTGACGAAGCGCACGGCCGCGCTCGCGCTGATCGGCAGCATCGCGATCGTCGCGAACTGGGCGCTGCTGTTCGCCGCGTATTCGCGCGCGTCGATCTCGATGGCGACGGCCGTCTACAACACGCAGCCGTTCATGCTCGTCGCGCTCGGCGCGATCGTGTTCCGCGAGCGGCTCACCGCGTCGGCCGTCGCCTGGCTCGTGCTGGCGTTCGGCGGGCTCGCGCTCGTCGTGCGCGTCGAGCCCGCGGTGCTCGCGGTGCCCGGCGAGTATCTCGAGGGCGTCGCGCTCGCGCTCGGCGCGGCGTTCCTGTACGCGGTGTCGTCGATCGTCACGAAGCGGTTGAAGGGCACGCCGCCGCATCTGCTCGCGCTGTTCCAGACGGGCGTCGGCGTGCTCGCGCTCGCGCCGTTCGTCCACTACGACGCGCTGCCCGCGACGGCGGGGCAGTGGCTCGACCTCGTCGTGCTCGGCGTCGTCAACACGGGGATCATGTACGTGCTGCTGTACGGCGCGATCCAGAAGCTGCCGACCGCGACGATCGGCGCGCTGTCGTTCGTCTATCCGGTCGTCGCGATCGTCGTCGACCGGATCGCGTTCGGACAGGCGCTCGCGTGGAGCCAGGTGTTCGGCGCGGCGCTGATCCTGCTCGCGGCGGCGGGCGTGAACCTCGGATGGCGGATCGCGCCGGCGCGAAGCGTCGCGGCGCGCGGCTGAACGCGCCGCGCGAATGCGAATGCGAATATGAGCGCGAGCGCGCGCTGCGACATTCCGACACGCGCAAGAAAGTTGTAGGGAAACTCCTGATGCGGTGCAGCGAGGGCGCTCGTATGATGCGCAGTGACGTTGATCACGTCCACAGAATTCTCATTCGATACGCCGTTCGCCTGTCAAGTCGGACGGTTTTTTTTTGCGTGCGCGGCACGCGCTCGATGCGCACCGCTCATGTGGCCCGTCGTGCGGCGATGCGCGCGAGCACGATGCGCTTCGCGTCGTCGTCGAGCTTGCGCCAGCCGGCGATCTCGTCGCGCGTGCGGCGGCAGCCCTCGCACCAGCCGGTCCCCGCATCGATCCGGCAGACGTTCGTGCATGGCGACGGCACGCCCGCATTCGGCACTGCGTGTTGCGCAGCGGCGCTTGCCGCCGTGGCGTTGGCGCTTGCGTCCGTGCGCGCGGTGGCCGGCGCATGCGTCGCCGCATCGAGGGCGGGCGCCGCGCCCGGCGCGCACTCGGCGGGCGTCGCGCCGTGCGTTTCCGTCAGGTCGCCGCTCATGCGTCGCTGCGTTGCGCGACGTCGGCGACCGGCGCGCCAGTCAGCGACACGAGCTCCTGCGGCGACAGGTTGAATACTGCGTGCGGGTGGCCCGCCGCCGCCCACAGGCTGTCGAGTTCGAGCAAGTCGCGATCGATCAGCATGACGGGCTCGACGAGATGGCCGATCGGGCACACGCCGCCGATCGCGTAGCCGGTGTTGTCGCGCACGAACTTTGCGTCCGCGCGGCCGACTTCGCCGACCTGCGCGGCGACTTTCTTTTCGTCGACGCGGTTCGCGCCGCTCGCGACGACGAGCACCGGCGCGCCGTCGGCGCGGCGCCGGAACAGGATCGACTTCGCGATCTGCGCGACCGAGCAGCCGAGGCCCGCGGCGGCTTCGGCCGACGTCTTGCCGGTTTCCTCGAGCATCACGATGCCCTTCGCATGGCCGCGCTCGCGCAGCAGCAACGCGACACGGCGGGCGGAATCGGGAAGCTTGTCGATGGGGGCGGGGGTAGCCATGAGTGCGCTTCGCATCCTCGTGGAGTGGGGTGAATGGGCGCCCGCGCGCGTCACGCGCAGGCGGGCGGCTCGGTGGCCGCGCGCTGCTTCGCGAGCAGCGCGCGGCCCGCGCGCGACACGTTCGCGCGGCCGATCGCATTCGAGATGAAATCGCCGGCGGCGACGACCTGATCGAGGTCGACGCCCGTGTCGATGTTCAGCCCGCGCATCATGTACAGCACGTCTTCCGTCGCCACGTTGCCCGTCGCGCCCTTCGCGTACGGGCAGCCGCCGAGGCCCGCGACCGACGCGTGGAAGATCGCGATGCCTTCGAGGAGCGCCGCGTAGATGTTCGCGAGCGCCTGCCCGTAGGTATCGTGGAAGTGGCCCGACAGCCGCTCGCGCGGAAACGCCTTCGCGACCGCGTCGAGCACCGCGCGCGTGCGGCCCGGCGTGCCGACGCCGATCGTGTCGGCGATGTCGATCTCGTCGCAGCCGAGCGCGGCAAGACGCTCGACGACATCGACGACCGCCTCGATCGGCACGTCGCCCTGATACGGGCAGCCGAGCGCGCACGACACGCTCGCGCGCAGCCGCACGCCCGCGTCCTGCGCCGCGCGCGCGACGGGTTCGAAGCGCGCGATGCTCTCGGCGATGCTGCAGTTGATGTTGCGCTGGGAGAACGCTTCGCTCGCCGCGCCGAAAATCACGACTTCGTCGGCGCGCGAGGCGAGCGCGTTCTCGACGCCCTTCAGGTTCGGCGTGAGCGCCGAGTAGATCGTGCCCGCGCGGCGCTCGATGCCGGCCATCACGTCGGCGCCGTCGGCCATCTGCGGCACCCATTTCGGCGACACGAACGACGCCGCCTCGACGTTGCGAAAACCGGCGCGCGACAGCCGGTTCACGAGTTCGATCTTCACGCCGGTCGGCACGAACGCCTGCTCGTTCTGCAGCCCGTCGCGCGGGCCGACTTCGACGATCTTCACGGATTGGGGGAGCGTCATCCGAGTCTCCTGATTCCTGTCTTCTGATGAATGTGGGGCATGCGGTTGTCCGGCGCGCGTTGGCAGGCCGCGATCAGTAGCCGCGATCGCGGTCGACGACGCCGCCGATCGGCTCACCGCGTTCGAGCGCGCCGATCTTCGCGGCGATCTGCTCGACCGCCTCCGCGCGCAGCGTATCGGCCGAGCAGTGCGGCGTGATCGCGATTCGCGGCTCGCGCCAGAACGGGTGCTCGGCCGGCAGCGGCTCGGTTGCGAACACGTCGAGCGTCGCGGCGGCAAGGCGGCCGCTCGCGAGCGCGTCGAGCAGATCCGCTTCGACGAGATGCGCGCCGCGTGCAAGGTTCACGAGATACGCGCCGTGCGCGAGCTTCGAGAACGTGCGCGCGTTCAGGATGCCGTCGGTGCTCGCCGTGCTCGGCAGCAGGTTCACGAGCAGCTTCACGCCGCACAGGAATGCGTCGAGCTGCGCGGCGCCCGCGAACGTCGCGATGCCGTCGAGCGTCTTTGGCGCGCGGCTGTAGCCGCGTACCGGCAGCCCGAGCGCGGCGAGCGCGCGCGCGACTTCGGCGCCGAGCGCGCCGAGCCCGAGCACGCCGACGACGAAGGTCTCGCGCGAATGCGGCTCGAGCACCTGCCAGCGGCGCTCGCGCTGCAGCAGCGCGTATTCGTCGAAGCGGCGCAGATAGCGCAGCGCCGCGTGCGTCGCGTATTCGACCATCTGCCGCGCCATCCCGGCGTCCTCGAGGCGCACGAGCGGCACGCCGCGCGGCAGCAGGCCCGGATGCGCGCGCTCGAGCGAGAGTATCGCGTCGACGCCCGCGCCGAGGTTGAACACCGCCTTCAGACCGGCGCGCGGCGCGAAGAACTCGCGCGGCGCGCGCCAGACGAGCGCGTAATCGGCGCTCGCGTCGTCGCCCGGCGCCCAGGCGCGCAACTGCGCGCCGGGCAGCGCGCGCTCGATGTCGCGCTTCCAGTCCTGCGCGTCCCGATGCGGCGTGTAGAGCAGAATGCGCATGCGTCTACTTCGCGAACAGTTGGCCGATGTCGGCGAACGCCTTGAATTCCAGCGCGTTGCCGCACGGATCGACGAAGAACATCGTCGCCTGCTCGCCGGCTTCGCCCTTGAAGCGGATGTGCGGCTCGATCACGAAACGCGTGCCGGCTGCCTTCAGCCTGTCGGCGAGCGCGTGCCATTCGTCCATCGACAGCACGACGCCGAAATGGCGCACCGGCACGTCGTCGCCGTCGACCGGGCTGACGGCCGAGCGGCCCGTCTCGTCAGGCGCGAGATGCGCGACGAGCTGATGTCCGAAGAAATCGAAATCGACCCAGCGATCGGAGCTGCGGCCTTCCGGGCAGCCGAGCAGGCCGCCGTAGAAGCGGCGCGCGTGCTCGAGGCTCGTGACCGGAAACGCGAGATGAAACGGGCGCAACGCGCCGCGCGGCGTGGCGGACATGCATCGTCTCCTGAAGGGAAGCCCTCATTCTACGGTTTTGCCGTGCGTTGCGTCGCAAAGCGGGGAAATGCAAAGCACAAAAAATTGGTTCGCCGCGCGCGGCGCGCACGCGACAATCGGCGCAGGCTCCTAGCTTCGCGAGGGACACATGCGCTCATGCAGCAAATCGACGTGGCCGCCGCGGCTCGTCACGGTGCCAGGCCTGCACGGCAGCGAAGGCGCGCACTGGCAGACCTGGCTCGAGAGACAGTTCGCGCGCGCGCTGCGCGTCGAGCAGGACGACTGGGACGCGCCGCATGTCGAGCGCTGGGCGCGGAAGGTGGGCGATCTGCTCGCGCGCGAGCGCGGGCCGTTCGTGCTCGCCGCGCACAGCTTCGGCTGCCTCGCGACCGCGCATGCGCTGGCGCAGCACGCATCGGCTGCGGATGCGCGAGGAGCGGACGTCGTCGGCGTGCTGTTCGTCGCGCCGGCGAATCCGCGCAAGTTCGCGTTCGCGGGCGATTTCGACGCGCGGCGCCTCACCGTGCCGTCGATCGTGGTCGGCAGCGAAAGCGACCCGTGGATGACGCTCGCCGACGCGCGCGAGTTCGCGCACCGGCTCGGCAGCGCGTTCGTCAATCTCGGCGACGCGGGGCACATCAACGCCGCGGCGGGCTACGGTCCGTGGCCTCGCGCGAAATACTTCGTCGACACGCTCGTGCACTGCGCGGCACC
Source organism: Burkholderia humptydooensis (assembly GCF_001513745.1). Classification (NCBI taxonomy): domain Bacteria; kingdom Pseudomonadati; phylum Pseudomonadota; class Betaproteobacteria; order Burkholderiales; family Burkholderiaceae; genus Burkholderia; species Burkholderia humptydooensis. Next base: position 3,818,707 of record NZ_CP013380.1, on the reverse strand, counting down.
GCTCAGGTTTCGCGACGACGATGCGCCGGCGTTCGGCTCACTCGTGCCGGAGCGGCTCGTGACGGCGGCCTGAGGCATTCTTGAGGCATGCTTGATGCCGCTTGATGCTGTTTTCCCGCTATTTGTCCGGATGTGCAGCGCCGAATGTCTCGCCGAACGTGTTTTCGACCGCATCGAAACGGACCGGGTACGCCCGACCGAATCGACTGAACGAATCAACAGGACGACGGCATCCGCCCACGCATGCCGTCGCCCGGCTTCCGAATCGTCAGTTCGTGACGGGGGCGACCGCGGCCGGATCGGAATAGCTCGACTTGCCGTTCTCGACGTGCCCTGCGAAGCGGCGCGCGAACTTGCCGTTCGCGCCGTCCGATACCGTCACGTCATACCAGTGATGGCTCGATGCGAGCGCCCATTGCTCGACCCGCTCGTCGCCGCCGTGCAGCGTGATCTGGCGCGGCGACGCGCCATACGCGTTGTCGGCGAGCGTCAGTTGCACGCTCTGCCCGCCGTGATTCGTGAGCTTCAGATACAGGTTGCCGTTCGCGACGTCGTAGCCCGCCTTCACTTCCGGATGCGCAGCCGCATGCCTGCCGTGGCCCTCGGCAGCGGCGACGCCTTCGAAGCGGCGCACGAAGCCGTTTGGACCATGCACGGCGAACGCATACGCGCCGTTCGTCGCGGCGAGATCGAACTCGTCGTGCAGCGAGCGGTGCGCGCCGACCGTGTAGCGCCACGGGCCGTCGCTGCGATTCATTGCATATACATAGAAGTGCGCGCCTTGCTCGCCGCGATTCGCGAACTCGATCCGCAGGCGCGCGCCGCCGTGCACCGATGCGTTCACGTGCAGCTCGTAAGGCAGCGCGCGCGCCGGGCGCACGCCGGGCTCCTGCGGATCGACGGGGCTCGGCGCGGCGGGCACGGTCGGCGCGGGCTTCGTCGAGCAGAGTTGATCGGCGATCGACCGATAGTTGCTCGTATCGGGCAGCGGCGGCAGCGTCGCGTCGGGCGTGCGGAAATCGAATGCCGACGTCAGATCGCCGCACACCGCGCGGCGCCACGGCGTGATGTTCGGCTCGTCGATGCCGAAGCGCGCGGCGATGAAGCGGATCACCGACGTATGGTCGAACACCTGCGAGCACACGAAGCCGCCCTTCGTCCACGGCGACACGACCGTCATCGGCACGCGCGGGCCGAGGCCGTACGGCAGGCCGTCGGCCGTGTAGCTGCCGCCGCGCCCAGGGTTCACGACGTCGTGGATCTCGCCGTCGACGGTGACGGTCGACAGGCCCTGCGCGCGCGTCGTCGCCGGCTGCGGCGGCACGACGTGATCGAAGAAGCCGTCGTTCTCGTCGTACATGATGAAGAGCACGGTCTTGCGCCACACGTCGGGGTTTGACGTCAGCGCGTCGAGGATCTGTGACGTGTAGTTCGCGCCGTATGCGGGCGTGTATTTCGGATGCTCGGAGAACGCGGCGGGCGGCAGCAGCCACGACACCTGCGGCAGCTTGTTCGCGAGCACGTCGGCTTTCAGATCGTCGAGCGTGCGCGCCGTCTGCGCGCGCTGATACAGCGACGAGCCCGGCTTCGCGTTGATGAAGTTCGCGAAGTTCTGCAGGATGTTCGTCCCGTAGTTGCCGTTCAGCGGATCGGCGCCCGTCGTGCCCTGCTGATAGATCTGCCACGAGATGCCGCTTGCTTCGAGGCGCTCGGGGTACGTCGTCCACGTGAGCAAATCGTATTTCGGCGGCGCGTCGCCGTCGACATAATCGCTGTTGTCGAGAAGCGGGCCGCCGTACTTGCCGGTCGGGTCGACGGTGCCCGTCATCAGGTACGAGCGGTTCGGATGCGTCGGGCCGGGCAGCGAGCAGAAGTAGTTGTCGCAGACGGTGAAGGCGTCGGCGAGCGCGTAGTGGAACGGGATGTCCTCGCGCACGTGATAGCCCATCGTCATGTCGGTCTTGTTCGCGGGCCACCGGTCATAGCGGCCGCCGTCGATCGCCGCGTGCGTCTTGTACCACGAGTGATCGAGGTCGCCGATGCATTGCGCGCTCGTCGTCAGCGTGTTCAGGCGAAACGGCAGCACCGGCTTGCCCGGGTCCGCCTTCGACGGCTGATACCAGACGGGCTTGCCGTTCGGCAGCGGAATCGGGAGGCGATCGTTGTAGCCGCGCACGCCGCGCAGGTGTCCGAAGTAATGGTCGAACGAGCGGTTCTCCTGCATGAACACGACGATGTGCTCGACATCGCGGATCGTGCCCGTGCGCGACGCGGCGGGAATCGCGAGCGCGCGGCGGATCGATTCGGGAAACACGGTGAGCGCGGCAGCGGCGCTCGCGGATTGCGCAACGGCATGCAGGAAACGGCGGCGGCTTTCTGACGTCATGTTTTCACCTTTGGCTCTGCGGGGAAGAGGGCGCGGCAAAAAGCGATCAGCCAGGATTCGATGCGGGTTGCGCGGATGCCGCCGTCGCGCCGGATGCGTCGTCGGCGCTGTCTTCGGGCGGGTAGTGGATCACGGGCGTCGCTAGCGGCGCGCTCGCGCCCGCGGGCGCATTGCCGGCCGCCGTCGCGCCGCCGTTGAACGCGTTCGCGGCGCCGCCTTGCAGCGACGCGGGCGACGTGTCGGCGTTCGCGCGGGCTTGGGACGTATCGTCGCTGCACGCGGCGGCGAGCGGCGCGACGCAGAGTGCTGCAACGACGGCGGCGAGACGCTGGCGCATCGGGGGTGTCTCCTGAGGGATCGCGGGTGCTGAACGTCCGCTAGTATGAGGAAACGATGCGTCGGTTACGTGAACCGTTTGCGACGGCCATATTATGACGAATCGCTTTCGATTTGCTGGCGGCCGCCGGTCACGGACATGCCGGTCACGGACGTGCCGGTCACGGACGTGCGGCGAGGCGGCTTGCGGCGCGCCTCGTCGCGCAGCCAGCCGAGCCATGCGGCGATCGCGCGCGCTTTCGGATGCCCGGGCCGCCAGACCACATAGTGCGCGTGGACGTCGGCGAGGCTCACCTTCGACACCCGCACGAGCGCGCCCGACGCAAGCTCCGGCGCGATCAGCGAGCGGCGCGCGAGCGCGACGCCGCGCCCTTTCAGCACGGCTTCGATCAGCGATTCGACATCGTCGAACCGCGGCGCGCGGCGCGGTTCGACGAGATCGACGCGCGCCGCCTGGAACCAGGGCTCCCACGGCTGCGCGGGGTGTCGCAGGAGCGTCGAGCGTGCGAGGTCGCCGGCCTCGCGCGGCGCGACGCCATCGCGGTTGCGATACGCGGGGCTCGCGACCGGAAACAGCGTCTCGTTCATCAGCTTTTCCGCGACCACGCCGGGCCACGCGCCGGGGCCGTAGCGCAACGCGACGTCGATGCGGCTGCCTTTGTCGAGCGGCGCGAGCGCGATGTCCGGATGGAGCACGACGTCGATCGCAGGATGCGCGGCGCGAAAGCGCGGCAGGCGCGGCTCGAGCCAGCGCGTCGCGACGCTCGGCAGCACGCTCACGTGCAGCGTCGTGTTCGATGCGCGGGCGGCGCGCACCGCCTTCGTCGCGTCGAACGCGCGCGCGAGCACGCTCAAGCCCTGCCGCACTTGCAGCGCGAGCGCATGCGCGGCTTGCGTCGGCACTGCGCCGTTGCGCTCGCGCGTGAAGAGCGGGCGGCCGAGTTGCGCTTCGAGCGCGCGCACGTGCTGGCTGACCGCGCCTTGCGTGAGCGCGAGCTCGTCGGCCGCGCGCGTGAAGCTTTGCAGCCGCACCGCAGCCTCGAATGCGCGCAGCGTCTGCAACGGTGGAATGCGGGATCGTGTCATTCGCGTATTAGTAACACTAATGCCCGAGCACGACAATTTATCGTTTGTCGCGAGCGCATCCGGTTCCTACACTCGCCGCCATCGCCATTCATGTCGGCAAAGGAGGCCTCGCAATCATGAGCAGTTATCGACTCTACTATTCGCCGGGCGCGTGCTCGCTCGCCGCGCACATCGCGCTCGAGGAAACCGGTGCGCCGTTCGATGCCGAGCCAGTGCGCCTGTCGCATCGCGAGCATCTCGGCGAGCGCTATCTCGCGATCAATCCGAAGGCGCGCGTGCCCGCGCTCGCGATTTCCGGCGAAGCGCGCGTGCTGACCGAGACGCCCGCGATCCTCACCTATCTCGCGCGCCGGCATCCGGACGCCGCGCTGCTGCCGATCGACGATCCGCTGCGCGAGGCGCGTTGCCATGAATGGCTCGCGTGGCTCGTCGGCTGGGTGCACGGCGTCGGTTACGGCGCGCTGTGGCGGCCGGGGCGGTTCGCCGGCGACGAATCGATTCATCCGGCGATCTCCGCGCACGCAAGGCGCGTGATCGACGAAGCGAACGGCGCGATCGACGCGGCGCTGCGCGACGGGCGGCAATGGGCGGAGCCGGGCGGGTATTCGATCGTCGATCCGTTCCTGCTCGTGCTGTATCGGTGGGGGTGCGCGATCGGGCTCGACATGGGTCGACGCGATGCGTGGAGCGAGCATGCGGCGCGCGTCTCTGCGCGCGATGCGGCGAAGCGGGCGCTCGCGACGGAGGGGCTGTAGCGACGCAAGGGCGCGTATGCGCCGCCGAGCCTTCACACCGGCACTTCCGACGTCAACTTCACCTTCTGCAGCGGAATCTCGGTCTTCACGCTCTGCACGCCCCTGATTCGCGTCAGGTGCTGCATCTGGAATTGCCGGTAGTCGTCGATGTCGGCCGCGACGACGCGCAGCAGGAAATCGCAGTCGCCCGCCATCAGGTGGCACTCGACGACCTGCGGCAACTGCTGGACCGCCTCGGCGAAGTGATCGACGGTGTCCGCGTCCTGCTCCTTGAGCCAGACGCGCGTGAACACGGTCAATCCGCGGCCGACCATCGCGGGATTGAGCACCGCGACGTACCGTTCGATCACGCCGGCTTCCTCGAGCAGCCGCACGCGCCTCAGGCACGGCGAAGGCGACAGGCCGATCTCTTTCGCGAGTTCGACGTTCTGCAGCCGGCCGTCGCGTTGCAGCGCCTGCAGGATGCGCCGATCGATGGTGTCGAGCTTCATTGAAATTCCATTCCAGAAAAATACCGAAAATCAGCGGTCAATCCCAATTTGGCATCAGCATATAGCAACAACGCAACCCGATTCCATCGATTTTGGCAGACAATATTGCCCCGAAGGAGATTTAATGAACAGTCTGCCAACATCCACCCTCGTTTCCGAGGAATCCCCTGCAAGATCCGAAGCCTGGCGCGGCCTGCGCGCATCGCTGCCCGTGATGCTCGGCTTCGTTCCGTTCGCGCTCGTGCTCGGTGCGCAGGCGGCGCAAAAGGGCTTCAGCGTCGTCGAAGTGCCGCTTCTGACCGGCCTGAATTTCGGCGGCGGCTCCGAATTCACCGCGATCCGGCTATGGACGTCGCCGCCGCACATCCTGCTCATCGTCGCGATGTCGTTTCTCGTCAACTGCCGGCACATCCTGATGGGCGCGGCGTTCGCGCCGTATCTGCGGCATCTGTCGCGCAAGCAGACCTTCCCGGCGCTCTTCTTCATGTGTGACGAAAGCTGGGCGATGGCGCTCGCCGACGCGCGGCGCGAGGGACGCGGGCGCGTCAGCCTGCCGTACTATCTCGGCGTGTCGGCCGGGCTGTATCTCACCTGGATCTCGTGCACCGCGCTCGGCGCGGCGCTGGGGCCGACGATCGGCGACGTCGAGCAATACGGCTTCGACATGGCGTTCACCGCGGTCTTCCTCGTGCTGCTGCGGGGCATGTGGAAAGGCGCGCGCGCGAGCCGCCCGTGGCTCGTCAGCCTCGTCGTCGCGGCGGCGACCTCCCTGCTCGTGCCGGGCGCGTGGTACGTCGCGGCGGGCGCGCTCGCCGGCCTCGTCGCGGCCGTCGCCTGCGGAGAGCCGGCATGATCGACATCCCGACGCTGCTGACGATCGTGCTGATGGCCTCGTCCACCTACCTGAGCCGGATTCTCGGCTACGTCGTGCTGCGCAATCGCACGCTGAGCCCGCGCATGATGTCGGTGATGGAGAGCGTGCCGGGATGCGTGCTGGTATCGGTGATCGCGCCGGCGTTCGTGTCGGACAAGCCGGCCAATCTGCTCGCGCTCGCGATCACGCTGCTCGCCGCGACCCGCCTGTCGATCCTGCCGACCGTGATCATCGGCATCGTGTCGACCGGCGTGTTGCGCCATCTGCTCGGTCAATGACGAACATGGACGACCAACCGCACGCCGCCGAAGATCGCCGGATCGATACCGGGCGCGGACGCCTGTTCGCGCGATGCTGGCCCGCGCCGCATCGCGCGGGCGCGCCGGACGATACGCCGCCCATCGTGCTGCTGCACGATTCGCTCGGCTGCATTCGTCTGTGGCGAACGTTTCCGCAGACGCTGGCCGCATGCGCGGGGCGGCGCGTGATCGCTTACGATCGCCTCGGCTTCGGTCAGTCGGATGCGCGCACGGATACGCTCGACGCCGGCTTCGTGCGCGACGAGGCGCGGCGTTTTTTCCCGATGCTGCGCGATGCGCTCGGCTTCGATCGTTTCGTCGCGTTCGGTCATAGCGTCGGCGGCGGGATGGCCGTGCATTGCGCGGCCGCGTTCCCGTCGGCGTGCGAAGCGCTGATCACCGAATCCGCGCAGGCGTTCGTCGAAGACCGCACGCGCGCCGGCATCGTCGACGCGCGCGAGCAGTTCGAGCGGCGCGACGCGTTCGAGCGGCTGCGCGCGCATCACGGCGACAAGGCGCGCTGGGTGCTCGATGCGTGGATCGGCACGTGGCTGTCGCCGGAATTTGCCGACTGGTCGCTCGGCGATGTGTTGCCGCAGGTGATGTGCCCGACGCTCGCGATTCACGGCAGCGACGACGAATACGGCTCGACGCTGCATCCGGAGACGATCGCGCGCTCGGTCGGCGGCGCGCTCCCGTTCGCTCAAACGCCAGCTATTTCGCTTTGCCGCAGCGCTTCCCAATGCGCGACCAGCCGCGATGCGAGCGCGTCGCTCGCCGGCAGGAACGGCAGCCGCAGCGCGTTGTCGCACCAGCCCTGCGCGGCGAGCAGCGCCTTCACGGGCGCGGGATTCGGCTCCGCGAACAGATCGGCGACGAGCGGCTGCAACGCGGCCGCGATCCGCCGCGCGTCGTCGAGCCGGCCTTCCCGCAGCAATGCGTGCGCGCGCACGTGCCACGCGGGCAGCACGTGCGCGGCGCTCGCGATCACGCCGTGCGCGCCCGCGCACAGCGCCGCGAAATTCTGGTTGTCATCGCCGGAGAGGATGCGCAGCGGCGTTTCGTGCACGAGGCGCAGCATTCGCTCCATCGTCCCGCCGCATTCCTTCACGCCGACGACGCGCGCATCGCGCGACAGCGCCTTCAGCGTATCGAGCTCGACGTTCACGCCGGTGCGGTACGGGATGTTGTAGACGAGCACGGGCAGATCGGCCGCTTCGACGATCGCTTCGATGTGCCGCTGCACGCCCGCCTGCGTCGGTCGAACGTAGACGGGCGGCGTGACGAGCAGCCCGTCCGGGCGCAGCGCCGCGAGCGAGCGCGCGCGTTCGGCCGCCGCGTGCGTCGCGACCGCGGTCACGCCGAGCACGACCGGCAGCGCCGGGGCGGCGTCGCGCAGCGTCGCGAAAATCGCTTCCTGCTCGCCCGCGTTCAGGAGCGCGCCTTCGCCCGTCGTCGCGCCGGCGACGAAGCCCGCGATTCCTTCGTCCGCATAGTGCCGCGCAAGGCGCGCGAGCGCCGAATGGTCGATTTCGCCGGCGTGGAACGGCGTGATGATCGGAAGCCAGATACCTTCGAAACGTGATTGCATGTGCATCCTCTAGGTGAAACGGGTGGAGGGGAGCCGTCCCGCCGGCCGGCGCCGGATCGAGGTATGCGAATGGTGCGTGAACACGCGGGCATCCCGTCCGGCGATCGCCTGACGGGATGCGACGTCCCCGTCAGTCGGAGAGTCGTTTTTTGAGGTTCAGCCCGGCCATGCGCGCGTGCGCCGCAAGCGCGGCGGATGGCGACAGCGAACGCGAGTGAAATGCGGCGGACATGGCTGAACGAAAAGTGGGCTGAGCGGCGATCTTAGCACCAATGCGTTGGCGATGGCGAGCGGCTGCGACACGGCGGCGCATGTTTTGCGCGGCGGTTCGCGCGCCGGGCCGCATGAATGGCCGGGGCGCGTGCCGGAACACGCATGCCGAACGCGCGAGCCGCGCGGCGTCGCGCTGGACACCCCCTGCGTAGCAACGGTCGCATCGTGCCTCGCACCGCGTCGAGATGCTCGATCGCCGGCATCGCGGCTGGCAGCACGCCGCGCGCGCCGGCCGCCAATGGCACGGCTATTGCGACGTCGTCTCCGAGCCGTCGCTTCCGATTCGACGAACACGTTCATTCGGGCGTATCGCGGCTCACGACTACATCAATCACTGGAGACGAAAACATGGAAGGGCTTTCGCAAGTCCAGGTGCCGGGCATCGACGCAGGCGGCACGATGACCGACACCTTCTTCGTGCGCGCGGACGGCCGCTTCGTCGTCGGCAAGGCGCAAAGCAATCCCGAAGACGAATCGCTCGCGATCCTCAACTCGTCGCAGGATGCGCTCGCCCACTGGCGGCGGGACGTCGACGACGTGTATCCGGAGCTGCTCACCTGCGTATACTCGGGCACGGCGATGCTCAACCGCGTCGTGTAGCGCAAGGGGCTCGACGTCGGCCTGCTCGTGAACAAGGGTTTCGAGCACATCCATTCGATGGGCCGCGCGATCCAGAGCTATCTCGGCTACGCGCTCGAAGAGCGGATCCACCTGAACACGCATCGCTACGACGAGCCGCTCGTGCCGCTGTCGCGCACGCGCGGCGTCACCGAGCGCACCGACGTGCAGGGCGACATCGTGATTCCGCTGCGCGATGACGAGGTGCGGCACGCAACGCGCGAACTCGTCGCGGCGGGCGCGAAGGCGATCGTGATCTGCCTGCTGCAATCGCACAAGAATCTGACAAAGACGGCAAACCAGCTCGGCATCGCGAAAAGCACGCTGTACGAGAAGATTCGCGAGTACGGTCTGCTCGGCGCGGTGAGCGATACGCGTCGGCGTGGGGGGCATTGACGCGGGCGGCAAGACGCTCTACATGCGCCTGCGGGCGACGCCATCGCAATGCCCCGAGAATATATCGGCGGCGTGCACAATGTCCCCATCGTCCTTCGCATCTCTTCGCGCCGGATCGGCTCGCGCCGCGCCGATCGCCGCTAAAATCGTCGCTTGCGAAAACCTGACGAATCACGTCGAACCACCAGCGGAGCATCAACGATGAAGCACAACAAGGGAATCGGCCGCCGGCTCGCCGCCGGCGTCGCCGCAGCGCTGCTCGCGGCGGCCGCGCATGCGGATACGTCGCTGCTGAACGTGTCCTACGACGTCACGCGCGAGCTGTACAAGGACATCAACGCGAGCTTCGTCGCCGCGTACAAGCAGAAGACGGGCGAGACGGTGTCGGTGCGGCAGTCGCACGGCGCGTCGAGCGCGCAGGCGCTGTCGGTGCTGCAGGGGCTGCAGGCCGACGTCGTGACGATGAATCAGCCCAACGACATCGATCTGCTCGCCGAGCGCGGCCAGTTGCTGCCGAAGGACTGGCGCGCGCGCCTGCCGGACAACAGCTCGCCGTACTCGACGACGATGGTGTTCCTCGTGCGCCACGGCAATCCGAAGCAGATCAGGGACTGGAGCGATCTCGCGAAGCCCGGCGTGCAGGTGATCATCGCGAATCCGAAGACGTCGGGCAACGGCCGCTACGCGTATCTCGCCGCGTGGGGTTATCAGAAGCTGAAGGGCGCGACCGATCAGCAGGCGCTCGACTTCGAGAAGGCGATTTTCCGCAACGTGCCGGTGCTCGATTCCGGCGGCCGAGGAGCAACGACGACGTTTACGCAGCGCGGCATCGGCGACGTGCTCGTCACGTTCGAAAACGAAGTCGCGCTGATCGACACGGGCGCGGCGGGCGCGAGCTTCGACGCCGTCTATCCATCGGCGAGCATTCTCGCGGAGCCGCCCGTGGCGATCGTCGACAAGGTCGTCGACAAGAAGGGTACGCGCCGCGCGGCGCAGGCGTACCTCGACTATCTGTACTCGCCCGCCGCGCAGGAGATCGTCGCGCAGCACCATCTGCGCCCGCGCGACCCGAACGTGCTGAAGAAGCACGCGAGCGAGTTCAAGCCGCTCAGGACGTTCAGCGTCGAGCAGATCTTCGGCAGTTGGGCGAACGCGCAGAAGACGCATTTCGCCGACGGCGGCACGTTCGACAAGATCATCGTCGACCGCAAGTAAGCGCATCGGCCGGCCGGCGATTCGCGCGGGCTGTCGCCGCTTCGTCATTCGCCGTCCGGATGACGATTGCATCATCCCTTCGGAAATTCACGGGCGTATTCGATGGAATCGGAATACGCCCGTTTTGTTTCCTTTCTCCGGTTCGAATGCCGGATTATTTCGCGCATTTCGGTATTCCCGGCGCGGATTCAGTCACCGCCCGGCCGCGTGCCTGTCGCAATCAGCCTGATTCGTTGTGTCCGCAACGAACGTTCGCATGCCGAGACGCCTTTGGGGCGGCTTGTGTACGCGCAGGGCCTCGCAAACCGCGCGTGATTGCTTTCGGCAGAGAGGCAAACTCGGCCGCATTCATCGATTGACGATCGATTGAAGAATGGTGGGCTTCCACGGTTGACGCGCCATTTTTTCATTATTACGATGCGCCGAAATTGAATAAATCAATTGAGACTTTATCGAGGAAGATATTGCGCCGCAATATCTTACGTCTTTGAAATAAATAGAAAGCGAAAATGAAAAAAACGATGCATGGAGGGTATGCCGGCCCGGCGCGATCGCGTGGCCGGATGTCGGCGGCGGTGGCCGCTGCCGCGGCGATGCTGCTCGCGCTCGGCGGGTGCGGCGACGATCTGCAGAGCACCACGACGCCCGCGCAGCTCAATCAACCGTACACGGACACGACCGCGTACTCGCCGAAGGCGGGCGACGGGTTGCCGGCGTCGCAGGTATCGGAGCGCGCGGCGGTGATGAGCCACCAGTGGTCGGCGAACGGCGCGCCGCTCGACTACCTGACGACGACCGGGCATCTGACGGCCTACGATCCGAACGGCAACGCGCAGGCGACGATGTCGTACGTCGCGTACACGGTGCCGAGCCGCGACGGCTCGCCGCGGCCCGTCACGTTCTTCTACAACGGCGGCCCGGGCTCGTCGTCGGTGTGGTTGCGTCTCGGCTCGTTCGCGCCGACGCGCGTCGCGACGCCCGATCCGCTGATGACGAACTGGCCGAACTATCCGCTCGTCGACAACCCGGAAAGCCTGATCGCAACCACCGACATGGTGTTCATCGATCCGCCGGGCACGGGCCTCTCGGAGGCGATCCAGCCGAACACGAACCAGACGTTCTGGGGCGCGGACGCCGACGTGAAGGTGATGCGCGACTTCATTCGCCGCTATCTGTCGGTCAACGGCCGCGGCGGCTCGCCGATCTATCTGTACGGCGAATCGTATGGCACGCCGCGCACGGACATGCTCGCGCTCGCGCTCGAATCGGCCGGCGTGCCGCTCGCGGGCATCGTGCTGCAGTCGTCGATCCTGAACTACATGGCGGCCACGGGCGATCAGGCGGCCGGCACCTTCCCGTCGTATGCGCAGGTGGCCGCGTACTTCAACCAGGTGTCGCCGTCGCCGACGAATCTCGGCGCGTACGCGCAGCGCATCGAGGATTTCGTGACCGCGCAATACGCGCCGATCGTGCATTACGCAACGGCGTCGTCGCCGATTTCGCCCGATGCCGGCACGCTCTCCGCATGGTCGACGCAAACGAGCATGACGACCGCGTCGATCAGCGCGTACTTCCAGTATTTCTATGACACGGAACCGTCGCCCGGCCAGACGACGCTCGTGCCCGGCTACACGATCGGCCGCTACGACGGCCGCGTGTCGCTGCCGAACAGCGATCCGCGCCTCGCGAGCGACGACGATCCGTCCGACATCCTGATCTCGAAGCCGTTCACGACCGCGCTCGCCTCGCAGATGCCGAACTACCTCGGCTACACCGCGCCGAACGCGACATATCAGACGCTGAATCCCGACATCATCGGCGTGTGGAACTTCAGCCACGCGGGGCAGCCGTATCCGGACACGATCCCGGACCTGCTCGCCGCGCTGCAACTGAATCCGAAGCTGAAGGTGCTCGCGTCGAACGGCTATCATGATCTCGCGACGCCGTATTTCGAGACGGAGAAGGAGCTCGCGCGGCTGCAGACGGTGTCCGGTCTTGCGCCGAATCTGCAGGTGACGTTCTATCAGGGCGGCCACATGATTTATCTCGACGACGTTGCGAGGCCGCAGATGCAGGCGGATCTCGTCGCGTTCTACCAGAACCGGCCGGCGGCGAACGCATTGACGCTCGCGGCGCTGCCGTCGCCGTGGCCCGACGAGAGCCCGGCGAACACGCCGACGGCGAAGATCGCGCGAGCCGCCGCGGCCCGCTGAGATTGCGGCCCGCTTCGTTGAACCCCTGATATTGCGAGTCCAGTCATGTTCCAGATTCTCCCGTTGCGGCGCATCCTTCCGGCGGTCGCATTCGCGTTCGCCGCCGCGTGTTCGATCGGCGCGTCCGCCGAAACCTTGCAGGCCGTTTCGTCCGTCGCGCCGTTGCACGGCGGCGTCGACGGCCCGTTCTTTCCGAAGGCAGCGTCGGCTGTGCCGGCGTCGGCTTCGGCGACGACGGGCGCGCAGTTGCAGCAGCAGGCGCAGAGCCGGCTCGCCGCGAGCCTCGGCGCGAGCGGCGCGCTTCGCAACGGCGCGGCGGTCACGAAGGCGCAGGCGCAGGCGAGCGGCCTCGGCTACGTCGCGCAGCATTTCGACGAGATCGACGCCGCGCACACCGGCAAGGTCACGCTCAAGCAGGTCCAGCAGTTCATCGAGCAGCAGCGTCAGTGACGCGCTGACGGGCGGCGCGGCGTGCCCGGCCCGCCGAAGGCCGGGTGTGCCGCCGCTCGCGGATCGCGCGAAATCCGGCCGCGCGACGAACGCATCGCAAGCGCCGCGTGCTACGCTCGCCGCACCGATTCCGGCGAGACTGCGATGAACGTCGATCCCTCCTTCCCGCATTCCTCCGATCCTTTCGCGCGCGACGGCGCACGCGACGGCGCGCAAGCGCGCAAGCCGCCGCGCGGCGGCCGCCGGATCTGGTCCGGCACGCGCGAGGTGATCGCATACGGCATGCCGGCGTCCGTCTGGCGCGATCTCTACTACTGGGCGCTGAAAGTGAGCTGGCCCGTGTTCTTCGCGTCGCTCGCCGCGCTGTTCGTCGTCAACAACACGCTGTTCGCGCTGCTCTACCAGCTCGGCGCCGCGCCGATCGCGAATCAGTCGCCGCCCGGTTTCGCCGGCGCGTTCTTCTTCAGCGTCGAGACGCTCGCCACCGTCGGCTACGGCGACATGCATCCGCAAACCGTCTACGCGCACGTGGTCGCGACGCTCGAGATCTTCGTCGGGATGTCGGGGATCGCGTTGTCGACGGGGCTCGTGTTCGCGCGCTTCGCGCGGCCGCGCGCGAAGATCATGTTCGCGCGCCACGCGATCGTGCGCCCGCTCAACGGCCGGATGACGCTGATGGTGCGCGCGGCGAACGCGCGGCAGAACGTGATCGCCGAGGCGCGCGCGAAGATGCGGCTGATGCGGCGCGAGCGCTCGTCCGAGGGGTATTCGCTGATGAAGATCCACGATCTGAAGCTCGTGCGCAGCGAACATCCGATTTTCCTGCTCGGCTGGAACATGATGCACGTGATCGACGAGTCGAGCCCGCTGTTCGGCGAGACGCCGGAGTCGCTCGCCGAGCGCAGCGCGATGCTGCTCGTGACGATCGAGGGCTCCGACGAGACCACCGCGCAGGTGATGCAGGCGCGCCACGCGTGGGAGCACGGCGACATCCGCTGGCACCACCGCTACGTCGACCTGATGAGCGACGTCGACGGCATGACGCACATCGATTACACGCGCTTCAACGACGTCGAGCCGGTCGAGCCGCCGGCGGCGGACGTGCCCGGCGTGGCGACGTCCGGCGTGGCGACGCCCTGCGCAAAGCCTCCCGGCGAAGGCGACGCCCGCCCGGTCTGACCCCGCCGAGCCGGCGCGGAGCGAAATCTTTCTCGAATCGCAAGCAAAGCTTCAGCCGTCTTTCGATGAAATGCTGATCGATATCAAGATGAGCAAAAAAATTCTTCTATTGGCGTAAAAAAATAAGGCTCATTGCGTTGCGCATCGAAACAGAGGGGCGCGCTTTCCCGGCGCGCGGCGATGCGGCAACGGCGAACAGCACATCGAGGAGACGACACATGAACGCTCGCTTGCCGATCGACGGCCCGCCCGCGTTGGCCGACTATCGCCTGGCCGACAACCTTCGCGCGACGCACGGCCGCATTTTCCTGACGGGCACGCAGGCGCTCGTGCGCCTCCTGCTGATGCAGCGCGCGCTCGACGCCGCGCAGGGCGTCAACACCGCGGGCTTCGTGAGCGGCTATCGCGGCTCGCCGCTCGGGATGGTCGACCAGCAGCTCTGGAAGGCGAAGCAGCAGCTCGACGCGAGCGGCGTGCGCTTCCTGCCGGCGATCAACGAAGAGCTCGGCGGCACGGCGGTGCTCGGCACGCAGCGCGTCGAAGCCGATCCGCAGCGCACCGTCGACGGCGTGTTCGCGATGTGGTACGGCAAGGGCCCGGGCGTCGACCGCGCGGGCGACGCGCTCAAGCACGGCAACGCGTACGGCTCGTCGCCGCACGGCGGCGTGCTCGTGGTGGCGGGCGACGATCACGGCTGCGTGTCGTCGTCGATGCCGCATCAGAGCGATTTCGCGATGATCGCGTGGCGCATGCCGGTCGTGAATCCGTCGAACATCGCCGACATGCTCGAATTCGGCCTGTACGGCTGGGCGCTGTCGCGCTACTCGGGCGCGTGGGTCGGCTTCAAGGCGATCTCGGAGACGGTCGAATCCGGCTCGACCGTCGATCTCGACGCGCTGACGATGCGCTGGCCCGCGCCCGAAGGCTTCGCGCCGCCCGCGGGCGGCCTGCACAACCGCTGGCCCGACCTGCCGAGCCTCACGATCGAGGCGCGCCTCGCCGCGAAGCTCGACGCGGTGCGCCACTTCGCGCGCGCGAACAGCATCGACAAGTGGATCGCGAAGAGCGCGCGCGCGAACGTCGGCATCGTCACGTGCGGCAAGGCGCATCTCGACCTGATGGAGGCGTTGCGCCGGCTCGATCTGACGGTGGCCGATCTCGACGCGGCCGGCGTGCGGATCTACAAGGTCGGCCTGTCGTTCCCGCTCGAGATGACGCGGATCGATACGTTCGTCGAGGGCCTCGCCGAAGTGCTCGTGATCGAGGAAAAAGGCCCCGTGATCGAGCAGCAGATCAAGGATCATCTGTACAACCGCGCGCCGCACGCGCGGCCCGTCGTGCTCGGCAAGTACGATGCCGCCGGCGCGCCGCTATTGTCCGAGCTCGGCGAACTGCGGCCGTCGCGCATCCTGCCCGTGTTCGCCGAATGGCTCGCGCGCCACAAGCGCGCGCTCGATCGGCGCGCGCGCGTCGTCGATCTCGTCGCGCCGAGCATCCTGTCGAACGAAGCGGACGCCGTGCGGCGCACGCCGTATTTCTGCTCGGGCTGCCCGCACAACACGTCGACGAAGGTGCCGGAGGGCTCGATCGCGCAGGCGGGAATCGGCTGCCATTTCATGGCGTCGTGGATGGAGCGCGACACGACGGGCCTGATCCAGATGGGCGGCGAGGGCGTGGACTGGGCCGCGCACGCGATGTTCACGAACACGCGCCACGTGTTCCAGAATCTCGGCGACGGCACGTACTTTCATTCAGGGATCCTTGCGATCCGGCAGGCGGTGGCCGCGCGCGCGAACATCACCTACAAGATCCTCTACAACGACGCGGTCGCGATGACGGGCGGCCAGCCCGTGGACGGCAGCATCTCGGTGCCGCAGATCGCGCGGCAGGTGGAGGCGGAAGGCGTGTCGCGCTTCGTCGTCGTGTCCGACGAGCCCGAGAAGTACGACGGCCATCACGCGCTGTTCCCGAAGGGCACGACGTTCCATCACCGGCGCGAGCTCGACGCGGTGCAGCGCGAGCTGCGCGAGACGCCGGGCGTCACCGTGCTGATCTACGATCAGACGTGCGCGGCCGAGAAGCGCCGCCGCCGCAAGAAGGGCGCGTTTCCCGATCCGGACAAGCGCCTGTTCATCAACGAAGCGGTGTGCGAAGGCTGCGGCGATTGCGGCGTGCAGTCGAACTGCCTGTCGGTCGAGCCCGTCGAAACCGGGCTTGGCCGCAAGCGGCGCATCGATCAATCGTCGTGCAACAAGGATTTCTCGTGCGTGAACGGCTTTTGCCCGAGCTTCGTCACGGTCGAGGGCGCGAAGCTGAAGAAGGCGGCGGGCGTCGCGTTCGACGAAGCCGCGCTCGCCGCGCGCGTCGGCGCGCTACCGCGCCCCGCGACGCATCTCGCCGACGCGCCGTACGACATGCTCGTGACGGGCGTCGGCGGCACGGGCGTCGTGACGGTCGGCGCGCTCGTCAGCATGGCCGCGCACCTGGAAGGCAAGAGCGCGTCGGTGCTCGATTTCATGGGCTTTGCGCAGAAGGGCGGCTCGGTGCTGTCATTCGTGCGGATCGCGTCGTCGGACGCGTGGCTCAACCAGGTGCGGATCGACACGCAGCAGGCCGACACGCTGCTCGCGTGCGACATGGTCGTCGGCGCGAGCGCCGATGCGCTGCAGACGGTGCGCCGCGAGCGCACGCGGATCGTCGTCAATACGCATGCGATTCCGAACGCGGCGTTCGTGCGCGATCCCGACGCGAGCCTGCACGCGGACGCGCTCGTCGAGAAAATGCGGCATGCGGCGGGCGACGGCTTCCTGTCGCGCTGCGATGCGCAGGCGCTCGCGACGAAGTTCCTGGGCGACACGATCGGCGCGAACATCCTGATGCTCGGCTTCGCGTGGCAGCAGGGGCTCGTGCCGGTGTCGCTCGACGCGATGATGCGCGCGATCGAGCTGAACGACGTGGCCGTGCCGATGAACAAGCTCGCGTTCTCGATCGGCCGGATGGCGGCCGCCGATGCGGCGGGGCTCGACGCGTTGTGGGATGCGCGCCATCCGGTGCATGCGTCGCCGCTGCCGCAGACGCTCGATGCGATCGTCGCCGATCGCGAGGCGCGGCTCGCCGATTACGGCGGCGCGCGCTACGTCGCGCGTTATCGCGCGCTCGTCGGCGCGGCACGCGCAACGGGCGACGAGCGTATCGCGCGCGCGGTCGCGGCGACGTTCTACCGGCTGCTCGCGGTGAAGGACGAGTACGAGGTCGCGCGGCTCTATACGGACGGCGCGTTCCGCACGGCGCTCGAGGCGCAGTTCGAAGGCGCGGCGGGCAAGGACTTCCGCGTGAAGTTCAATCTCGCGCCGCCCGCGACCGCGAAGGCGGGCAGGGACGGCGCCGCGCCGCGCAAGCAGGTGTTCGGGCAGTGGCTGTGGCCGGTGCTCGGCATGCTCGTGCGCGTGCGCGGCCTGCGCGGCACGCGGCTCGATCCGTTCGGCGGCACCGTCGAGCGCAGGATGGAGCGCGCGCTCGCCGACGACTACGAAACGACGATGCGCCGCGCATTCGCGGCGCTGACGCCGCAGACGGCCGACCTCGTCGCGCGGCTCGCCGAGTTGCACGCGAAGGCGCGCGGCTACGGGCACGTGAAGCTCGCGAGCGTCGCGGGCGTGAAGCGCAGCGAACGCGAACTGGCCGCGCGCCTGTCGATCGACGCGGCGACGAGCGCCGCCGTGCAGCGCGCGCTCGACGAGATGAAGGGCGCGGGCGCGTTGCGCGGGATTCCGGTCGTCGTCGCGAAGTCGTGAATGTCGTGTGAGCGGCGCGTGAATGTCGCTTGAGCGCGGAGTGACGCGCGTGCGGGCGGTGGTGCGCAAACGCGTGGCCGCCCGCCGTTTTTTTCGCGGCGCGTTTTGGGTGCGGCGCGCGCCGCGTCAGACGATCCCCTTCTTGCGCGTCGATAGCGCCGTCTCCGACAAATCGATTTCGCGCATCAGCTTCGCGAGCGTCTCGTCGTTGATCTGCTGCTCGCCGCGCAGCCGGTAGAGCACCGAGCGCTCCGCGCGGATCGCGGCGATCTTCAGCGCCAGCTCCATCTTCTCCGTCTGCCGCGCTTCCTCGCGCGGCGTCGCGCCGTCCGCGGCGAGGCCCGCGAGCCGGCGGCGGTACAGGTCCATCACGCGCGCGGTCACGTCCGCGCAGCGCGCGGCGGCCGTCTCGTCGAGATCGACGGCGAGCGCGTCGTGCGCCGCGTCGACCGCGCGGATCGCCGCCTGCGCGGCCGCCGCGCGCGCGGCGCGCTCCTCCTCCGCGTGCGGATTGCGCATCGGGCGCACGCCGCGCAGCAGCAGCGGCAGCGCGATCACCGCGACGACGAGCGAGCCGAGGATCACGCCCGACGCGACGAAGATCGCGGTGTCGCGGCCCGCGAGCGGCGTGCCGTCGCCGAGCGCGACCGGCACCGACAGCACGCCGGCGAGCGTGATCGCGCCGCGCACGCCGCCCACCGTCATCACGGCGATCGTGCGCAGGCCCGCCATCGTGCCGGCGAGGCCCTGCTTCGCGGCGCGGCGGCTCGCGATCCAGCGCAGCAGCCACACCCACGCGAAGCGGATCGCGTAGAGCGCGGCGAGCATCGCGGCGACGTAGCCGATCATCGCGCCGACGAGCGCGTCGCTCGTATGGTGCGCATCGACGAGCGCGCGGCCGATGATGTGCGGCAACTGCAGCCCGAGCATGATGAACACCATGCCGTTGAACACGAACTCGATCATCGCCCACGTGCTTTCCGCGCGCACCCGCGCGGCGACCGTGCTGCTCTTCGAGAAGCTCGTGTAGTTCATCATCATCCCGGACGCGACGGCCGACAGGATTCCCGACAATTCGAGGTGCTCGGCAATGAGATACGACGCGAACGGCACGAGCAGCGTCATCACGATGCCGGGGGCCGGATCGCCTTCCTGCGCGGCGTTCAGGAAGCGCGTCGACAGCGCGCTGAACAGCCACGCGAGCGCCGCGCCCGTCGCCAGGCCGCCCGATGCGACGATCACGAAGCTGATCGACGCGTCGCGCAGCGAGAACATGCCGGTCAGCGCGGCCGCGATCGCGAACTTGAGCGCGACGAGGCCCGACGCGTCGTTCATCAGCGCCTCGCCTTCGAGAATGTGCATCAGTTGCGGCGGGATGCGGCCCTTGCCGGCGATGCCGGCGAGCGCGACGGCGTCGGTCGGCGACAGCACCGCGGCGAGCGCGAACGCGACGGGCAGCGGCAGGCCGGGAATCAACCAATGCGCGAAGTAGCCGACCGCGAGTACCGTCATGAACACGAGGCCGAACGCGAGCATCAGGATCGCGCGCCGCTGCAGGTACAGCTCGCGCTTCGGGATGCGCCAGCCGTCCGCGAACAGCAGCGGCGGGATGAACAGCAGCATGAAGATTTCGGGATCGAACGTGACGTGCAGGTTGAACCTCGGCCACGCGAGCGCCGCGCCGATCGCGATCTGCATCAGCGGCAACGGCAGGCGCAGCGGCAGCACGCGCGTCGCGACGCCGGACAGCGCGACCGCGAGCAAGAGGATCAGAACAGTGAAGACGATTGCCATCGATGAGCGAAACGGGGATGAAACGACGGTACGCAGTGTAGCGTGCGCGCGAAATGCGCGGCGTGAAGCCGGGGAGCGAGCACGGGCGCACTGTGGTGGTGCGCACAATCCCCATCGGCATGCATGCGCGGCGTGCCGCGGGCGGCGCGCCCGTGCCGGGGAGCGAGCGGCGGGACGCGGCGCCGCGCGAGTGAGCACGGAGCTTGCTTGATGCTTGCCGACAACTATGATCGAACAACCGAGGACCACCGATGAAAACCCGCGAGTCGCACGTTTCGCCTGCCGACGTTTTCGTCATCAGGAGGGCCGCCGCATGACCATCGCCCAGCAGGAGCGCCCCGTCGCCGCGTCGCCGTATCGCTTCGAGGCGGAGATGACGTCCGGTCTCGAGCGCGTCGCCGCGCATCATCACGATCTGACGCTCACGTCCGTGTTTCAGCCGATCTTCAGCCTGTCGCACATGCGCGCGGTCGGCTACGAGGCGCTGTTGCGCGCGCACGATGCGCTCGACCGCCCCGTGTCGCCGCTCGACGTGTTCGGCGAAGCCGCGCGCCACGGCGAGGCGACGCAGGTCGACCGCCTCGCGCAGGCGCTGCATCTCGAAAACTTCGCGCGCTTCGGCGCCGAGCGCGAATGGCTGTTCCTCAACGTGCACCCCGGCGTGCTCACCGATCCGTTTCAGGCCGCCGCGCTGTTCGCGAACCTGAAGCGGTTGGATATTCCGCCGCGGCGCATCGTGCTCGAAGTGCTCGAGCAGCGCGCCGGCGACATCGAGCGGCTCGCCGACGCGGTGCGCGAATTCCGCGAGCAGGGCTTCCTGATCGCGCTCGACGACTTCGGCGCCGGTCATTCGAACATCGAACGAATCTGGCAACTGAGCCCGGACATCGTGAAGCTCGACCGGATCATGCTGTCGCACGCGCAGCACCGCGCGGGGCTCACGGCGATCCTGCACGGGCTCGTCACGCTGCTGCACGAGGCGGGCAAGCTCGTGTTGATCGAAGGGGTCGAGACCGAACACGAGGCGCAGATCGCGTTGTCGTGCGACGCGGATTTCGTGCAGGGCCATTTCTTCGGACGTCCGGCGCCGGGGCTGCCCGACAGCGCGGCGGCGTCCGCGTGCATTGGCGAGCTGACCGAGCGCTATCGCCAGCAGACCGAAGCGTCCGAGCGGCGCGACGCGCAGCGGCTCGCGCCTTATCAGCGCGCGTTCGAGCGCGCGGCCGAGCGCCTCGCGGCGGGCGAGCCGCTCGACGAGGTCTGCTGGAACTTTCTCGCGCTCGACCACGCGGCGCGCTGCTTCCTGCTCGACGAGCGCGGACGGCAGGCGGGCCGCAACGTCGTGCTGCGCGCGGACCGCGCGTCGCGCGAGACGCGCTTTCTGCCGCTCGCCGACGCGCAGGGCGCGAGCTGGCTGAGGCGCCCGTATTTCCGGTCGGCGATCGTCGAGCCGGGGCGCGTGCAGGCGACGCGGCCGTATCTGTCGATCAACGAGGCGCTGCCGTGCGTCACGCTGTCGATCGCGGTTCGCGTGAACGACGCGCTGTGCGTGCTCTGCGGCGATATCGACTGGATCGACGACGAAGCGTCGACGGGCGCCTGAGCGTCGTCGGCGCGCCGGCGGCATGCCGGTGCGCCGCATCGCGATCATGCGGCGGACGGCGCGCCGTCAGAGCGCGACAAACAGCATCCCGTGCGGGTCCTGCAGCGCCGATGCGCTGCCGATGCCCGCGACCACCGGGGTCAGGTGCCCCGTCTTCGTGTCGAGCTGCATGACCTGACCTTGTCCGGCGCTGTACGCATCGCCCTGCTTGAACGGCGCATCGACCCGATAGGTCGTGTTGCTCGCATCGGTGAAGAGCATGAAGGTCTTGCCCACGGGGCCGGACGCCGGCACCCAGCGCGTATCGTCGACAGGATAGACCGGACCGTCCTTGTCGTTGTAGAGCGTGAGCGTCAGCACGCTGACCGTTTGCGCTGGGCCGGGGTTGTGGATGAATACCAGCTTGCCGTCGGCCTGGCTGTCCAGCATGAGGTCGCCGGCCGAATCGATCGCTTCGGAATCCGGATCGGTCAGGCTCAGCGTGACCGGCTGGTTGTAGGTCGGGTTCGCCGCGCCGCCGACCGTCGGCGTCACGTCGATCGCCTGCGCGTTACCGGCCAGCACCGGCGCGACGTCGAATGTCGTGCCGTTCGGATTGAGCGTGAGCGACACGACGGTCGGCGCGGCACCCGGCGTCGTCGGATTCGACGCGCTCACGTAGATGACGCCGTTCAGTAGCTGCATGTCGTCGAAGCCGCCGCCATGCGCGGTCGGATTGACGGTCGGCAGATACGTTTTCTGGTTGCCCGACGCGAGATCGATGATCGTCAGCTCCGGGTTGCCGTCCTCGTTTGCCATCGCCCAAAGCGCGTTCGTGTCGGCGCGCGCCATCAGACCGTCCACATGGCCCGGCACCACGTAGGACTTGAGCACGTTGCCGTTCAGATCGTACTGGACGATCGTGTTCGTCAGGTTCGGCACCGAGCCGTCCTTCACGTCGCCCGCCATCTGGTAGCCGATGAAGACCGTGTCGTTGTAGCGGACGATCGAATCCGGCTTGGCGTTCGAGGAGGGCGCCTTCGCGAAGACGGACAGCGTGTAACCGCTCGCGGTCGCGGTGTTCGGCACGGGGGCGGCATTGGCCGCTACCGCGCCCGGCACCGGGGCGACGTCGTCGCCACCCCCGCACGCGGACAGCATGGCGGCGGAGATTACACAAAGCAGGGCGATTTTTTTCATATGGATATCCTGAATGAAAGATCGGTAATGAGCTGCGAACGTTCGTGAAGGGGTTTCTTGAAGTCGCGGCGTGATGTATTTGAAGCGCGATGCGCGGCGTGCGGGCGTTGCTGCAGCAAACGTAGGTTTGCAATGTGTCTGCGAAATTAATTGCGATTTTTGTTTGAGTTTTTGATTCGATCGGGCGTTGTTTCCTCTGCGTGCGATCCGGCCTCGCGACGCGCTGCGAGCAACGCGCTCTTGGCTCGTGCATTCGAGCCTTCCAACGCCGCGGGCGGTTCGCGGGCGTTTGCGGATTCTTTTGCGCGTCACCGTGGACGCGACCGGCGGCGGCACGCCGTTGCATTTTGCGAACGCGAGGCCGAGAATGCGCTGAGGATTGCGATGCCGGGCCGGCATCAAGCGATCCCGTCATCGGCACAACGCGAAGAACAATCATGAAAAGACCGCTTTCGTTGACCGTCCTTGCGTGGTTCGTCATCGTCTCGAACGTGATCGGGCTGATCTCGCTGCCGCTTTCGCTGCGCGATCCGAATGCCGTCGCGATCCTGCGCTACTCGCCGCTGCCGCTCGAGGCGACCGTCGCGATCGCCGTCGTCAGCGAGGGGCTGCATCTCGCCGCCGGCGTCGCGATATTGAAGCGGCGGATCTGGGGACGCACGCTCTACGCGATCGTCGCGCTCGCCGGATTCGCGATCTCCTCATTCACGACGCCGTTCAAGGGCATGCTGATCGTCGTCGCCGCGCTGATCGCGCTGTTCCTGTTCATCCTGTATCGCCCGGCCGCGACGGCCTACTTCAGGCAGGCGGCGTCATGAACGTGCTGCGCAACGCGTTTGCCGCGCTGTTCCATGTGTTCGGCAGCTTCGTCGCGATCGTCGCGATGACGCTCGTCGTCTGGCTGCAGCCATCGACCTCGCTGCGGCTCGCGTGGATCGCGGCGCTGCTTGCCGTCGCGGGCTGGCGCCTCGCCGCGCGCGGCGGCGACTGACGCGCCGGCCCCGACGCGCGCGAAGCGAGGGCGCGAGCGCTGTCGCGCGTTCGGCGACGGCGGCTGACCGGCGCTCGTTCGTCGGGAAGGCGTGCATTGAAAACGTCCGCCGGGACCATTCGCAAAGAGGCATGCGTAGCCGACGGCCGGCGCAATCCGCCTTCCGCGCAAAACCATTCAATTGCCATTCCAGGTTCTTTCAATTTCATTCACATTCGCGTCATATCGCCCCCGTATCGTCCTTGCGTTTTTGAAAGAAATCACACCAACGGGAAGCCGAAAACATGAAGCAGCGAGTGAGATTGGCCGCGCTCCTTTGCGCGAGCGTCTTCGCGGCGGCGGGCTGCGGCAGCGACGAGCCGAAGACGCCGGGCGCATCGGACGACGGCGCGCAAGCGAGTGCCGCGCGCAACGTCATCTTCTTTCTGGGCGACGGGATGGGGATGACGACGCTGACGGCCGCGCGCATCTACGCGGTCGGCGAGGACGGCGCGCTCACGCTCGACACGCTGCCCGAGACCGCGTTCGTGAAGACCTATTCGAACGATGCGCAGGTGACGGACAGCGCGCCGTCGATGTCCGCGTACATGACGGGCGTGAAGACGAATAACGAAGTGATCTCGATGACGCCCGACACGAAGGCGATCGAGCCGACCGCGAGCCTCACCGGCAACTGCGGCGCGAACAACGGCAAACCGGTGCCGACGCTGCTCGAGATCGCGAAGGCGAAGGGGCTCGCCACGGGCGTCGTCACGACGACCCGCGTCACGCACGCGACGCCTGCGGCGACCTACGCGCACGTGTGCCATCGCGACGCCGAGAACGACATCGCCGCGCAGCTCGTGCCGGGCGGCGCGGGCTACAACGCGGCGCTCGGCAACGGCGTCGACGTCGTGCTGGGCGGCGGCGCGCAGTTCTTCGTGCCGAAGGACGCGGGCGGCAAGCGCGCGGACGGCCGCAATCTCGTGAACGAGCTGAAGGCGAAGGGCTACGCGATCGCGCAGAACCGCGACGAGCTCTTCGCCGCCGATGCGGCGAAGAGCGGCAAGCTCGCCGGCCTGTTCGCAGCGAGCCACATGAGCTACGACCTCGACCGCGGCGCGACGAAGGAGCCGAGCCTCGCCGACATGGCGACGCGCGCGCTCGACGTGCTGCAGAAGAACCCGAACGGCTATTTCCTGATGGTCGAAGGCGGGCGCATCGATCACGCGCTGCACGACACGAATGCGAAGCGCGCGCTGCAGGACACGGTGGCGTTCGACAACGCGATCAAGGCGACGCTCGACAAGGTTCGCCAGACCGATCCGGATCTGAAGAACACGCTCGTCGTCGTGACGGCCGACCACGACCACACGCTGGTGCTGAACGGCTACGCGGCGCGCACGGGCAAGACGGAAGCGGGCAAGCCGGGCGTGCTCGGCGTGCTGCGCAACTATCAGACGGGCGCGGTCGCGAAGGACGCGGACGGCGCGCCGTACACGATCATCGGCTTCGGCAACGGCGAGAACCGCGTGCAGGGCAGCCGCGCGGGCACGAGCCTCACCGACGCGGTGACGGGCGCGGACGACTATCGCCAGGAAGCGGTCGTGCGGATGGCGAAGGGCGGCGAGACGCACGGCGGCACCGACGTGTTCCTCGGCGCGATCGGCCGCGGCGCGGAAGGCTTTCACGGCGTGATCGAGAACAACAAGGTGTTCGAGCTCGTGCGCAGCGCGGCGCAGCTCTGAGCGCGGCTTGGACGGAACAGGGGAATACAGGATGTCGACTATCAAGCGCATCGCGGCGGCGGCGTTCGCCGCGGCGGCCCTCTCGGGCGGTGTCGGCCAGGCGGCGCACGCCGCGGGCCAGGCGAAGAACGTGATCTTTTTCCTCGGCGACGGGATGGGGCCGACCACCGTGACGGCGAGCCGCCTCTACAAGGTCGGCGAGGCCGGTCAGTTGACGATGGAGAAGCTGCCGCGCACCGCGCGCATCAAGACCTTCTCGAACGACGCGCAGACCACCGACAGCGCGCCATCGATGGCCGCGTACATGACCGGCGTGAAGATGAACAACGAGGTGCTGTCGATGTCGTCGGACACGCGCGCGATCGCGCCCGGCAGCGACGCGAACGGCAACAAGACGGTGAACAACTGCGTCGCGGGCAACGGCAAGCCGGTGTCGACGCTGCTCGAGCTCGCGAAGGCGCGCGGCAAGGCGGTCGGCGCGATCACGACGACCGAGCTTACGCACGCGACGCCCGCCGCGACGTATTCGCACATCTGCCATCGCGACGCGCAGTACGACATCGCCGCGCAGGCGGTGCCGGGCGGCGCGGGCTACAACGCGGCCCTCGGCGACGGCGTCGACGTGCTGATGGGCGGCGGCCGCAATCACTGGACGCCGTACGATCCGGTCGCGAACAAGCGCGGCCGCGCGGACGGGCGCAACCTGCTCGCCGAGCTGCAGGCGAAGGGCTACGCGGTCGTCGCGACGAAGGACCAGCTCGCGCAGGCGGGCGCGGCCAAGCTGATCGGACTCTTCAGCACGACGAGCCATCTCGAATACGAGCTCGACCGCGTCGCGGGCAAGGGCGAGGGCGCGACGCAGCCGAGCCTCGCGGAGATGACCGCGAAGGCGATCGACGTGCTGCAGAAGAATCCGAACGGCTATTTCCTGATGGTCGAAGGCGGGCGCATCGATCACGCGCTGCACGGCACGAACGCGAAGCGCGCGCTCGAAGACACGGCGGCGTTCGACGAGGCGATCCGCACCGCGCTCGCGAAGGTCGATCTGTCGAACACGCTGATCGTCGTGACGGCCGACCACGACCATACGATGACGATCAACGGCTATTCGAAGCGCGGCAATCCGGTTCTCGACATCAGCCGCAGCTATCGCGACGGCCAGCCGAACAAGGACGCCGACGGCAACACCTACACGACGCTCGTGTTCGGCAACGGCGCGAACCGGCCGAACGTGCGCGCGCCGGTGGATTCGGCAACGGCGACGAACGACGCGTACCTTCAGGAAGTCGGCGTGCGGATGGGCAGCGCGGGCTCCGAGACGCACGGCGGCGGCGACGTGATGCTGTTCGCCGACGGCGCCGGCGCGAAGGCGTTCAAGGGCACGCTCGACAACACGAAGGTGTTCGGTCTCGTGAAGTCGGCGTTCGGGTTCTGAGCGCAATGGCCGCAATGCTGATGATGTCCGCGATGCAACGCGTCGCCGCGCGGCGCGCGTGCGCGGCGTTCGGCGCGGCGGCCATGCTCGCCGCCGCGCCGGCGATCGCGGCGCGCGCCGCCGCCCCCGCCCCGGAGCTCGATGCGGTGCTGCTGCACGAGAGCATGACGGTGAGCGCGGACGGCGTGACGCGCACCGTCACGTATCGGGAGCGGATGGTGCGCCGGGATGGGCACGTCTGGATCGAGCGCGTGCTGCCTGCCGGCGCGAAGCGCGCGGAAGCCGGCGATGCGCATGCGCACGCGGGCCACAAGCATTTCGATTTCGACGCGGCCGCGCGGCACGTGACGAACGACGGCGGCAAGATCGGCGTCGAATACGTCGATGCGGCGCAGCGCACGGTCGTCGCGGTGCCGCCCGCCGAGTACGAGACGACGGGCTTCGACGGCTCGTGGGACAACGCGTTCTACATCACGCCGCCGTCGCAACTGAAACGCCTCGCCGCGAAGTCGAAGCCGGGGCCCGCGCCCGGCACGCGCTGGTATGAGCAGACGGTCGGCGCGCCGCGCGCGCAGGGCGTCAATCGCATTTTGTGGAGCGACGCGCTGCAGGCGCCGCTCGTCGTCGAATACCGCAGCGCGGACGGCCATGCATCGCGCAAGCTGACGCTCACGCCCGCGCCGCGCGCGAAGGCGCCGCCGTGGCGGCAACTGCAGTCGTATGCGCGCAAGGAGTATGCGGACTATCTCGATTGATGCGCGATTCGTTTTGCGCGTGAGACGCTGCGCTTCGCGTGCGAGGCCGAACCGGTCCGGGCAAGGCGAAGCAACGCGGCGCAATCCGGCAAAGCGACGTGATGCGGCGCGCCGCCCCGGCCGCATTCCGCCCGCTCGGCCGTTACACGCGCGTTCGCGCCGTCGGTTACGATGCTGGCTGGTTCAACTCGTCCCAGGGCGCTTGCATGCCAGCTTCCTCGATCCTTCTCGAAGTCATCGCGACGACGATCGGCGATGCGAAAGCCGCCGCCCGCGCGGGCGCCGACCGCCTCGAACTCGTGACCGCGATCAGCGAAGGCGGCTTGACGCCGAGCGTCGGCGTGATCGAAGCCGTCATCGCCGCGGCGCCGATTCCCGTGAACGTGATCGTGCGGCCGCACAGCCGCTCGTTCCACTATGACGCGAGCGAGCTCGCGGCGATCGCGCGCGACGTGCGCGCGGCCGTCGCGGCGGGCGCGAACGGCGTGGTGTTCGGAATGCTCGACGCGCACGGCGACATCGATCTCGACGCATTGCAGCGCATCGCCGATGCGGCCGACGGGCGCGACCTCACGTTCCATCGCGCGTTCGACGTCGCGCGCGATCTGAACGCCGCGCTCGACACGTTGTTGCGCGTGCCGTCCGTCACGTCGGTGCTGACCTCGGGTGGGCATCCGTCGGTGCTCGATGCGCGCGACGTCGTCGCGCGGATGGTGCAGCGCGCCGAGGGCGCGACGTGCACGGTGCTCGCGGGCGCGGGGCTCACCGTCGATGCGCTCGGCGATTTCGTGCGCGCCACGGGCGTGCGGGCCGTGCACTTCGGCTCGGGCGTGCGCGAGCGCGGCGACGTGCTCGCGCCGGTCGACGAGCGGCTCGTCGCGAAGGCGCGCGCGGCGCTCGATGCGGCGGCGCGGGGGTAGCACGTCGGTCGCGCGCAGCGTCGTGCGCCGTGCACGACGAAGGAAGCCGGGACCTCGCCCGGCTTGTTGCCTGGCCGCGGCCGACGTTCAGGCGCTCAACTGCGTCGCTTCGGCGGCCGACATCCCGAGCCGCGCGAGCAGCTTGCGGTCCGCTTCGGCGCGCGGGTTGCCGGTCGTCAGCAGCACGTCGCCGTAGAACATCGAATTCGCGCCGGCGAGGAAGCACAGCGCCTGCATCGAATCGTCGAGCTGCTCGCGGCCCGCCGACAGCCGCACCATCGCCTTCGGCATCGTGATGCGCGCGACCGCGATCGTGCGCACGAACTCGAACGGATCGAGCGCCTGCGCATTCTCGAGCGGCGTGCCCTCGATCGCGACGAGATTGTTGATCGGCACCGATTCCGGATACGGGTCCATGTTCGCGAGCTGCGCGATGAGGCCCGCGCGCTCGCGGCGCGATTCGCCCATCCCGATGATCCCGCCGCAGCACACGTTGATGCCCGCGTCGCGCACGCGCTCGAGCGTGTCGAGGCGATCCTGGTACGTGCGCGTCGAGATGATCTGCCCGTAGAACTCGGGCGACGTGTCGAGGTTGTGGTTGTAGTAGTCGAGGCCCGCTTCGGCAAGCGCCTTCGCCTGGTGCGCTTCGAGCATGCCGAGCGTCACGCACGTCTCGAGGCCCATCTCCTTCACGCCGCGGATCATGTCCTTGATCGGTTCGATGTGCCGATCCTTCGGATTGCGCCACGCGGCGCCCATGCAGAAGCGCGTCGCGCCGTTTTCCTTCGCGGTGCGCGCGGCGGCGAGCACGGCGTCCACTTCCATCAGCTTCTCCGCCTTCAGGCCGGTTTCGTGGTGTGCGGATTGCGAGCAGTAGCCGCAGTCTTCCTCGCAGCCGCCCGTCTTGATCGACAGCAGCGTCGAGAGCTGGATCGCATTCGCATCGAAGTGCTCGCGGTGCGCCTGCTGCGCGCGGAACAGCAGATCGTTGAACGGCAGCTCGTAGAGCGCGATCACGTCGGCGACGCGCCAGCGCGGCGCGGCGGGCGCGGCCACCGGCGTTTCGGTCGTCGCGGGAGCGGTTTGAGCTTGAGTCATGTCGGTCATCCTTCGGTCAGGGATCGATTCGAAAAATCGGCGATGAGCGGGCGAAACGTCAGTGCGGCGCGGCCGCGCGCAGCGCATGCAGCAAGCGGTTCACGTCGAGCGCCTTCGACGCCGCGTCGGGCGACGGCGGGCTCATGTGCGCGATGTCGCCGAGAAGCGGCGCGCGGTGCTCGCGTTCGAGCCATGCGCGCAGCGTGCCGACGTTGTCGTCGGCGAAGTTCATCGCCGGATCGACGCGGTTCGCGACCCAGCCGGCGATCGCGAGGCCGCGCGCGGCGATCGCGTCGGCGGTGAGGAGCGCGTGGCTGATGCAGCCGAGCCGCACGCCGACGACGAGCACCACCGGCAGGCCGAGCGCGACCGCCAGATCGGCGGTGTCGCGCGCGTCGGTGAGCGGCACGCGAAAGCCGCCGACGCCTTCGACGACGACAACGTCCACCCTCTCGCACGCGCGGCGATGCGCGCCGACGATCATGCCGATGTCGAGCGTCACGCCTTCGCGCGCGGCGGCGATGTGCGGCGCGGCGGCCGCCTCCAGCAGGAACGGTGTGCGGATTTCCGGGGGCAGCGCGACGTTCGCGGCCGCGTCGAGCTGGTCGGCGTCTTCGTTGCGCCGCACGCCGTCGCGCTCGTACGCGCCCGCGGCGACCGGCTTCATCGCGGCCGCGCGCAGCCCAGCGCGCGCGAAGCCGCGCAGCAGCGCGGCCGACACCAGGGTCTTGCCGATCCCGGTATCGGTGCCCGTCACGAACAGCGAAAGCGGCGCACTCATGCGGCGGCCTCGACCCGTGTGACGAGCGCCGCTTCGAGGCGCGCGAGATCGTCGAACGAATGCGCGGCCGACAGCGAGATCCGCAGCCGCGACGTGCCGGCCGGCACCGTCGGCGGCCGGATCGCGGGCACCCACAGGCCCTGCGCGTCGAGCGCGGCCATCGCGGCGAGCGTCGCTTCGTTGCTGCCGATCACGAGCGGCTGCACGGCCGTGTGCGAATCGACCGGCCGCCAGGGCGTCGCGCGCAGGATCGCGCGCGTGCGCTCGATCAGCGCGCCGAGATGCGCGCGGCGCGCGTCGCCTTCGTCGCCCGCGATGATCGCGAGGCTCGCGGACACCGCGCACGCGACGGACGGCGGCGCGGCCGTCGTGAAGATGTAGCTGCGCGCGCGCTGCACGAGCCATTCGATCACGGTCTCGTGCGCGACGACGAACGCGCCCGCGACGCCCGCCGCCTTGCCGAGCGTGCCGACGCAGACGAGGTTCGGCGAGCGCAGCCCCTGCGCGGCGAGCGCGCCGCGGCCTTGCGGGCCGAGCACGCCGAAGCCGTGCGCGTCGTCGACGACGAGCCATGCGCCATGCGCCTCGGCGAGCGCGACGAGGCGCGCGAGCGGCGCGACGTCGCCGCCCATGCTGAACACGGTGTCGGAGACGATCAGCTTCGCCGGCGCGTCGCAGGCGCGCAGGAGCATCTCGAGCGCGTCGGCGTCGCCGTGCGGATAGACCTGCACGTTCGCGCGCGACAGCCGCGCGCCGTCGATCAGCGACGCATGATTGAGCGCGTCGGAGAAGATCGTCGCGCCGCGGCCCGCGAGCGCGGTGAGCGCGGCGAGGTTCGCCATGTAGCCGGTGCTGAAGTAGAGCGCGCGCGGCGCATCGGAGAAGCCGCCCGAGAACGCGGCGAGCTCGTCCTCGAGCGCCGCGTGCGCGCGCGAGTGGCCGCCGAGCAGATGCGAGCCGCCGCTGCCCGAGCCGTAGCGGCGCGCGCCTTCGGCGAACGCTTCGACGAGGCGCGGATGCGCGGCGAGCCCGAGATAGTCGTTGCTCGCGAAGCCGACGATCTCGCGGCCGTCGACGCTCATGTGCGCGCCGCACGCGGTGTCCGCGATGCGGCGGCGGCGGCGCAGCCCTTGCGCGTCGATGTCGGCGAGGCCGCGTTCGAGCGTGGCGAGCAGATTCATGCGTGAGCCTCCGAAAGCGTGGCGTCGAGCGTCGCGCGCGTGCGCGAGGCGAGCCATTCGATCTCGCCGTCGTCGAGGATGTAAGGCGGCATCAGATAGACCGTCGTGCCGATCGGGCGCAGCAGCGTCTCGCGCGCGAGCGCGTGCCCGAAGAAGCGGCGCGGGAACGTCTGCGCCGCATCGCCTTCGAGCGCGACGTCGAACGCGAAGATCGTGCCGCGCTCGCGCAGGTGGCGTACCTGCGGATGCGACGCGAGCGGCGCGAGCGCGTCGCGCATCAGCGCGGCCTTGCGCGCGTTTTCGGCAAGCACATCGTCTTCGTCGAACAGATCGAGCGTCGCGACGGCCGCGCGGCACGCGAGCGGATTGCCCGTGTACGAATGCGAATGCAGGAAGCCGCGCGTCACGTCGTCGTCGTAGAACGCGTCGAAGATCGCGTCGCGCGACAGCACGAGCGACAGCGGCAGATAGCCGCCGCTGATGCCCTTCGACAGGCACAGGAAATCGGGCCACACGCTCGCCTGCTCGCACCCGAAGAACGTGCCGGTGCGCCCGCAACCCACCGCGATCTCGTCGGCGATCAGATGCACGTCGTGCGCGTCGCACAGCGCGCGCAGGCCGCGCACGTATGACGGATCGTGCATCGCGAAGCCCGCCGCGCATTGCACGAGCGGCTCGACGATCAGCGCGGCGATCTTCTCGCCGCGCTCGGCGAACAGGCGCTTCACGTCGCCGAGCGCGCGCGCGGCGACGTCGGCCGCCGTTTCGCCGTCGCGCGCGCCGCGCGCGTCCGGCGATGCGACGACGTGCGCCGTGCGAATCAGCGGATCGTATGCGTCCTTGAACAGCGCGACGTCGGTGACGCCGAGCGCGCCGATCGTCTCGCCGTGATAACCGTTCGCGATGCAGACGAATTCGCGCTTGTCGCCGCGGCCGCGATTGCGCCACGTGTGGAAGCTCATCTTCAGCGCGATCTCGACGGCCGATGCACCGTCCGACGCGAAGAACGCATGGCCGAGCGTGTGCTGCGTGCGCGCGGCGAGCCGCTCGGCGAGCTCGATCGCGCTTTCGTGCGTGCAGCCGGCGAGCATCGCGTGCTCGAGCGTGTCGAGCTGCTGCTTCAGCGCCGCGTTGATGCGCGGGTTCGCGTGGCCGAACAGGTTCACCCACCACGAGCTGATCGCGTCGAGATAGCGGTTGCCCGCGCGATCGAACAGCCACGCGCGTTCGCCGCGCGCGACGGGAATGAGCGGCAGCCGCTCGTGGTGCTTCATCTGCGTGCAGGGATGCCAGACCGCGCGCAGGCTGCGCGCGACCCAGTCGTCGGTTGCGTGTGTGCTCAAGGACTGCTCCGGGACCAGAACGTGTCGAGGGCGCGCGAAGCGCCGCTCGTTCATGCGGGATCGACAGCGAGAACGCGTGCGATCGGATGGCGAAGAAAACGCGTGTGCAAATCGAAAACCGGCGCTGAGATTAGCGTGTTTTGCGCTCGGCTGCAGTACTCGTTACAAAACGCCGGAGCCTTGCCGGACGCGGAGTTCGGCGCATTTCGCGGCGTCTCGCGACGGTTCGGGGCAGATCATCCGAATACGCGGGAGAAGGCGACGGCAAAGAGTCGCTACCTGTCGGCCGGAAACCGTGCGAGCGGCGGCCGAAAAACGTCTGACGACTCGAAAAGAGGGCGCGTGCGATGCGCGATGTCGCGTCGATGTGAAGAAAGAACCTGGAGAAAACGGCGGGGAAGGGCCGCGCGGCGCGTCGCCGTCGACCGGACGGCCGGTATCGTCAGGCGCGGCCGGTCAGCGGCTCGCGAGCGCGCGCGCCGCGCTCGTCGATTCGTCGGCCGTTTGCGTGCCCGCGTCGCGCCACACGACGCGCTCGTCGACCGCGTACAACTGGCATGCCCCCGCGCCCTGCTTGCGGCAGCCTTCGAGCGCGAGCGCCATCGGATCGTCGCCGCCTTCGGCCCACGACCATGCGCCTTCGCTCGACACCGCGAACGCGCGGCTCGGATGCTGCGCGAGGAAGCGGCGATACGCGGCGCGGCCGGCGTCGTCGATGAAGGGCACCGCTTCGACCGATTCGATCGCCGCATAGCCGCTCGCCTTCGGCTCGTGCGGATTCGCGACCGCGTAGCGCACCGACGTCGGCAGGCTCAACTGCGCGAGGAACGACGCGACGGGCGGCCACCAGATCGGCACGCCGTCGCGATCGACGATGATCCGGTGCGCGTCGTCCTTGTATCGGCCGAAATCGACGAAGAGCGTGCTTGCGCCGTGCGACATGTACGCGTCGCGCAGTTGCGCGACGAGCGCGGGCGACCACACCGAATCGTTGTCGCCGTACAGCCACAGCGAGGGCACGTGCGTGCGCGAGCCGTACGTGTCGAACGCGTTGACGAGGTTCTTCTGCCAGCCTTCGCAGAGATCCTGGCGCAGCCCGCCCGAGAAGTTGATGATCCCGCGCACGCCGCGCGCGGCCTCGGTGCCGTATGCGAGCGACACGAGCCCGCCGTGCGACGTGCCCGCGACCACGACGTGCTTCGCGTCGACATAAGGCAGCTTCGACATGTAGCCGAGCGTCGCGGCGACGTCGCGCGCCTGCGCGACGCCGTTGCGCTCGACGTCGCAGCCTTCCTGGACGTACGCGCCGCCCGAGCCCGCGAAGCCTTCGCGGTTCGGCGCGACGACCGCGTAGCCGCGCCGCACGAACTCGCGCGCGAACGACAGCGGCCGGCTGCGCGGCTGCGCGCGCAGGTCGCCGGGATTCTTGCCGTGGTTGAAGACGACGAGCGGGAACGGGCCGGGGCCGTCCGGCTTGAACACCGTCGCCTCGAGCGTGATCGTGCCGGCCGCGTCGACCGGAATGCGGATGATCGTTTCGTTGAGATTCGCGGCGACGGGCGGCAGGCCCGAATCGCCGTAGTCGAAGCGCTCGGCGTTCGCGAGCGCGCCGGATGCGCGCGGCGCGGCGGCAGACGCGGACGGAACGTCGGACGCAAGCGTGCCGGCCTGAGCGGCCGACAGCACGCATGCCGCGATCCATCCCGTCATCACCTTGCCGAATGCCATGCCTGAGCCCACCCACGCGAGTTGCGCCAAACGTGGGCCATCCTAGCCTGACAAATTTCGGTTGTGCAACGCCGTAATTACCCGGCCATGCCGAAATGTGTCGCCGAATCCGCAGAACTGCGAAGCGATGCGATGGACTCAGCGCTCGCTTACATCGCCGTCGACGTAACGCCACGCGCCTTGCGCGTCGCGCGTGAACCGGCTCGTTTCGTGCATCCGGTGCGCGCGGCCGCCGATTTTGTAGCGCGCGACGAATTCCACTTCGGCGTGCGTATCGTCGAGCTGCACATGGCGCTTGATCGCGAGGCCGAGCCAGCGCGGCGCGTCGGCGCGGCCGGCATCGGCGTCGAGATCGGGCGGGCAGGTGCGCGCGTCCCAGGTCGCGCGCAGGTAGTCGGTTGCGCCAAGTACGTATGCGCTATAGCGCGAGCGCATCAGCTCGAGCGCCGTCGCGGCGGTGGCGTGCCCGTCGATCAGGCGTGCGCAGCAATCCGCGTAGCGCGGCGCGCGCGCATTCGCATTCGCGCCGGGCGCGGCGCCGCCGCACGGGCAATCGAGCGGGCGCCCGGAGACGTTCGTCGCGGCTTGCATCGTGATTCGAGGAACGAGGCGGCGCGGCCGGCTCACCAGCCGAGCTCGACGCCGTCGTATTGAAAGAAGCGGCCGTTCGCGTGTTCGCGGTCGCCCGCCGCCTGCGCGATCACGCGGCGCATGCCGGCGACGCTCGTCTGCGGATCGAGCGCGGCCTGCGCGCCGCCCATGTCGGTGCGCACCCAGCCCGGATGCAGCGCGATGCAGGCCGCGTGCCGCGCCTGCAGCGACGCGATCCGCAGCGCGTCGTTCACCGCTGCCTTGCTCGCGCGGTAGAGCCAGCCTGTCGTGCCGGTCGCCTCGCTGATGCTGCCCATCTTGCTCGACAGCACCGCGAGGACACCGCGGCTCGCCTCGACGAGCGGCAGCAGGATCGGCATCAGCAGCATCGGGCCGAGCACGTTCGTGTGCATCACCGCATCGAAGTCCTCCGCGCCGACGGGCTCGACGCCCGCCGTGCGCGGACCGTACACGCCCGACACGACGACGGCCGCGTCGAGCGCGGTGTCGCCGAGCCGGGCGTCGAACGCCGCGATGTCGTCGGGCTGCGCGACGTCGAGCGCGAGCGCGCGCGCGCCGAGCACATCGAGCGACGCGAGCGACGCCGCGTCGCGCGCCGTTGCGATCACGCGCCAGCCGTCATGCAGATACTGGCCGACGAACTCGCGGCCGATGCCGCGCGATGCGCCGACGATCAATACGGTCTTCATCGAAGGACTCCTGTTCGGGTGCGTGGCGGAGGTCAGATCAGTTCGATGCCCATCGCGGTCGCCTCGCCGCCGCCGATGCACAGGCTCGCGACGCCGCGCTTGCCGCCGCGCGCGCGCAGCGCGCCGATCAGCGTGACGAGGATGCGGGCGCCCGACGCGCCGATCGGATGGCCGAGCGCGCACGCGCCGCCGTTCACGTTGACCTTGTCGTGCGGCAGGTCGTGCTCCTTCATCGCCGCCATCGTGACGACGGCGAACGCCTCGTTGATCTCGTACAGATCGACCTCGGCCGCGCGCCAGCCGTTCCTGTCGAACAGGCGCCGGATCGCGCCGACGGGCGCCGTCGTGAACTTCGACGGCGCTTGCGCGAACGTCGAATGGCCGACGACGCGCGCGAGGGGCGCGAGCCCGAGCCGGTTCGCCGTCGACGCGCGCATCATCACGAGCGCGGCCGCGCCGTCGGAGATCGACGACGAATTCGCGGCGGTCACGGTGCCCGTCTTGCTGAATGCGGGCTTGAGCGTCGGGATCTTCTCGGGGTTCGCCTTGAACGGCTGCTCGTCGCGCGCGATCACCGTGTCGCCCTTCTTGCCGGCCACCGTCACGGGCGCGATTTCCCACGCGAACGAGCCGTCCTCGTTCGCCCGCTTCGCGCGCGCGAGCGATTCGATCGCGAACGCGTCCTGCGCCTCCCGCGTGAACGCGTATTCGCCCGCGCATTCCTCGGCGAACGTGCCCATCAGGCGGCCCTTGTCGTAGGCGTCCTCCAGGCCGTCGAGGAACATGTGGTCGAGCACCTGGCCGTGGCCCATGCGCATGCCCGCGCGCGCCTTCGGCAGCAGGTACGGCGCGTTCGTCATGCTTTCCATGCCGCCCGCGACGATCACGTCGACCGAGCCCGCGACAAGCATGTCGTGCGCGAACATCGCCGCGCGCATGCCCGAGCCGCACATCTTGTTGACCGTCGTGCAGCCGACCGAAAGCGGCAGCTTCGCGCCGAGCGCCGCCTGCCGCGCCGGGGCCTGTCCCTGCCCCGCGGGCAGCACGCAGCCCATCACCGCTTCGTCGATCTGCTCGGGCTTGATGCCCGCGCGCTCGAGCGCCGCGGCGATCGCGGCCGCGCCCAGTTGCGGCGCGGCGAGCGACGCGAAGTCGCCCTGAAAGCCCGCGATCGGCGTGCGCGCCGCCGACGCGATGACGATCGGGTCCTGATCAACAGCCGTCATGTTTCGTCTCCTTGATGGTTTGGGCAATGAGATCGGCCGCACCGGCGAGCTGCGCCGCGTCGGCCGCCACGACGTCATTGTCCGCCGAATGCGCGCCTTTTGCCGAGAGCGCGCCCACTGCGCGGCGGTACGTCGCATCGAGTTGCCCGGGATGCGACACGGCCATCCCGAGGTTGCGCATCCGGCCGTCGTGCACGCCGTACACGAGCGCGTGCACGGTGATCGGCTGGCCGCGCGCCCACGCGTCGTTCACGATCGTCGTGCGGCACACGTTGACGACCTGCTCGATCGCGTTGAGCTCGATCAGGCGCCGATAGCGCGCTTCGCCGAGCGGCCATTCGCCGAGCAGCGCCGCGTGCTTCTCGCGCACGTCCTGCACGTGATGCAGCCAGTTGTCCGCGAGCCCGACGCGGCGGCTGTGCAGCGCCGCGTTCACGCCCGAGCAGCCGTAGTGGCCGACGACCATGATGTGCTTGACCTTCAGCAGGTCGACCGCGAACTGGATCACCGACAGGCAGTTCAGATCGGTGTGCACGACGACGTTCGCGATGTTGCGGTGGACGAACACCTCGCCCGGCGGCAGGCCGATGATCTGGTTCGCGGGCACGCGCGAATCGGAGCAGCCGATCCACAGATACTCGGGCGCCTGCTGGTCGGCGAGGCGCGAGAAGTATTGCGGATCGACGGCGAGCTTGCGCTTGACCCAGGCGTCGTTGTTGTCGAACAGATGCGAGAGCGGATGGTCGTTCGTGTTCATCTCAAGTGGGTTCCGTGGGATGAAAATGGCGCGGCTCACGCGGCGGCGCGCTTGCCGTCGTCGGCCGCGGCGCCTGGCGCGAAGCGCTCCGGATAGCGGATGCAAAAGCGCAGCGACGGCTCGTAGGCGAAAAAATCGGGCAGCTCGCCGCGCAGCAGGCGGTCCTTGCTGTCCTGCCAGAGCTGCGGATCGAAGAAATCCGCGTGATGCGCGATGAAGTGCTCGCGCACGCGCGGATCGCCGAGCAGGAACGGCGCGTAGGTTTCCGGGAAGATGTCGTGCGGGCCGACCGTGTACCACGGCTCGCCCGACATCTCGTCTTCCTCGTTGCGCGGCGGCGGCACGCGGCGAATGGTGCAGTCGGTTAGATATTCGATCTCGTCGTAGTCGTAGAACACGACGCGCCCGTGGCGCGTCACGCCGAAGTTCTTGTACAGCATGTCGCCGGGGAAGATGTTCGCCTGCATCAGCTCCTTCACCGCGTTGCCGTATTCGCGCACGCCGTGCTCGATCTCGGCGTCGCTGCCGTTCTGCAGATACAGGTTGAGCGGCACCATCCGGCGCTCGATGTACAGGTGCTTGATGACGAGGTTGTCGCCCTCGTATTCGATCAGCGACGGCACTTCCTTTTCGAGCTCGCGCACGAGTGCGTCGTCGAGCCGCGCGAGCGGCAGCGCGACGCTCGAGTATTCGAGCGTGTCCGCCATCCGGCCGAGACGGTCGTGGCGCTTGACGAGCAGGTACTTGCCCATGATCTGCTCGCGCGTCGTCTCCTTCGGCGGCGGGAAGTGATCCTTGATCATCTTGAACACGTACGGGAACGACGGCAGCGTGAACACGAGCATCACGAGGCCCTTGATGCCGGGCGCGATGATGAAGCGGTCGCTCGAATGCGACAGGTGATGCAGCAGATCGCGATAGAACAGGTTCTTGCCCTGCTTCTGCAGGCCGACCGACGTGTAGATCTCCGCCTTCGGCTTGCCCGGCATGACCGAGCGCAGGAACTGCACGTAGGCGGACGGCACGTTCATGTCGACGAGGAAGTACGAGTGCGAGAAGCTGAAGATGATTTTCAACTGATCGCGGCGCAGGAGCACCGTGTCGAGCGCGAGAAGGCCCGCGCGCACGTGGCGGATCGGCATCGCGAACGGCAGCACGCGGTCGCCGTTGATGATGCGGCCGACGACGTACGCGGTCTTGTTCCGGTAGAACAGCGACGACAGCACGTGGATCTGGAAATTCACCGCTTCGTCGAACGTGCCGAACTCGTCGTGAATCGCCTGCATGATGCACGCGATGTCGCGCTCGAGATCCTCGAACGGCGGGTTGAGCTGGAAGTTCGTGACGATCCGCTCGAGCGTCGCGGCGAGCCCCTCGCTGCCCGGATAGTATGCGCGGTACGTCGGCTTCGCGGCGGGCTCGTCGTTCTCGATGTATTCGGTCGAGATCGCCGGGCGCACGAAGATGAAATCGTTGTTGAAGTACGCGCGATGCAGGATCTTGCAGCACACCGAATTGAAGAACGTCTCCGCGCATTCGGGCTGGCGGTGCGACGTCAGCAGGCCGATGTAATGCAGCTTGATCTGCGGCCAGACGTCGTTGCCGATGTTCTCCGCATCGTATTCGTCCTCGAGCAGCTCGACGCATTCGCGCACGCGGTCGTCGTACGACGTGATGCGCTCGCGCGCGAGCCGCTGCAGCCCGTGCCAGTCCGCGCGCTCGAACAGGCCCTTTGCCTCGACGGCCGCTTCGCGGAAGATCCGGTAGTGGCGATCGAAGTTTTCGAGGATCGTCTGCGCGACGTCGAAGCCGATCTGCGAGGACAGCAGTTTGGGAAAATGATTCATCGTGCGGGGGCTCACGGGCGGAAAGCTCACGCCATTTTAGCGCCGGGCGGGCGCGCTTTAGCCAATGCGGGGCGATTCGGCGCAGGCGGCCGCTTCGGGCGGCCCGGCCGGTTCGGCGACGTTCCGCGACGTTTGGCGGATCTTTTCGCAACGATCGGGGTTCGCGCGGGATCGTGGCTCGATCTTTTTTCCGGGGCGCGAAGGCGGTCCGGCGCACCTTCCGCGCGTTGAGCGATAGAATCGGTTCCGGCCGGCGCCGCACCGCGGGCCCGACGACAACGCAACGAGACCCCCCGATGAACGCACTGGAACACCAACTCGATTACCCGTTCGCCGACACGCTGCCCGAGCCGGGCGGCTTCGTCGAGGTCGCGCCGGGCGTGCGCTGGTTGCGCATGCCGCTGCCGTTCGCGCTCGATCACATCAATCTCTGGCTGCTGCGCGACGAGATCGACGGGCAGGCGGGCTGGACGATCGTCGACTGCGGGATCGCGTCGGCGCAGATCAAGGCGCATTGGGAGCGGATCTTCGATGCGCACCTGGACGGGCTGCCCGTGCTGCGCGTGATCGTCACGCACTGCCATCCGGATCATTTCGGACTCGCGAACTGGCTGTGCGAAGGCGGCGCGCGCGCGCGCTGGAACGTGCGGCTGTGGATGACGCTCGGCGAATACCTGTTCGGCTGCCTGATGGCGGCCGGCAACGGCTCGAACGCCGGCGGGCCTGCAGCCGCCGACCATTTCGCGCGGCACGGCCTCGCCGATCCGGCCGCGCTCGACAAGCTGCGCAACCGCAGCAGCTACTTCGCGGACCTCGTGCCCGCCGTGCCGCCGCGCTACCGGCGGCTGCGCGAAGGCGACGCGCTCGCGATCGGTGCTCGCGAATGGCGGGTCGTCACGGGCTACGGCCATTCGCCCGAACATTGCGCGCTCCACTGCGCGGCCGACGGCGTGCTGATCTCTGGCGACATGGTGCTGCCGCGCATCTCGACGAATGTGTCGGTGTTCGATCTCGAGCCGGAGGCGAACCCGCTCGCGCTGTATCTGGACTCGCTCGGCCGCTACGAAGCGATGGCGGAGGGCACGCTCGTGCTGCCGTCGCACGGCAAGCCGTTCCGCGGCGTGAGGACGCGCGTCGCGCAGTTGCGCGCGCATCACGATGCGCGTCTGGCCGAAGTGCGCGCCGCCTGCCGCGAGCGGCCGATGAGCGCGGCCGATATCGTGCCGATCATGTTCAAGCGGGGCGGGCTCGACATTCATCAGATGACTTTCGCGCTCGGCGAGGCGATCGCGCACCTGAACCTGCTGTGGCTCGCAGGCGAGCTCGCGCGCGACGCGGGCGCGGACGGCGTGATCCGGTTCCGGCACGCGGGCTGACGCGGCGGGCGGCGCCGCGCCGCCATCGCTTTGCGGCGCGCACGAAGCGCACGAAGCGCACGAAGCGCAATGCGCAGCGGCGAGACCAGCCGGGGAAGGCTCAGTCGTTCACCTGGCGGCTCTGAATTCGTCGGAGGAGAGATGCGCGGAGCAGGGCAAGCGCCGCGCGATGCGGCCCGGCGCGTGTCGTTGCGCGCGGGCCGCAGCGGGGGCGTCGCAGCGTTACTGCACCGACACCGCGTCGAAATGCTGTCGCCCGAACGGGCTCACGCGATAGCCGGCGACGTTCGGCCGCGTGATCGCAGCGGCGGTCGGGTAGCCGAGCGGAATCCACAGCGCCTCGTCGTGGATGATCTTCTGCGCGGCTTCGTACAGCTTCGCGCGCTTCGCCTGGTCGGCGGTTTCCTTCGCGTCGGCGATCAGCTTGTCGAGCTTCGGATCGCAATAGCGCGCGAAGTTCAGGCCCGACTTCACCGAGTTGCAACTGAATTGCGGCGTGAGGATGTTGTCCGGATCGCCGTTGTCGCCGGCGAAGCCCATGAACAGCAGATCGTGCTGGCCGAGCTTCGCCTGCTTGATCAGCTCGCCCCATTCGATCACCCTCACGTCCGCCTTCACGCCGATCTTCGCGAGGTCCGCCTGCAGCAGCTCCGCGCCCGCCTTCGGGTTCGGGTTCAGCACGCTGCCCGTCGGGCGCACCCAGATCGTCGTCGAAAAGCCGTTCGGGAAGCCCGCCGCGGCGAGCAATTGCTTCGCCTTCGCCGGATCGTGCGGATACGGCGCGATCGATTTCGCGTAGCTCCACGTGTTCGGCGGATACGGATTCGTCGCGGGCGTCGCGGTGTTGTCGAACACGACCTTCAGGTACGTCGCGCGATCGAATGCGAGATTGAGCGCCTCGCGAACCTTGTCGTTGTCGAGCGGCTTCTTCTGCGTGTTGAGCGCGACGAACGCGGTCATGAACGCGGGCGCCTCGACGACCTTCAGCGCGCGATCGGCCTTCGCCGCCGCGACGTCCTGCGGCTTCGGCGACAGCGCGATCTGGCATTCGCCCGCCTTCACCTTCTGCGCGCGCACCGACGGATCGGGCGTGATCGCGTAGATGAGGCGCTCGACCTTCGGCTTCGGCCCCCAGTACGTCGGGTTCGCCTCGTAGCGGATCACCGCGTCCTTCGTGTAGCTCTTCAGCACGAACGGCCCGGTGCCGACCGGCTTCGCGTTCAGATCCGTCTGCTTGCCGGCCTTCAGCAGTTGATCCGCGTACTCGGCCGAATAGATCGACGCGAAGCCCATCGTCAGGAGCGGCGCGAACGTCGCGTTCGGCTCGGTCAACTCGAACTTCACGGTCGAATCGTCGACCTTCGAGACGGCCTTCACGAGCTTCGTGAGCCCCATCGACTGCGCGTGCGGAAAGCCGCTCGCGCCGGCGACCTTGTGCCACGGATTCGCGTCGTCGAGCATCCGGCTGAACGTGAAGACGACGTCGTCGGCATCGAGCGCACGCGTCGGCTTGAAGTAGTCGGTCGTCTGGAACGCGACGTTCGGGCGCAGATGGAACGTGTACGTGAGGCCGTCGGCGCTGACGTCCCATTTATCCGCGAGCGCGGGCACCACTTTCTTCGTTGCTTCGTCGTACGACACGAGCGTGTTGAAGACGACGTCGGCGGACGCGTTCGTCGTGACGAGCGAGTTGTACTGGACGACGTCGAAGCCGTCCGGGCTCGACTCGGTGCAGACCGTCAGCGGTTTCGCGACGGCGACGGCGGATGCGGCGGCGACGAGCGCGGCAGCGGCGATGTGCGTGAAGCGCATGAGATCTCCCACGTGGCGTAATTCTGTCGACGGCGGGCGGCAACGTCGCAGCGGCCGCACGCCAGCGGGATAGCATACCGTCAATGGGCGCTCGACGTTAGCCGGCGTCGGCGCGCGTCGCGCCGCGGCGCCGGAACCGCCGCCGCAGCGGCGCACCGCCGCGGGCGAGCGGCGTT
The DNA here is from genome assembly GCF_001513745.1 of Burkholderia humptydooensis. Classification (NCBI taxonomy): domain Bacteria; kingdom Pseudomonadati; phylum Pseudomonadota; class Betaproteobacteria; order Burkholderiales; family Burkholderiaceae; genus Burkholderia; species Burkholderia humptydooensis. The sequence continues at coordinate 3,775,721 of NZ_CP013380.1, read as the reverse complement.
ACGTCAGCTCGATCGCCAGCGCGGTCGCCTCGCCGCCGCCGATGCACAGGCTCGCGACGCCGCGCCGCGCGTCAGTGCGAGAGCGCCTCGGCGAGCGCGAAAATCTCGGCGTCGAGTGCCTGCATGTTCCGCTTGCCGATGCGGCGATACACGTCGTTCTGCGCGGCCTCCCAATCGACGCGGGCCGCCTTGTACAGCGCGGTGCCCTTCGGCGTGAGGCGCCAGAGGCGCACGCGCTGATCGTCGCCGGATTCGGCGCGCACGAGTTGATTCGATTGCAGCGTCGCGAGCGTGCGGCTCAGCGTGGTCTGGTCGAGCAGCAGGCGCGTCGCGAGCTCGCCCGTCGGCAGCGTGTCGCTGCCGTGCAGCGCCGCGAGTATCGTGAATTGCGTGATGCGGATGCCGTGTTTCGCGAGATGCGCGTCATAGCGCGACGTGATCGCGCGCGTGGCCTGGCGCAGCGTGCCGCAGTGGCACGGGAGTCTCATCGGTGCGTCGCTCATCGTGGGTCCTTCGGAATCGTTCGTCGATGGCAAACATTCTATGACGTACAAAATGCATATGCATGGTTTTGTGCCGAGCAGCCAATGCATTTCGGCGTAACATCTGGCCTGACGTATTGCTGGAGGGATCGATGCGTATGCATCGATTCAGCGGCGAGAGCCGCGCGAATCCGTGGTCTTGTTGGAGAGAATCGAGATGAAACTGGATGATGCTGTCGTATTGGTGACTGGCGCGAATCGCGGCCTGGGGCTCGCATTCGTCAACGGGCTGAAGGCCGCCGGCGCGAGGAAAATCTATGCGGCCGCGCGCGACCCGGCGCGCGTGACGACGCCCGGCGCGCAGCCGGTGCGCCTCGACGTCACGCGCGCGGACGACGTCGCCGCCGCCGCGCGCGACCTGCGCGACGTCAATCTGCTCGTCAACAACGCAGGCATTTTCCGGATGGGCTCGCTTCTCGCGGATGCGGACGGCGGCGGGCTGCAGGCGCAGCTCGACACGAATTTCTTCGGTCCGCTCGCGATGGCGCGCGCGTTCGCGCCGGTGCTGCGCGACAACGGCGGCGGCGCGATCGTCAACGTGCTGTCGGTGCTGTCGTGGCTAGGCTTGCCGGGCACGGGCGCATACGGCATTTCGAAGGCGGCCGCATGGGCCGCGACGAACGCGATACGCAACGAGCTGCGCGAACAGGGCACGCGGGTTCTCGCGCTGCATTCCGCGTACATCGACACCGACATGGTCGCGCACGCGCAGGGCGTGCCGAAGAATCGCCCGGAGGACGTCGTCCGGCAGACGCTCGACGCGCTTGCGGCGGGCCGCGACGAAGTGCTCGTCGACGCGTTGACGCGCGACGTGAAGGCTGGGCTGTCGGCCGATCCGGCGGTCTACACGCAGCCGCCGGCGGGCGCGTGACGGCGCGGTGAGCGGCGCGCGCCGGTTGCGCTGGCGCTGCGGGATGGATGCATGAACGGCGCGGCGCGGATCGGCGCCGCCGCCCCGCTCAGCCCGCCTTCGCCCGAGGCTTGCGCGGCGCCTTCTCGAACAGGCGGTCATACAGCCAGCGCGGCATCACGTGCAGCAGCTTCGCGACGACGCCCATCTGCCACGGAATCACGCGAAACGCGGTCTTTTGCGAGATCGCGAGCGCCGCGCGCTTCGCGAAGCGGTCCGCGTCCATCAGGAACGGCATCGGATACGGGTTGTGCTCGGTCATCGGCGTGCGGATGTAGCCGGGCGCGATCGTCACGACCGCCACCTGCGCGGCCCGCAGCTCGACTCTGAGCGCCTCGAGATACTTGATCGCCGCTGCCTTCGACGCGCTGTACGCGCCCGAGCCCGGCAGCCCGCGCACGCCGGCGACGCTCGCGATGCCGACGAGCGTGCCGCGCCGCGCGGCCGTCATCGGCGCGATGAACGGCTCGAACGTCGCGATCATCCCGTAGTAGTTGACGTCCATGATCTCGCGGAACGCGGCGAGATCGCCTTCGCCCGTGATCGCGCCCTTGCTGATGCCGGCGTTCGCGATCACGACGTCGGGACACCCGTGCGCGGCGACGAAGCGCGACGCGGCGAGCGCGAGCGCATCGGCGTCGCGCACGTCGGCCGGGTAGATCGAGATCGCGGCCTTGGGGAAGCGTTGCGCGAACTCGGCGAGTGCGTCGGCGCGCCGGGCGACGAGGCCGAGCGTCGCGCCGTGCCGCGCGTATTCGGCGGCGAGCGCGAGGCCGAGCCCGCTGGACGCGCCGGTGATGAAGACCTTGAGCGGAGGAGGGGCGTTCATGCCGGCGCGAGGGGGGAGATTACAGCTTTTTGTCCTGCACTTGCTTGACGAGGAAATCGAGCACTTGCGCGGTGCCTTCGAGGCTGTTCGTGTACGCCGGGCCCGTCTTGTACTTGCCCTGGACGACGATCGTCGGCACGCCGTCGATGTTGTAGCTCTTCAGCAGCTCGGCCGACTGCTTCACCTGGCCCTGCACGCTGAACGAGTTGTACGCGTCGAGGAACTTCTTCTTGTCGACGCCCTGCGTTGCGAGGAAGTCGGCCTGCGCCTGCGGCGTCAGCAGGTAGTTCTTCTCCTTGTGGATCGCGTTGAACACGGCGGGCGTGACCTTCTCGGAGACGCCGAGCGCCGACAGCGCGTAGAACAGCTTCGAGTGCGGGACGAAATCGTCGCGGAACGCCACCGGCACGCGCTTGAACGCGATCTTGTCGCCCTCCTTCTTCACCCACGCCTCGACCGTCGGCTCGAACTCGTAGCAGTGCGGGCAGCCGTACCAGAAGAACTCGATCACCTCGACCTTGCCGGCGGGCGCCGACACCGGCTGCGGCGACTTCATCACTTCGAAGTCCTTGCCGGTGACGGGCGCGGACGGCGACGCCTGTGCGAAGCCCGCGACGAGGCTCAGGGACAGGAACAGCGAGCTAAGCAGTTTTTTCATGTTCGAACGTTCAATCGGTTGCGTGGGTAGCGAAGTCGGACGGCGCGGCTTACTGCTTCGTAAAGCGGATCACAGCGGTATCGACTCCCGCATCGGACAGCCGCTGGCGCGCGGAGTTCATGTCCTCGAATTTCGAGAACGGCCCGATCCGCACGCGGAAGTAGGTGACGCCGCTCACGTCGCGCTTGGACACCTTCGATTCGAAGCCCTGGAAGCCGAGGCGCGCGCGCTGCTGCTCGGCGTCCGCCTCGGTCTTGTACGCGCCCACCTGCAGGAAGTAGCCGGTGTTCGCGTCGGCGCCCGGCGTCGGCGCCGGCTTCGCGGCGGCCGTCGTCGCCGACGACGCGCCCTTCGGCGCCTGTGCGGCCTTGGGCGGCGTCGCGGCGCTCGCCTGCGCGTTGTTGTTCGCGACGTGCGGCGCCGAGCTGCCGTTCGCGGCCGCCTGCGGCTTCTTCGCGGGCGGCGGCGTGAGCTCGGCGGGCTTCGGCGCGACGGCGACGCCGTTGTCCGCGGCGTTGTTCGACGCGCTCGGCGAGCCGTTGCCGTTGTTGTTCGACGACGGCACCTCGACGATCTGCGGCTCGGGCAGCAGCGGCGGCTGGCTCGGGTTCGCGGCCTGGCCGGGCGCCGTGTTGGGCGGCGCGGGCTGCGCGGCCTGCGGCGTCACCGGCTGGCCGGGCGTCTTGCCCTGCAGCGCGCGATTCGGATCGAACTGCTGCGGCTGGCTCGCGTTGTTGTCGGCGGGCGGCGCGACCTTCGAGACGAACGGCGACGGCGCGCGGGTGATGTAGAGCGCCACCACTACCGCGATGGCCAGGCCGACGATGAGACCCAGCACGATACCAAGAAATGTTCCTCCGGCTTGTTTCGATTGCTTCGACGTTCGGCGTGGTTTTGCCATTGCTTGAGTCACCTGCGAAAGATTTCGTGAAACAGCCGCGACGCGCTGCGCCGCGGCGCTTGGCCGACGGCCTCGGCGTTACATCTTGCTGGGCGCGGATACGCCGAGCATCGCGAGACCGTTTTCGAGCACCTGGCGCGTCGCCGCGAGGAGCGCGACGCGCGCGGTGCGCGGCGCTTCTTCGTCGACGAGAACGCGCTCCGCATTGTAGAACGAGTGAAACTCGCTCGCGAGCTCGCGCAGGTAGAACGCGACCGCATGCGGCGCCAGCTCGTTCGCCGCGTGCGCGAGCACGTCCGGATACTCGGCGAGCTTCTGCATCAGCGCCATCGCCTGCTTGCTGTCGAGCGGCGACAGCTCGGCGCCCGGCAGCAGCGCGTCGGTCGCGCCGTAGCGCGATTTCCATTCGTTGAGCACCGAGCAGATCCGCGCGTGCGCGTACTGCACGTAGTAGACCGGGTTTTCGTCGTTCTGTTTCAGCGCGAGATCGATGTCGAACACGAATTCGGTGTCCGCCTTGCGGGAAATCAGGAAGAAGCGCACCGCGTCTCGGCCGCGCGTGATCGTCGCCTCGTCGAGCAGCTCGGGTGAGGCTTCCGAGCCCGGCGTCGCGCCGCCCGACCATTCGATCAGGTCGCGCACCGTCACGTAGCTGCCCGCGCGCTTCGAGATCTTCACTTCCTGGCCGTCGCGCATCACCGTGACCATCTTGTGCAGCACGTAGTCGGGGTAGCCCTTCGGAATCCCGACGTGCAGCCCCTGCAGGCCCGCGCGCACGCGCGCGATCGTGCCGTGGTGATCCGAGCCCTGGATGTTGATGACCTTCGTGAAGCCGCGCTCCCATTTCGTCACATGGTACGCGACGTCCGGCACGAAGTACGTGTACGTGCCGTCCGTCTTGCGCATCACGCGGTCCTTGTCGTCGCCTTCGTCCGTCGTGCGCAGCCACAGCGCGCCTTCCTGCTCGTAGGTCATGCCGGCCTCGATCAGCGCGTCCACCGTCTTCTCGACGCGGCCTTCCGTGTAGAGCGACGATTCCAGGTAGTACTGGTCGAACTTCACGCCGAACGCCTTCAGGTCCATGTCCTGCTCGCGGCGCAGGTAGGCGACCGCGAACTTGCGGATCGCCTCCAGATCCTCTGCGTCGCGCTTGCCCGTCACCGGCTCGCCGTCGCTCGCCGCGACGGTCTCGCCGTTCAGGTAGTCGCGCGCGATGTCGGCGATGTACTCGCCGTTGTACGCGGCTTCCGGCCAGCCGGCGTCGCCGGGCTTGAGGCCGCGCGCGCGCGCCTGCGTCGAGATCGCGAGATTGCCGATCTGCACGCCCGCGTCGTTGTAGTAGAACTCGCGGTGCACCGCGTAGCCCTGGCTCGCCAGCACGTTCGCGAGCGCGTCACCGAGCGCGGCCTGCCGGCCGTGACCGACGTGCAGCGGGCCCGTCGGGTTCGCGGACACGAATTCGAGCAGCACGCGCTTGCCGCGCTCGCGCTCGGACGCGCCGAACGCGCGGCCTTCGGCGAACACCGCGCCGATCACCGCCTGCTTCGATGCGGGCGTGAGGCGCAGGTTGATGAAGCCGGGGCCGGCGATCTCGGCCGCGTCGACGAGGCCCGCCGCCGCGGGCTGCGTGGTGAGCGCCGCGACGATCCGTTCGGCGAGCTGGCGCGGATTCGCGCCAAGCGGCTTCGCGAGCTGCAGCGCGACGTTGCACGCGACGTCGCCGTGCGCGGCGACCTTCGGGCGCTCGAGCGCGATCGCGGGGAGGACGAACGCGGCGTCGGCGTCGCCTTTCGACGCCTGGACGACCTGCTTCACGCTGTTTTCGAGCAGGGTTTCGAGAGTATGTTTTTGGGCAGGCAGCATGCTGGTCGAGGATATCGTTGGCGGCGGTCCAGCGTGACTGGGGCGCCGTCGCGCCGCAGGGCGCGCGTTTCAGGGATCGCTGAATTTTAACAGGTGCTAATATGCCGCTCAGGTGCTACGCGCCCCCGACGTTTGTTCAGCGCGCCGGCCGGGCGTCCGTCGCGGACGTACGGCGAGCACGACAAGATGAAAAGGGAATTGTCATGATTACGTTCAAAAGCAAGGCGGCACAGGATCTGGATGTGCTGAAGGATTTCGCGGTCTACGTGCTCGGCCTCGTCGGCAAGCAGCTCGGCGAGCGCGGCGTGATCACGTTCGATGAGCTCGACGGCGCGATCGCGAAGCTCGAAGACGCGGTTAACCAGGCGAAGCAGGCGCGGGCCGAGCACGCGGGCCACTTCCATGAAGACGAGCCCGACCATGCGCACCACGAAGTGCCGCCGAGCCTCGCGCAACGCGTCGCGCCGTTCCTCGTGATGCTGCGCGAGGCGAAGGCGCAGAACGCCGACATCCACTGGGGCTTCTGAGCACCGTTCGTCGGCCCTCCGGCCCCCGGAAAGCCCGCGTCGCGCGGGCTTTTTGCATGTTGGGGGCCGGGGTTGCGGGGCGGCCGGCGGCGGCCGCACGGCGCGCGTCGCGCGCACCGTCCGTCAGAGCAGCGGCGCGAGCGCGCGCTCCGCGTCCGCCTTCGACAGCGCCATCCGGCGCGCGAAATCCTCGAGCTGGTCCTGGCCGATCTTGCCGACCGAGAAGTACGTGCTGTCCGGATGCGCGAGATAGAAGCCCGACACGCTCGCGGCAGGCAGCATCGCGAGCGAATCGGTGATGCTCATCCCGATTTCGTCTGTATGAAGCGCTTCGAACATTGCGCGCTTCACGAGGTGATCGGGGCACGCCGGGTAGCCGGGCGCCGGGCGGACGCCTGCGTACTTCTCGGCGATCAGCGCGTCGTTGTCGAGCTGCTCGCCCGCCGCGTAGCCCCACAGCTCGCGGCGCACGCGCGCATGCATCGCTTCGGCGAACGCTTCCGCGAGCCGGTCGGCGAGCGCCTTCAGCATGATCGCGCTGTAGTCGTCGTGGTCGGCGAGGAACTGCTTTTCCTTCGCGTCGACGCCGATGCCGGCCGTCACCGCGAACATCCCGATGTAGTCGGCCACGCCCGAATCCTTCGGCGCGATGAAATCGGCGAGCGACCGGTTCGGCCGCATCGCGCCGTCCACCACCGGGCGCACGCTCTGCTGGCGCAGGTTGCGCCACGTGAGCAGCACTGCCGAGCGCGTATCGTCGGTGTAGATCTCGATGTCGTCGTCGCCGACCGTGTTCGCGGGCAACAGCGCGATCACGCCGTTCGCGGTCAGCCAGCGGCCCTGGATCAGGCGCGCGAGCATCGATTTCGCGTCGGAGAACACGCGGCGCGCCGATTCGCCGACGATCTCGTCGTTCAGGATCGCCGGATACGGGCCCGCGAGATCCCAGGTCTGGAAGAACGGGCCCCAGTCGATGTAGTTCGCGAGCTCGTTCAGGTCGTAGTTCCTGAACACGCGGCGGCCGATGAACTTCGGCTTGACGGGGGCGTAGTGCGCCCAGTCGATCTTCGTCTTGTTTGCGCGCGCCTCGTCGAGCGTGACGAGCGGCAGCGCCTTCTTGTTCGCATGCTGCGTGCGAATGCGCTCGTAATCGGACTTCAGCTCGTCGAGGTACTTCGCCGCGCCTTCGTCGGACAGCAGGCTCGATGCGACCGACACCGAGCGCGACGCGTCCGGCACGTAGACGACAGGCCCTTCGTAGTTCGGCGCGATCTTCACGGCGGTGTGCACGCGCGACGTGGTCGCGCCGCCGATCAAGAGCGGAATCTTCTTCACGCGGAAGTAGTCGTCGCGCTGCATCTCGGAGGCGACGTAAGCCATCTCCTCGAGGCTCGGCGTGATGAGGCCCGACAGCCCGACGATGTCCGCGCCCTCGACCTTCGCCTTCGCGAGGATCTCGTTGCACGGCACCATCACGCCCATGTTGACCACTTCGAAGTTGTTGCACTGGAGCACGACCGACACGATGTTCTTGCCGATGTCGTGCACGTCGCCCTTCACGGTCGCGATCACGATCTTGCCCTTCGCGCGCACGTCGCCGCCCGCTTCCGCGAGCAGGCGCTTTTCTTCCTCGATGAACGGGATCAGGTGCGCGACCGCCTGCTTCATCACGCGCGCGGACTTCACGACCTGCGGCAGGAACATCTTGCCCTGGCCGAACAGGTCGCCGACGATGTTCATCCCGTCCATCAGCGGGCCTTCGATCACGTTGATCGGGCGGCCGCCCGCCGCGGCGATCTTCGCGCGCGCCTCCTCGGTGTCCTCGACGATGAAGTTCGTGATGCCGTGCACGAGCGCGTGCGCGAGACGCTTCTCGACCGGCTGGTTGCGCCATTCGAGGTTCTCTTCCTTCTTCGCGGCGCCCGTCTTGAACTTGTCGGCGATCTCGAGCAGGCGGTCGGTCGAATCCGCGCGGCGGTTCAGGATCACGTCCTCGACGCGCTCGCGCAGCTCCGGGTCGAGCTCCGCATACACGCCGAGCTGGCCCGCGTTGACGATGCCCATGTCCATCCCCGCCTGGATCGCGTGATAGAGGAACACGGTGTGGATCGCCTCGCGCACGGGATCGTTGCCGCGGAACGAGAACGATACGTTCGACACGCCGCCGCTTACCTTCGCGTGCGGCAGGTGCTGCTTGATCCAGCGGGTCGCCTCGATGAAGTCGACCGCGTAGTTGTTGTGCTCCTCGATGCCGGTCGCGACCGCGAAGATGTTCGGATCGAAGATGATGTCCTCGGGCGGGAACCCGACTTCGTTCACGAGCACGTCATACGAGCGCTTGCAGATGTCGGTCTTGCGCGCGAAGGTGTCGGCCTGGCCCTGCTCGTCGAACGCCATCACGACGCTCGCCGCGCCGTAGCGGCGAATCAGCTTCGCCTGGCGCACGAACGCAGCCTTGCCTTCCTTCAGCGAGATCGAGTTGACGATCGCCTTGCCCTGCACGCATTTCAGGCCCGCCTCGATCACGTCCCACTTCGACGAGTCGATCATGATCGGCACGCGCGCGATGTCCGGCTCCGACGCGATCAGGTTCAGAAAGCGCACCATCGCCGCCTTCGAATCGAGCATCGCCTCGTCCATGTTGATGTCGATCACCTGCGCGCCGTTCTCGACCTGCTGGCGCGCGACGGCGAGCGCCTCGTCGAACTGGCCATTGAGGATCATCCGCGCGAACGCCTTCGAGCCGGTGACGTTGGTGCGTTCGCCGACGTTGATGAAGAGCGTCCCGGACGTGACGTTGAACGGCTCGAGGCCGGCTAGGCGCATCGTATGGTCGGTCATGGCGGTGCGTGCGTATTCGGGTTGGCGGATTGGGGTGGGACGTGCGGCGTGCGTGGCGCGTCAGGCGGCTTCGCTGTACTGGCTCGGCCAGCGGCGCGGCTTGACCTCGGCGAGCGCCTTCGCGATCGCCGCGATGTGCTCGGGCGTGGTGCCGCAGCAGCCGCCCGCGACGTTCACGAGGCCCGCCTGCGCGAATTCCTTCAGGAGGCCCGACGTGACGTCGGGCGTTTCGTCGAAGCCGGTGTCGCTCATCGGGTTCGGCAGGCCCGCGTTCGGATAGCACGACACGTAGGTGTCGCACAGCTTCGAGAGTTCGGCGATGTACGGGCGCATCAGCGCCGCGCCGAGCGCGCAGTTCAGGCCGAACGTGAGCGGCTTCGCGTGGCGCAGCGAATTCCAGAACGCCTCGACCGTCTGGCCGGACAGGATGCGGCCGGACGCGTCGGTGACGGTGCCCGAGATCATGATCGGCAGCCGTTCGCCGGTGTCGTCGAACAGTTGGTCGAGCGCGAAGAGGGCGGCCTTCGCGTTCAGCGTGTCGAAGATCGTCTCGACGAGGAACAGGTCGACGCCGCCGTCGAGCAGCGCCTTCGCCTGCGCGTAGTACGCGTCGCGCAGCTCGTCGAACGTGACGTTGCGCGCGCCCGGATCGTTGACGTCGGGCGAGATGCTCGCCGTCTTCGGCGTCGGCCCGATCGCGCCCGCGACGAAGCGGGGTTTCTCCGGCGTCGCGTATTTGGCGGCCGATTCGCGCGCGAGCCTGGCCGACGCGACGTTCATCTCGGCGGCGAGCGCTTCCATCCCGTAGTCGGCCTGCGCGACGGCCGTCGCGCCGAACGTGTTCGTCTCGACGATGTCGGCGCCGGCGGCGAAGTACTGGTCGTGGATCTCGCGGATGATCTGCGGCTGCGTGATCGACAGCAGCTCGTTATTGCCTTTCACGTCGCGCGAAAAATCCTTGAAGCGCTCGCCGCGATACGCGGCCTCGTCGAGCTTGTAGCGCTGGATCATCGTGCCCATCGCGCCGTCGAGGATCAGGATGCGCTGCCGGAGCAACTGCGGCAGCGCCGCGCCGCGCGTGTACGGCGCGGCGAGGGCGGCGGATGGGGCGGAAGACGCGGTCGGCTTGGGCTCGGACATGGCGGATTACCGGCGAATCGGAAAGCCGTCATTGTAGCCGCTGCTTCCGTCGCCCGTGAGGCGGCCGCGCGTGGACAAACAAAGCCCCCGCGCGGCGGCCGGGCGGGGGCGGATTGGAGTGCGCCGGATCGCGTCGGGCGGCGGCGCTGTCGCGGACCCGCGGGTCCGGCAGGCGGCCGCGCTGGCGCGACGTCAGTGGAGAACGACGGGTTGCGTCATCAGGCTGTCGAACTGCCCGAGGAATTCATCGACTTCGTCGAGCGTCGGCTCGGCCTTGATCAACTGCTTCACGTGCTCGCGAAAGCGCGCGGCGAGTTCGCCGTCGATGAAGATTTCGCGTTGCGCGTTCTTGTCGACGATTTCGTAGCCACCCGAGTTCATCGCGTGGTGGCCGTCTTGCGGCGGAAATTCGACGACGCAGTAGTTGGGGCTGTTGTAGATCATTTGCATGGCGGCACTCCTCTTTGCTGTGGCTTTCGGCCGTGTTGCCCCGTAAGTGGGGCGGACCGAGCCGGTTTCAAGGGGTTGGCGCTGCACGCCGGTCGCATCTCCGGGGCGTATCGGTTGGATGCCGATGACCTTAAAACGTTTCCGATTCTCCTCCGGTGGACGAAAGTTGGTGTCAAAGATTGTCAAGGTTGTTGCCGCTCGTGAACGGCGGGCGGACTGGCCGGCGCGCCCGCGGTCGAATTTACCGATTCGTCTGCGTTGCGCGGCGCGCCGGACGCGGGCGTCGGCGCGGACGCCGCGCCGGAGTCGCCGTTCGCATCCGCGCTTGCGCGTTCGCCCGCCGCATCGCTCGCGCTCGCGCGCTGGCGCAGCAGCAGCTCGATCTGCGCGCCGCTCGGTTCCGTCTGAACCATCCGCACGGGCAGCCAGCCGAGCGACGGCGCGAGCCAGATGTCGATGCGGCGCGCATCGCCCGCGCGGCGCGGCAGTCGCATGAAATGTCTAGCATCGAGCGAGCCCGCGCTCGTCGAGATCGTTTCGTCGCCGATCGTCGTGATCGGCCATGTCTCGCCGCTGTCGCGATCGACGACGAAGAACTCGCGCGTGACGCCCGGACGATACGCGTCGGGATCGCCGCCGACGAGGCCCGCGAGCTGCATCAGCATGCTGAAGCGGTCCTGCGCGCCGTCGGGCAGCGCGAGCGAATTCGGCGTGCCGGTGAACACGATTTGCTTCGTCTCGCGATTGAAGATCGCGAAGTCGGACGGCCGCCTGCCGCGCGTCTCGACGTAGCGTGCCGGCGCGATGCCGAACGCGTCGACGCGGCCGCGGCTTTCGTAGGTGTACGGGCCGACGAACGGCACGGGCATCGATACGTACAACGAATAGCCGCTGCCGTCGGTGCGCCAGTGGATCGTGCCCGGCATGTTTTGCATGCCGTTGTAGAACGTGTCGTATTGCAGGTCGGCGGATGGCGGCAGCGCGAACTTGACGCCCTTTGTTGCTTCGCCGGGTGGCGCGGCTGCGCCCGACGCGCCGGCCGCTGCGCTACTTGCCGCGCTGCCCGTTGCGTCGCTCGCCGCACCGCTCGCCGCCGCGCCCGCCGGCTCGGCCGCGGAAGCGGTGGCGGAAGCGGCGGCGGGAGATTCGTCGGGAGATTCGACGGCGCTCGATACGGGCGCCGAAGCGCGCGGCGCACGGGCGCGCGGCGCGGGCGCAGGCGCCGCGCGCTTCGGCGCGGCCCGCGGCCCGTCGGCGGCGGGCTTCTCGGGCGCGCTCGCGCGCTCGATCGGCTGCGGCTTCAGCAATTCGACCTGAACCGGCACGTTATCGGGCTCGACGGGCTTGAACGGCTCGCGAAACCGCACGAGCCACAGCGCGGCGAGCCAGTGCAGCGCGAGCACGAGCGCGAGAACGAACGCCGCGCGCCGTACGCGGCGCGGATTCGGTGAAACGATGGACGACGAAGGCATCAGGGGCGGGCGAGCCTCTCGAACAGCGACGAAACGGGAAACGGGGCGCGCGACTCGCGCGCTCCGGAATGCGGCGGCGCCCGTCAGGCGTCGCGCGCCCCTTCACTATACCCAAGCTCGTACGACAGCTTTTGCGCGCAGGCGCGCAGCGCGACGTCGACCTCGCCGCCCCAGCGGATGTCGAATGCGCCTTCGTGGCCGAGCGCGATGATCGCGAGCGCGAGATCGCCGACCGCGTCGAACACCGGCATCCCGAATGCGTTGATCGTCGGCAGCAGCATGCCTTCGACGCGCGCCGCGCGATGCGCGCGCACGTCGGCGAGCGCCGCGTCGACTTCGGCGGGCGTGCGCGGGCCCGTGTAGTGCGCCGCGCGCCGCGTGTCGGCGAGCTCGCGCGCGATCATCGCGGCCGTCTTGCTGCGCGGCAGATACGTGGCGAACACGAGGCCCGTCGCCGAGCCGAGGAGCGGCATCACGTCGCCGAGCTTGAGCGACGCCTTCGCCGGATGGCTCGACTCCATCCAGTGGACGATCGTCGGCCCCTGGTTGCCCCATACCGCGATGCCGACTGTCTGGTCGAGCTGATCGCGCAGCGCGGTGAGCGCGATCCGCGCGAGCTTCACGCCGTCGACGCGCGCGAGGCGCGCCAAGCCCATCTGCAGCGCGAAGCCGCCGAGTTCGTAGCGGCCCGACACCGGGTCCTGCGACACGAGCCCGAGCCGCTGGAAACTGACGAGGTAGCGGTGCGCCTTCGCCGGGCTCATTGCCGCGCGCTGCGCGAGGTCGCGCAGCATCATCGCGCGCGGCTCGCTCGTCAGCACGTCGAGGAGGCGAAAGCCGACTTCGATCGACTGGATGCCCGAGCGGACCTTTTCCTCGGCGGAGTCGTGGTCGTCGGGGAGATCGTCGTCGGGGGCGTCGGTTGCGTTCGAGGCGGACTTGTTCACGGCGTTGCGGGAGAAAGGGAGGTGGAGCCCCGCGCGGCTCGCAGCGCGTGCCGCCGCGCGGATTCGCCATCGTAAAATAGATTCCTTCCATCGTCACTACAACGGCTCACTTCCTTATGAAACTTGCTTCGCTCAAGGACGGCACGCGCGACGGCCAGTTGATCGTCGTATCCCGCGACCTGCACACGGCGGCGATCGCCGACGCGATCGCGCCGACGCTGCAGCGCGTGCTGGACGACTGGGCGTTCTACGCGCCGCAACTGCGCGACCTGTACGACGCGCTGAATCACGGCCGCGCGCGCAACGCGTTCGCGTTCGAGCCGGCCGACTGCATGGCGCCGCTGCCGCGCGCGTTCCAATGGGCGGACGGCTCCGCGTACGTGAACCACGTCGAGCTCGTGCGCCGCGCGCGCGGCGCCGAGATGCCGCCGGAATTCTGGACCGATCCGCTGATGTACCAGGGCGGCAGCGACGATTTCCTCGGGCCGCGCGACGACATCGTCTGCGCGTCGGAGGCGTGGGGCATCGATTTCGAGGCGGAGGTCGCGGTGATCACGGCCGACGTGCCGATGGGCGCCGCGCCCGACGAAGCGCTGAAGGCGGTGCGGCTCGTCACGCTCGTGAACGACGTGTCGCTGCGCAACCTGATTCCCGCCGAGCTCGCGAAGGGTTTCGGCTTCTTCCAGAGCAAGCCGGCGAGCGCGTTCGCGCCGGTGGCCGTGACGCCCGACGAGCTCGGCGAGCACTGGCGCGACGGCCGCCTGCATCGCCCGATGCTCGTCCACTGGAACGGCAGGAAGGTCGGCCAGCCGGATGCGGGCGTCGACATGGTGTTCCACTTCGGTCAACTGATCGCGCACGCGGCGAAGACGCGCAACGTGCGCGCGGGCTCGATCGTCGGTTCGGGCACGGTGTCGAACAAGGATGCGAAGCGCGGCTACTGCTGCATCGCCGAGAAGCGCTGCCTCGAGACGATCGAGCACGGCGCGCCGCAGACCGAGTTCATGCGCTACGGCGACAGGGTGAAGATCGAGATGGTCGACGAGGCCGGGAAGTCGATCTTCGGCGCGATCGAGCAGGCGGTGGCGCCGGTGGACGCCGCCGCGTGACCGGGCCGCAGCGGTCGCGCAGTCCGCTCAGGCCGCGCAGGCGGGTATCGCCGCCGCGCCCGCGATGCCTGCCGGCACGGCGGCGCGCACGCGCCGCATTGCCCATCCCGCGCCGGGTTTCGCCGGATGACCGCGCCCCCGGCCTTCGCTACACTGAATTTGCACGCGTCGCGACCGCCAACTCCACACCCACATCGAAGGGAGGTCCAGCATGACCGATCTCGCTCTCTATGCCGGCTACGAAGCGCTGCGCGTCCGGCGTCAGCCGCACGGCATCGTCGAAATCGTGATGAGCGGCGAAGGCGCGAACCGCAGCGGCCTCGCGGTCGCGAGCGAGGCGATGCATCGCGAGCTCGCCGACATCTGGCGCGACATCGACCGCGATCCCGACGCGCGCGTCGCGTTGATCCGCGGCGAGGGCAAGGGCTTCTCGGCGGGCGGCGATCTCGCGCTCGTCGAGCGGATGGCCGGCGATCACGCGGTGCGCGAGCGCGTCTGGCGCGAGGCGCGCGATCTCGTCTACAACGTGATCAACTGCGGCAAGCCGATCGTGTCGGCGATGCACGGGCCGGCCGTCGGCGCGGGGCTCGTCGCGGGGCTGCTCGCCGACGTGTCGATCGCCGCGAAGAGCGCGCGGATCATCGACGGCCACACGCGTCTCGGCGTCGCCGCGGGCGATCACGCGGCGATCGTCTGGCCGCTGCTGTGCGGGATGGCGAAGGCGAAATACCACCTGCTCCTCTGCGAGCCCGTGAGCGGTGAGGAAGCCGAGCGCATCGGGCTCGTGTCGCTCGCGGTCGACGATCACGATCTGCTGCCGAAGGCGTATGAGCTCGCGGAGCGCCTCGCGCAAGGCTCGCAAAGCGCGATCCGCTGGACCAAGTACGCGCTCAACAACTGGCTGCGGCTCGCCGGGCCGACGTTCGACGCATCGCTCGCGCTCGAATTCATGGGATTTTCCGGGCCGGACGTGCGCGAAGGCATTCGCTCGCTGCGCGAGCGCCGCGCGCCGGACTTCACGGGCGACGCGCCTTCGTGAGCGCCGCGCGCGCTATGATCGATCATGGACGCCGCCGCCGCGCGGCGTTTCTCCGCGACCCGCTTCACTCGCTTCGAAGGAATCGACGATGACCGACACCAACGGCTCCAATCCGTTTTCCGGCTACGGCGGCTTTCAGCCCGCCGGCTTCCTCGACAAGATGTGGGACATGATGCGTCTTGCGCCGTTCGGCGCAATGAGCGCGTTTCCCGGTGCGTCGCAAGGGTTGCCGCCTTCGCTGTCGGCGATGTCGGACCTGATGGCGCCGCTCGCGAGCGTCGAGGAGCTCGACAAGCGGATCACCGATCTGCGCGCGGTCGAGCAATGGCTGAAGCTCAATCTCGGCATGCTGCAATCCGCGATCCAGGCGCTCGAGGTGCAGCGCGCGACGCTCGCGACGCTGCGTGCATTCGGCACGCTCGCGCAGACGTCGATGGCCGCTGCCGAAGCCGCGCTGTCGCCCGACGACTCGGCGCAGCGCGAATCCGCGCCGGCGACGAAGCGCGAAGCGTACGCCGGCGAGCCGGCCGACGCGCGCGCCGGCTCGGATACGGGCGCCGAAGCGGGCGCGGCGGGCGACGCCGGCAACGAAACGCCGCCGTCCGCCGCCGACGCATTCGATCCGGCGGGCTGGTGGAACCTGCTGCAATCGCAATTCGATCAGCTCGCGCGTTTTGCGATGACGCAGCCGGGCATGGCGGCGGGCGGCGACGCGCACGCGTCGGGCGCGGCCGCCGCGCCGAAGCCGTCCGCCGCGAAGAAGCCGGCGACACGCCGCGCCGCTTCCCCGCGCGCGAGCGGCTCGGCGGCCGACCGCGCGCCGGGCGCATCGAGCGCATCGAGCGCGGCCGGCGCAGCGAAGCCCGCCGCCGCGAAGAAGCCGGCGAAGCGCAGCCCGTGACGCGCACGGCGCCGATGAGGACACGCTGAGGCAGACATGCGGCTCGCGCTCGTGCTGATGGGAGGCGGCGCGCGCGCCGCGTATCAGGTCGGCGTGCTGAAGGGGCTCGCCGAGATCGCGCATGACGTCGATCCGAAGCGGCGCACGTCGCCGTTCACGGTGATCTGCGGCTCGTCGGCGGGCGCGATCAATGCGACGTCGCTCGCGAGCCACGCCGACGACTTCGAGTACGGTGTGCGGCGTCTGCTCGAATTCTGGGAGCAACTGCGCGCCGAGCGCGTCTACCGGACCGACTGGCTCGGCATCGCCGCCGCGGGCGCGCGCTGGCTTGCCGCGATGAGCATCGGCTGGGCCGCGCGCCGCTCGCCGCGCGGGCTGCTCGACAACGCGCCGCTCGCCTACCTGCTGCGGCGCGAGCTCGATTTCCGCCGGATCGAACTGATGCTCGAGGCGCGCAAGCTGCATGCGCTGTCGGTGACGGCGCTCAGCTATTCGAGCGGCCGGCACCTGACGTTCTATCAGGCGAGCGAGCCGATCCAGGCATGGCGGCGCGCGGAGCGCACCGCGCGGATGGTCGACCTGTCGGCCGAGCATCTGATCGCGTCGTCGGCGATCCCGTTCGTGTTTCCCGCGGTGCCGCTCGTGCTCGACGGCCAGATCGAATATTTCGGCGACGGCTCGATCCGGCAGATCGCGCCGCTGTCGCCCGCGATCCATTTCGGCAGCGACCGGATCGTCGTCGTCGGCGCGGCGGACCCGCGGCCCGAGGTGCCCGCCGCGAGCGGCAACGGGCGCGGCTACCCGTCGCTCGCGCAGATCGGCCAGCAGGTGCTCGCGAGCGTGTTCCTCGATTCGATCGGCGCGGACATCGAGCGGATCGACCACGTGAACCGGATGATCGAGCACCTGCCCGCGTACGTCGAGCCGGCGAGCGGCTGGCGGCACGTCGACGTGCTCGCGATCGCGCCGTCCGAGCGGATCGAGCTCATCGCGTCGAAGCATCTGAAGCGGCTGCCGCTCACGGTGCGCGGGCTGCTTGGCGCGGTCGGCGGCAACAAGCCGGCGGGCGCGTCGTTCGCGAGCTATCTGCTGTTCGAGGCCGAGTTTGCGCGCGAACTCGTCGAGCTCGGCTACCGCGACGCTCACGGGCAGCGCGAGCGGCTCGCGCAGTGGATCGCGTCCGCCGAGCGCCGCGTCGCGGAGGCCGAGCGCGCTCCCGGCGCGAGCGTCGGCGCGGGCGCGAGCGTCGCGCGGCGGACGACGATGTGATGGGCGCGGCGAACTCGTCGCGTCCGGCCGTCGCCCCCCGCGGTTTCGGTTGCGTTTTCGCCACGCTGACGGAATGCTTTCGCTGCGACGCTTTGCCGCACTGGCGCGGCTCTGGCGTTCGCCGCCGTCCCGGAACGGTCATGGTCGCGTGCTATCATGGCCGCCGCCGAATACATCACATCGGGCCGCTCGCGCGCGGCCGTCCAGGACGGCAGGCGCGTGCGGGGCCTTGCAACGAAGCCGGCGGTGCGCCGGCGCCTTTCAGGCACGCGCGGCACGGCTTCCGATCGCCGGGAGCGCTGAGTGCGGCCTGCCCCACGGTGGAAGCGCGGTCGCCCGGCGTCCGGCGCGAAACCTGCGTCCGGGCCCGGATTAGCGCGTAAAATTATCGACTTGGCCGCGAAAGCGCCCTCACTGGGCCGATTTTCCGCAACAGTCTCGTTTAGTTGTCGCATTGCGCAGAACAGGGGTGGGACCATGAACACCATGCTTTATCCGGAACTCTACAAGTCGCTCGAAGCTGTCCGCTGGGACATGGAAAAGGACATCCCTTGGGACAAGTTCGACGCGTCGCTCCTGACCGACGAGCAGGCGAAGACGATCAAGATGAACGCGATCACCGAGTGGTCGGCGCTGCCCGCGACGGAGATGTTCCTGCGCGACAATCATCACGACAGCGACTTCTCCGCGTTCATGAGCGTGTGGTTCTTCGAGGAGCAAAAGCATTCGCTCGTGCTGATGGAGTACCTGCGCCGCTTCAAGCCGGAGCTGATGCCGACCGAGGAGGAGCTGCACGCGGTGCGCTTCGAGTTCGACCCGGCGCCGCCGCTCGAGACGCTGATGCTGCACTTCTGCGGCGAGATCCGCCTGAACCACTGGTATCGCCGTGCGGCCGAGTGGCATACCGAGCCCGTCATCAAGCACATCTACGAGACGATTTCTCGCGACGAGGCGCGTCATGGCGGCGCGTATCTGCGCTACATGAAGAAGGCGCTCAGCAACTGCGGCGATGTCGCGCGCGCGGCGTTCTCGAAGATCGGCGTGCTGATGGCGTCGGCGCGCCGCACCGAGAAGCCGCTGCACCCGACGAACCTGCACGTGAACCAGTCGCTGTTCCCGCGCGACACCGTGCAGTCGCGCCTGCCCGATCCGGAATGGCTCGAGCGCTGGCTCGACGAGCAGATCCGCTTCGACGGCGAGTGGGAGAAGAAGGTCGTCGAGCGGATTCTGCACAACCTGTCGGTGCTGTTCGAGCGCACGTTCGCGACCGCGCAGGAGCTGAACCGCTACCGCAAGGAAGTGACCGCGCGCCTGCAGCCGGAGAGCGGCCCGGCCGCCACGCAGCCCGTGTGACGCGCGGCGCCGCATCGCGACAGGCCCGCTCGCAGGTCCGGCGGGCTTTTCTTTTGCCGATTCTTGCCGATGCGGGTCGCGGCCGGCGCGTGTGAGCCGCGACGCTCGACATCGTTTTCCCGTTCATCCGTCCAACGAGTTTTCGCCCCATGCCCGCTTCGTTCGAACGCAAGCTGATCACCCGCGACGCGCTCGTCGCATTGCGCGCGTCGCTGCCCGCGCCCGTCGTCTTCACGAACGGCGTGTTCGACATCCTGCATCGCGGCCACGTCACCTATCTCGCCGACGCGAAAGCGCTCGGCGCGTGCCTCATCGTCGGCGTGAACAGCGACGCATCGGTGCGCATGCTCGGCAAGGGCGACGACCGGCCGATCAACGTGCAGGAAGACCGGATGGCGCTTCTCGCCGCGCTCGAATGCGTCGACTGGGTCGTCGGCTTCGACGAGAAGACGCCGGTGTCGCTGATCGAGGCGGTGCGCCCCGACATCCTCGTGAAGGGCGGCGACTACGACATGGACGCGCTGCCCGAATCGGCGCTTGTGCGCGGATGGGGCGGGCGCTCGCTCGCGATACCGTTCGAGCACGAGCGCTCGACGACCGCGCTCTTGAAGAAGGTGCGCTCGCAGTCGAGCTGAGCGAGTGCGCGCGCGACGGTGGTCTGCCGCCGGGTTATCGCGCGGCGGGGGCGCGCGGGGAGGTTGGCGCGAGGGCGGACGCAGCCGGCGACGATGAAGATGCCAACGCCGCCGGCCAGCCCGGCGCTGCGCCGAACGCGTTCAGCGGCGCGGTGTCGAGCGTCGGCGACACGATCGGCCCGCCGACGATCGGCTGATCCGCCGCCTGCGACAAGGGCGTCACGCGCAGCGCATCCGGCCGCACCTGCAGCAGCGCATGGCCCGGCTCGCGCGGGCCCGCGGCGGGCAGCGGGCCGAACACGCCGCGCACCACGACGAACGCGAGCATGTTGGCGAGAAAGAGAATCGAGATCAGCCAGCGCAGCATCGTCAATACTCCCAGGAATCGTTTCGTTACCCTCACTCCATCGCGCATCGCCGCGAGGCCCCGCTTCGTGCGCGCGGCGCGCAGGCCGCATCCGCGCACGGCGCGCGTCACGCCGAATGCGCGATCAGCGCGAGACCCGTCAGCACGAGCGTGTCGTGCCGCGTGTGCGGGACGGTCAGCGCGCGCACGATCGCATCCGCCGCGCCGCCCGACAGCACGAGCCGCACGGGCGCCTTCCACGCTTGCTCGAGATCGCGCCACGCGCGCTCGATGAGCCCCGCCTGCGCCTGCAGGCAGCCGGCCGACAGCGCATGCGGCGTGTCGATCGCGAACGGCGTGTGCGGCGCGTCGTTCGCGGCGAGCTCGTCGAGCAGGCTCGTCGCCGCGTCGATCGACACCGTCGGCAACTGCGCTGTGTGCATGCCGAGCGAGCGCATCATCAGCGCCCAGCCGGGCGCGATCAGCCCGCCCGCGAAGTGGCCGTCCGCGCGCAGCGCTTCGAGCGTCGTCGCGGTGCCGAACGTCGCGATCAGCAGATGCTCGCCCGGAAACGCGGCGTGCGCGCCAATGAGCCCCGCCCAGCGGTCGCTGCCGAGGCGCGCAGGCTCCGCGTAGCCGTTCGTCACGCCGCACTGCGCGGCGCTCGCGCGCACGACGGTACGCGGCAGCGCGGGCCAGTGCGCGTCGATCAGCGCGTCGATGCGCGCGGCAGCCGCGTCGCCGGCGACGTTCGAGATCCACGCGCCGCGCGGCGCGGGCAACGTCGACCAGTCCGGGGTGTCGTCCGCATGCTCGAACGCGCCGCTCGTGACGAAATGGCGCTCGGTATCCGCGAGCGCCCATTTGATGCGGCTGTTGCCCGCGTCGATCAGCAAGCGCAAACCGCTCATCGGACGGCTCCCGGCGCGCGCAGCGACACGTCGCCCGCCGCGATCGCTTGCCGGCCGGCGGGCGTGTCGAGCAGCAACTGGCCGGTTTCGTCGATGCCGACGGCGATGCCGCGCGCGTGCTCCACGCCGCGTTCGAGCAGCGCGACTTCGCGGCCCGCGTAAGCGTGCAGCGCGTTCCAGCGCGCGGCGAACGGCGCGAGGCCGTCGGCCGCGAACGCGGGCAGCGCGGCGGCGAGCGCGTTCAGCGCGGCGGCGAACGTATCGGTGAGCGTCGCGCCGGCGCGCACCGAGGCGAGCGCGACGGGCGGCAGGCCGCCCGCGAGCGTCGCGTCGCGCGCGCGCAGCGCGTCGATTTCGGCTGCGGCGGCGTCGGCCGTGCGCACGTTGACGCCGAAGCCGATCACGACCGCGGTCGCATCGCTCGTGTTCCAGACGGTTTCGATCAGCACGCCGGCGAGCTTGCCGACGATCGCGGTTTCGCCGTCGCGCGTCGTCGCGACGAGCAGGTCGTTCGGCCATTTGAGCGCGATGCGGCGGGCGTCGTCGGCGACGCCGTCGCGCGGTTCGGCGGGCAGCGCGGCGAACGCTTCGGCAAGCGCCGCGCCGACGGCGAGGCTCAGCCCCGCGAGCGCGCCAACGGGGCGCGGCAGCACGCACGCGACGGAGCAAAGCAGCGCGTCGCCCGGCTTCGCGAACCACGGGCGACCTTGCCGGCCGCGCCCGGCCGTCTGCTCGTACGCGACGCGCGCGATCGGCGCGGCGAGCGCGTCGCGGCGGCGGGGCAGCGTTTTCAGGTGCGCGCCGAGGTCGGCGTTGGTCGAGCCGGTCGTGTCGACGATCTCGATCGACCATTCGCGCGCGGCGGGGGCAAGGTGCGCATCGACGCGGGCGCGATCGATGAGCGGCCCGTCGCTCGCGGGCGTTGAAGGTTGGGTGGCGACATTCATGGCGCGTATTGTTGCGGAACTGGCCGACGGTTGCCAGCGTAATGTTCGATGGTCCCGTCGCTTGACGGGGAGGGCGGATCGCGTCCGTGCGCGGGTTCGTCGGCGATGCGCCCATCATAGCCGCGCACGGGCGGCGCTGCGTCGCGGCGCGCGCTCACGGCGGCGGGCCGTCGCCTGTCACCGCCACTCGCCATCCGCTACCTGTCATTCGCCGCCCGCTACCCGTCGTTGTCCGTTACCGCCCCGCCGTCACCGCTCCGCCGTCACCGCCCGCTCAAGGCGCGAGCGCCGGATGCTTGAGCGCGTGCGCGGCCTCGATCCACTGCGCATGGAACGCGTCGGGATCGCGCGGCAGCCCGAGCTCGCCGTTGCGGTATGCGATCGCGAGCGTTTGCACCGCTTCCGGCAGCTCGTGGTCGGCGGCCTGCCGGTACAGCGCGAGCGCGCGCGCTTCGTCGCGATGCACGCCGCTGCCGTCGCGGTAAGCGTTCGCGAGCATGAACTGCGCGGCCGCGATGTCGTGCCGCGCGGCAAGCTCGAACCAGCGGGCCGCCTCGGTCGGATCGGCGGGCGTGCCGTAGCCGCTGCGGTAGATGAGGCCGACGTAGTACGCGGCGTTCGGATCGCCCGCGGCGGCGAGCGGGCGCAGCATCGCGAGCGCGCGCGGGTAGTCGCGCGCGACGCCGCCCGTGCCGAGCAGCCACGCCTTGCCGAGCGCGAGGCGCGCGTCGCGCACGCCGGCGCTCGTCGGCGCGCGGCCGGCCGGGTTCGCGTGCGCGGCCGTTTCGAGCCAGCGCCTGCCTTCGTCGCGCAGCGCGAGATCGCGCGAGCCGGCGAGCGCAAGGCCGAGCGCCGATTGCGCGTCGGTCGAGCCGCGCCGCGCGAGCGCGCGCAGGCGGCCGAGCGCGTTCGGCTCGGCCGCCTGTTCGACCATCGCGCGCCATTCGTCGAGTTGCGCGCGGGTGACGCCCGGCGCGCCGGACGCCGGGCGCCCGATCCGGTCCGTCGCGGCGACGCCCGCCGCGAGCGCCGCGGCGACGGCGAGCATGCCGGCGGGCGACAGCGTCGCGCGCAGCAGGCGCCGCAGCGGCGATGGGCGACGGGCGCCATCGGGCGGCGTCGCGGCTTGAGCATGAGTCGAGAGCAGATTCTTGGTCGCGTTCATCATCGAGGTGAATCGGTTTCAGGGTCGACGGGCGGGGCGGCGCGCGGCGCGTCTTGGCGGCGCGCGCCGCCCGCTCCGTCATTGCGTCAGATCGATCTCGTAAGTCGCGAGCCCCTTGCCGGAGCCGTCGTCGGCCGCGACCTGCGTGATGCCCGCGACGCTCGCGGCGTTCGCGAGCGCGACGAGGTTCGGCGCCGATGCGAACTGCACGTGCGCGATCGAGCCCGCGAGCTTCGTGAAGCGCCAGCTACGCTGCATGCCGTCCGCCGCGCGCGTGATCTGGCCGCGTTTCTTGATGTACGCGATCAGCACGTCGCGGTTCGCGTCGGGCGACGCGAAGATCGTCTTGCTGCCGTCGAGGCCCGGGAAGTTGCCGCCGCCGCTCGCGCGGTAGTTGTTCGTCGCGACGATGAACTGCGCATTCGGATCGATCGGCGCGCCCTTGTACACGAGGTTCCTGATCCGGCTGCCGACCGCCTGCGTGACGTCGATCTCGTAGCGCAGATCGGCGGACGTGAACATGTCGAAGTTGTAGCCGGGGAACGAACTCACGAGCTTCTGCACGGTCGCCTTCGTCGGATCGATCGTGTTGAAGCGCTTCGCCGCGGTCTCGAGCCAGTTCTTGATGTCCGCGCCGCTCACCTTCACCGCGTAGACCGTGTTCGGATACAGGTAGAGGTCGGCCGCGTTGTTGATCGCGAGCGCGCCCGCCGCGACGTCGGTGAAGTCGTTGCCGCCGCCGAAGCCGCTCTTGAACGGCGCGCTCACCGACAGCACCGGCAGCGACGCGTACTGCGGCAGGTTCGCCTGCACGTAGCTCGCGACGTAGTCGGCCTGCGCCTCGTTGACGATCCGGATCGCGCCCGGGTCGCCCACGTCCGCGAAATAGCTGGTCATCCGGTAGTCGGTGCTGCCGATCGGCGTCTTTACGTAGTCGATCGTCGCCTGATGCTCGGCCGCGATCGCCGCGGCCACCGACGGATCGGCGGCGACGTAGCTCTTGTCCGGATTCTGGATCGAGCGCGCCTCGACGCTCGTCTGCGATTTGTCGACGCTCCACGTCTTGCCGTCGAACGCGAGGCCGAGCTTGATCACGCCGAGGTGCTTGCCCCAGTAGTTCGCCATCACGGTCGGCACGCCGTTGACCGTGCCCTTCGCCTTGTCGACGCCCGGCAGGTTGAACTGCGCGACCGTGCTCATCGCGTCGGGGAACACCTGGTGCGAGTGGCCGATCAGCATCGCGTCGATGCCGGGCACGGTGGACAGCCACCAACTGCCGTTTTCCATCGTCGGCGAGTACGGCGAGTTGTCGAGGCCGCCGTGCGAGATCGCGACGACGAGGTCCGCGCCCTTCGCGCGCATCTCGGGGATGTACTTCTCGGCCGCTTCCTTCAGGCCCGTCGTGTAGACCTTGCCGTCGAGCCAGCGCTTGTCCCAGCTCATGATCGCGGGCGGCGTGAAGCCGATGATGCCGACCTTCACGGGCGCCGTGATCGTGCGGCCGTCAGGCGTCGTCGCGGTGACGGTCTTCGTGAGGATCGTGTACGGCGTGAAGAGGGGCGCGTTCGTCTTCGCGCTGATCACGTTCGCGAGCACCTGCGGGAAGCCCGGGCCCGCGCATTTCTTCTGCTGCGCCGGATCGGGCAGGCCGTCGACGGCGAACGCGTTGCCCGTCACCTGCGACAGGTACGGCAGCCCGTAGTTGAATTCGTGATTGCCGATGCCGCCGCCGTCGAACTTCGCCGCGTTCATCACCTTGTAGATCGCGAGCGTCTCGCTGCACGACACGGGCTTCACGAGCGCCTGGTAGTCGGCGAGCGCCGTGCCCTGGATCGTGTCGCCGTTGTCGAGCAGCAGCGTGTTCGGGTATTGCGCGCGCGCCTGCGCGATCAGCGTCGCGACGCGCTCGAAACCGAGCGACTTGTCCGCCGCGAGCTTGAAGTAATCGTACGACAGCACGTTCGTGTGCAGATCGGTCGTCTCGAGCAAGGCGAGCGTCGCCTTCGTGCCGGCGGGGGCCTGCGCGTCGGACGACGCGGGCGGCGGCGAGTCGACGTCGTCGTTGCAGCCGGCGACGAGCGCCGCGCACGCGACGAGGGCGGCGGCTAGGCGCCGCCGGCGAAAACGCAAGGGGAATGGCATCGGGATTTTTCCTGTTCTGTTTCCGTTGAGCCGGGGATGGCGTGAGCGGCGCATGCGCCGGCGGCCTGGCATGCAGCGCGTGAGAGTATCGAAAGGAAACGTGACCGAAGAATGAAAGCGTTCGGAAGGCTGACCGGAAGGCGCGCGGAAAGCATGCCGGAAGCTTGCGCGGCGCGGGAGCCGCCGGTGCGGGCCGCGCGCCTCGCGCGCGCCGCGCCGGGCGGCCGGGCGAAACGAGACTTCGCGCGGCGAAGCGGTTCGCTACAATGGCCGCTGTCACCGTTTTGCAAAATCGCCCTTGAACTTCCAGACTCCTCCCGGCCTGTCGGTCGACGCCGGCAGCCAAGGCCAGACCGTGCGCCTGTCCGGCCAGTGGACGGCGCTCGCGCTCGCGCGCGACCGCGGCAACGTCGCGCGCCGGATCGCCCGGCTCGCGAAGGAGTCCGTCGGCGAGTGGGACCTGTCGGGCGTCGACCGGCTCGACCACGTCGGCGGCCAGGCGCTGTGGCGCGTGTGGGGCCGCAGGCTGCCCGCCGGGATCGCGCTCACCGACACCCAGCGGATCGTGTTCGAGCGCATCGAGCGGCTCGACGCGGGCCGCGAGGCGCCCGAGCCCGTCGTGCGGATCGATCCCGTCACGCGCTTCGGCCAGGGCCTCTTCACGTTCGGCGAGCACCTGTACGGCGGCATCGCGCTGCTCGGCGGCCTGATCGTCGATCTGCTGTCGGTGCTGCGCCGGCCGCGCACGATGCCGTGGACGGAGATTTCCGCGAACGTCTACGCGGCGGGCGCCAAGGCGCTGCCGATCACGGCGCTCGTCGCGTTCCTGATCGGCATCGTGCTGTCGTATCTGTCCGCGCAGCAGTTGCAACTGTTCGGCGCGAACCGCTACATCGTCAACATCCTCGGCCTCTCGGTGATCCGCGAGCTCGGACCGGTGCTGTCGGCGATCCTCGTCGCGGGCCGCTCGGGCTCCGCGATCACCGCGCAGATCGGCGTGATGCGCGTGACGGAAGAGCTCGACGCGATGCGCGTGATGGGCATTCCGCACGGCCTGCGGATCACGCTGCCGCGCGTGCTCGCGTTGGGCGTCGCGATGCCGCTCCTCGTGATGTGGACCAACGTCATCGCGCTCACGGGCGGCGCGCTCGCCGCGAAGTTCGTGCTCGGCATCGACCTGAACTTCTTCGTGCGCTCGCTGCCGTCCGTCGTGCCGATCGCGAACCTGTTCATCGGGCTCGGCAAGGGCGTCGTGTTCGGGATGCTGATCGCGCTCGTCGCGTGCCACTTCGGCTTCCGGATCAAGGCGAATTCGCAGAGCCTCGGCGAAGGGACGACGACGTCCGTCGTCACGTCGATCACCGTCGTGATCCTCGCCGACGCGGTGTTCGCGATCCTTTTCCAGAACGTGGGGCTCGGATGAGCGCGCGCGACGACGATTTCGTGATCGAGGTGCGCGATCTGACGAAGCGCTATGGGCGCAACGTCGTCCACGAACATCTCGACTTCGACGTGCGCGCGGGCGAGATCGTGTCGATCGTCGGCGGCTCGGGCTCGGGCAAGACGACGCTCGTGCGGCAGATCCTCGGGCTCGAGCGGCCGAGCGCCGGCACGATCAGGGTGTTCGGCGAGGACACCTCGAAGATCGACGCCGACACCGCGCGCGTGATGCGCAGCCGCTCGGGCATGCTGTTCCAGCACGGCGCTCTGTTCTCGTCGATGACCGTGTTCGACAACGTCGCGCAGCCGCTGCGCGAGCTCGGCCGCGTGCCGGAAGATCTGCTGCACGACATCGTGATGCTCAAGCTCGAGATGGTCGGGCTGCCGTGCAAGCATGCGTCGAAGATGCCGGCTGCGCTGTCGGGCGGGATGGTCAAGCGGGTCGGGATCGCGCGCGCGATCGCGCTCGAGCCGGAGCTGCTGTTCCTCGACGAGCCGACGGCGGGGCTCGACCCCGGCGCGTCCGACGAGTTCGTCGAGCTGATCGCGACGCTGCATCGCACGCTCGGCCTGACCGTCGTGATGGTCACGCACGATCTCGACACGATGGTCGCGCTGTCGACGCGCGTCGCGGTGATCGCGGAGCGCAAGGTGCTCGTCGCGGCGAGCGTCGAGGTGGCGGCGGGCGTCGATCATCCGTTCATCCGCGAATACTTTCTCGGCCGGCGCGGCCGCCGCGCGCTGCAGGCGCTGCCGCCCGAGCGTCGCGCGCGCCTGCCGAAGGCCGCGCTTGAGCCGGCGCCGTCGGACGTCGAGCTGTAGTCGAGGAACACGAGGGAACCCCCGCATGGAAAACAAATCACACGCGTTCTGGGCCGGCCTCTTCACGATCGCGCTGCTCGCCGCGATCGTCGGCGCGGTCTACTGGTTCAACGTCGATCGCACGGTGCGCGCGCCGTACGATCTCGTGTCGCGCTCGAACGTGACGGGGCTCTTTCCCGACGCGGCCGTCCGCTATCGCGGGCTCGACGTCGGCAAGGTGCAGTCGATCAACTTCGATCGCGGCCATCCGGGCCAGATCGTGATCCGCATCCTCGTCGACACGAACGCGCCGATCACGCGCTCGACATTCGGCAGCCTCGGCTTCCAGGGCGTGACGGGCATCGCGTTCGTGCAGCTCGACGACACGGGCGCCGATCTTGCGCCGCTGCCGACGTCGGCGAAGGCGGTCGCGCAGATCCCGATGCGCCCGAGCCTGTTCGACCAGCTCCAGCAGCGCGGCGACGTGCTGCTCAAGCAGATGGAGATCGCCGCGAAGAGCGTGAACGAGATGCTGTCGCCCGAGATGCGCGGCCAGTTGAAGGCGACCGCGGCGAGCATGCAGCACGCGGCCGACGGCATCACGCAACTGTCGAAGCAGGTCGAGCCCGCGCTCGCACAGATGCCGCAGACGATGGCGCACGTGAACCGCGCGCTCGGCTCGGCGAACGCGCTCGTCGCGCCGGGCGGGCCGCTCGTCGCGAACCTGAACCGCGCGGGGCAGGCGCTTGCGTCGATGAACGACACGCTTGCCGAGCTGAGCGCGCGCGTGCGCTACGACACGCTGCCGCGCTTCAACGCGCTCGCGACGAACGTCGGCGACACGTCGCGCACGCTGAAGGACGTCGCGGGCGACGTCGGCCGCAATCCGCGCAGCCTGCTGTTCGGCGCGCCGGCGGCGGAGCCGGGCCCGGGCGAGTCGGGATTCGTGTGGCCGGGCGCCACGCCTGCCCAATAAGTTTTTCTGGAATTCGCGATGCACACACACTTCATGTCAGGTTCATTGTTCCGCCGCGGCCGTCCGGCGCTCGCACTCGCCGCGGTGCTCGCGATCGCGGGCGCGAGCGGCTGCGCGGGCACGCCCGCCGCGCTCACGAACATCCGCTACGACCTCGGTCCGGCGCAGCCGGCCGCGTCGGCGGGCGCGGGGCCCGCGCTCAAGGTGCTCGACGTGAGCGCGCCCGACGCGCTCAACTCGGACCGCTTCGTCTACCGGCTCGCGTATGCGGACGCGCAGCGGATCGCCGTCTACCGCGACAGCAAATGGACCGCGCCGCCCGCGCAGTTGCTGACGCAGCGGCTGCGCGGCGCGCTGTCGCTGCGCGGCGCGGTGCTCGAGGGTGGCGACGGCGTGCGCGCGCCGGTGCTGAAGGTCGAGCTGTCCGAGTTCGAGCAGGTGTTCGACGGCCGCTCGGAGAGCCACGCGGCCGTCACCGCGCGCGCGACGCTCACGCAGGACGGCCGGGTGCTCGGCCAGCGCACGTTCGTGTCGCGCGCGCCGGCGAGCACGCCGGATGCGGCGGGCGGCGCGCAGGCGCTCGCCTCGGCGAGCGACGAGCTCGTCGCGCAGATCGTCGCGTGGCTCGGCGTCCAGGCTTACGCGGCCGCGCCATGAACGCCGCCGCGCGCGCCGCCGCCGGGATGACGCGTGCCGCGCCGTGCCCGGCGCCGCCGGGATGACGCCCGCCGCGCGCCGGCAGCGTCGCCAGTCGACGCTCGCGCGTCAGGCGTTCGCCGTCTACGCGGCGCTCGTCGTCTATGCGTCGCTCTATCCGTTCACGGGCTGGCGCTCGCTCGGCATCGGCCCGTTCGACTATCTGCTCGCGCCGCTGCCGCGCTATCTGACCGCGTTCGACGTCGTCAGCAACGTGATCGGCTATCTGCCGTTCGGCGCGCTCGCGGTGCTCGCGCTCTATCCGCTGCGCGGCGTGCCGGCCGTGCTCGCCGCGACGCTCGCGGGCGCGCTGCTGTCGGGCGCGATGGAGGCGCTGCAAACCTACCTGCCGACGCGCGTGTCGTCGAATCTCGATCTCGCGGCGAACGCGCTCGGCGCGCTCGTCGGCGCGGCGGCGGCCGCGCCCGCCGCGACCGCGCTGATCGAGCGCGGCGTCGTGCGGCGCGTGCGCTTCGCGTGGTTCGAGCGCGACGCGCCGACGCCGCTCTTTCTCACCGCGCTGTGGGCGGGCGCGATCCTGTTTCCGTCGCCGTTCCTGTTCGGCATCGGCGACTGGCCGAGCGAGCTGTGGGAGCGCGCCGACGTGTCGATGCGCGGCGCGCTCCTCGCATGGGCGCCCGGCGCGTGGAACGTGCCCGCGTGGCCGGACCGGCTCGACGGCCTCCTGTCCGATTCCGCATGGGAGACGCTGCTCGCCGCGCTCGGCCTGTTCGCGGCGCTCGCGGTGGCGTCGCTCGCGATGCGCGTGCGCGCGCCGCGCGTGCGGCTCGTCGTCGGCTTCACCGCGTTCGCGCTTGCGCTGAAGGCGGCCGCGACGTTCATGCAGTCGCACACGGGGCTCGTGTTCGACTGGGCGACGCCCGGCGCGCTGCGCGGCATCGCGGCGGGCCTCGTCGCCGCGCTCGTCGCGCTGCGGCTGCCGGGCGCATGGCGCGCGGCGCTCGCGGCGGCCGCGCTCGCCGTCGCGCTCGTGCTCGTCAACGTGCTGCCCGTCAATCCGTTCTTCGATTTCGCGCTGTCCGGCTGGCAGCAGGGCCGCTACGTGCACTTCAACAGCATCGCGCGCTGGCTCGCGTGGATCTGGCCGTACGCGGCGCTCGTCTGGCTTGCCGGCCGCGCGGAGGGCGCGTGGCTCGCGAAGCGCGGGGCGGGCGCTTCGCGCGGCGCCAGCGGCAAACGGCGCCGGTCGCTATAATCGGCCACGACTACCGGCCGCGACCTGCCTGCCGATGCCGGCTGATCGTTTCAATCCGAGTTTCAATCCGGGTTTCTGTTCGAGTTGCTGTCCGGGTTTCTGTCCGGGTTTCTGTCCAATAACGCCGGGCGCTCACGCGGCGTCCGCACGCAATGGGCCACATCATGGATCCCTACTATCGACACCACGTCTTCTTCTGCCTGAACCAGCGCGAAAAGGACGCCGAGCGCCCGAGCTGCGCGAACTGCGGCGCGCAGGAGATGCAGGAATACGCGAAGAAGCGCGTCAAGGAGCTCGGCCTCGCGGGCGCGGGCAAGGTGCGCGTCAACAAGGCGGGCTGCCTCGACCGCTGCGAGGAAGGCCCTGTCGTCGTCGTCTATCCGGAAGGCACCTGGTACACGTACGTCGACAAGAGCGACATCGACGAAATCGTCGAATCGCATCTGCGCGACGGCCAGGTCGTCGAGCGCCTGAGAATTTGAGCACGGTTTTTCGAATCGCCCCACACGCTGTCGCATGAACGCCCATACCCAGAAGTCCCTGGTCGCCGGCCCCGTCGGCAACATCGAGATCGCGATCGACCTGCCCGACGCCGTGCGCGACGGCTCGGCCGCGCCGCGCGGGATCGCGCTCGTCGCGCATCCGCATCCGCTCTTCGGCGGCACGATGGACAACAAGGTCGCGCAGACGCTCGCGCGCATCTTCGTCCAGTTGAACTACGCGGTGATCCGCTCGAATTTTCGCGGCGTCGGCGCGACCGAGGGCGAGCACGACAACGGCGCGGGCGAAGTCGACGATCTGCTCGCGGTGCTCGCGCACATGCGCGCGCTGCCCGGCCACGCGGAGCTGCCGATCGTGCTCGCCGGCTTCTCGTTCGGCACGTTCGTGCTGTCGCACGTCGGCAAGCGGCTGCGCGACGCGGGGCAGGCGATCGAGCGGATGGTGTTCGTCGGCACGGCGGCGAGCCGCTGGCAAGTCGCCGACGTGCCGGAAGACACGATCGTGATCCACGGCGAGAACGACGACACGGTGCCGATCGCGTCGGTCTACGACTGGGCGCGTCCGCAGGAGCTGCCCGTCGTCGTGATTCCGGGCGCCGAGCATTTCTTCCATCGCAAGCTGCATATCCTGAAGCGCGTCGTCGTCGGCGCGTGGCGCTGACGGGCGGCGAACTTCCGTATAATGGCCAGGTTTTGCGTCGGCCCGTCCACACGGACGTCCGATGCGCCGTGCAGGCCGCCGCGCCGCTTTTCGCTCTGCGAACCGATCGCGCCGCCGCCTGTCCAATCGGCGCGTTTCGCGAGCCTTCGTTCCCCGACATGCCGCCGGAACGCCGCCGACCGGCCCTTCAACCGCGCGCCCCGTGCGCGCTGCCATTTCTGCCATCAGCCTGAATCGATATGCGTCTGTCTTCCTTCGGCCTCACGTCACTCGCTTCCTCCACCGCCATCGCCGTCGCCGCGCGTAACGTCGCGCTCGGCATCGTGCTGCCCGCCGCGCTCGTGTCGACGATCGCCGTCGCGCAGGCAAAGCCCGCCGCCAAGGCGAAGCACGCGGCCGCGCCGGCCGCCGCCGCGCCGACGGGCGCGCCCGCCACGTACGTGCCGGGCGCGGTGCCGCCGCCCGGCGTGAACGCGCGCTCGTGGGTGCTCGTCGATGCGTCGAGCAATCAGGTGCTCGCGTCCGGCAACGCCGACGAGCGCGTCGAGCCCGCGTCGCTCACGAAGCTGATGACGGCCTACCTCGTGTTCGAGGCGCTCGATGCGAAAAAGATCACGATGGAGCAGATCGTCACGCCGGGCGAAGCGGTGCGCCGCGTCGGCCGCGACGAATCGCGGATGTTCATCGAGGCGAACAAGCCCGTCAGCGTGCACGACCTCGTCTACGGGATGATCATCCAGTCGGGCAACGACGCGGCGATCGCGCTCGCCGAGCTCGTCGGCGGCAGCGAAGGGCAGTTCGTCAACATGATGAACGCGCAGGCGCAGCGCCTCGGGATGACGAACACGCACTTCGCCGACGTGAACGGAATGCCCGACCCGAATCACTACACGACGGCGGGCGACCTGGCGAAGCTGTCGACGCACCTGATCCGCGACTATCCGGATTACTACAACATCTTCTCGGTCAAGGAATTCGCGTACAACAACATCAAGCAGCCGAACCGCAACCGGCTGCTGTGGCTCGATCCGACCGTCGACGGCCTGAAGACCGGCCACACGCAGGCGGCGGGCTACTGCCTGATCGCGTCGGCGAAGCGCTCGCTGCCGGGCGCGGCCGACGCGACGCGCCGCCTCGTCACCGTGATGATGGGCGAGACGAAGGAGAGCGACCGCGTGCAGGACAGCATGAAGATGCTGAGCTACGGCTACACCGCGTTCGATTCGGTGCGCCTGTACAAGGCCGGCCAGCCGATCGACACGCCGCGCGTCTACAAGGGCAAGAGCAACAACGTGCAGGTCGGCGTGAAGAAGGACCAGTTCATCACCGTGCCGCGCGGTCTGGCGGACAAGGTGAAGCCGGAAGTCGCGCTGAACGCGCCGCTCATCGCGCCGCTCGCGGACGGCCAGGCGGTCGGCTCGGTGAAGCTTGTCGCCGATGGCAAGACGGTGGCGGAATTCCCGGTCGTCGCGCTGCAGCCGGTGCCGGAAGCGGGCCTCCTCGGCCGCATCTGGGATTCGATCCTGCTGATGTTCAGCAAAAAGAAGTAAGCTGTCCGCACCGCCTGCGGCGCCGGGCACGCCGGCGCCGCAGGCATTCGCCTTCCGTCACGATTTTCGTCATTCGTTCAACGCCATGAGTCAAGCCGACATCGAACCGATCGTCTATCTGAGCGTCGCTTCGCGCGAGGAGCTGGTGCCGCTTTCCGAAGCGCGCGTGCCGGTGCTCGACCGCGGCTTCATCTTCGGCGACGGCGTCTACGAAGTCGTGCCGGTCTACGCGGACGGCGCGCGGCGCGCGCCGTTCCGGATCGCGCAGCATCTCGCGCGTCTTGCGCGCAGCCTGAAGAAGATCGGCATCGCCGATCCGCACGACGAAGCGGGCTGGCGCGCGCTCGTCGCGCGGGTCGTCGGCGCGAACGCGGCCGCGCTCGGAGACGGCCAGCACGCGATCGTCTACATCCAGGTGACGCGCGGCGTCGCGAAGCGCGGCCACGCGTTTCCGGCGAACGCGGTGCCGACCGTGTTCGCGATGGCGAGCCCGCTCGTGCTGCCGACCGACGCGCAGCGCGCGCAAGGCGTGCGCTGCGTGACGGCCGAGGATCGCCGCTGGCTGCATTGCGACATCAAGTCGGTGTCGCTGCTCGGCAACGTGCTGATGGCGCAGCATGCGGTTGAACACGACGCGACCGAGACGATCCAGTTGCGCGACGGCAACGTGACGGAAGGCTCGTCTTCGAACGTGTGGATCGTGAAGAACGGCGAGCTGATCGCGCCGCCGCGCAGCAACAGGATTCTCGAAGGGATCCGCTACGCGCTCGTCGAGGAGCTTGCCGAGGAGTGCGGGATCCGCTTCGTCGCGCGCGAGATCAACGAAGCGGAGCTGCGTGCGGCCGACGAGATCCTGCTCACGTCGGCGACGAAGGAAATCCTGCCCGTGACCCTGCTCGACGATCTGCCCGTGCAGGGCGGCCAGCCGGGCCCGGTGTTCGAGGCGCTGTATGCCGCGTACCAGCGGGCGAAGGCGCGCGAGATGGAAAGCGCCTGAGCGGGCCGCCCCGCCGACGCGTGGAGAAACGACATGACCGAACCGAACAAGACCGTCGAGCTGACGGGCGAAATCGCAACGCCCAAGGAAACGCTGCTCGAATTTCCGTGCGACTTCCCGATCAAGGTGATGGGCCGCGCGCATCCGGAGTTCAAGGATACGATCTTCAAGGTCGTGAGCGTGCACGACAACGAGATCGATCTCGAGAAGATCGAGGAGCGCGCGTCGAGCGGCGGCAACTACACGGGCCTCACGATCACCGTGCGCGCGACGAGCCAAGCGCAGCTCGACAACATCTACCGCGCGCTGACGGGCCACCCGATGGTCAAGGTCGTGCTGTGACGGCCGGCCGCTAATCCTCTTCCTTTCGCGCACGCGCGGCAGCATAGGCCGCCGCGTGCCGCGCCTCCTGCGCCGCGCACAGCGCCTTGAAGCGCGCGATCTCGTCCAGCAGCCAGGTCCTGAACGCCTGCACGCGTGGCGTCTGCGCGAGCGACGGCGGGCACACGAAAAAGTAGTGCCACGGGCTCGGCCCCGCGATGTCGAACAGCCGCACGATCCTTCCCGCCGCCACCTCGGGCACCGCGAGCGAGCGCCGCACGAGCGCGATGCCCTGGCCGTCGATCGCCGCCTGCAGCAGATTCGACGAATCCTGGTACAGCACGCCGCGCTTCGGCTCGGTCAGCGTGTCGAGGCCCGCCGCGTCGAACCACGGCCGCCACAGCTCGTCGTCCGAGCGCAGCAGCGGATAGCGGACGAGATCGGCGGGCGTCTCGGGCAGCACGCCGCCGTTGAGCGTGGGCGCGCAGACGGGGAAGAACGTCTCGTCGAGGAGCGGCTCGACGTACAGCCCCGGATAGACGCCGTAGCCGAAGCGGATCGCGACGTCGACGTCGTCGCGCGTGAAATCGACGAGCGAATCGCTTGCCCGCAGCTCCAGGTCGATCTCCGGATGCCGCTCGATGAACGGGCCGATGCGCGGCGTGATCCAGCGCGCGGCGAACGACGACAGCGTCGATACGACGAGCCGCTTGTCCCGGTCGCTCGCGCGGATCTCGCGGGTCGCGTCGGCGAGGAGCGTGAGCGCGGCGCGCACCTGCTGCGCGTAGCGGCCGCCCGCCTCCGTCAGCGCGAGCCGCTTGCCGTGGCGCACGAACAACCGCACGCCGAGCTCCGCTTCGAGCGCGCGCATCTGGTGGCTGACCGCGCCGTGCGTGACGGACAGCTCGTTCGCCGCGCGCGAGAAGCTTTCGTGTCGCGCGGCGGCCTCGAACACGCGCAGCGCGTTCAGCATCGGCAGTTGACGGACGGTCATCGGTTAGTTTTTCTCACAAGCACGTGAGAATCGATCGTTTTGCGCAAAGCCTTGTGGGAACTACGATTGTAGCCACTGAAGCAATTTTGGCGGAGGCTGTCATGAAAGAGATTTCCTCAAGCATCACGTTCGAGATCCAGCCCGGCGAAACGGTGCCGATGAAGGTCGCGCGCAGCACGCGGCTCACCGTGCGGGGCGCGCCCGTCTGGGCGACGCGCAGCAACGATGTCCACGATTATTTCCTGTGCGCCGGCGAGACGCTGAAGCTGCGGCGAGGCGAGCGCCTGTGGCTGAGCGCCGACGGCGAGACGAGCGCGTGCGTGTCGTTCTCGATGATCGTGCCGCCGCAGCAGGCGGCCGTGTCCGGCATCATGCGGCTCGCGGCGCGATTCGTCGCGCTCTTTCGCGACGGGTGGCGCACGGTCTGAGCGTCGCACCGGCCGCCGGCGCGCCGCCGCGCGGCCGGCTCCATCCGGCACCGGCGAGGTGCATGGGTTTTCGGTAAACTACCGCCCATGTCAGCCTCGCCGGTTTCCATCGTGCCTCCCGCTCCCGACGCGCATGCCGCGCCCGACGCCGCCGCGTCCGCTTCCCCGCATTCTCCTCCCGCCGCGCGGCCCGTCACGCCGCCCGTCACGGTTCGCTGGCTCGGCGAGACGCCCTACGACACGTGTTTCGACGCGATGCGCGCGTTCACCGACGCGCGCACGCCGGACACCGGCGACGAGATCTGGGTCGTCGAGCATCCGCCCGTCTATACGCTCGGCCAGGCGGGCAACCCGGCGCACCTGCTCGTCGCCGACAGCGGCGTGCCGCTCGTGAAGGTCGACCGAGGCGGGCAGATCACGTACCACGGCCCGGGGCAAATCGTCGCGTATCTGCTCGTCGACTTGAGGCGGCGCAAGCTGATGGTGCGCACGCTCGTCACGCGGATCGAAGAGGCCGTGATCGAGACGCTCGCGGCGTATAATCTCGCGTCGGTCCGCAAGGCCGGCGCGCCCGGGATCTACGTGGAATCGGGGCCGCATCGGGGCGCGAAGATCGCCGCGCTCGGTCTCAAGATCCGCAACGGCTGCAGCTATCACGGTTTGAGCGTCAACGTGAAGATGGATCTGCGCCCGTTTCTCGCGATCAACCCGTGCGGCTACGCGGGGCTCGAAACGATCGACATGGCGAGCCTCGGCGCGACCGCCGACTGGCACGAGGTTGCGCAGACGCTCGTGCGCCGTCTGATCGCCAACCTCGACGGCGCAACCGCGGCCGCCGCATTGCCGCCGCAGGCACTGGAACAATCGAATGACTGACCTTACCGCTACCCCCGCACCCGCCGAACCGGCCGCGCCCGCCTACGATCCGACCGCCAAGCAGAAGGCGCAGGCGAAGACCGCGCGCATTCCGATCAAGATCGTCCCGATCGAGAAGCTGAAGAAGCCCGAATGGATCCGCGTGAAGGCGGCCACCGGCAGCTCGCGCTTCAACGAGATCAAGACGATCCTGCGCGAGCACAACCTGCATACCGTGTGCGAGGAAGCGAGCTGCCCGAACATCGGCGAATGCTTCGGCAAGGGCACCGCGACGTTCATGATCATGGGCGACAAGTGCACGCGCCGCTGCCCGTTCTGCGACGTCGGCCACGGCCGGCCCGATCCGCTCGACGTCGACGAGCCGAAGAACCTCGCGCGCACGATCGCGGCGCTCAAGCTCAAGTACGTGGTGATCACGAGCGTCGATCGCGACGACCTGCGCGACGGCGGCGCCGGCCACTTCGTCGAGTGCATCCGCGAAGTGCGCGAGCAGTCGCCGCAAACGCGCATCGAGATCCTGACGCCGGACTTCCGCGGCCGTCTCGACCGCGCGATCTCGATCCTGAACGCCGCGCCGCCCGACGTGATGAATCACAACCTCGAAACGGTGCCGCGCCTGTACAAGGAAGCGCGCCCCGGCTCGGACTACGCGCACTCGCTGAAGCTGCTGAAGGACTTCAAGGCGCTGCATCCGGACGTCGCGACGAAGTCGGGCCTGATGGTCGGCCTCGGCGAGATGACCGACGAGATCCTGCAGGTGATGAGGGATCTGCGCGCGCACGACGTCGACATGCTGACGATCGGCCAATACCTGCAGCCGTCCGAGCACCATCTGCCGGTGCGCGAGTACGTGCATCCGGACACGTTCAGAATGTACGAGGAAGAGGCGTACAAGATGGGCTTCACGCATGCGGCCGTCGGCGCGATGGTGCGCTCGAGCTATCACGCCGATCAGCAGGCGCACGACGCCGGAGTGGTTTGACCGCTCCGCCGGCCTGACGGGCAGCCGAATGAAGAAACCGCAGCGAAGGCTGCGGTTTTTTCATGCGCGTGGCGCGCGATGCGCTGCGCGCCACCTTCGCGGATTCCGCCGCGCCGATCGCGTCCGTCGCGTCCGTCGCGTCCGAACGGGCGAAGCTCGTGCGTCCGGCGCTACACCGTGACGACGATCTTGCCGAACTGCTCGTTCGATTCCAGATAGCGGTGCGCGTCGGCGATTCGCTCAAGCGGGAACACGCGGTCGATCACCGGCTTGAGCGCGCCGGCCTCGAGCCCGTCGAGCACGAAGCGCTTCGCGGCGTCGAGCTTCGCCGGATCGCCGACGACGCGCTTGTACTGGTAGCCGTGCACGCTCAGCATCTTGCCGAGCACGGCGAACAGCGGGAAGGGCGCCTGGTCGGCTGCGAGCGCGCCGTATTCGATCACGATGCCGCCTACCGCGAGCGCGTCGGCCAGTTGCGGCAGCATCGGGCCCGCCACCGGATCGAACGCGACCCGCGCCCCCGCGCCGCCCGTGATCTCGCGCACGCGCGCGGCGGGATCCTCGCGCTGCGTGACGATCACGTGGTCGGCACCGAACTCGCGCAGCGCCTGCGCCTTTGCGTCGGTGCGCGTCGTCGCGATCGCGACCGCACCGACCATCCGCGCGACCTGGATCGCCGCGAGGCCGACGCTGCTCGACGCCGCCGTGATGACGACCGCGTCGCCGCGCTCGATCCGCGCGAGGTCGATCAGCGCGCCCCACGCGGTCACGTACTGCATCCACACCGCGGCCGCCTCGGTCCAGCCGAGCGACGCGGGATGCTTGACGGCGACGGCGGCGGGCACTGTCGCGACTTCGCCGTACGTGCCCCAGCGCGTGATCGACAGCGGCGGCACGATGCTGACCGCATCGCCGGCCGCGAAGCCCGTCACGCCGGGGCCGACCGCGCTGACGACGCCCGCCGCCTCGTAGCCGAGCCGCGCCGGGAAGACCGGGTCCTCGACATAGCGCCCCGAGCGGAACATCGATTCGGCGCGGTTCAGGCCGAGCGCCTTCACTTGCAGCGTGATTTCGCCTGGTCCCGGCGGCGCGGGGGCGATTTCGTCGAAGCGCAGGACGTCGGGGCCGCCGGTTTGATGGATGCGAACGATGCGTGCCATATCAGATCTCCGTGAGAAAAATCGGTGAGCCCACTATAATTCGCGCCGATTCGACAATAAATCGCGTAGCCGGATCATCTATTGAAACAAACAGTTTCGAATTATGGATCGACTTACCAGCATGGCGGTGTTCGTGAAGGCCGCGGAAACGGGCTCGTTCGCGGCGGCGGGCGCGTCGCTCGGCCTGTCGTCGCAGATGGTCGGCAAGCACGTGCGCTTTCTCGAGACCCATTACGGGATGCGGCTCATCAATCGCACGACGCGCCGCCAGAGCCTGACCGAAGCCGGCCGCGCGTTCTACGAGCGCAGCCGCGCGGTGCTGGCCGAGGCGCAGGCCGTCGATGCGCTCGCCGCGAACCTGATGGCCGCGCCGCGCGGCACGCTGCGCATCAACGCGCCGATCAGCTTCGGCGTGCATTGCCTGATGCCGATGCTCGCGTCGTACCTGCGCGCGTATCCGGAAGTGCGGGTCGATCTGACGTTGAGCGATCGCGTCGTCGATTTCGTCGACGAAGGCTACGACGCGGTGATCCGCATCGCGCCGCTCGCCGACTCGGGGCTGATCGCGCGGCCGCTCGCGCCATACCGGCTCGTGCTGTGCGCGTCGCCCGCGTATCTCGCCGAGCGCGGCACGCCGGCCACGCCCGCCGATCTGGCCGCGCACGAATGCCTCGGGTTTTCGTATTCGGGGCAACCGGCGGCGCTCGAATGGCCGTTCGAGAGCGCGCAAGGGCAGCAGCATTCGGTACGCGTGAGGAGCCGGCTCGCGGTCAACAACGGCGCGGCGCTGCGGATGGCCGCGCTCGACGGGCTCGGGATCATCCTGCAGCCGGCCGAGCTCGTGCGCGACGATCTCGCGGCGGGCCGGCTCGTGCGTCTGTTGCCCGGCCACGAGCCGCCCGCGCGGCCGATCCATTTGCTGTATTCGCCCGACCGGCAGCCGACGCCGAAGCTGCGGAGCTTCATCGACGCCGTGATGGCGGGGTTCGGTGAACGGGCGGGCGACGGGCGGGCGTGAGGTTTGGCGCGAGGTTCGGCGCGAGGTTCGGCGTAAGGCCGGGTGAACGGGGGGCGGCGGGGCGCGGCGTGCGAGCGCTCCCCTGCGTCCCGAAGCGCGGACCGCTCGGCGAAGCGCTCAATCGCCCCCGACGATCCCGTCGCGCCGCGGGTCCGAGCCGCCGAACCACACCGACTGCCCCTCGACGTTGATCCGCTGAATCCCCTGCAGGCTCGACCCCAGCTCGACGACGCGCACGTCGTGCCCGCGCTCCTTCAGCGCATCGGCGAGCGCATCGGACACGCGCCCCTTCTCGAGCTCGGTTGGCCCGTTGCGCGAGCCGAAGTTCGGCAGCGCGATCGCCTGCTGCATCGTCATGCCCCAGTCGATCATCCCGACGAGCGTCTTCGCGACGTCGTTCGCAGTGGACGCGCCGCCCGCCGAGCCGAGCGCCATCATCAGCCGCTGCGAGCCTTTCTCGAACACGAGCTCGGGCGCGAGCGTCGAGCGCGCGCGCTTGGCCGGCTGCACGCGATTCGCGACCGGCTTGCCGTGCTCGGCCGACACGGGCGAGAAGTCGAGCAACTGGCTGTTGAGCAGGAAGCCGCGCACCATCAGCCGCGAGCCGAAGCGGT
The DNA here is from genome assembly GCF_001513745.1 of Burkholderia humptydooensis. Lineage (NCBI taxonomy): Bacteria > Pseudomonadati > Pseudomonadota > Betaproteobacteria > Burkholderiales > Burkholderiaceae > Burkholderia > Burkholderia humptydooensis. The sequence continues at coordinate 3,735,594 of NZ_CP013380.1, read as the reverse complement.
CGTTGAGCGTCGACGTCATCGATGCGGCGTTGCCGTAGCGATCGACGACCGTGATCTGCGATCCCGACGGCGGCTCCGCGCCGCGGTCGGCGGCGGACGCGGGCGGCAGGCCGGACGGCGAGCCGGCGCTCGCGGCGCCCGCGCTCGCATCGCCGGTCAGCCGCGCGCGCTCGGCGACGTAGCGCCGCTCGACGAGGCTCTTCCAGTTGCCGCCGGGCGGCGCGACGAAATCGGGATCGGCGACGTATTGCGCGCGGTCCGCATACGCGAGCCGGCCCGCCTCGCTGAACAGATGCGCGGCGAACGGCGTCGGCTCGACGCCTGTCGCATTGCGCACGGGCTTCTGCGCGCCGATCTGCCGCCAGTCCGGCTGCGCTTCGAGCAGGCCGAGGATCTGCGCGACGACGAGCCCGCCCGCCGACGGCGGCGGCATCCCGCACACGGTCCACTTGCGATAGTCGGCGCACAGCGGCTCGCGCGCTTTCGCGCGGTATTGCGCGAGGTCCTGCACGCTCAGCACGCCCAGATTCGGCGCCTGCCGGACTTTCGCGACGATGTCGCGCGCGATCGCGCCCGTATAGAACGCGTTCGCGCCGTGCGCGGCGACGAGCCTGAGCGTCGCCGCGAGCTGGGGATTCCTCAGCGTCGCGCCGGCGGGCTTCGGCGCGCCGTTCCTGTCGTAGAAGTACGCGCGCGCGGCCGGATCGCTCGCGAGCGACGGATCGTTCGCGAGCGCCGCCGCCAGCCGCGGGCCGAGCGGAAAGCCTTGCTCGGCGAGCCGGATCGCGGGCTGGAACAGGCGCCGCCACGGCAGCTTGCCGTGCGAGCGGTGCGCGAGCTCGAGCATCCGCAGCACGCCCGGCACGCCGACCGCGCGCGCGCCGAGCGCCGCGCGCGGCAGCGGCTTGCCGCCGGCATCGTGGAAGAGCCGGTCGGTGGCGGCGGCGGGCGCGGTCTCGCGGCCGTCGTAAGCTTCGACTGTCTTGCCGTTCGCATGCAGCAGGAACGCGCCGCCGCCGATGCCCGACGCCTGCGGCTCGACGAGCATCAGCACCATCTGCGCGGCAATCGCCGCGTCGACGGCGGCGCCGCCCGCCTTCAGCATCTCCTGGCCGGCCTGCGCGGCGAGCGGATGCGCGGCCGCGATCATGTCGCGCTGCGCGGTCCAGCCCGGCTTGTCGACCCAGCTCGACAGCTCGGCGGGCGCGGCCGGCGATTCGTCGCCCGACGTCGCGGAAGCTGCCGAGGCCGACGCTGCCGCCGAGGCCGACGCGGCGGCGTTCTGCGCGCCCGGGCCGGGCGCGTTCGCGCATCCGGCGGCGGCGACGGCGAAGAGGGCGGCGGCGATCGCGCCAGCCCGCGAGCGGGATGGGCGCGGACGAATCCGGTCGGTCATGAATACCTCGGTGCGAACGAAAGACGGCGAAAGACGACGACGGCGCATGCGCATGCAAATGCGAACGCCCGTGCGGCGCCGCGGGCGGGGTATTGTCGCCGCGTCGGAAGCGGCTTGTCATCCGACAATAAACCCTTAGCGTCGCGGGTTCGAACTGCCGCCGACTACCGTGGTGGCCCGGCGATGTCCGCCGCCCGCCGCGCGGCGCGCGCTGGTCCGCGCATACGGATTCGCGCTCGCCGCGATCCTCGTGATCGCGCTGTTTCCCGTGCTGTCGGTGGCGGCCGCCGGGATCGTCGCCGACGCGGCCGGCTGCGAGCTGAACGAAGCCGCTGTCCATCCTTGCCTGATAGGCGGCATCGACTTCGGCGAGACGCTTTACGCGATGGGCGTGCTCGGCATGGCTGATGCTCGGTTCGCTGCCCGTCGGCGGCCTTTTGCTGACGGGCTGGGCGATCGCGCTGCTCGTGCATCTGCGGCGCCGGCGCGCGATGCGTCGCGCGGACGCGCGGCGCTGACCCTCGCCCATTCCATTCACCGGCGTGCGGCCGCCCTGCGTCCCGGCGCCGGACCGGACATCGGCGGACATCGGCGGACATCGCCGGGCGCGCCGCGTCACCCGCCGCGCCCGGCGTTCCGTGCCTCGTCGAGCACGAAGTCGATGAACGTCGACGTCGCGCGCGTGTGATGGCGGTTCGGCATGTACAGCATGTACATGTGCGTGCCGAAGATGCTGAGCCGGTACGCGTCGAGCGTGGTGACGACCGCGCCGCGCCGCACGTCGTCGTGGACGACGTAGTCCGGCACGATCCCGACGCCGAGCCCGGCCAGGATCGCCTGCCGCAGGAACAGGAAGTTCTCAGAGATGAGCGTCGGCTCGAGCAGCACCTCGTGCCGCTCGTCGCCGAGGTACGCGGCCACTCGCAACTGCCGGCCGACCACCGTCGACGTGATGACGGGCGCGTCGAACAACTGGTCGAGCCCGGTCGGCATGCCGTGCGTCGCGGCGAAGCCGGGCGACGCGCACGCGACGTAGCGCACCGCGCCCATGTCGCGCGCGACGAGGTTCTGCGGCGGCTCGGACATCACGCGCACCGCGATGTCGACTTCGTCGCGCATCAGATCCTCGACGCGGTTCTCGAACACGACGTCGAGCACGATCCCCGGATAGAGCCGCTTGAACGCGATCAGCCAGTTCGACATCACGAGCTGCCCGTAGCCGCTCGGCACCGACAGCCGCACGCGCCCCTGCAGATCCTGGCCGAGCGTCGTCAACGCCTCGCGCGCGGCGAGCAGCTCGTTCTGGATTCGCCGGCCGTGCTCGTAGAGCCGCAACCCGACCTCGGTCGGCTCGATGCGCCGCGTCGTGCGCCGCACGAGCTGCAGCCCGATCGACTTCTCCAACTGGTTGAGCCGGTAGCTGACGTTCGCGCGGCTCATCTTGAGCCGCTGCGCCGCCTTGCTGAGATTGCCCGCATCGAGGATGTCGACGAGCAGCGTGAGCGCATTCAGATCCATCGCCATGCCCGCGTGTAGCAGTTAATTGTCAAAACCGGCTTGACAGGTTGTTAAAGAATGCTGGAATTGTCAATCAATCTGGATCAATCGAGAATCGTGGCAAACCCCGCGCTTCTCTCGATGGAGCGAAGGCGCGCATTCCGCACGGAGCGACAGACATGAATCAGCAGGCTTCCCACGCACCCGGCGCCGTCACGCGCGAGCGGCGCGACAAGGTGCTCGTCGTCACGATCGACCATCCGCCCGTCAACGCGCTGTCCGCCGGCGTGCGGCGCGGCCTCGTCGACGCGCTCGACGCGGCCGACGCCGATGCCGCCGTCTGCGCGGTGCTGATCGTCGGCGCCGGGCGCAACTTCATCGCCGGCGCGGACATCCGCGAATTCGGCAAGCCGCCCGTGCCGCCGTTGTTGCCCGACGTATGCAACCGGATCGAGGCGAGCGGCAAGCCCGTCGTCGTCGCGTTGCACGGCGCGACGCTGGGCGGCGGCCTCGAGATCGCGCTCGCCGCGCATTACCGGATCGCGGTGCCGGGCGCGAAGCTCGGCCTGCCCGAAGTGCAGCTCGGCTTGTTGCCCGGCGCGGGCGGCACGCAGCGCACGCCGCGCCTCGTCGGCGCGAAGGCGGCGCTCGAGCTGATGCTGAGCGGCCGGCACGCGCCGGCCGAGGAGGCATTGACGCTCGGCCTCGTCGATCGTCTCGCGCACAGCGACGACACGCTCGCCGAAGGGCTCGCGTACGTGCACGAGCTGCTCGCGGCGGGCGCGAGCGCGCGCCGCACGCGCGACGCGCAAGGGCTCGCCGATCGCGCGGCGGCCGAAGCCGCGCTCGACGCGGCGCGCGCCGACGTCGCGAAGAAGTCGCGCGGCCTGTTTTCGCCGGCGAAGATCGTCGACGCGGTCGCCGCCGCGCTCGCGCAGCCGTTCGACGAGGGCCTGCGCACCGAGCGCCGGCTGTTCGTCGAATGCCTCGACAGCCCGCAGCGCGCGGGGCTCGTGCATGCGTTCTTCGCGGAGCGCGAGGCGGCGAAGTCGCCGGAGACGCGCCGCGCCGCGCCGCGCGCGATCGAGCGGATCGGCGTGGTCGGCGGCGGCACGATGGGCGCGGGCATCGCGGTCGCGGCGCTCGACGCGGGCTTCCCGGTGACGATGATCGAGCGCGACGACGCGTCGCTCGAACGCGGCCGCGCGCACGTCGAGAAGGTCTATGCGGGCCTTGTCGCGAAGGGCCGGATGACGCCGGCCGCGCAGGCGGCGCGCCTCGCGCGCTTGACGGGCGGCACGTCGTACGAGGCGCTCGCGCAGGCCGACGTCGTGATCGAGGCGGTGTTCGAGGACATGGCGGTCAAGAAGGCCGTGTTCGCCGAACTCGCGCGCGCGTGCAAGCCGGGCGCGGTGCTCGCGACGAACACGTCGTACCTCGATATCGACGAACTCGCCGCGAGCGTCGAGCGCGCGCCGGACGTGATCGGCCTGCATTTCTTCTCGCCCGCGAACATCATGAAGCTGCTCGAAGTGGTGGTGCCGGCGAAGGTGAGCGCGGACGTGGTCGCGACCGCGTTCGAGCTCGCGAAGAAGCTCAAGAAGATTCCGGTGCGCGCGGGCGTGTGCGACGGCTTCATCGGCAACCGCGTGCTCGCCGTGTACCGGACGGCCGCCGATTACATGATGGAAGACGGCGCGTCGCCGTATCGGATCGATCGCGCGATCCGCGAATTCGGCTTTCCGATGGGGCCGTACCAGGTCGTCGATCTCGCGGGCGGCGACATCGGCTGGGCGACGCGCAAGCGCCGCGCGCCGACGCGCGATCCGCGGCTGCGCTACGTCGAGATCGGCGATCGCCTCTGCGAGCGCGGCTGGTTCGGCCAGAAGACGGGCCGCGGCTACTACCTGTATCCGGACGGCGCGCGCGTCGGCACGCCGGATCCGGAAGTCGAGGCGATCATCGCCGAAGAACGTGCGAAGAAGGGCGTGAGCCCGCGCGCGTTCACCGATGACGAGATCGTGCGCCGCTATCTCGCCGCGATGATCAACGAAGGCGCGAACGTCGTGCACGAGCGGATCGCGCTGCGCCCGCTCGACGTCGACGCGGTGTTCCTGCACGGCTACGGCTTTCCGCGCCATCGCGGCGGCCCGATGCATTACGCGGACGCGGTGGGCCTCGCGAACGTGCTCGCCGACATTCGCGCGTTCGCGAGCGAGGACCCGGTCTTCTGGAAGCCGTCGCCGCTCCTCGTCGATCTCGTCGCGCGCGGCGAGACCTTCGCGAGCCTGAACCGCATCGACTGACGCCCGCCCGGTCGCCCGCCGGTTGCCCTTCAAGTATTCGAGAACGACGCACATGGATCTCAATTTCACCGCAGAAGAGGAAGCGTTCCGCGCGCAAGTGCAGCGCTTTCTCGCCGACGCGCTGCCGCCGCGCATTTCGCGCAAGGTGAAGGGCGGCTTGCGGCTCACGCGCGACGACATGCGCGAATGGCACGCCATCCTCAACGCGCGGGGCTGGCTCGCGAGCCACTGGCCGCGCGAATGGGGCGGCCCCGGCTGGAGCGTCGCGCAGAAGTTCCTGTTCGACAACGAATGCGCGATCGCGGGCGCGCCGCGCATCGTGCCGTTCGGCGTGAACATGCTCGGCCCCGTGCTCATCAAGTTCGGCAGCGAAGCGCAGAAGCGCCGCTGGCTGCCGCGCATTCTCGACGGCACCGACTGGTGGTGCCAGGGCTATTCGGAGCCGGGCGCGGGCTCCGATCTCGCGTCGGTTGCGACGAGCGCGGTGCGGGGCGTCGACGCGCAGGGCGACCACTACATCGTCAACGGCCAGAAGACGTGGACGACGCTCGGCCACTACGCGAACATGATCTTCTGTCTCGTGCGCACCGCGACCGGCGTGCGCAAGCAGGAAGGCATCAGCTTCCTGCTTGTCGACATGAGTTCGCCCGGCGTGGAGGTGCGCCCGATCGTCACGCTCGACGGCGAGCACGAAGTCAACGAAGTGTTCTTCACCGACGTGCGCGTGCCCGCCGAGAACCTGGTCGGCGAGGAGAACAAGGGCTGGACCTACGCGAAATACCTGCTCACGTATGAGCGCACGAACATCGCGGGCGTGGGCTTTTCGGTCGCGGCGCTGGACAAGTTGCGCGCGGTGGCGGCGAAAGTGACGAAGAACGGCCGGCCGCTCGCCGACGATCCGCTCTTCGCCGCGCGGCTCGCGCGCGTCGAGATCGAGCTCGACAACATGAAGACGACGAACCTGCGCGTGCTCGCGGCCGTCGCGGGCGGCGGCGCGCCGGGTGCGGAGAGCTCGATGCTGAAGATCCGCGGCACGCAGATCCGCCAGGAGATTTCGTCGCTGATGCGGCGCGCGATGGGGCCGCACGCGCAGCCGTTCATCGACGAAGCGCTCGACGCCGACGACGACGGCGAGCCGTTGGGCGGCCTGCCCGAAGCGGCGAGCGCGGCGGCGCAGTATTTCAACAACCGCAAGCTGTCGATCTTCGGCGGCTCGAACGAGATCCAGAAGAACATCGTCTCGAAGATGATTCTCGGGCTGTAAGGGGAAGGACGATCATGGACTTTCGACACACCGAAGACCGCCGGATGCTGGCGGACAGCCTGAACCGCTTCATCGCCGAGCAATATCCGTTCGCCGCGCGCGACCGGATCGCGCTGTCCGATGCCGGCTACAGCGACGACATGTGGCGGCGCTTCGCCGAGCTGGGCGCGATCGGCGCGCTCTTCCCGGAGGACTGCGGCGGCTTCGGCGGCGCGGGCTTCGACATCGCGCTCGTGTTCGAGTGCGTCGGCCGCGGGCTCGTCGTCGAGCCGTTCGCCGGCGCGCTGATGGCCGGGCGTGCGCTCGCGCAGGCGGGCGGCCCCGCGCACCGCGAACGGCTCGCGGCGCTGATCGAAGGGCGCGCGATCGGCGCGTTCGCGCACGCGGAGCCCGGCACGCACTACGAGCTGCACACCGTGAGGACGCGCGCGACGCGCGAAGGCGGGCGCTGGGTGCTCGACGGCGCGAAGGCCGTCGTCGATTGCGGCGAGCACGCGACGTTCTTCGTCGTGAGCGCGCGCACCGCGGGCGGCGACGACGACGCGGCGGGCCTGTCGCTCTTCGTCGTGCCGAAGACGGCGGCGGGCGTGGCGGTGCGCGGCTACCGGAAGATCGACGGCGGCCGCGCGGCCGACGTGCGCTTCGAGCGCGTCGCGCTCGAAGGCGACGCACTGCTCGGCGCGCCGGGCGAAGCGGCCGACGCGATCGAGCGCGCGATCGGCTTCGGCCTGCTCGCGCTCGCGGCGGAGGCGCTCGGCGCGATGGACGTCGCGAAGGCGCACACGCTCGAGTATCTGCACACGCGCCGCCAGTTCGGCGTGCCGATCGGCAGCTTCCAGGCGCTGCAGCACCGGATGGCGGACCTGCTGCTCGAGATCGAGCAGGCGCGCTCGGCGGTGATCAACGCGGCCGCGCAGCTCGACGCGCCGCGCGTTGCGCGCGAGCGCGCGCTGTCCGCCGCGAAATACAGCGTCGGGCGGATCGGCGCGCTCGTCGCCGAGGAGAGCATCCAGCTTCACGGCGGCATCGGGATGACGTGGGAGCTGCCGCTCGCGCACTATGCGAAGCGGCTCGTGATGATCGATCACCAGCTCGGCGACGAGGATCATCATCTCGCGCGCTACGCCGCGCTGTCGAAGCCGCAGCCGATGCAATGACCGCGAACGAACGGAGGAGACGAAGATGCGCAACGAACCGGGCGCGCAGCCGCTCGCGGGGATCAAGGTGCTCGACTTCTCGCGCGTGCTCGCGGGGCCGTGGTGCGCGATGGTGCTCGCGGATCTCGGCGCGGAGGTGATCAAGGTCGAGCATCCGCGGCGCGGCGACGACACGCGCGACTGGGGCCTGCGCGTCGGCGACACCGAGACGACCTACTTCAACAGCGTGAACCGCAGCAAGCGCTCGATCTGCGTCGATCTGCAGACGGAAGCGGGGCGGCGCATCGCGCGCGGGCTCGCCGCGCAGGCGGACGTCGTCGTGCACAACTTCAAGGCGGGCGGCGCGGAGAAGCTCGGGCTCGGCTACGACGCGCTCGCCGCGCTCAATCCGCGGCTCGTCCATTGCGCGATCTCCGGCTACGACCGCTCGGGCCCCGAAGCGAGCCGGCCGGGCTACGACCTCGTCGTACAGGGCGAGGCCGGCCTGATGGCGCTGAACGGCGAAGCGGGGCGGCCGCCGCTGAAGTTCGGCGTCGCCGTCGCGGATCTCTTCACCGGCATGTACTCGGCGCAGGCGATCCTCGCCGCGCTCTACGAGCGGCATGCGACGGGGCGCGGGCGGCGCATCGAGATGGCGCTCTTCGATTGCGGGCTGATGGTCACGTCGTACTACGGGCTCGAAGCGCTGCTGATGGGCGAGGACCCGCCGCGCTACGGCAACGCGCATCCGTCGATCGTCCCGTATGGCGTGTTCGACGCGGCGGATGGCCCGATCGTGATCACGGTCGGCAACAACGCGCAGTTCGCGCGCTTTTGCGACGTGATCGGCCGGCCGGAGCTCGCGGCCGACGCGCGCTTCGCGACCAACATCGCGCGTTCCGCGAATCGCGCGGAACTGCTGCCGGAGATTCTCCGCGAGCTCGGCCGCCGGCCGCGCGCGGCGCTGCTCGCGGCGCTCGCCGACGCGGGCATTCCGTGCGGCGAGGTGCTCGGCCTGCGCGAGGCGCTCACCTCCGAGCGCGCGCAATCGGCGGGGCTCGTCACGCGGCAGCCGCATCCGGCCGCGGGCGAAGTCGACGTGCTCGCGCCGCCGTACCGGTTCGACGGCGAGCGCCTGCCCGTGCGCGGCGCACCGCCCGTGCTCGGCGCGGATACCGAACGCGTGCTGGGCGACTGGCTCGGGATGTCCGCGCGCGAGATCGCGCAACTGCGCAGCGACCGCGTCGTCTGAGCGGGCGATGCGATGCGTCGCCGCGTCGCCGCGTCGTTTCATCGCCGCATCACCGCAGAACGCACGACCGCCGCGCAGGCGGCAACGATTACACAACAACCTCGTCGATCGAGGAGGAGACGTCATGGAGACTTCCGTCATCGAAACGGTCGTGGCTCGCCGCGACTATCAGCAGCTCGTGCGTGCGCGGCGCCGCTTCAGCTTCACGCTGACGGCGCTGATGATCGCGACGTACTACGGCTTCATCCTGCTCGTCGCGCTCGCGCCGCGCACGCTCGCCGCGCCGCTCTACGCGGGCGCGACGATCAGCGTCGGGATTGTCGCGGGCGTCGCGATCATACTCGTCGCGATCGGCCTGACGGCGGGCTACGTGCTGCGCGCGAACTGCTCGTTCGACCGCTCGTTCGACGCGCTCTTCGAGCGTTCGTGACGGAGGCCGCGATGCTGCGCAAATCGACCGCGCGTCCCGCGCTTTTCGCACTGTCCGCGCTCTTCCCGTGCGCGGCGCTTTCTCCCGCGGCCGCGCACGCGATGGGCGTCGCCGCCGCACCGGTGCCGGGCAAGGTCGCGCTGAATCCCGTCGCGATCGGCATGTTCTTCGTCTTCGTGTTCGCGACGCTCGCGTTGACGCGCTGGGCCGCGCGCCGCACCCGCTGCGCGCGCGACTTCTACACGGCGGGCGGCGGCATCACCGGCCTGCAGAACGGCCTCGCGATCGCGGGCGACTACATGTCGGCCGCGTCGTTTCTCGGCTTGTCGGGCATGGTGTTCACGTTCGGCTTCGACGGGCTCATCTATTCGATCGGCTTTCTCGTCGGCTGGCCGTTCGTGATGTTCCTGATCGCCGAGCCGCTGCGCAATCTCGGCAGGTTCACGTTCGTCGACGTCGTCGCGTACCGCTTCGCGCAGCGGCCGATCCGGCTCCTCACGTCCGCGAACGCGCTGACGATCGTCGTGCTGTACCTGGTCGTGCAGATGGTCGGCGCGGGCAAGCTGATCCAGTTGCTGTTCGGGCTGTCGTACGGCGTCGCGGAGCTGATCGTCGGCGTGCTGATGGTCGTCTACGTGTTCTTCGGCGGAATGACCGCGACGACCTGGGTGCAGATGATCAAGGCCGTGCTGCTGCTCGCCGGCGCGACGCTGCTCGCCGCGCTCGCGCTCGGCGAGTTCGGCTTCAGCGTCGACGAGATGTTCCGCCGCGCGGTGGCCGTGCATCCGGGCGCGCTCGGCATCATGGGGCCCGGCAAGCTGATCCGCGATCCGGCGAACGCGCTGTCGCTCGGCATCGCGCTGATGTTCGGCACCGCGGGCTTTCCGCACATCCTGATGCGCTTCTTCACGGTGCCGAACGCGAAGGAGGCGCGCAAATCGGTGCTGTACGCGACGGGCTTCATCGGCTACTTCTATCTGCTCACGTTCGTGATCGGCTTCTCGGCGATCGTGCTGCTCGCTCAGCATCCGGAGTTCTTCCGCCACGACGCGACGGGCGCGTTCAGCCTCACGCGCGATCTCGTCGGCGGCTCGAACATGGTCGCGGTGAAGCTCGCGCAGGCCGTCGGCGGCAACTGGTTCTACGGCTTCATCGCGGCTGTCACGTTCGCGACGATCCTCGCCGTCGTCGCGGGCCTGACGCTCGCCGGCGCGACGACGATCTCGCACGATCTCTACGCGCAGATGTGGGCGCGCGGCCTGCCGGACGAGCGGCGCGAAATGCGCATTTCGCGCGCGGCGACGCTCGCGCTCTCCGCGGTGGCGATCGGCCTGTCGATCCTGTTCGAGCACGTGAACGTCGCGTTCATGGTCGGGCTCGTCGCGGCCGTCGCGGCGAGCGCGAATTTCCCGGTGCTCGCGACGTCGATCTTCTGGCGCGGGATGACGACGCGCGGCGCGGTGGCGGGCGGCGGGCTCGGGCTCGCGTCGGCCGTCGTGCTCACGCTGCTGTCGAAATCGGTGTGGGTCGACGTGCTGCATCACGCGCACGCGCCGGTGTTCCTCGACAACCCGGCGCTCGTGTCGGTGCCGCTCGCGTTCGCGGGCATCGTGATCGGCTCGCTCGCCGACCGCGGCGAGCGCGCGCGGCGCGAGCGCGACGCGTTCGCGCGGCAGGAGTTCTACGCGCAGACGGGCGCGCTCGCCGCGCAGGCCGTCACGCACTGAATCGTCGGGAAGCAGCGCGCGGCGGCGCGCGATTCGTCCGGCGATCCGGACGGCCGCGTTCCGGAAATCCGGATTTCCGGAACGCGCGCGCCCTCGAAGATTCGGAAAACCCAGAGAAATCAACAGGCTGAGCCTGATCGAGTGGCTGGCATCGACCTTGCAAAGTAAACGCCCAAGGCCGCCTGGGCCTCACTACTACAGCAAGGAGACATTCGATGACCCATCTCGTCCACCTCCCCCGGATTCGCTGAGGCCATCGCTTGTTGCGGCACGGCAGCCGCGCGGGCGAGTGGCTTCCCCTGACATTCGTCCGCGCGCGTGACGCCGACCTCCTTCGACTCACCTTCTCTCTTCTCTGGAACCACCGTGAAGAAACCGTTCTATAAAGTCCTCTACGTGCAGGTGATCTTCGCCATCGTCGTCGGCGTGATCCTGGGTCACTACTATCCGTCGCTCGCCGTCGACATGAAGCCGCTCGGCGACGGCTTCATCAAGCTGATCAAGATGGTGATCGGCCCGATCATCTTCTGCACCGTCGTGACGGGCATCGCCGGCATGCAGGACATGAAGAAGGTGGGGCGCGTCGGCGGCAAGGCGCTGCTGTATTTCGAGATCGTGTCGACGTTCGCGCTCGTGCTCGGCCTCGCGGCGACGCACATCCTGCGCCCGGGCGTCGGCTTCAACATCGATCCGGCGACGTTGAACGGCAAGGAAGTCGCGTCGTACGCGGCGAAGGCGCACGGCCAGTCGACCGTCGACTTCCTGATGCACATCATCCCGAACACGATGATCGACGCGTTCGCGCAGGGCGAGATCCTGCAGATCCTGCTGATCGCGCTGCTGTTCGGCTCGGTGCTCGCGCACCTCGGCGAGCGCGGCCGCGTCGTCACCGAGTTCATCGACGGCGTCACGCGCGTGCTGTTCGGCATCGTGCACATCGTCACGAAGCTTGCGCCGATCGGCGCGTTCGGCGCGATGGCGTTCACGATCGGCAAGTACGGCGTCGGCTCGCTCGTGCCGCTGCTCAAGCTGATCGGCACGTTCTACCTGACGTCGGTCGTGTTCGTGCTCGTCGTGCTCGGCACGATCGCGCGCTTCACCGGCTTCTCGATCATCCGCTTCGTCGGCTACATCAAGGAAGAGCTGCTGATCGTGCTCGGCACGAGCTCGTCGGAAGCGGCGCTGCCGCAACTGATGGAGAAGCTCGAGAAGGCGGGCTGCTCGCGCTCGGTCGTCGGCCTCGTCGTGCCGACCGGCTATTCGTTCAACCTCGACGGCACCAACATCTACATGACGATGGCCGTCCTCTTCATCGCGCAGGCCACCAACATCGAGCTCACGTGGATGCAGCAGCTCACGCTGCTCGCGGTCGCGATGCTGACGTCGAAGGGCGCGAGCGGCGTGACGGGCGCGGGCTTCATCACGCTTGCCGCGACGCTCGCCGTCGTGCCGACCATTCCGCTGTCCGGCATGGTGCTGATCCTCGGCATCGACCGCTTCATGAGCGAATGCCGCGCGCTGACCAACATCGTCGGCAACGGCGTGGCGACGGTCGTCGTGTCCGCATGGGAGAAGGAACTCGACCGCGCGAAGCTGCGCGCGGCGCTGTCGGGCAACGGCGGGGCCGCCGCGGGCGAAGCCGCGCGGATCTGACGATGAGCGGAAACACGGCGGGGCGCGCAGCGGCGCGCCCGCCGGGCGGGGCCGGGCCGGGCGCGTCGAAGCGCGCTTCGCCCGGCCCCGCGGCCTTTTCGGGCGGCGGCTATGCCACAATAGACGATCCTTACAATCCGGAAGCCGTCACCGTGAAGCGCCGCCTGCTCGTCGTCCTCGCGCTCGCCGCGATGCTCGCGGCCGCGTGCGCGCTCACGTGGACCATCACATGGCAGCGCGGCGTCGCCGATTTGCGGGACAGCGCGGCGGCGCGCGTGGACCGCACGACGAACGCGCTGAAAAGCACGCTCGACCGCTACGAATCCCTGCCGTACCTGCTGGGCGGCCATCCGTTCGTGCAGGACGTCCTCGCCGCGCCGGGCAATCGCCGCCGCGTGAATCGGGCGAACGCCTACCTCGAGGACGTGAACCGCCACGCGCACGCGACGGCGACCTACGTGATCACCGCGAACGGGCTGTGCGTCGCCGCGAGCAACTGGCGCGGCCCGGACAGCTTCACCGGCATCGGCTATCAGTTCCGCCCGTACTTCATCGATGCGGTGAAGGGCGGCACCGGCCGCTTCTTCGGAATCGGCACGATCTCGCGCGATCCCGGCTACTACATCTCGCAACCCGTGCGGCACGACGGCAAGATCGTCGGCGTCGCGGTCGTGAAGCTCAATCTCGAATGGTTCCAGGGCGCGGACGCGTCGGAGCCGCTCGTCGTCGCCGACGACCACGGCGTGATCTTCCTGTCGTCGGTGCCGGAGTGGAAGTACCACACGCTCAAGCCGCTGCCGGGGCCGATCGCGACGTCGATCCACGAGACGCGCCAGTATGCGCAGTATCCGGTGACGCCGCTGCCGCTGCGCGTCGAGCGCGTGCTCGGGCCCGATGCGCAGATCGTGCGGATGGGCGCGGGGCGCCGCGCGCCGCGCTATCTCGCGACGCGCCGCCTGCTCGGCGAGCCCGACTGGCAGCTCGTCACGCTCGCGCCGATCGAGCCCGTCGACGCCGACGCGCGCAACGCGACGATCGTTACCGCGTTCGGCTTCGTGTCGCTCAGCCTGCTCGCGTTCTACTGGCGCACGCGTCGCGCGCGCGTGAAGGAGATGCTGCGCAGCCGCGTGCTGCTGCAAAGCGCGTATGCGGAGCTGAACCGGCGCGTCGAGGAGCGCACGGCCGATCTGTCGCAGGCGAACGCGCGGCTCAAGAAGGAAGTCGGCGAGCGGATCCGCGCGGAGCAGGAGCTGCGCGCCGCGCACGACGAGCTCGTCCAGGCGAGCAAGCTCGCCGCGCTCGGCCAGATGGCGGCCGGCATCACGCACGAGCTGAACCAGCCGCTCGCCGCGCTGCGCAGCTTCTCCGACAACACGCGCGTGCTGCTCGACCGCGGCGAGCAGGCGGCCGCGCGCGAGAACCTCGAGGCGATCGCGGCGCTCACCGAGCGGATGGGCAAGATCACGAATCAGTTGAAGCTGTTCGTCGGGCGCGCGAAGCCGCGCAACGAGCAGGCGCACGTCGCGCGCGCGCTGCGCAACGTGCTCGCGCTGCTCAAGGAGCGGATGCAGGGCGTCGAGCTCGCGATCACGCTGCGCGACGAGACGTGCGATCCTGTCGAGGCCGCGCGCTTCGATCCGTCGCGGGACGAGCCGGCGCTCGTCGCGCGCTGCGAGGATCTGCGGCTCGAGCAGGTGCTCATCAACCTGCTCGGCAACGCGCTCGACGCGGTCGCGACGGCCGCCGCGCCGCGCATCGACGTGACGATCCGCGCGACGGCCGCGACGCTTGCGATCGTCGTGCGCGACAATGGGCCGGGGATCGCGCCGGAATCGCTCGCGCGGCTGTTCGAGCCGTTCTTCACGACGAAGGAAATGGGGCGCGGGCTCGGGCTCGGCCTCGCGATCTCGTCGTCGATCGCGCGCGACGCGGGCGGCTCGCTCACCGCGCGAAACGCGCCGGCGGGCGGCGCGGAGTTCGTCTTGACGCTGCGCCGCGTGCGCACGCATCATCCGGACACTTCCGCCGCGCGCTGAGCGCGCTTTTTCGCGCGCGGCACGCGTCAGCATCATGGGGTGAAAGAAGATGGCGAACCGCCTGCAAGTGATCTACATCGAAGACGACGAGCTCGTGCGCCGCGCGAGCGTGCAGAGCCTGCAGCTCGCGGGCTTCGACGTCATCGGATTCGGTTCGGTCGAGGCGGCCGAGAAGGCGATCGGCGGCGACGCGGCCGGCGTGATCGTGTCCGACATCCGCCTGCCCGGCGCGAGCGGCCTCGATCTGCTCGCGCAGTGCCGCGAACGCACGCCCGACGTGCCCGTCGTGCTCGTCACCGGGCACGGCGACATCTCGATGGCCGTGCAGGCGATGCGCGACGGCGCATACGATTTCATCGAAAAGCCGTTCGCGGCCGAGCGCCTGATCGAGACGGTGCGGCGCGCGCTCGAGCGGCGCGCGCTCGTGCTCGAGAATCACGCGCTGCGGCGCGAGCTCGCGGGGCAGGGCGTCGTCGCGCCGCGGATCATCGGCCGCAGCCCCGCAATCGAGCAGGTGCGGCGGCTGATCGCCAACGTCGCGCCGACCGACGCGTCGGTCCTCATCAACGGCGACACCGGCGCCGGCAAGGAGCTGATCGCGCGCAGCCTGCACGAGCTGTCGCCGCGCCGCGACAAGCCGTTCATCGCGGTCAACTGCGGCGCGCTGCCTGAGCCGATGTTCGAATCCGAAATGTTCGGCTACGAGCCGGGCGCGTTCACCGGCGCGGCAAAGCGCCGTATCGGCAAGCTCGAGTACGCGTCAGGCGGCACGCTGTTCCTCGACGAGATCGAGAGCATGCCGCTCGCGCTGCAGGTGAAGCTGTTGCGCGTGCTGCAGGACGGCGTGCTCGAGCGGCTCGGCTCGAACCAGCCGATCCGCGTGAACTGCCGCGTGGTCGCGGCGGCGAAGGGCGACATGAGCGAGCACGTCGCGGCAGGCACGTTCCGGCGCGACCTGCTGTATCGGCTGAACGTCGTGACGATCGCGCTGCCGCCGCTCGCCGAGCGTCGCGAGGACATCGTGCCCCTCTTCGAGCACTTCATGCTCGACGCGGCGGTGCGCTACGGGCGCCCCGCGCCGCTTCTCACCGATCGTCAGCGCGCGAGCCTGATGCAGCGCGACTGGCCGGGCAACGTGCGCGAGCTGCGCAACGCGGCCGACCGCTTCGTGCTCGGCGTGACGGAAGACATCGCCGGCGACGCGGGCGCGCAAGCCGACGAGAGCGCCGAGCAGTCGCTGAAGGAGCGCATCGAGCAATTCGAGCGCGCGGTGATCGCCGAGACGCTGAATCGCACGGGCGGCGCGGTCGCGACGACGGCCGACAAGCTGCACGTCGGCAAGGCGACGCTCTACGAGAAGATGAAGCGCTATGGGCTGAGCGCGAAAGGAGAAACGGACCGCTGATGCGGGCGGGGGCCCGCGTCGAGCGATCCGCGCGGCGCCGGGATGCAGGGCGCGCTTACGCGCTCGTGTCGAGCGCCTTTTGCAGCAGTTGATCGAGCTCCGCGAACTGCGGCGCGCCGACGTAGCGCTTCAGGATCTTGCCGTCCTTGCCGATCACGAATGTCGTCGGCGTGAGCTGGACGTTGCCGAACTGCTTCGCGACGCTGCCGTCGTCGAGCGCGACCTTGAACGGCAACCGGCGCGTCTGCGCGTAGTTCGCGACGTACATCGGCGGATCGTAGTTCATCGCGACCGCGACGAATTCGAGGCCCTGGCCCTTGAAGCGGTTGTACGTGTCGACCATCTGCGGCATTTCCTGCATGCAGGTCGCGCAGCTCGTCGCCCAGAAGTTGACGAGATAGACCTTGCCCTTCAGATCGGCGGCGGTCGAGACTTTCTGGCCGGACAGCAGCGTGAACGTCGCTTCGGGCGCGCTGGACTTGCCGTTGAACGCGAAATAGCCGGCGACGGCGATCGCGACCGCGGCGAAGGCGATCGCGACGTAGCGCAACGGGCCGGCGCGGCGGCCGGCGGAGGCGGGAGCGGGGCTCATCTGCGGGACCTCTGAATGCGTGGACTTCAGGCGGCGCCGCGTGCGGGCGCCCGATCGATGCGAACGGCGCTCATTGTACCGTCAATCGGGCGTGCGCACCGGCGCCGCGCTGTCGCGCCGAGCGGCGATAATGCAGCTTCGTTCTATGTCCATTGCACCCTTTTTCATGATTCGTGCCGCTCTTCGCTACGCGCGCTTGCTTCGTTTCCGTTCGATTGGCCGGCCTGAGGCGTTCGGCGCGGCGGCGCGGTTACGTCCGTCGGGGGCGACGCGTGGGCGCGTGGGCCGCGCGTCGCCGGGCGTTCGCGCGCGCCGCGCGGCCGTCGTGCTCGGCGCGCTCGCGTCGCTGGCCGCGTGCTCGCCCGCCTATGACTGGCGCACGCTGCACAACGACGCCGGCTACACGATCGACCTGCCGGCCAAGCCGACCGTCGAAGAGCATCCGGTCGCGATCGGCGGCGTGCCGATGAAGATGCGGATGCAGGCGGCGCACGTCGGCGGCGCGGTGTTCGCCGTCGGCACGGTGATGCTGCCGGACGACCGCGACGCGACCCAGCACGCGGCGCTCGACTATCTGCGCACCGGCTTGGCGCGCAATCTGCGCGCGCAGCCGTCCGAACAGGCGGTGCTCGTGCCGCTCGCGGCCGGCGGCCAGACGGCGGGCGTCGAGCTGCGGATGAGCGGGGCGCCTGCCGGCGCATCGGATGCATCCGGCGCGGATCGGCAGGGGGATGGCGCGTCCGGCGCGCGCGCGTCGAAGACGGTGATCGCGAGGCTCGTCGCGCACGGCCGGCACGTGTACGAAGTGATCGTGATTTCCGATGCGCCGCTGGCGTCGGAGCCGCTTGAACAATTTTTCGGCTCGTTAAAACTCGATTGAGCGGGCGATGCGGGATGCATGAGAGCCGGTTCCGGAGTGAAAGTTCCTTCGCAAGAACGGGCGCTAATCGCCGGATTTTGCGGGATTTTTTCGACTATCCACAGACACTGTGGACAACTTTGTTGAAAAGTTCGACGGGCAGTCGGCAAAGGCCCGCCAGAGGGCCTTTCAGTTAGATTGCCCGCAATCTTTGCACTTGCAAAAAATCAATAAAATCAATGCATTGCAAGGAGCGCTTCAAGTGATGGCTGGAACGCGTCGAGATTGGGCTGGATTCGGCCAATTGTGCATAAGTCAAGTCTTGACATGCATCTTTTTGCCGGTCGCTCGAAGGCGACCGGGCTCGAAACCCTTGTGCCGACGCCCGCGGGCGGGGCGGTCGGCCGCGATCCCGTTGCCTTCCGATTACTGCACGACGGAGATGTCCGCCCGCCGTTCGTGCTTCGTCAGCGCGGCGTCGATCGCGCCATGCACGGCGGACGGCGTGTCGAGCAGGTAGAAATGCCCGCCGTCGAACGTCTCGCGCCCGATCGGCAGCGTCGACGCGCGCTGCCAGTCCTGCAGCCCGCCCTCGGACAGCACGGTGTCGTGCGCACCGGCGAAGACCGTGACGGGCACGGGCAACGGCGTGGCCGACGCGAGCGGAAAGAACGCCTCGACGATCCGGAAGTCGGCCTTCGCGAGTTGCAGCAGCATCGCGCGCAACTCGTCGTGCGCGAAGACTTCGGGCGGCGTGCCGCCGAGCGTCGCGAGGTGCTCGACGATCGCCGCGTCGGGGCGCTGATGGACCGGGAACGCGCGGCGCCGCGACGCGGCGAACGGCGAGTCGGCGCCCGATACGCCGAGCCAGCGCGGCGCACGCCCGAGCTGCGTCATGTCGTGCGCGAAGCAGTACGCGACGAGCGCGCCCATGCTGTGGCCGAAGATCGCATAGTCGGCGGGGAGCGCGGGGGCCAGCTCGCGCAGGTAGTCGCGCAGCGCCGGCAGCGTGTCGAAGGCGGCGTGCTTGAGACTTCTGCCCCGCCCAGGCAGCTCGACGAGCCAGACTTCGACATGCGGCGGAAACGCGACGGCCCACCGGAAGTAGTTCGTTGCGGAGCCGCACGCGTGATGGAACATCAGCAGCCGGTGCCGCGCGTGCTCGCGTCGGTCGGGAATGGTGAGGGTGCCGGGCAGCAGGGCCATGCGCGATCGCTCCAGTGTCGGTCCGTGTCAGGGAAGGCAAGTCTTCGGGCGGTCCACGGCGCCGCGAATGCTCGGGGCGCAGGACGCGAGGCGATGCCCTGTGTTGAAAGCAAGGGCGTCATTGCGCCTACTATATTACGATTCGCCCACGATTCCCGTTTTCGTTTCGCGGTTCGAATGCTCGGCCGTGTCGTTGTTATTGTCGGCTGCGGTTGCGATGGCCATCGCGCTGAACGTCGGGCGCCGGGCGCTTTCCGTGGGCAGCGCCGCCGTTCTCGGGTAAAAAAACATGGCGATCATCGTCCGTGCCGCCTGTCGCGCCGACTGGCCTGCATTGCGCGCGCTCTATCTGCGCGCGCGCCGCGACACGTTCGTCTGGCTGCCCGCAGACAACTTCGCACTCGACGATTTCGACGCGCACACGCGGGGCGAATCGCTGCTCGTCGCGCAAGCGGAGGGCGAGGGCATCGTCGGCTTCGTGTCGGTGTGGGAGCCGGAGCGCTTCGTCCATCATCTGTACGTCGCGGGATCGAGGCTGCGTGGAGGAATCGGCAGCGCGCTGCTGCGCGCGCTGCCGGGCTGGCCCGCCGAGCGCTACCGGCTCAAGTGTCTCGTGCGGAACGAACGAGCGCTCGCGTTCTATCGCGCGCACAGATTCGTCGAAATCGATTCGGGCGTATCGAAGGACGGCGAATATCGGCTGCTGGAGACACGGGAAGCGGGCGACTGACGGCGCTCGGCCGGGAAGTCGCGAGCGACGGGCGCTTCTGTTCGCGCGCATTCCAGTATCGCGCCGCCGGTCGACACGCAGCGTTCGCGGCACGGCTGCATCGCGCCGATCGCATCGACGCGCGGCTCGTTCTGCCGATGGCGCGCGCCCGCCGGTTCTCTCTCGACCCAGGCTGGTATTCCGGCGGGCGTCAGCTTGGCATTGACGCATCGTTCCATGTCGCCGCTCGCGGTGCGGCGCCACATCGCCCGTCACTCCGCCGCCTTTCCGGGTTCCGCCTCGGCAACCGTCGGCGGATTCTCGGATCGAGGTCCGTTCACGCCGGTGCGAACACCCGTCGGTACTGGATCGCCTCGGCGATATGCGCAGCGCTCGGCGCCTCGTCGCCCGCGAGATCGGCGATCGTCCGCGCGACCTTCAGCACCCGGTAGTACGCCCGCGCCGACCAGCGGAACCGCTCGCCAGCGTCGCGCAGCAGCGTCTCGCCCGCGCTGTCCGGACGGCAGAACGCATCGGTCTCGCGGCCCGTCAGCATGTGGTTGGTCTTGCGCTGCCGCGCGAATTGCCGCCCGCGCGCGAGCGCGACGCGCGCGGCCACGGTCTCGCTCGATTCTCCGGCGGTTGCGGGCCGTTCGGCCAGCTCGGCGGGCGTGAGCGCGGGAATCTCGATCTGGATGTCGATCCGGTCGAGGAGCGGCCCGGACAGCTTGCGCAGATAGCGCGCGGCGATCTCGGGCGAGCAGCGGCAGCGGCCGCCGGGGTCGCCGCGCCAGCCGCACGGGCAGGGATTCATCGCGGCGATCAACTGGCACGCGGCCGGGAAATCCGCCTGCAGCGCGACGCGCGAGATCGTGATGCGGCCCGCTTCGAGCGGCTCGCGCAGCGTCTCGAGCACATGCCGGTCGAATTCCGGCAACTCGTCGAGGAACAGCACGCCCAGGTGCGCGAGCGTGATCTCGCCCGGCTGCGGCGGATTGCGGCCGCCGACGAGCGCGGCCGAGCTCGACGAGTGATGCGGCGCGCGAAACGGGCGCCGCCGCCATTGCGCGAGCGAGAAGCCGGCGCGGCTCGACGACAGGATCGCGGCCGACGTCAGCGCCTCGTCGTCGGTGAGCGGCGGCAAGAGGGCCGGCAGGCGCGCGGCGAGCATCGACTTGCCCGCGCCCGGCGGCCCGATCATCAGCATGTGGTGGCCGCCCGCCGCCGCGACTTCGAGCGCGCGCTTCGCGCTCGTCTGGCCGATCACGTCCGCGAGGTCGGGGGCGGATGCCGCGGGGAGCGCGTCGAGACGGGGCGCGGCGACGGGCGTGAGCCGCCCGTCCGGCGCGTCGGCGAGATGCGCGCACAGCGCGGGCAGATCGGCCGCGCCGTATACCGTCACGCCCGGCACGAGCGCCGCTTCGGCCGCGCTCGGCAGCGGCAGGTAAAGCTCCGCGGCCGCCGCCGTCATCGCCACGGGCGGCGATTCGGCATCCGCGGACGAGCCGCTTTCGTCCGCCTGCTGGCCGCGGGCGGCGCCGCACGCCATCGCGAACGCGCCGCGCATCGGCCGCAGCGCGCCCGTCAGCGACAGCTCGCCCGCGAACTCGCGGCCGTCGAGCGCGCCTGCCGGAAGCTGGCCGCTCGCGGCGAGGATGCCGAGCGCGATCGGCAGATCGAAGCGGCCGGACTCCTTCGGCAAGTCGGCGGGCGCGAGGTTGACGGTGATGCGCCGCACGGGGAATTCGAAGCCGCAGTTCTGCAGCGCGGCGCGCACGCGCTCGCGGCTTTCGCGCACTTCGAGATCGGGCAGCCCGACGATCGAAAACGACGGCAGCCCGTTGGCGAGATGGACTTCGACGGTGACTTCCGGCGCGCGGCCGGCAGCGGGCGCGCGGCTGCGCACCACGGCAAGCGACATGATTCGACTCCGCGTGACCCGGACCGGGCGGCGCGAATCGCGCCGCCCGTGGCGTCCGGAGGATGGTTTCGATGCGCGCTTGCCGGCGTGGCGCGAACTGCGGGGGAAGCCGCTCAGCGAATACGAGCGGCGGCGGACGTCACGACTGGACGTCCGCCAGTTTCTGTTCGAGCTCGGCGACGCGCTTTTCGAGCTCCTCGAGCCGCGCGCGGGTACGCGCGAGCACCTGCGCCTGCGTGTCGAATTCTTCGCGGGTGACGAGGTCGAGCTTCGAGAAGCCTTGCGTGAGCATGGCCTTCACGTTGCGCTCGACATCCTTGACCGGCGAGTTTTTCAGCAGATCGCCGATGCGCGCCTGCAGGTCGTTGAAAACGTCGCTGGGTTGCTTCATGGTGTTCCCCTTCCAGGTGCACAAAATTTGTGCAATAGCCGTTGCAGTCGTGCCCGCGAATTGCGCATGACCGAAATTGGTGCGCCCGCAGGCCCGTTTTCCGGGCATTCGCCCGCGTGAAGCCGCGTTCGTGATGCGCCGGACGTGCGTGCACTCTAGCAACCTTCCTTTCAGCGCGCCAGCAAACCGGGCCCGCGTTGGCCGTTCGGCCAAGGCGCGCTTGCGTTTACGCAAGCGTGTGCGGATAGCGGAAATCTGCGTGAAAGCCTTTCGAGACCGGCGTGTGCCGATATGGCATGCGAGTTGCTGTAGGTGTTTCGCTACACATTGCAGCAGTGATGGGACAACCACCATAGCGAGAGGACTTCATGAAACTGATTACCGCAATCATCAAGCCGTTCAAGCTCGATGAGACGCGCGAGGCGCTCTCGGCGCTCGGCGTCTCGGGCATCACGGTGACGGAGGTCAAGGGGTTCGGCCGCCAGAAGGGGCATACCGAGCTGTACCGGGGGGCCGAATATGTCGTCGATTTCCTTCCTAAGATGAAGATCGAAGCCGCGGTGTCGGACGACCTCGTCGACCAGGCCGTCGAGGCGATCGAGCGCGCGGCGCGTACGGGGAAGATCGGCGACGGCAAGATCTTCGTCACGTCGATCGAGCAGGTGATTCGGATTCGTACTGGGGAGACGGGCGCTGACGCCCTGTAACAAGAGACACGAGCGATAAGAGGAAAACCAAGATGCGCAAAATCCTGATGTCCCTGTTGATGGCCGGCTCGCTGCTTGCGGGCGGCATCGGCGCCGCGATGGCCGACGACGCTTCGTCGGCTCCCGCCGCCGCATCGGCCGCAACGGCTTCCGACACGTCGGCGAGCGCCGCCGTATCCACGTCGGCCGCATCCACGTCGGCCGCATCCACGCCGGCCGCATCCGCGCCGGCCGATGCCTCCGCGGCCGCTTCGGCCGCCGCGCCGGCCTCGGCCGCCGCCGCGCCTGCCGCGCCGAGCGCGCCGTTCTCGGTCGATTCGTCGAAGATCAACTCGGGCGACACCGCGTGGATGCTCACGTCGACCGCGCTCGTGCTGTTCATGACGATCCCGGGCCTTGCGCTTTTCTACGGCGGCATGGTCCGCAAGAAGAACGTGCTCGCGACCGTGATGCAGAGCTTCGCGATCACCGCGCTGATCACGGTCCTCTGGACGGTGGTCGGCTACAGCCTCGCGTTCACGCCGGGCAGCGGCTTCATCGGCGGCTTCTCGCGCGTGTTCCTGTCCGGGATGAACTACATCCACGGCGACAAGGCGACGACGCTCACCGTCAGCCACCTCGCGCCGACGATCCCGGAATCGGTCTATTTCGTCTATCAGATGACGTTCGCGATCATCACGCCGGCCCTCATCTGCGGCGCGTTCGCCGACCGGATGAAGTTCTCGGCGATGCTCGTCTTCATGACGCTCTGGTCGCTGATCGTCTACGTGCCGATCGCGCACATGGTCTGGGAGCCGACGGGCTGGCTGTCGTCTGACGGCGTGCTCGACTTCGCGGGCGGCACGGTCGTGCACATCAACGCCGGTATCGCGGGCCTCATGTCGTGCCTCGTGCTCGGCAAGCGCGTCGGCTACGGCCGCGAAGCGATGGCGCCGCACAACCTCGTGCTGACGCTGATCGGCGGCTCGATGCTGTGGGTCGGCTGGTTCGGCTTCAACGCGGGCTCCGCGGTCGCCGCGGACGGCCGCGCCGGCTTCGCGATGCTCACGACGCAAGTCGCCACCGCGTGCGCGGCGCTCGGCTGGATGTTCGCCGAGTGGATCGCGAAGGGTAAGCCTTCGGTGCTCGGCATCGTGTCGGGCGCGGTCGCGGGCCTCGTCGCGATCACGCCGGCCGCCGGCTTCGTCGGCGTCGCGGGCGCGCTCGTGATCGGCATCGCGGCGGGCGTCGTCTGCTTCTGGTCGGCGACGTGGCTCAAGTCGAAGCTCGGCTACGACGATTCGCTCGACGCGTTCGGCGTGCACGGCGTGGGCGGCATGCTCGGCGCGCTCCTGACGGGCGTTTTCGCGGTCAAGGACATCGGCGGCGCCGACGGCAGCCTGCTGCTGCAGGCGAAGGGCGTGCTGATCACGCTCGTCTACAGCGGCGTCGTCAGCTTCGTGCTGCTGAAGGTGATCGACCTCGTGATCGGCCTGCGCGTGACGGAAGAAGAAGAACGCGAAGGCCTCGACGTGATCCTGCATGGCGAGCACGTCGAATAACGGGATTCAATCCCCGAATCCAGGGGGCGAAGTGCTTGCACGCTTCGCCGCCCGCAGAATGAGCGCAGCGATTTCGACCCGCCCTCCAGGCGGGTTTTTTTTCGCGCGCTCGCGGCCCGCCGGGCGGCGCACCGGGCGTCGCGCGCAAGGCGTCGGAAACCTCGCACGCGACACCTCGCCGGATACCGCGCGACACTCGCGCAACAGCCGAGCGACGCCTTCGCAACACCCGCCGGAAGCCCGCGCCCGGAGCGGGCCACGCGATAACCCTGTGGGCTATCGGGTCAATAGCGACAAACATGCGGTAAATCCTTGCGATACCGGGAACAATCCCCAAATGCGACGGGCAATTGCTCTACAATCTTTTTTCTCCCGTCCGCGAGTCACACATGGTTCCCCATCTCGTTACGGCGTTAAACGGCCCGCTGCTCGAGCTCGAGCGGAAGATCCTCGACGCCACGCCCGCGATCGAACGCTGGTTCAGGCTCGAATGGCAGGAACACACGCCGCCGTTCTACTGTTCGGTCGATCTGCGCAACGCGGGCTTCAAGCTCGCGCCCGTCGACGCGAACCTGTTCCCGGGCGCGTTCAACAACCTGCCGCCCGAAGTGCTGCCGCTCGCCGTGCAGGCGGCGATGGCCGCGATCGAGAAGATCTGCCCGGACGCGAAGAATCTGCTCGTGATCCCCGAGCTGCCGACGCGCAACGCGTTCTATCTCGAGAACGTCGCGCGCCTCGCGATGATCATGCGCCAAGCGGGCCTGAACGTGCGCTTCGGCTCGCTCGATCCGGGCATCGTCGACGTCACGCCGATCACGCTCGCCGACGGCCAGAAGATCGTGCTCGAGCCGCTCGAGCGCACGCCGCGCCGCCTCGGCCTGAAGAATTTCGATCCGTGCTCGATCCTGCTGAACAACGATCTGTCGGCGGGCATTCCGGGCATGCTGGAAAACCTGCACGAGCAGTATCTGCTGCCGCCGCTGCACGCCGGCTGGGCGGTGCGCCGCAAGTCGACGCATTTCTCGTGCTACGACGACGTCGCGAAGAAGTTCGCGAAGATGGTGGGCGTCGATCCGTGGATGCTGAATCCGTATTTCTCGCACGTCGAAGGCGTCGACTGGCACGCGAGCAACGGCGGCGAGGCGCTCGCCGAAGCGATCGACGCGGTGCTCAAGAAGATCACGCGCAAGTATCGCGAATACGGGATCGGCGAGAAGCCGTACGTCGTCGTGAAGGCGGACGCCGGCACGGCGGGGCGCGGCGTGATGACGGTGCACGACGCGTCCGAGATCGGCCGGATGACGAAGCACGAGCGCGCGCAGATGGCCGAATCGAAGGCGGGCGTGCCGGTGCGCGACGTGATCGTGCAGGAAGGCGTCTACACGTTCGAGCGGATCGGCGACGAGGTGGCCGAGCCCGTCGTCTACATGATCGACCGCTACGTGGTGGGCGGGTTCTACCGCACACACGGCGCGCGCGAGCGCGACCAGAATCTGAATGCGCCCGGCATGCATTACGTGCCGCTCGGCTTCGAGCACACGGCGCTGCCGGATACGCACGCGAAGCCCGGCGCGGCGCCGCCGAACCGCTTCTACATGTATGGCGTCGTCGCACGGCTCGGGCTGCTCGCGTCGTCGGTCGAGCTCGAGAAGACCGACCCGGAAGCGATCCAGGTGTGACGCGCTCCTTCCAGTATCAGGATTCGCATGGACATTCTCTTTATCGCCGACCCGCTCGAGCGCTTCAAGATCTACAAGGACTCGACCTACGCGATGATGGCCGAGGCGGCGCGGCGCGGGCACGCGGTGTACGCGTGCGAGCCGAACCAGCTTGCGTGGACGGGCGCGGGCGTCGAGGCCGACGTGCGCCGCGTGGCGATCGTCGGCGACACGGCTGATCTGCACCGCGATCGCTGGTACGAGGCGGCGGCGCGCGAGTCGCGCGCGCTGCCGTCGTTCGGCGCGATCCTGATGCGCAAGGATCCGCCGTTCGACATGGAGTACGTGACGTCGACGTGGCTGCTCGAACTCGCCGAGCGCGCGGGCGCGCGCGTGTTCAACAAGCCGCAGACGATCCGCGACCATTCGGAGAAGCTCGCGATCGGCGAGTTCGCGCAGTTCGTCGCGCCGTCGCTCGTCACGCGCGACGCGGCGCGGCTGCGCGCGTTCCACGCCGAGCACGGCGACGTGATCCTCAAGCCGCTCGACGGCATGGGCGGGATGGGCGTGTTCCGCGTGAAGGCGGACGGCATGAACCTCGGCTCGATCATCGAGATGCTGAGCCACGACGGCGCGCGCTCGGTGATGGTGCAGAAGTTCATCCCGGAGATCAAAGCCGGCGACAAGCGGATTCTGCTGATCGACGGCGAGCCGGTGCCGTATTCACTTGCGCGGATTCCGCAGGGCAACGAGGTGCGCGGCAATCTGGCGGCGGGCGGCGTCGGCGTCGCGCAGCCGCTCACCGGGCGCGACCGCGAGATCGCGACGGCGCTCGGCGCGGCGCTCGCGGCGCGCGGCTTGCTGCTCGTCGGTCTCGACGTGATCGGCGACTGGCTGACCGAGGTGAACGTCACGAGCCCGACTTGCTTTCGCGAAATCATGGAGCAGACTGGATTCGACGTCGCCGGCATGTTCGTCGACGCATTGGAGCGCGCGGCCGGCTGATGCGCGCACGGCCCGGCGGCGGCTTGCGCAGGCCCCCGCCGCCGGATCGGTCCGCCCGGCCCGGCAAGCCCGGCCGGACAGGCTCGACTGGCCTGCTACAATGCCCGTTCGCCCGGCACGGTTTTCCGTGCGTCAGGCCCGGCGGTCGGGCCGAACACGTTGCAAGGCTGACATGGCAGGCATTCTCATCATCGCGCATGCGCCGCTCGCTACCGCTTTGCGGGACTGCATCGCGCACATCTACGGCGGCGTGCCCGCGCGGATCGGTTGCATCGACGTGCAGGCCGAGAACGATCCGGCCCAGGTGATGGCGTTCGCGCATGCGGAGCTCGCGCGCCTGAAGGAAGAAAACGGCGCGCTCGTGCTGACCGACATGTACGGCGCGACGCCCGCGAACATCGCGGGGCAGCTCGCGAAGGTCGAAGGCGTTCGCGTGCTCGCGGGCGTCAATCTGCCGATGCTCGTGCGCGCCGTCTGCTATCGGACGACGCCGCTCGATACGCTCGTCGACAAGGCGCTCGCCGGCTCGACGAAGGGCATCCACGAGATCGCGGCGGGCACGCCGCCGCCGCATCCGAGCGCGCTCGGGTGCGGCGAGTGCGCGCCGATTCCGCCCGAGCCGAAGGCGCAGACGCAACCGCATTGAGCCTGCCGCGCACCGATTCGCATCACCCTGTGCGGCCGGCAGGCCGGCCGCAGCCCGTTTTGACCTCATCGGAACACCATGCTTGAACAAGAAACGACCATCGTGAACAAATTGGGGCTCCATGCGCGCGCGTCGGCCAAGCTCACGCAGCTCGCGGGCAATTTCCAGTCGGAAGTATGGATGACGCGCAACGGCCGCCGGATCAACGCGAAGAGCATCATGGGCGTCATGATGCTGGCGGCGGGCATCGGCAGCACGGTGACGATCGAGACCGAGGGGCCGGACGAGCGGGAGGCGATGGACGCGCTCCTCAAATTGATCGCCGACAAATTCGGCGAAGGGCAATGACGCCGCGGCGGCAGGCCGCTCAGCTATCCAGCGAGAATGCCGCGCAACGTCGCGGCATTTTTTTCGTCCCGCGGCGGCGTGCCGCGATGCTGCGCCGCACGCAGTCACGCAGGGCATGCGGAATTTATAATCGTCGATCGGGGTCATAAGCGCATCGCAGCGGTGCGCCGCGACTCACGTGATCAAGGAGGTGCGCGTGTCCTTCACGCTGCATGGCATTCCCGTTTCAAGAGGCATCGCGATCGGACGAGCGTATCTGATCGCGCCGGCGGCGCTCGACGTCGCGCATTACCTGATCGAGGCCGAGCGGATCGAGGCCGAGATCGAACGTTTCCGTGCGGCGCTCGACGCGGTCCGGCGCGAGCTCGACGTGCTGCGCGCCGATCTGGCCGACGATACCCCGACCGAAGTCGCGGCATTCATCGACGTGCACGCGATGATCCTCGGCGATGCGATGCTCGTGCAGGAAACCATCGACCTCATCCGCACGCGCCGCTACAACGTCGAATGGGCGCTGACCGAGCAGCTCGACGTGCTCGCCGGCCACTTCGACGACATCGAGGACGAATACCTGCGCGAGCGCCGCGCCGACATCGAGCAGGTCGTCGAGCGGGTGCTGAAGGCGCTCGCGGGCGCGCCGTCCGCCGCGCAGGCGCTCGACCGCGCGGCGGGCAACGGCCACGACGAGATGATCGTCGTCGCGCACGACATCGCGCCCGCCGACATGATGCAGTTCAAGACGCAGTCGTTCCAGGCGTTCGTCACCGATCTGGGCGGGCGCACGTCGCACACGGCGATCGTCGCGCGCAGCCTCGGGATTCCGGCCGCGGTCGGCGTCCAGCACGCGAGCGCGCTGATTCGCCAGGACGATCTCATCATCGTCGACGGCGATCAGGGGATCGTGATCGTCGATCCCGCGCCGATCGTGCTCGAGGAATACTCGTACCGGCAATCGGAGAAGGCGCTCGAGCAGCGCAAGCTGCAGCGCCTGAAGTTCTCGCCTGCGCAGACGCTCTGCGGCACGAAGATCGACCTGCTCGCGAACATCGAGCTGCCCGACGACGCGAAGGCGGCCGTCGACGCGGGCGCGGTCGGCGTCGGCCTGTTCCGCACCGAGTTCCTGTTCATGAGCAAGGTGCGGATGCCGGAGGAAGAGGAGCAGTTCGCCGCGTACAAGCGCGCCGTCGAGCTGATGCAAGGGATGCCCGTCACGATCCGCACGATCGACGTCGGCGCGGACAAGCCGCTCGACGCGCACGACGAAGGCTACGAAACCGCGCCGAATCCGGCGCTCGGCCTGCGCGCGATCCGCTGGAGCCTGTCCGAGCCGCAGATGTTCCTCACGCAGTTGCGCGCGATCCTGCGCGCGTCGGCGTTCGGCCAGGTGAAGATCCTGGTGCCGATGCTCGCGCACGCGCAGGAGATCGACCAGACGCTCGACCTCATCAACGAGGCGAAGCGGCAGCTCGACGCGGCGGGGCTCGCCTACGATCCGAACGTGCGGGTTGGCGCGATGATCGAGATTCCGGCCGCGGCGATCGCGCTGCCGCTGTTCCTGAAGCGCGTCGACTTCCTGTCGATCGGCACGAACGACCTGATCCAGTACACGCTCGCGATCGACCGCGCGGACAACGCGGTCGCGCATCTGTACGATCCGCTGCATCCGGCGGTGCTGCATCTGATCGCGTTCACGCTGCGCGAAGCGAAGCGCGCGGGCGTGCCGGTGTCGGTGTGCGGCGAGATGGCGGGCGATCCGGCGCTCACGCGCCTGTTGCTCGGCATGGGGCTCACCGAGTTCTCGATGCATCCGAGCCAGTTGCTCGTCGTCAAGCAGGAGATCCTGCGCGCGCATCTGAAGGCGCTCGAGAAGCCGACCGCGGACGTGCTCGCGGCGTTCGAGCCGGAAGAAGTGCAGGCGGCGCTCGGGCGGCTCGCGAGCGCGGAGCCGCGAGCGGACGTGGCCGCGTGATCGGGCGGCGCACGCGCCCGCCCGTTCCGGTTCGATCGCAAGCGCGATCGCGCGCTGCGCTTTTACGAGATGCAGACAGCGGCGCCGCCGCTCAATGCGTGCCGCCCGCGCCGCACACCGAGCAATCCGGCTGCCGCGCGATCTTCATCGTGTTCCATTCCATCCGCAGCGAATCGAGCATCATCAGCCGGCCGACGAGCGTCGTGCCGATGCTGCCGATCACGCGCAGCGCCTCGGCCGCCTGCATCGCGCCGATGATGCCGACGGTCGGCGCGAATACGCCCATCGTCGAGCACGCGACTTCCTCGAACGGCTGATCCTCCGGAAATACGCATGCGTAGCACGGCGAGCCGGGATCGCGGAAGTCGAACGTGCTGATCTGCCCGTCGAAGCGCAGCGCCGCGCCTGATACGAGCGGCACCCGATGCGCGACGCACGCGCGGTTGATCGCGTGGCGCGTCGCGAAGTTGTCGGTGCAGTCGAGCACGACGCCCGCGCGCGGCACGTGCGCGTTCAGCCACGCGTCGTCGACGCGCTCGGCGACCGCGTTCACCTTCACGTCGGGATTGAGCTGCGCGAGCGCGTCGCGCGCCGATTCGACCTTCTTGCGGCCGACCGACGCCGTCACGTGCAGGATCTGCCGCTGCAGGTTCGTGAGATCGACGGTATCGGCATCGACGAGCGTGATCGTGCCGACGCCCGCCGCCGCGAGATACATCGCTGCGGGCGACCCGAGCCCGCCCGCGCCGACGACGATCGCGTGCGCGTCGAGAAAGCGCTGCTGCGCGTCGATGCCGATCTCGTCGACAAGGATGTGGCGGGAATAGCGGAGGAGTTGTTCGTCGTTCATCGTGGGGCCGCAAGGCGGTGAAACGGTCTCGAATATTATTCTAGGCGCGCAAAGAAAACGGGCCATCGCGGCGGTGTGCCGCGATGGCCCGTGCGTGGCGCGGGCGCTTACTGCGGTTGCGGCGCCGACGCCGGCCTGGCAGCCGACGCGGGCTTCGCAGCCGCGCCCGACGCGCCCTTCGGTGCCGATGCGGCGGCGGCCTTGGCGGCGGCGCTCTTCGTCGTGCTGTCGGCGGCGATCATCTTCGATTGCGCGACCGGCTTGCCTTCGAGCTTGTTGAGCGCCTGCTGCATCATGAAATCGTCCGCGCTGCCGAATTCGATCGGCTTGCGCTCGCGATCCTTCTGGCGCTGCTCGGGCGTCTTTTTGTCGTTCTGCTCTTCGAGGATGCGCAACTGCTCCATCCTGCGCTGCTCGCGTTCCTCGAGCTCCTTCTTCTCGTTCGGGTCCTGTGTGTTCGCGAGGTGGTTCGTGTAGTCGACCTCGCGCGTGACGAGCACGTCGTCCGGATCGCCATCCGCGTACTGATCGACCGGAATGTCGGGCAGGATGCCCTTGTTCTGGATCGAGCGGCCGCTCGGCGTGTAGTAGTACGCGGTCGTCAGGCGCAGCGCGGAATCGGCCGTCATCGGCCGCACCGTCTGCACCGAGCCCTTGCCGAACGTCGCCTTGCCCATGATCACCGCGCGGTGCGAATCCTGCAGCGCGCCCGCGACGATCTCCGACGCCGACGCCGAATATGCGTTCGTCAGCACGACCATCGGCACCGTCTTGAAGACGGCGGGCAGGTTCTTGAGCGGATCGGAGTCGAACGACGGCAGGCGGTAGTTCTCGTAGTTGTCGCGGTAGATCTGCTTCGAATCGGGGATCTGGCCGTTCGTCGACACGACGACGGAATCCGGCGGCAGGAACGCGCCCGCGACGCCGACGGCGCTTTGCAGCAGGCCGCCGCCGTTGTTGCGCAGATCGACGATCAGGCCCTTCAGGTTCGGCTGCTGGCGCGCGATGTCCTGCAGCTTCGCCGCGAGATCGGGCGTCGTGCGTTCCTGGAAGCTCGTGATGCGGATGTACGCATAGCCCGGATCGAGCAGCTTCATCTTCACGCTCTGCACGCGGATCACCGCGCGCGTGACCGTGACGGGGAACGTGCGGTCGTCGCTCTTGCGGAAGATCGTCAGCGTGACCTTCGTGCCGGGCTCGCCGCGCATCTGCTTGACCGCCTTGTCGAGCGTCATGCCGCGCACCGGGCGATCGTTGATGCGGGTGATCAGGTCGCCCGGACGGATGCCGGCGCGGAACGCGGGCGTGTCCTCGATCGGCGAGATCACCTTGACGAGGCCGTCTTCCTGCGAGATTTCGATGCCGAGGCCGGCGAAGCGGCCCTTCGTCTGCTCCTGCAGCTCCTGGTAATCGGTCTTGTCGAGAAACGACGAGTGCGGGTCGAGGCTCGACACCATGCCCTTGATCGCCGCGGTCAAGAGCTTCTTGTCGTCGACGGGCTCGACGTATTCGCGCTTGATCTGCCCGAACACTTCCGCGAAGAGCCGCAATTGATCGAGCGGCAGCGGCGCGGCGGCCGTCGTGACGGCCTGCTGGGCCGACGCGGAGATTTGCAGCGTCGCGAAGACGCCAGTCGCAAGGCCCGCGGCAATCAGGCCGATGTTCTTCAATTTCATACGCATAGAGTCTGGTGCGGTCGGAAAGCGCGTGGCTGTCGCGGGAGCAACGGGATGGTGACGGTCATAGGACGGTCAAGTATAACTGTTCGTCCGGATGCCTTGTGGATCGGGGCGAAACGGGGAGCGCCAGCGTGATTCGGACAGCGCCGCGCGAAACAGGTTCAGGTTCGCGCGGCGCATGCCGGCGGGCGGGCTGCCGTCCGCGCGCCGCGCAAGGCGGCGATCAGGCCGCCGACGCCTTGCCCTGCTGCGCGACGGCGGCCTGCGCCTTCGCGATCGCGTCCGGATCGCCGAGGTAGTAGTGCCGGATGGGCGTGAGGCTCGCGTCGAGTTCGTAGACGAGCGGCACGCCGTTCGGGATGTTCAGGCCGACGATGTCCGCGTCCGAAATGCCGTCGAGATACTTGACGAGCGCGCGGATCGAGTTGCCGTGCGCGGCGATCAGCACCTGCTTGCCCGCTTTCACCGCGGGCGCGATCGATTCGTTCCAGAGCGGCAGCACGCGCGCGACCGTATCCTTCAGGCACTCGGTGAGCGGCAGTTGTTCGCGCGGCACCTTCGCGTAGCGCGGATCGCCGTACGGCGCGCGCTCGTCGGTCGGCTCGAGCGCGGGCGGCGGCGTGTCGTAGCTGCGGCGCCAGACGAGCACCTGCTCGTCGCCGTACTGCGCGGCCGTCTCCGCCTTGTTCAGGCCCGACAGCGCGCCGTAATGGCGCTCGTTCAGCCGCCACGAATGGACGACGGGCACGTACATCAGATCCATCTGGTCCTGCACGTGCCAGAGCGTGCGGATCGCGCGCTTCAACACCGATGTGTACGCGATGTCGAACGTGTAGCCGGCTTCCTTCAGGAGCTGGCCGGCCTGCTGGGCTTCGCGGTTGCCTTGTTCGGTCAGGTCGACGTCGACCCAGCCGGTGAAGCGGTTTTCCTTGTTCCAGGTCGATTCGCCGTGGCGGATGAGAACGAGCTTGTACATAGATGCTTGCGGTCGGTGGTGAGGAAGCGGTAAGCACGGATGCGGACCCGTGCTCTGGGGCGACATCGCGTCAGACGGTTATTTTATAATGGCAAGATTGCCCTTTCCGATTTCTCTTTTTCGGCGGATTTTCCGTGACGTTCTTCACCGATTACACGAACCTCGCGCTCATCGCGATCCTGGTGGTTTCCGGCGGCCTGCTCGCGTGGCCCGCGCTGCGGCGCGGGGGCGGCGGCCTGTCGGCCGCGGAGGCGACCCAACTGATCAACCGCCGCAACGCGGTCGTCGTCGATCTGCGGCCGGCGGCCGAGTACGGCGCGGGCCACCTGCCGTCCGCGCGCTCCGTCGAGTTCGGCGAACTGCAGGCGAAGGCCGGCCAGTTGTCGAAGAACAAGGCTACGCCCGTGCTGCTCGTGTGCCAGAACGGTCAGCAGTCGCAAAAGGCGCGCAAGATCGTCGAGGAGGCGGGCTATCAGGACGTCCATGTGCTGCAGGGCGGCGTCGCCGCATGGCAGCAGGCCGGCATGCCGGTCGTCAAATGAGGAGTGGCGAAGTGAATAAAGTGGTCATGTACAGCACGCAGGTGTGCCCGTATTGCATGCAGGCCGAGCGGCTGCTCAAGCTGCGCGGCGTCGAGCACGTCGAGAAGGTGCTGATCGACAAGGAGCCGGCGCGCCGCGCGGAAATGATGGAGCGCACCGGCCGCCGCACCGTGCCGCAGATCTATATCGGCGACACGCACGTCGGCGGCTACGACGACTTGTCGAAACTCGACCGCGAAGGCGGCCTGAAGCCGCTTCTCGAAGCCGCCTGACGAGGCGCGAGCCATCGCGCGGCCGCCGTCTTGCGGGCGGTGCGCGGTCCAGGCGCGATCATACCGGGCGTGCCGGAGGGTTCCGGCCGCCACGAAATCATTTTTAGGGAGCCACCATGTCCGACGTCGAAAACCAACCGTTCTTCAACATCCAGCGCATCTACCTGAAGGATCTGTCGCTCGAGCAGCCGAATTCGCCCGCGATCTTCCTCGAGCAGGAGATGCCCGCCGTTGAAGTCGAAGTCGACGTGAAAGCCGAGCGCCTCGCCGACACGGTCTACGAGATCGTCGTCGCGGGCACCGTCACCGCGAAGGTGCGCGAGAAGGTCGCGTTCCTCGTCGAAGCGAAGCAGGCGGGCATTTTCGACATCCGTAACATCCCGGCCGAGCAGATCGATCCGCTTTGCGGCATCGCATGCCCGACGATCCTGTTTCCGTACCTGCGCTCGAACATCGCCGATGCGATCACGCGCGCGGGCTTCCCGCCGATCCATCTCGCCGAGATCAACTTCCAGGCGCTGTACGAGCAGCGCCTCGCCGAGATCGCGCAGCAAGGCGGTGTGCCGAGCGGCGCGACGGTGAACTGAGCATGAACGACGACCGGTGCTGAGCATGAAAGTCGCTGTTCTCGGCGCCGGCGCATGGGGCACCGCGCTCGCGGCGCATCTGGCCGCGCGGCACGATACGCTGCTCTGGGCGCGCGACGCGGCGCTCGTCGCCGAGCTTGCCGCGCGGCGCGAGAACGTCCGCTACCTGGGCGGCGTCGCGCTGCCGCCCGCATTGCATTACGAGGCCGATCTCGCGGCCGCGCTGTCGCACGCGCAAGCGGACGGCGCGCTCTGCGTGATCGCCGCGCCCGTGGCCGGGCTGCGCGCGCTGTGCCGCGCGATGCGCGACGCATGCTGCGTGCCCGCTCATTTCGTCTGGGTCTGCAAGGGCTTCGAGGCCGACACGCGGCTGCTGCCGCATCAGATGGTCGCCGAGGAACTGCCGGAGCACGCGAGCTACGGCGTGCTGTCGGGCCCGAGCTTCGCACGCGAAGTTGCGCAGGGGCTGCCCGTCGCGCTGACGGTCGCGAGCGCGTCGACCGCGTGCCGCGAGCGCACGCTCGCCGCGTTCCATCACGGCGCGATGCGGATCTACACGGGCGACGACGTCGTCGGCGTCGAGGTCGGCGGCGCGGTGAAGAATGTGCTCGCGATCGCGACGGGTATCGCCGATGGCCTGGGCCTCGGCCTCAACGCGCGCGCGGCGCTCGTCACGCGCGGGCTCGCGGAGATGTCGCGCCTGGGCGTCGCGCTCGGCGGCCGCGCGGAGACGTTCACGGGCCTCACGGGGCTCGGCGACCTGATCCTCACGGCGACAGGCGATCTGTCGCGCAACCGGACCGTCGGCCTGCAGCTCGCGGCCGGCCGCTCGCTCGACGACATCCTGGCCGCGCTCGGCCACGTGGCCGAAGGCGTGCGGTGTGCGCGCGCGGTGCTGTCGATCGCGCGCGAGCGCGGCGTCGACATGCCGATCACCGAAGCGGTGTGCGCGGTGCTGTTCGACGGCGTCGCGCCGCGTGACGCGGTGAGCGGCCTGCTGCGGCGGGACGCGAAGGCCGAATAGGGTCCGGCGGGCCGGATCGAATCCAATCCGAAGCGAACGAATGCGGGCGCGCTGCGCGGCGCGCCCGCGTTCGCGCGTTCCGTGCGCCCGGGGGCGCGCGGGCGTACGCTGTGCGCATCGCGATCCACTCGATGGAGGGCATCATGCCGAACATCGGTTCGACGTCGGTCGAAGCGCGCGTCGTCGACATCACGACGCTCGCGCTCGACGCGATCGTCAACGCGGCCAACGCGTCGCTGCTGGGCGGCGGCGGCGTCGACGGCGCGATCCACCGCGCGGCGGGGCCCGGGCTCGTGAAGGAATGCGCGACGCTCGGCGGCTGCGCGACGGGCGACGCGAAGCTCACGCAAGGCTATCGCTTGCCCGCGAAGTACGTGATCCACACGGTCGGCCCGGTCTGGCACGGCGGCGGGCGCGGCGAGGCCGAACTGCTCGCGTCGTGCTACCGGCGCTCGCTCGAAGTCGCGGCCGGCGCCGGCTGCGCGTCGATCGCGTTTCCGGCGATCAGTTGCGGCGTGTATCGCTTTCCGCCGGCCGACGCGACTGCGATCGCGGTGCGCACCGTGACCGACGCGCTCGCGGGCGAATTGGCCGACGCGCGATTCGAGCGCATCGTATTCGCGTGCTTTTCCGACGCGATGCTCGATCTTTATCGCGCGGCGCTTGCGCGTATTTGAGCGCGCGTTCGTTCGCGGCTCGCCGCTCGCCGCCGTCGTCGATCGGTTCCCGCCGCGGCCCTCGCGCCGGCAATCGGCTTGTGATCGGCCGGCGATCGGAGGCCGGCGGCGTAACGTCGTGCGAGAAGCGTCGTGCGAGAGGCGCACGCAGCGTTCGCTCCGTGCGCGTGGGTCGCGCATGCCGTTTGCTTCGCGCCGCCGCCAGGCGGCCGACATTCGCTCAAGCCCCGCCTTCGAACCCCGTCTGCCGCCACGCCTCGAACACGACGACCGCGACCGTGTTCGACAGATTGAGGCTGCGATTGCCCGGCCGCATCGGCAGCCGCACGCGCTGCCCGGCGGGAAAGCGCTCGACGAGCGCGCTCGCGAGCCCACGCGTCTCCGGGCCGAACACGAACCAGTCGCCCGGCTCGAACGCGCGGTCGTGAAAGCGTCCCGAGCCGCGCGTCGTGAACGCGAACATCCGCGCAGGATCGGGCGCCTCGGCGGCGACGAACGCGTCCCAGTCGCGATGCACGCGCATCTGCGCGTATTCGTGATAGTCGAGCCCCGCGCGGCGCATCTTCGCGTCGTCGAGCGGAAAGCCGAGCGGCTCGATCAGATGCAGCCGCGCGCCCGTGTTGGCGCACAGCCGGATCACGTTGCCGGTGTTCGGCGGAATTTCGGGCTCGACGAGAACAACGTTGAACATGATTCGATTCGATCGGTGAAAAGCGTGTGAACCCGTGCGGCGGCCGCGCCGCGGCGCGCCGTCAATCCTTCGCGGTGCGCAGCGCGACGAAGTTCGTCACGCGCCGCGCGCCCGCATCCTTCAGTTTGCGCGCGAGCGCATCGAGCGTCGCGCCCGACGTCATCACGTCGTCGACGATGCCGACGTGCAGCCCCGCGACCGGCCGCGCGACGTCGAACGCCGCCGCGACGTTCGTGCGCCGCGCATCGAACGCGAGCCGCGATTGCGGCGCGGTATCGGCCACGCGCGCAACGAGCGCCGCATCGGCGCGCACCTTCAGCGCGCGCGCGAGCGGCCGCGCGATCGCCCACGCCTGGTTGTAGCCGCGCTCGACGAGCCGCCGCCGCGCGAGCGGCACGGGCGCGATCACGTCGAGCGGCGGCGCGCCGTCGAGCGCGTCCGCCGCGAGCCGCGCGAGGCGCTCGCCGAATTCGCGGCCGAGCGCGAACTGCGCGCGGAACTTCAGGTCGAGCGCGAGGCTGTCGAGCGGCGCGCGGTAGTCGGCGAGCGCGAGTGTCGCGTCGAACGGCGGCGGTGCGTTCGCGCACGCGGCGCAGCAATAGTGCATCGCACCGCGCGCGCCGTGCAGCGGCAACGCGCAGCGTGAGCAGCGCAGCCGGGTCTCATTCCAATAGGCGTCGTCGCAACAGTCGCAAATTGTCCTATGTGACAAATTGCCGCATAACGCGCAGCGGTTCGGCAGCGCAGCAGCGGAAAAACGTGCCAGGACAATGCCCACGCACGCGGCCGCCGCACGTATGCGGCGGCGCAATACGGCCGGATTCGCCATCGCCGGGCTCCTGCGGAGGGCCGCTTCGCTGAATGGCGCGAAGCGAGCGAGTATACTTCGGGCTCTTCGCCAGTGTGCCCGACATGTCCCCAGCTTCCGCAAAAACCGGCCGTCCGGCCTACGATCCGCGGCGCTTGCGGCGGATCTTCGACCGCCGCGCCGCCGCGTTCGACGCCGTGTCGTTCCTGCCGCGCGAGATTGCGCAGCGGATGCGCGAGCGCCTAGACTACATCAAGGTGAACCCGGCGGGCGTGCTCGATGCGGGCTGCGGCACGGGCGACGACCTGCCGCTGCTGCGCGCGCGCTTTCCGGAAGCGCCCGTGTTCGGCGTCGACGCGTCGGGCGGGATGCTCGCGCGCGCGGCCGCGCGCGACACGGCCGAGACGAGCTGGCGCCGGTTCCTGCCGGCGACGCTCACGAAAGCGCTCGGCCATCGCGGGCCGCGCGTCGCGCAAGCCGATTTCTCCGCGCTGCCGTTCGCGAGCGGCGCGTTCGATCTCCTCTGGTCCAACTTCGCGCTGCATTGGCACGCGCGTCCCGATCTCGTGTTCCCCGAATGGCATCGCGTGCTGCGCGTCGACGGGCTGCTGATGTTCAGCACGCTCGGCCCCGACACGCTGCGCGAGCTGCGCGCCGCGTGCGCGGACGCGGCCGCCGCGGCGGGCGGCGCGCGCGCCGTCGCGCGCGTGATCGATTTCGTCGACATGCACGACCTCGGCGACATGCTCGTCGAGAGCGGCTTCGAGATTCCGGTGATGGACCAGGAGACGCTGACCGTCACGTACAAGTCCGCCGATTCGCTGCTCGCCGACGTGCGCCGCCTCGGCGCGTATCCGTTCGAGCGCGGCGCGTCGGGCCATGCGTCGCGCCGCCTGCGCGCGGCGCTGTACGACGCGCTCGAAGCGCGCCGGCGCGACGACGGAACGATTCCGCTCACGTTCGAAGTGATCTACGGGCATGCATGGAAGGCGGCGCCGCGCACGACGGCGGAAGGCTTCGGCATCGTGCGCGTGCAGGACATCGGCAAAGGGCGGCCGAAGCGTTCATGACGCGGTAAAGAGGGGTTTTCGTTATGCCGGAAATTAACGGCCGAGGGACGCTGCAAAAAGCCTCCTAAAACGGCCGGGAAGCTTGTCGCGCTTGGCTCGCCGGGCGATGGCCGTTTGCTTGTGGATGACTTTGAACCCGCCTATAATGCGACAGTTTGTCGTCCTGGGGGTCCTCACAATACAGGACGGCCGGCCCGATGCGGGCAAGCATCAGACGCCATTCGCGAGAGGCAGCGATGGAAGCAGCGAACGGGTTGCACGACGGGTTGCACGACGCCGAACCGGTCCTCGCGGACTGGCTGATGAAGCGCAACTGCTCGGCGTCTCCACGCCAGTTCGTGGCGTTCTACGTGTCGCTCGCGGCGTTTTCGCTGTTGATCGCGGTCCTGTTGTCGTGGCGCGGAGCGTGGCTCGTGCTGCCTTTCACCGGGGTCGAGTTGCTGGCGGTGGGCGTCGCGTTTGCCATCTACGCGCGCCATGCAGTCGATTACGAACGCATCCGGCTGTTTCCTCACCGGCTCGTCATCGAGCGGATGAGCGCGGAGCGGCTGACGCAGATCGAATTGAATCCGCGCTGGGTGCGGGTCGAGCCGGGTGCGTCGCCGCGCGATCCCGTCACATTGGTGTCGCGCGGAGAGTCCGTCGTGGTCGGGCAGCACCTCGCGCAATACCGGCGCGCGCAGTTCGCGCGCGAACTGCGCGCGTCGCTTTCGCGCTGCGGCTGAACGAGGCGGCCGGCGTGAAGCGGGCGGCTTGCGACGGGGGAGGGTTTGAATGGAAATTTTGGGTAAGGAAGCTATGAAAACAATCAAGCGAGCCCTCACGGGCGTGCTGGCATGCAGCGGTCTGCTCTTGTCCGGCGCCGCTCTGGCGGTGGGCGACAGCCCGGGCGGCCCCCGCGTCAACGAGATCAATCTCCAGCCGCCCGCGACGAAGATCGCCGAGGAGCTCTACGACCTCCACACGATGATGCTGATCCTCTGTACAGCGATCTTCGTCGGCGTGTTCGGCGTGATGTTCTATTCGATCTTCGCGCACCGCAAGTCGAAAGGCCACAAGGCCGCCAATTTCCACGAAAGCACCACCGTCGAAATCATCTGGACGATCGTGCCGTTCATCATCGTCGTGCTGATGGCGCTGCCCGCCACGAAGGCCGTCGTCGCGATGAAGGACACGACGAACGCCGACCTCACGGTCAAAGTCACCGGTTACCAGTGGAAGTGGGGCTACGACTACGTGAAGGGCCCGGGCGAAGGCATCAGCTTCCTGTCCACGCTGTCGACGCCGCGCGCCGAAGTGAACGGCCAGCAGCCGATCAGCGACACCTACCTGCAGGAAGTCGATCACCCGCTCGTCGTGCCGGTCAACAAGAAGATCCGCGTCATCACGACCGCGAACGACGTCGTCCATTCGTGGTACGTCCCGGCGTTCGGCGTCAAGCAGGATGCGATTCCGGGCTTCGTGCGCGATACCTGGTTCAAGGCCGAGAAGGTCGGCACCTACCGCGGCTTCTGCACGGAGCTCTGCGGCAAGGAGCACGCGTACATGCCGGTCGTCGTCGAGGTGCTGTCGGACGACGACTACGCGAAGTGGGTGAGCGCGCAGAAGGCGAAGCTCGCCGCGGGCGCGGTCGATCCGGACAAGGTGTATACGCGCGCCGAGCTGATGGCGCACGGCGAGGAAGTCTACAAGGCGAACTGCGCGGTGTGCCACCAGCCGAACGGCAAGGGCG
Source organism: Burkholderia humptydooensis (assembly GCF_001513745.1). Taxonomy (NCBI): domain Bacteria; kingdom Pseudomonadati; phylum Pseudomonadota; class Betaproteobacteria; order Burkholderiales; family Burkholderiaceae; genus Burkholderia; species Burkholderia humptydooensis. The sequence goes on along the minus strand of NZ_CP013380.1, from coordinate 3,695,032 downwards.
TCGGCGCGTTCCCGGCGCTCGACGGGGGCAAGATCGTCAACGGCCCGATCGCCGGCCATCTCGAGCAGGTGCTCAAGGGCAAGGGCGCGATGCCGTCGTGGGCGTCGCTGCCGGATCTCGACATCGCGTCGGTGATCACGTACGAACGCAATTCGTGGGGCAACCACAAGGGCGACTCGCTGCAGCCGAAGCAGGTGGCCGACGCACGCAACGGCAAGCTGCCGGAAGACGCGCAGCAGGCGGACGGCGGTGCGGCGGCGCCGGCGGCCGACGCATCGGGCGCGGCCGCGCCGGCGCAGGCACAGGCGCTGCCGGCGGCGATCTATTTCGAGACGGGCAAGAGCGAGCTGCCGGCGGACGCGAAGGACGCGATCGCCGCGGCGGCCGAATACGTGAAGGCGCATCCGGACGCGAAGCTCGCGTTGTCAGGCTTCACCGACAAGACGGGCTCGGCCGACGCGAACGCCGAACTGGCCAGGCGCCGCGCGCAGGCCGTGCGCGACGCGCTGAAGACGGCCGGCGTCGCGCAGGAGCGCATCATTCTGAAGAAGCCGGAAACGATCACGGGCGGGGCGGACGCGAAGGAAGCCCGGCGGGTCGAGATCGGCCCGGCGGCTTGACGTGTCGCTGTGTTTGTCGACGTATTCGCATTAGGAGATTCTCATGTCTAGCATCGGGCACGACGTAGCCGCGGGCCACGCGCACGACGACCACGCGCACGAAACCCCGCACGGCTGGCGGCGCTGGCTGTTCGCCACCAACCACAAGGATATCGGTACGCTGTACCTGCTGTTCTCGTTCATCATGTTCCTGTCGGGCGGCGTGATGGCGCTCGCGATTCGCGCCGAGCTGTTCGAGCCGGGCCTGCAGATCATGCGGCCCGAGTTCTTCAATCAGTTGACGACGATGCACGGGCTCATCATGGTGTTCGGCGCGATCATGCCGGCGTTCGTCGGCTTCGCGAACTGGATGATTCCGCTGCAGATCGGCGCGTCGGACATGGCGTTCGCGCGGATGAACAACTTCAGCTTCTGGCTGCTGCCCGTCGCGGCGGTGCTGCTGGTCGGCTCGTTCTTCGCGCCGGGCGGCGCGACGGCCGCCGGCTGGACGCTGTACGCGCCGCTGTCGACGCAGATGGGTCCGGGCATGGATTTCGCGATCTTCGCGGTGCACATCATGGGCGCGTCGTCGATCATGGGCGGGATCAACATCGTCGTGACGGTCCTGAACATGCGCGCGCCGGGCATGACGCTGATGAAGATGCCGATGTTCGCGTGGACGTGGCTCATCACCGCGTACCTGCTGATCGCCGTGATGCCTGTTCTGGCGGGCGCGATCACGATGGTGCTGTTCGACCGCCACTTCGGCACGTCGTTCTTCAACGCGGCGGGCGGCGGCGATCCGGTGATGTATCAGCACATCTTCTGGTTCTTCGGCCACCCCGAGGTGTACATCATGATTCTGCCGGCGTTCGGGATCGTGTCGCAGGTGATCCCGGCGTTCTCGCGCAAGCCCCTCTTCGGCTACAGCTCGATGGTGTACGCGACCGCGTCGATCGCGATCCTGTCGTTCATGGTCTGGGCGCACCACATGTTCGCGACCGGCATGCCGGTGACGGGCCAGTTGTTCTTCATGTACGCGACGATGCTGATCGCGGTGCCGACGGGCGTGAAGGTGTTCAACTGGACGGCCACGATGTGGCGCGGCTCGCTCACGTTCGAGACGCCGATGCTGTTCGCGATCGGCTTCCTGTTCGTGTTCACGATGGGCGGCTTCACGGGCCTGATGCTCGCGATGGCGCCGCTCGACATCCAGTACCACGGCACGTACTTCGTCGTCGCGCACTTCCACTACGTGCTCGTCGCGGGTTCGCTGTTCGCGCTCTTCGCCGGCTGGTACTACTGGGCGCCGAAGTGGACCGGCTGGATGTACAACGAGACGCGCGGGAAGATCCATTTCTGGTCGTCGATGATCTTCTTCAACATCACGTTCTTCCCGATGCACTTCGTGGGGCTCGCGGGCATGCCGCGCCGCTATGCGGACTACCCGGCGCAGTTCACCGATTTCAACCAGCTCGCGACGATCGGCGCGTTCGGCTTCGGCCTCGCGCAGGTGTACTTCCTGTTCGCGGTCGTGCTGCCCGCGTATCGCGGCGGCGGCGAGCTCGAGCGTGCTTCCGACAAGCCGTGGGACGGCGCGACGGGCCTCGAGTGGACGGTGCCGAGCCCGGCTCCGTTCCACACGTTCGAGCATCCGCCGACGGTCGAGTAATGGTTTGATGGCGTTCGCCGCCCGCGTCGCACGACGCGGGCGGCGCCAACCCGAACGAAAAAATTCGCATGACCCGGAATTCACAAAAAAGGCGAACGCCCGACGAGATTCGCGCGGGCAACAGGCGGCTGCTCTTGATCCTGCTCATCGTCGTCGCCGTTTTCTTTGTGGGTGCCGTCGTCAGGCAGTGGATTGCGTCCACGTCCTGACGCAGTATTGAGGAAGTCCTGATGTCGAAGCCCGAGGCGAACGTCGATCGCGCGTTCAACCGGTCGATGCTCGTGAAGCTCGTCGTCGTGGCGGGGCTGATGTTCGGCTTTGGCTTCGCGCTGGTGCCGATGTACCGCGCGATCTGCCAGATCACCGGCATCAATAATCTGTTGCAGCGCGACGTCAGCGCGCGAGAGGCGAGAAATACGCAGATCGATTACACCCGGACGGTGTCGATCGAGCTCGACGCGAACGCGCGCGGCCCGCTCGGCTTCAAGCCGAAGCGCAACAGCATCGACGTGCATCCGGGCGAGTTGACGACGGTCGTCTACGAAGTGACGAACGGGCAGGGCAGGACGGTGGTCGCGCAGGCGATCCCGAGCTATGCGCCGAAGCAGGCCACCGAGTTCTTCAAGAAGATCGAGTGCTTCTGCTTCACGCAACAGACGCTCGCGGCGAACGAGACGCGCGACATGCCGGTCGTGTTCGTGATCGATCCGAAGCTGCCGAAGGACGTGAAGACGATCACGCTGTCGTACACGTTCTTCGAGCTGAACACGCCCGCGCCCGCCGTGCGCGGCGCGGCGGAGCGCACGGGCGGCGCTGCGGCGAAGCCCGCCGCGTGATATTGAGGAGGCGACGTAGGTGAGCGGAACGGACAACAAGAGCACGTTCGCGCAGACGATCAAGGCGGTGATGTGGTCGTTCTTCGGCGTGCGCAAGCGGCGCGATCTCGAGGCGGACGCGACGCAACTGAACCCGCTGTACGTGCTGATCGCCGCGCTGATCGGGGCGGCCGTGTTCGTCGGCGTGCTGATCCTGATCGTGCACGCGGTCGTCGGGTAGCAGGGGCGGATTCAGCGGGCGCGCCGCCGTGCGCGGCCGCGAGCAGAAACAAAGCGAGGAGGCGCCGCGCGCGCCGCCGCAGAAATAAGCCGGATCGTTCCGGAACAAATTGGACTGAAGTGGAGAATCAAGCATGACCGGTCAAAACGAGAGCCCGTACTATTTCGTGCCGCACCCGTCGCAGCACCCGATCAGCGCGGCCATCGGCCTGCTGATCATGCTCGGCTCGTTCGCGCTGTGGGTCAACGGCGAGCCGTGGGCGCCCTATACGGCGCTCGTCGGCCTGCTGTGGCTCCTGTTCGTGCTGTATCACTGGTTCGGCGACGCGATCGCCGAGTCGGAAGGCGGGATGTACGGCAAGCGCGTCGACAAGTCGTACCGCTGGAGCATGAGCTGGTTCATCTTCTCCGAAGTGATGTTCTTCGGCGCGTTCTTCGGCGCGCTGTTCTATGCGCGCGAAATCGCGATGCACCAGCTCGGCAGCCTCGACTACAAGCTGATCTGGCCGGACTTCTCCGCCGTGTGGCCGAACGAAGGCCCGGGCGCCCTCGTCGGCCACTTCAAGACGATGGGCCCGTGGCCGATCCCGACCCTCAACACCGCGCTGCTGCTGTCGTCGGGCGCGACGCTGACGGTGTCGCATCACGCGCTGCGCGAGGATCATCGCGGCAAGGCGATCGCCTGGCTCGCCGCGACGCTCGTGCTCGGCGTCTGCTTCCTGTTCCTGCAGGGCTTCGAATACTTCCACGCGTACAACGAGCTGAACCTGACGCTCGGCTCCGGCGTGTACGGCTCGACGTTCTTCCTGCTGACGGGCTTCCACGGCTTCCACGTGTTCCTGGGCGGCACGATGCTCGCGGTGGTGCTGGTGCGTATGATCCGCGGCCACTTCAAGCCGGATCACCACTTCGCGTTCGAAGGCGCCGCGTGGTACTGGCACTTCGTCGACGTCGTCTGGCTCGGCCTGTACGTCGTCGTCTACTGGCTGTAACAACGAAAACGGCCCGCGCAGCAATGCGCGGGCCGTTTGCCTGGTTCGTCGGCGCCGCGATGCGCGCCGAAGCGCCGCAGGCAGGACCGGTGCGCCGCCCCGACTTCATCGGGCGGCGCTTTTGCTTGAAGGGGCGGCACTCGTGCGGCGTTATGCCGCATCAGCGGCCGATCGGAATGCCGGTCGAATGGATCCAGCCCATCCAGTTCGCGAACAGGATGAACAGGAACAGCGAGATCGACAGCCCGACGCGCATCGCGAGCGACCAGACCATCCGCTTCGTATGGCCTCGGTCGTGCATCATGAAATACAGCGCCGACACCATGCTGGCGATGATGAGTACGAAGGCGATCGGAACGAGAATGTGCATGAAGCTAACCGGAAACCGGCAGTTGGAGGAAGAAAGGGGCATTATCGCACTTCGGTCGGGCGATCGTCGCGCCCGGGGAGCGGCGCGATGAGAATCCGCTGGCTGCCTGCGCTGCTGATTCTCGCGGTGATCGCGATCACAGTGCGGCTCGGTTTCTGGCAGCGCGACCGCGCGCATCAGAAGGAGGCGCTCGACGCGCAGATCGCGCGCTACGAGCATGCGAGCCCGGCCGACGTGCCGCGCGAGAGCGTCGCGTTGAAGGACATCGAGTTCCATCGCGTGCGCGCCACGGGGCGTTTCATGCCGGAACTCGCGGTGTTCCTCGACAACCGGCCGTACAACGATCAGCCGGGCTTCTACGTCGTGATGCCGATGAAGCTCGCGAACGGCGGCTACGTGCTCGTGAACCGCGGCTGGCTGCCGCGCAATTACGCCGATCGCACCGCGATCGAGCCGTTCGCGACGCCCGCGGGCGACGTGACGATCGAGGGCATCGCGCGCGGCAACGCGTCGCGCGCGTTCGAGCTCGGCGAGGGCGGCTCGGCCGCGCGCCAGAAGATCCGGCAGAATCTCGACGCCACCGCGTATGCGCAGGAAACGGGCCTGCCGCTGCAGCCGTTCGTGATCCAGCAGACGAGCGACGACGGCGACAAGCTCGTGCGCGACTGGCCCGCGCCGACGACAGGCGTTGAGCGCAACTACGGTTACATGTTCCAGTGGTGGGGCATGGCGGCGGCCGCCGCCGGCTTCGGCCTGTATGCCGCGCGGCGCGCGGCGAAAAAGCAGTCCGGCGACGCGTGAGCGCGGCGCCGCGCGACGTCCATCGTTTCAAGAGGTCTCTTTGGTGATGCAATCTTCCCATCCGACGCGGCCGCAAGACGGCCGGCAAGCGGAACCCGCGCAGCGCGGCTCGTGGCGGCGCGGCCGCTGGGTGCTGCTCGCGCTCGCGCTCATCTGCGCGGCGCCCGTGGTCGCGTCGTATTTCACGTATTACGTGATCAAGCCGCGCGGCGGTGCGACCAACTACGGCACGCTGATCGAGCCGCAGCGGCCGATTCCGCCCGATCTGACCGTCGTCGACGAAACGGGCAAGACGGTGCCGCTCGCGTCGCTGCGCGGCGTGTGGCTGTTCGTGATGGAGGACGGCGGCGCGTGCGGCGACGCATGCGCGAAGAAGCTCTACTTCATGCGCCAGGTGCGCGCGACGCAGGCGGGCGAGCGGCAGCGGATCACGATGGTGTGGCTGAAGAGCGACGCGGCGAACGTGCCGGCGGCGATCGCCGATGCGTATCCGGACACGCGCAAGCTGCGCGCCGATCCGGCCGCGGTCGCCGCGTGGCTGCCCGCCGATGCGGGCACGCAGGTCGCGGATCACCTCTATCTCGTCGATCCGAACGGCAACCTGATGATGCGTTTCCCGAAGAATCCGGACCCGAGCAAGATCAAGCAGGACGTGACGAAGCTCCTCAAGTGGTCGAGCATCGGTTGAGCGCCGGCCCCGACCGGCGATAGACGGTAAGAGAGAAACACGATGTACCTATTGCAACTCGGCCTGATCGGCCTCTGCATCGCGCTGCTGCCGCTGTCCTACGTGTGGGTGAAGGCGGACGACGGCAAGTTCCGCAAGCTCGTCTGGATCACGACGTTCCTCACGCTCGATCTCGTGATGTTCGGCGGCTTCACGCGCCTGACCGATTCGGGGCTCGGCTGCCCGGACTGGCCGGGCTGTTACGGCACGTCGTCGCCGTTCGTCGCGCATGCGGCGATCACGGCCGCCCATCAGGCGATGCCGACGGGCCCCGTCAGCATGACGAAGGCATGGATCGAGATGATCCACCGCTATTTCGCGATGGCGATCGGCGTGCTGATCATCGCGCAGACGGCGATCGCATGGGCCGCGCGGCTGCGCCGCAAGCCGCTTCATGTCTCGCCGTGGTGGCCGACGGGCCTGCTGCTGCTGATCCTCGTGCAGGGTGCGTTCGGCGCGTGGACCGTGACGATGAAGCTGCAGCCGGTGATCGTCACGATCCACCTGCTGCTCGGCCTGACGCTGCTCGGCACGCTCGGCTGGCTCGCGGCGCGGCAGACGCCGCTGCCCGCGCACGAGCCCGGCGCGGGCCGCTACCGCGCGGCGGCGCTCGCGGCGCTCGTGCTGCTCGTCGCGCAGATCGCGCTCGGCGGCTGGGTCAGCACGAACTACGCGGTGCTCGCGTGCACCGATTTCCCGACCTGCAACGGCGCGTGGATGCCGCCGATGGACTTCCGCAACGGCTTCCACCTTTGGCGCGCGCTCGGGATGACGAACGACGGCGGCGCGATCACGCAGGACGCGCTCGTCGCGATCCACTGGACCCACCGCACGTTCGCATTCGTCGTCGTCGCGTACCTGATCGCGTTCGCGCTGAAGATGCGCCGCTTCGCGTCGCTGCGGCGGCCGGCGAACGGCGTGCTCGCCGTCGTCGTGCTGCAGTTCGTCACGGGTTTGACGAATATCGTGCTGCAATGGCCGTTGCCCGTCGCCGTCGCGCACAACGGCGGGGCCGCGATCCTGCTGCTCCTCGTCGTCATGCTAAACTTTCGCATCCTTTCAAGCCGTCCCGGCCGCGTCGCGCAACCCGCGCGCGACGCCGCGCCCGCGTGACGTTGACCGTACATGGACACGACACTTTCCCATACGCCCGGTAGCCGTCTCTCCCAGTATCTGGCGCTGACGAAGCCTCGCGTCACGCAGCTCGCCGTGTTCTGCGCGGTGATCGGGATGTTCCTCGCGACGCCGGGCATGGTGCCGTGGAAAGTGCTGCTCGGCGGCACGATCGGCATCGGGCTGCTCGCGGGCTCGGCGTTCGCGATCAATTGCCTCGTCGAGCAGAAGATCGACGCGATGATGCGGCGCACCGCGTGGCGTCCGTCCGCGCGCGGCGAGATCACGACCTTGCAGATCCTCGCGTTCTCGACCGTGCTGGGCGGCCTCGGCGCGTGGACGCTCTACACGTTCACGAACCCGCTGACGATGTGGCTGACGATCGCGACGTTCGTCGGCTACGCGGTGATCTACACGCTCTTGCTCAAGCCGATGACGCCGCAGAACATCGTGATCGGCGGCGCGTCGGGCGCGATGCCGCCCGCGCTCGGCTGGGCGGCCGTCACGGGCGCGGTGCCCGGCGACGCGTGGATTCTCGTGTTGATCATCTTCGTGTGGACGCCGCCGCACTTCTGGGTGCTCGCGCTCTACCGCCGCAAGGACTACGAGAACGCGGGCCTGCCGATGCTGCCCGTCACGCACGGCGAGCAGTTCACGCGGCTGCACATCCTGCTGTACACGGTGATCCTGTTCGCCGTCACGATGATGCCGTTCATCTCCGGGATGAGCGGGGCCGTCTATCTGACGAGCGCGGTGCTGCTCGGCGCGATCTTCCTGGCGTACGCGTGGAAGATCTACCGCGATTACTCGGATGCGCTCGCGCGCCGCGCGTTCCGCTATTCGATCGTCTATCTGTCGCTGTTGTTCGCGGCGCTCCTCGTCGACCACTACGCACGTCCCATGATCGGGATGTAACTCCAACGGTTCGATCGCAATGCTCAAATCCCTGTTTGCATGCCGCCGCGCGCAGCGCGGCTGGTTGTTCGCCTGCGCACTCGCGGGCGCCTTGCTGATCGCGGGCTGCAACCAGCAGCCGGCGTTCCAGAATCTCGACATCACCGGCAACTCGCAGTTCACCGGCGACTTCGCGCTGCCGGACACGACGGGCAAGATCCGCACGCTCGGCGAATTCAAGGGCAAGGCGGTCGTGGTGTTCTTCGGCTATACGCACTGCCCGGACGTGTGCCCGACGACGATGGCGGAGCTGTCGCAGGCGCTGCAGCAGCTTGGCCCGGACGGCAAGCGCGTGCAGGTGCTGTTCGTCACCGTCGATCCGGAGCGCGACACCGCGGCGATCCTCGGCCAGTACGTGCCCGCGTTCAATCCGGCGTTCGTCGGCCTGCGGCCCGCCGACGAAGCGCAACTGAAGAAGGTGACGAAGGACTTCCGCGTCTACTATGCGAAGGTGCCGGGCAAGACGCCCGACAGCTACACGATGGACCACACCGCCGCGAGCTACGTGTTCGATCCGAGCGGCAAGCTGCGCCTGTTCGTGCGCGACGGCCAGGGGCCGGGGCCGTGGGTCCACGATCTGAAGCTGCTGCTCGACTGACGACTCGAAAACGAGCGGCTGCCTGCCGATACGGCATGTATCCCGCGGCATGCACCCCGCGGCATGCACCCCGAAGCGCCGGACGCTTGTCCGGACTTCGGGGTGTTTTTCATTACGGCAGCGCCGGCAGATTGACGCCCGGCGCGATGCGCGTCGTCTTGAATTCGGTCACCGTGTACGTGGCGAGCCCTTCGGTGACGAACGGATCGGTTTCGAGGATCGCATCGAGCTTGTCGCGCTCGATCCGCACCGCGAGGATCACGCCGCCGTCGCGCGGCACCTTCGGCCCGCACGCGACGAACACGCCGGCGTCGAAATGGCGTTGCAGGTAGGCGCGGTGGCGTTCGAGCGCGTCGTCGATGCGCTCGAGCGGCGCGGTGTAGCGGATGTCGATCACGTACATGGAGGCCTCGTTGAATGTGGGCCGCGACGCCATGCCGCAGCCAAGCCGCTCTTGTAGCACAGTCGTCGCCATCGCGCTTCCATTCAAGTTGTAAGCCGGCGTGCCGTAAATAGCGGCAGCGATCGTTCGCGGCCGGGGCCGCGGCGCGGACGGCGCGCGACGAACACGACACGGGAACGCACACACGATGAACAGAATGAGCTTGAACCGCAAGCTGTGGCTGGCGCTTGCGCTCGTATGGGTCGGATTGCTGGGGGTAGGCGCGTGGAGCGCGTTCGAGACGCGCACGACGATGCTCGCCGAGCGCAAGGAAGGGATGGCGAATCTCGTCGATTCGGCGGCGGGCGTGGTGAAGGCGTACTACGCGCTCGCGCAGAGCGGCAGGATGAGCGACGAGGACGCACGGCGCGAAGCGCTCGCGCGCCTGTCGGCGATGCGCTATGGGGATTCCGGCTACTTGTTCGTGACGGACTCGACGCCCGTCGTGCTGATGCATCCGACGCTGCCGAAGCTCGTCGGCACGCAGGTCGGCGATTACCTGGACCCGGACGGCAAGCGGCTTTTCGTCACGATCGTGAACGCGGCGAAGGAGAGCGGGCGCGGCTTCGCCGAGTATCGCGGGCGACTGCCGCACAGCGAGACCGCGGTGCCGAAGATCAGCTACGTGACGCGCTTCGCGCCGTGGGACTGGAACATCTCGAGCGGCGTGTTCCTGAAGGACATCGATACCGTCTACTACGAGACGCTCGTCGGCCATCTCGCGATGGTGTTCGTGATCGGCCTCGTGATCACGGCGGCGATGCTCGTCATCATCCGCAACGTGCGCGCGAGCCTCGGCGGCGAGCCGGATGCGGCGGCCTCGCTCGCCGCGCGGATCGCGGCGGGCGACCTGACGCGGCCCGTCACGGTGCGCGCGGGCGACAGGACGAGCATGATGGCCGCGATGCGCGACATGCAGGGCCGCCTGCGGTCGACGATCGGCGGCATCCGCCAGGCGGCCGAATCGATCGCGGCCGCGAGCCACGAGATCGCGTCGGGCAATCACGATCTGTCGCAGCGCACCGAGCAGCAGGCCGCGTCGCTCGAAGAGACCGCGGCGAGCATGGAAGAGCTGACCGCGACCGTCAAGCAGAACGCCGAGAACGCGCGGCAGGCGAGCGGGCTCGCGAACAGCGCGTCCGAGATCGCGCTGAAGGGCAACGACGTCGTGAGCCGCGTGATCGGCACGATGGGCGAGATCAACGACAGCTCGCAGAAGATCGCCGACATCATCGGCGTGATCGACGGCATCGCGTTCCAGACCAACATCCTCGCGCTGAATGCGGCCGTCGAGGCGGCGCGCGCGGGCGAGCAGGGCCGCGGCTTCGCGGTCGTCGCGGGCGAGGTGCGCTCGCTCGCGCAGAGGAGCGCGACGGCCGCGAAGGAGATCAAGCAACTGATCGACGCGTCGGTGGAGCGCGTGAGCAACGGCTCGGCGCTCGTCGGCCAGGCGGGCGAGACGATGACGGAGATCCTGCAGGCGGTGCGGCGCGTGACCGACATCATGGGCGAGATCGCGGCCGCGTCCGAGGAGCAGTCGAGCGGGATTTCGCAAGTCGGCCGCGCGGTCACGCAGATGGACGAAATGACGCAGCAGAATGCGGCGCTCGTCGAGGAGGCGGCGGCCGCGGCGTCGTCGCTTCAGGAGCAGGCGGCGCGGCTGCGCGAATCGGTGAGCGCGTTCCAGGTCGGCGACGGCGCGGCGGCCGCGCGTGCGCCGAGCGCGGCGGCGGGCAGCGGCCCGAATGCGGCCGCGTCGTCCGGGCGCGTCGAGCCGGCGCTCGCATGACGCATTCCCATACCTATATGAGCGGGATGTATTTCACAGCCTGGCGATCTTGTGACACCATTTGCGCTTTCGTCCGCGCGGCCCGGCCGGTCAGGCCGTCGCGCCCCCTCTACCGAGCCTGGATGGTTCTGCAAGCAAGCGAGAAATAGATGAAGCGTCGCACTCTCCTGAAAGTTGTCTCCGCGGTCGCGGCCGGCGCCGCCGCCCTTTCCGTTTCCGTCGGCGCGCAAGCGCAGGACAAGGTGATCAAGGTGGGCACGGTCGCGGGCCCCGACGCGCAGGTCTGGCAAGTCGTCCAGAAGGTCGCGAAGGAAAAGCAGGGCCTCGATGTGAAGGTCATCGAGTTCAACGACTACGTGCAGCCGAACGCGGCGCTCGATGCGGGCGACCTCGACGCGAACAGCTTCCAGCACCAGCCGTACCTCGACAGCCAGGTGAAGCAGCGCGGCTACAAGATCGTGAGCGCGGGCCTCACGTACATCTCGCCGATCGGCGTCTATTCGAAGAAGTTCAAGACGCTGAAGGATCTGCCCGCGGGCGCGAAGGTCGCGCTGCCGAACGATCCGTCGAACGAGAACCGCGCGCTGCTGCTGCTGCAGACGCAGGGCGTGATCAAGCTGAAGGCGGGCGCCGGCACGGGCGGCAGCAACGCGACCGTGCTCGACGTCGCCGAGAATCCGAAGAAGCTGAAGCTGACCGAGCTCGACGCCGCGCAACTGCCGCGCGTGCTGTCCGACGTCGACGCGGCCGTGATCAACACGAACTACGCGCTCGCGGCGAACCTGCAGCCGACCAAGGACGCGATCGCGCTCGAATCGCTGACGAGCCCTTACGCGAACCTGATCGCGGTCCGCGCGAAGGACAAGGATCAGCCGTGGGTGAAGAAGCTCGTGAAGGCGTACCAGTCGCCGGAAGTGAAGGAGTTCATCACGAAGCAGTTCAAGGGCTCGATGGTCGCGTCGTTCTGAGCGTCGTCCGATCGTCCCGAATCGCCGAAGGCCCGCGCATCGCGCGGGCTTATTTGTTTTCGGCCGCGCATCGGGCATCGGGCGGCCGCCGGCGCGGCGCTCTCGGTACTGTCCCGAAATATTGAACGGTCTGGGGAAATGGTATCCTCAGACGCTTGCCGCCGCGCCCGTTCCGGCGCGGCCGCGCGGGCCGCGCACGTTCCGGGGAGCGCGGCCCGTCCACCATTCAGAACCGGGGGAGACAGACAGATGAAGCGATTCAAGATCGTGGCCGCTCATTCGATTGCGGCGGGCGTCGCGGCATTCGCGATGCTGGGCGCCGGCGCCGCGCACGCGCAGACCGTCAAGGTGCTGTCGATCGTCGATCATCCGGCGCTCGACGCGATCCGCGACGGCGTGCGCGCCGAGCTGAAGGCCGAAGGCTACGGCGACGACAGGCTCAAGTGGGAATACCAGAGCGCGCAGGGCAATACGGGCACCGCCGCGCAGATCGCGCGCAAGTTCATCGGCGACCGTCCGGACGTGATCGTCGCGATCGCGACGCCCGCCGCGCAGGCCGTCGTCGCGTCGACGAAGAGCGTGCCTGTCGTCTATTCGGGCGTGACCGATCCCGTTGCCGCGCAGCTCGTCAAGGGCTGGGGGCCGACCGGCACCAACGTGACGGGCGTGTCCGACAAACTGCCGCTCGACCGGCAGGTCGCGCTCATCAAGCGCGTGGCGCCGAAGGCGAAGACGGTCGGGATGGTCTACAACCCGGGCGAGGCGAACTCGGTCGTCGTCGTGAAGGAAATGAAGGAGATCCTCGCGAAGCAGGGGATGACGCTCAAGGAAGCGGCCGCGCCGCGCACCGTCGACATCGCGCCCGCCGCGAAGAGCCTGATCGGCAAGGTCGACGTGATCTACACGAATACCGACAACAACGTCGTGTCCGCATACGAATCGCTCGTGAAGGTCGCGAACGAGGCGAAGATCCCGCTCGTCGCGGGCGACACCGACAGCGTGAAGCGCGGCGGCGTCGCGGCGCTCGGCATCAACTACGGCGATCTCGGCCGGCAGACGGGCAAGGTCGTCGCGCGCATCCTGAAGGGCGAGAAGCCGGGCGCGATCGCATCGGAGACGAGCAGCAATCTCGAACTGTTCGTGAACACCGACGCGGCCGCGAAGCAGGGCGTGACGCTTTCGCCCGATCTCGTCAAAGAAGCGAAGACGGTCATCAAGTAACGCACGTGCGGCCGGCGGGCCGGTCTCGACGGGCTTCGATGCGCCGGGCGTCGGCATGTCGGGCGTCGCTACGCTTGGCCGTGTTTTGCTTCGGCGGTCCGCGACGCATTGCGCGACAGGCGCCGCGCGCGGCCGACGCATCCGGGCCAAGTCGGGTCCGGCCTGGCCGCCGCGCTCGCCGCTCCGTCACGCGCAGCACGCTGCAACAGGATTTCCCCAACCATGTCTCTTTTTTCTCTTCTCGGCGCGCTGGAGATCGGCCTCATCTTCAGCCTCGTCGCGCTCGGGGTGCTGATCTCGTTTCGCATCCTCAATTTTCCGGACCTGACCGTCGACGGCAGCTTTCCGCTCGGCGGCGCCGTCGCCGCGACGCTGATCGCCGCGGGCCACGATCCGTTCACGTCGACGCTCGCCGCGATCGCCGCGGGCGCGTGCGCGGGCTTCGTCACCGGCTGGCTGAACGTGCGGCTGAAGATCATGGATCTGCTCGCGAGCATCCTGATGATGATCGCGCTCTATTCGGTGAACCTGCGGATCATGGGCCGGCCGAACGTGCCGCTCATCACCGAGCCGACGCTCTTCACGGTGCTGCAGCTCGACTGGATGCCCGACTACGTGCTGCGGCCGGCGCTCCTTGCCGTCGTCGTCGTGATCGCGAAGCTCGGCCTCGACTGGTTCTTCTCGTCGCAGCTCGGGCTCGCGATGCGCGCGACGGGCGCGAATCCGCGAATGGCGCGCGCGCAGGGCATCGCGACGGGCCGCGCGACGCTCGCCGGCATGGCGCTGTCGAACGCGCTCGTCGCGCTCGCGGGCGCGCTTTTTGCGCAGACGCAGGGCGGCTCGGACATCTCGATGGGGATCGGCACGATCGTGATCGGGCTCGCCGCCGTGATCATCGGCGAGACGCTGCTGCCCGCGCGGCGGCTCTTTCTCACGACGCTCGCCGTCGTGCTCGGCGCGATCCTCTACCGTTTCTTCATCGCGCTCGCGCTCAACAGCGAGTTCGTCGGCCTGAAGGCGCAGGACCTGAACCTCGTGACGGCCGTGCTCGTGACGGTCGCGCTCGTGCTGCCCGCGACGCGCAAGAAACTGTTCGGCCGCAAGACGAGGGGGGCGTAAATGCTCTGCGCACAAGACCTGAAGCTCACGTTCAACCCCGGCACGCCGATCGAGACGCGCGCGCTGCGCGGGCTGTCGCTCGACATTCCGGACGGCCAGTTCGTCACGGTGATCGGCTCGAACGGCGCCGGGAAATCGACGTTCCTGAATTCGGTGAGCGGCGATCAGCCGGTCGATTCGGGACGGATCGCGATCGACGGCATCGACGTCACGCGCAAGCCGGCGTGGGATCGCGCGCCGCTCGTCGCGCGCGTGTTCCAGGACCCGATGGCGGGCACCTGTGAAGCGCTGACGATCGAGGAGAACATGTCGCTCGCGATGGCGCGCGGCGCGCGGCGCGGCTTTCTGCCGGCGCTGAACCGCGCGTCGCGCGAGCTGTTTCGCGACAGGCTGCGGCTGCTGAATCTCGGGCTCGAGAACCGGCTCACCGATCGCATCGGCCTGCTGTCGGGCGGACAGCGGCAGGCGGTGAGCCTGCTGATGGCGTCGCTGCGGCCGTCGCGCATCCTGCTGCTCGACGAGCACACGGCCGCGCTCGATCCGAAGACGGCCGCGTTCGTGCTGGAGCTGACCGCGCGGATCGTCGAGGAAAGCCGGCTGACGACGATGATGGTCACGCACAGCATGCGGCAGGCGCTCGATTACGGCGATCGCACGGTGATGCTGCATCAGGGGCAGGTGGTGCTCGACGTGTCCGGCGACGAGCGTCGCGGGCTCGACGTGCCCGATCTGCTGCAATTGTTCGAGAAGACGCGGCACGAGAAGCTCGACGACGACGCGTTGCTGCTCGGCTGACGGGCGGTTTCGGCGGCGGCTGCGGTTTCGGGGCGGTCGTTTCGGGATGCCGTGCCGGGACGGACGCTGCTTCGGCCGCTGGCCGAACGGGCGTGGTTCGTGATGTGCGCCGCGAACGCATTGCCATATGTTGTGCAAACATGCAGTAATCGGCTATGCGACGTCCGCTTCCTCCCTCTCCCTCGAATCGCTGCATCCGTCGCTCTGGACCTTTACTCTGGCGATGCATGGTTTGTGGCCCGATAGCATAGAAACGTTGCGACGCCTTGCTGCTGCATAGCGCGGCTTTGCCTGGTGGACATGTCAGGTCCGGCACTCGTACCAGCCCTTCGACTGATTGACGATGCGCACCACCAACAGCATGACCGGCACTTCGATCAGCACACCGACGACGGTGGCCAGCGCCGCACCGGAATGGAAACCGAACAGGCTGATTGCGGCCGCGACGGCCAGCTCGAAGAAGTTGGATGCGCCGATTAGTGCGGACGGGCACGCGATGTTGTGCTTCTCGCCCACGGCGCGATTGAGCCAGTAAGCGAGCGCCGAGTTGAAAAACACCTGAATCAGGATCGGCACCGCGAGCAGCGCGATCACCAGCGGCTGCTTCAGGATCGCTTCGCCCTGGAACGCAAACAGCAACACGAGTGTGGCCAGCAGCGCGGCGATCGACCACGGGCCGATCTTCGCCATCGCGGCATCGAATGCAGCCTGACCGTTCGCGAGCAGCCGCTTGCGCAGGATCTGCGCAATGATCACCGGGATAGCGATGTAAAGCACGACGGACGTGAGCAGCGTCGCCCACGGCACCGTGATTGCGGACATTCCCAGCAGCAGGCCGACCAGCGGCGCGAAGGCGATCACCATGATGCTGTCGTTCAGCGCGACCTGCGACAACGTGAACAGCGGATCGCCGCCCGTCAGTCGACTCCACACGAATACCATCGCCGTGCACGGTGCGGCGGCCAGCAAGATCAAGCCGGCGATGTAGCTGTCGAGCTGATCAGCGGGCAGCATCGGCGCGAACAGGTGGCGGATGAACAGCCAGCCGAGGAATGCCATCGAGAACGGTTTGACGAGCCAGTTCACGGCGAGCGTGACGCCGATGCCTTTCACGTGCTGGCGCACTTCATGCAGAGCGCCAAAGTCGACCTTGACCAGCATCGGGATGATCATCACCCAGATCAGCAGCCCGACCGGGAGATTGACCTGCGCATATTCCATCCGGCCGATCTGCTGGAACAGGCCGGACAGCACCTGGCCGAGCGCGATGCCGGCGACGATGCACAGCGCAACCCAGACGGTCAGATAGCGTTCGAAGAAATTGATGGAAGGCTTTGCGACGGCCTGGCCCGGCGGGGCGACATTGGACGCGTTCATTGGACAGGGGGCGGTCTTGAAGTCGTCGGCAGCCGCGTGTTTCGGCAGGCCGCCATGCGAATGTTCAGTTCTGCGAGATCTCGGTCAACGCTGTCTGGAGTTCGGTATTGCTCATGCGATCGAGCGGCAGCGCCAGCAACTGCAGCATGCGATAGCCGATTGCCTGGCGTGTGAGTTCGAACGCGAGGCGCTTGCCTTCGTCGCCACCCGCTGCATTCGACGGATCGGCGTAGCCCCAGTGCACTTTGACGGGGCTACCGGGCCAGTACGGGCACGTCTCGGCGGCCGCGCTATCGCACACCGTGATGACGACGCGCATTTCGGGCGCACTGTCCCCGACGAACTCGTCCCAGCTCTTGCTACGGTAGTCGCTCACGTCGATACCGGCGTTCGTCAGCGCCTCCAGCGCGAACGGATTGAGGCGACCGCTCGGCGCGCTGCCGGCGCTGTACGCTCGCACATCCTTGCCGAGCTTCGCTGCCCAGTGATTGAGCATCCCTTCCGACAGCACGCTGCGCGCCGAGTTGTGGGTGCAGAGGATCAGTACGTTCGTGGTCATGTCCGAGAATCCAGATTTGCTGTTGGCCGATTTCGCGCACCGATTTCTGCAGCGCGACGTTATCGAGTTTGGTGAGCGGCAATGACAGCAGCAGGTCGATCCGACGCTTCAACGTCAGCGCGGCGTCGTGCATGGCCTGCTGCTTCTGCTCGTCGGAGCCCTCGACATCGGCCGGGTCAGGCACGCCCCAGTGCGCGGTGATCGGTTGACCGGGCCAGATCGGGCAGACCTCGCCGGCGGCCTTCCCGCACACGGTGAAGACAAAATCGAGCATGGGCGCGCCAGGCGCCGCAAATTCATCCCGGCTCGTGCTTCGATACCCTTCGGTCGGCAATTGCCAACGTGCCAGCTCGCGCAGTGCGAACGGGTTCACCTCGCCTTTCGGATGACTGCCGGCCCGAGTAGGCAACGAAGCGCCCGTCGCCAAGCTGGCTCATCAAGCCTTCGGACAGGATCGATCGGGCGGAATTGCCGGTACAGATGAACAGCACGTTGTAGCGCTTGCCGCTCATGGTCGGACCTCAGCAGCAGGAAGATTTCACCGGCACGCCGATCGGCTTGCCGCGCGCGGGGGAACAGCAAGCAGAAGCGTCGGCGTTCGATTCAGCCGCCGGCGCGCTACGGGATTCACCGAAGGTTGGAACCTCGCCGAGCGTCTGGTATGTCTCCCAGGCAACGCCTTGCGGATCGACCGTCCAGTATTTGTCGGCACGCGCATAGCAGCACGCCGTGCCGATCTGCGCGTCGACGGGCAAGGACGCCGCGCTCAAACGCGCGTGCATTTCCGCAAGCTCGGTCTCGTTCTCGACCTGCATGCCGAGATGGTCGAGGCCCGGCACTGCGCCGCGCTGCGAGATCGCGAAATTGATGCGCGGGTCGTCGAGCATCCACTTGGCGTAGTCGTCCTTGACGACGGTCGGTTCGGCGGCGAACAGCGCCGAGTAGAAGCGAATGCTCTCGGCGAGATCGGCGACGCCGACGTGAACATGAAAGCATTTCATGATTGATGCTTCTTGGACGTCGAACAGGTGGCTGCCGGCGAGCAAGGGTTGCCGCCGCAGCAGTTCTCCGTGAGGTAGGCCAGCAGGCCATTCATCGTTTCGAAGCTCGCGCAGTAGAAGACGAAGCGGCCTTCCTGGCGGCTAGTGACGAGCTGCGCATGCGCCAACTCCTTCAAATGGAAGGAGAGCGACGATGGCGGCACATCTAGCAGCGTGGCAATCTGCCCGGCCGGCATGCCCTCCGGGCCCGCCTGCACAAGAGCACGGAAGATGGCGAGCCGGGACTCGTGCGCGAGTGCTGCGAGAGCGGCAATGGTTTGGTTCGTTTCCATTATTCGATAATAATGGAAATATCGAATATTGCGAAGGATCGACACACACTCGACCAGCGGGTTCGTCGACGCCCTCTGGCAATCCCGGAATCTTGCGTTAGAATAACTGTATATTTATACAGTATTTGATGAGAGTTCCCCCATGAATCGCACCGTTATTCAGCCCCTGCAGATGCGCGGCTCCGATGAACGGGCGCGTTCTATTGATGCGTTACTCGACAGAACCATGTATTCCGACTTGGGGGGAATAACGCTCTGGCGCGGCTCGCAGCTCGCGCGCGGCGGCCCGCGCACGGTCGATACCGGCTATGCGGCGCTGTCGGCCGAGTTGCCGGGGGGCGGCTGGCCGGTCGGCGGGCTCGTCGAGCTGCTCGTGCCGCACGCGGGCTGCGGCGAGATGCGCGTGCTCGCGCCCGCGCTCGCGGCGACGGGCAGCGCGCGGCGGCCGCTCGCGTTCGTCGCGCCGCCGCAGCCGCCGCACGCGTGCGCGCTCGCCGGCCTCGGCGTGCCGCTCGACGCGCTGCTGTGGCTGCGCGCGGACAGCGGCGCCAACGCGCTGTGGGCGGCCGAGCAGGCGCTCAAGACAGGCTGCTGCGGCGCGCTCCTGCTGTGGCAGCAGAACACGCGCGCCGAGGCGCTGCGCCGCCTGCATCTCGCCGCCGCCCGCGCGGGCGACACGCTGTTCGTGATGTTCCGGCCGCTCGCCGCCGCGCAGCAGCCGTCGCCCGCGGTGCTGCGCCTCGCGCTGCATCCGTCGCCGGGCGGGGTGTCGGTCGAGATCGTCAAGCGCCGCGGGTCGGCTTGCGGCGAGCCGCTTTCGCTCGAATTGCCGTCGCCCATCGTGGAGAGCCGCTATGCGCGTCTTGCTCGGCATCCATCTGCCGCGCCTGCCGCTCGACGTGTGCGCACCGCCGTCGCCTGACGGCGGCAACGGCTGTGCGGTGCTCGAGCAGGGCGTCGTGCTGATCGCCGATTCGGCCGCGCGCGCGCACGGCGTGCGCGTCGGCATGAAGCGCGGCGGCGTGCTGACGCTTGCGTCCGGCACGCGGCTCGTCGAGCGCGATCCGGCGCGCGAGGCCGACGCGCTGCGCGCGGTCGCGCTCGCGCTGCTGCGCTTCTCGCCGTGCGTCGCGCTCGACGACGAAGCGACGCTCGTCGTCGACGTCGGCGCGAGCCTGCGGCTGTTCGGCGGCCTGCCGTCGCTGTGCCGGCAGGTGCGCGCAACGCTCGCCACGCTCGGCTATGCGGCGCGTCTTGCCGCCGCGCCGACGGGGCGCGGCGCGTGGCTGCTCGCACGCGCGCCGGGCAAGCCGGGCGCGCGGCGGCGGATCGTGCGGGCGGCGTCGCTCGCGCGCGCGCTCGATGCGCTGCCGTGCGAGCTGCTGTCCGCCGCGCGCCCGTACGCCGGCTGGTTCGACGGCATCGGCTGCCGCACGCTCGCCGATCTGCGCCGCCTGCCGCGCGCGGGGCTCACGCGCCGCTGCGGTCCCGCGCTCGTCGCCGCGCTCGATCGCGCATATGGCGACGCCGTGGAGCCGCTCGCCTGGATGCCGGTGCCGCCCGTGTTCGACATGCGCCTCGAATTGCCGGAGCGTGTCGAATATGCGCAAGCCGTGCTATTCGTCGCGCGGCGGCTCGTCGTGCAACTGTGCGGCTGGCTCGCCGCGCGGCAGTTGTCGCTGTCGGCGATGGCGTTCGCGCTCGAGCACGAGCGCGGCCGCCAGGCGGTGCCGCCGACGCCGCTCGAACTCGCGTTCGCCGAGCCCGCGCGCGACGAGGCGCACTTCATGCGCGTCCTCGGCGAGCGGCTCGCGCGCGTCGCGCTGCCCGCCGCGGTGATCGCGGTGCGTCTGACGGCGACGCGCGTCGAATCGGTCGCGCCGCCCGCCGACGATCTGTTCCCCGAGCCGGGCGGCACCCGCGAGGCGCGCGCGCGGCTCGTCGAGCTCCTGACCGCGCGGCTCGGCGCGGACAACGTGCTGCGCGCGGCGCCCATCGCCGATCACCGGCCCGAGGCGGCGAACCGCTGGCTGCCGCTCGGCGCGCCGGCGGGCAAGCCGGCCGTGCCGGGCGTCGCGCCGCCGCGTCCCGCGTGGCTGCTCGCGCAGCCGCTGCCGCTCGTGATGCGCGAGAACCGGCCGTTCTACCGCACGCCGCTCAGGTTCGTGTCGTCGATCGAGCGGATCGAGGCCGGCTGGTTCGACGGCCAGCTCGTCGCGCGCGACTATCGCATCGCGCAGGACGGCGACGGCGCGTGCTACTGGGTCTACCAGGAGCGCGGCAGCGGCGCGGCGGGGCAATGCTGGTTCCTGCACGGCCTGTTCGGGTGAGCGGCATGGATTCGCCGTTCAAGAGCCTGCCCGATTACGCGGAGCTGTTCTGCCGGTCGAACTTCTCGTTCCTGCACGGCGCATCGTCGGCGGAAGAGCTCGTCGAGCGCGCAAAGAAGCAGGGCTATCGCGGCATCGCGATCACCGACGAATGCTCGCTCGCCGGGGCGCCGCGCATGCACGTCGCGGCGAAGGCGCAGGGGTTGCCGCTCGTCGTCGGCGCGTACTTCGACGTGACGCCGGACGACGTCGCGCCGGGCCGCGATCCGGGGCCCGGCACGTTCGGCCTCGTGCTGCTCGCGCAGAACCGGGAGGGCTACGGCAACCTCTCCGAGCTGATTTCGTGGCGGCGGATGGACGCGCCCAAAGGCACCTACCGGCTCACGCCGCGCATGCTCGCCGCGCCGCCGCCGCCGTTCGCGCATCTGCGCGGCGTGCCCGACTGCTTCGCGATTCTCGTGCCGACGTATCCGGCGCGCGCCGACGTGCTCGACGCGCAACTCGCGTGGTTCGACGCGCTGTTCGGCGAGCGCGCGCGGCTCGGGCTCGTCCAGTTGCAGCGCGCGCTCGACGGCGCGCATCGCGAGGAAGTCCGGGCGGCGGGCGAGCGGCGCGGGATGCGCCTCGTCGCGCTCGGCGACGTGACGATGCACATCCGCTCGTGCAAGCCGCTGCAGGACACGATGACGGCGATCAGGCTCGGGATGCCGATTGCCGAATGCGGCCATGCGCTCGCGCCGAACGCGGAGCAGCACTTGCGCACGCGCCAGCGGATCGCGCAGTTGTTTCCGGCCGACGCGGTCGCGCAGACGTGCCGGATGCTCGACGCATGCGCTTTCTCGCTCGACGAGCTGCGCTACGAATATCCGCATGAAATCGTTCCCGCAGGGCATACGCCGGCGAGCTATCTGGCGCAGGAAACCTGGGCGGGCGCGCGCGAGCGCTATCCCAGCGGCATGCCGGAAACGGTGCGAAAAAGAATCGAGTACGAACTCGCGCTGATCGCCGAGCTGAACTACGAGCCGTATTTCCTGACGGTCTACGACATCGTCCAATACGCGCGCAGCAAGAACATCCTGTGCCAGGGGCGCGGCTCGGCGGCGAACTCGGTCGTCTGCTATTGCCTGCACGTGACCGAGGTGGACCCCGAGCGCAGCACGCTGCTGTTCGAGCGCTTCATCAGCCGCGAGCGCGGCGAGCCGCCCGACATCGACGTCGACTTCGAGCATCAGCGCCGCGAGGAGGTCATCCAGTATCTCTACGAGAAATACGGCCACGACCGCGCGGCGCTCGCGGCGGCCGTATCGACCTATCGCCCGCGCGGCGCGCTGCGCGAGACCGGCAAGGCGCTCGGCGTCGATCCGATGCTCGTCGAGCGGGTCGCGAAGGCGCATCGCTGGTTCGACGGCAGCCGCGATCTGCTCGCGCGCTTCGAGTCGGTCGGGCTCGATCCGGACACGCCGCTCATTGGCGCGTGGGCCGAACTCGCCGCGCGGCTGCTGAACTTTCCGCGCCACCTGTCGCAGCACTCGGGCGGCTTCGTGGTGAGCCGCGGCAAGCTCACGCGGCTCGTGCCGGTCGAGAACGCGGCGATGGAGGGGCGGCGCGTGATCCAGTGGGACAAGGACGATCTGGAGGCGCTCGGGCTGATGAAGGTCGACGTGCTCGCGCTCGGCATGCTGTCCGCGCTGCATCGCGCGTTCGACATGGTCACGGCGTGGCGCGGCGCGCGGGATGGCAAGCCGTTCGGAATGGCGCACATCGAGCAGGGCGACGTGAAGACGTACGACATGATTTGCCGCGCGGACACGGTCGGCGTGTTCCAGATCGAGTCGCGCGCGCAGATGTCGATGCTGCCGCGCCTGCGGCCGCGCAACTATTACGATCTCGTGATCGAGGTCGCGATCGTGCGGCCGGGGCCGATCCAGGGCGGCGCGGTGCATCCGTACCTGAAGCGGCGGCAAGGGCTCGAGCCCGTCACGTATCCGAAGGCCGATCTGAAGGAGGCGCTCGAGCGCACGCGCGGCGTGCCGATCTTCCAGGAGCAGGTGATGCAGATCGCGATCATCGCCGCGGGCTTCACGCCCGGCGAGGCCGACGAGCTGCGCCGGGCGATGGCCGCGTGGAAGCGCAAGGGCAATATCGAGCAGTACCGGCGCAAGATCGTCGACGGCATGCGCGAGCGCGACTATCCGCCCGAATTCGCCGAGCAGATCTTCGAGCAGATCAAGGGCTTTGGCGAATACGGCTTTCCGGAGAGCCACGCGGCGAGCTTCGCGCATCTCGTCTACGCAAGTAGCTGGCTCAAGTGCCACGAGCCGGCGATCTTTCTCGCCGCGCTCCTGAACAGCCAGCCGATGGGCTTCTATCCGCCCGCGCAGCTCGTGCAGGACGCGAAGCGCCACGGCGTGACGGTGCTGCCGATCGACGCGACGAAGAGCGACTGGGAAGCGTCGCTCGAAGCGCGGCCCGGCGCGGCGCCGCCCGACGGCGGGCCGTCGGTGCGGCTCGGCCTGTCGCTCGTGCGCGGGCTGGGCGAGGAGGCCGCGCGGCGGATCGAGGCGGCGCGCGCGGCGGGGCCGTTCGCGAGCGTCGACGAACTCGCGCGCCGCGCGCGCCTCGAGCGCCGCGATCTCGAGGCGCTCGCCGCCGCGAACGCGTTCGCGACGCTCGCCGGCAATCGCCGCGATGCGCTGTGGCAGGCGGTCGCCGCCGTGCCGGAGCGCGGCCTGCTCGCCGCCGCGCCGATCGACGAAGCGGTGAGGCCGGCGCTCGGCGCGCCGGCCGAGGCCGACGACGTGTTCGCCGACTATCACACGATCGGCCTCACGCTGAACCGGCATCCGGTCGCGCTGCTGCGGCCCGCGCTCGATGCGCGGCGGCTGTCGTCCGCCGCGGCGCTGCGCGATCGCCGCAACGGCCAGCTCGCGCGCGCGTGCGGGCTCGTGACCGCGCGGCAGATGCCGGGCACGGCGAAGGGCGTGCTGTTCGTCACGCTCGAGGACGAGACGGGCAGCGTGAACGTGATCGTCCGGCCGGAGCTGCTCGAGCGGCAGCGGCGCGAGACGCTCGATTCGCGGCTGCTCGCGGTGTCGGGCGTCTGGCAGTGCGAGAGCGATGTCCGGCATCTCGTCGCGCAATATCTGGAGGATCTGACGCCGCTGATCGCGGGATTGCGAACCGAGAGCCGCGAATTCCATTGACCGGCCGCGAATCGATGCATACCAATGCGCAACACTGGTGCTATTTCGGTATCTATTCGGCCGAAATCCGGCTTGCTCCAACCCCCGTGTCCAGCGGCCGGTCTTTGGCATGCGGGTAAATACCTATCCAGAAATATCCTGTAAATAAAGGGCTTCGACACGTCGAGGCCCTTGGCTGACAACACTTTCCGGCGAGCCTGCATTCCGGTTTCGATCAAATTGACTGGTATTATTTTGGTTATATAATGGCCTCGCTTTTCGGACGACGCCCTCCCGTTTTCGTACCCGGAGACCTATGGACATCGGCTGGTCGGCGCTGGCGCCCGACGCCCGCAGCGACACCCCGCTCTACCTGCAGCTCGCCCGCAATCTCGCGGGCGCGATTCACGGCGGCGCCTGGCGCGCCGGCGAAGCGCTGCCGTCCGAGCGCGGCTTGTCGGCGGGGGCGGGCGTGTCGCGCATCACCGTGCGCCGCGCGCTCGCGCTCCTCGTCGAGCAGGGCCTCATCCGGCGCGCGCGCGGCGCGGGCAGCTTCATCACGCCGCGCGTCGCGGATCCGCTGTCGCGGCTCGTCGGGTTCACCGCGAAGATGCGCCAGCGCGGCTTCGCGCCCGATTCGGTGTGGCTCGTGCGCAGCCTGCGCGCCGCGAGCCGCGACGAGCTCGCGCGCTTCAGCCTGTCGCCCGGCGCGACGGTCGCGCGCCTCGAGCGGCTGCGGCGCGCGGACGGCGTCGTGATGGCGTACGAGCGCTCGACGCTGCCCGCGACCTGCGTGCCCGAGCCGCAGGCGCTCGAAGGGTCGCTGTACGGCTACCTGCGGTCGCGCGGTCTCGACGTGGTGCGCGCGTCGCAGCGCTTTCGCGCGGTGAATGCGGCGGCCGACGTCGCACAGTGGCTCGGCCTCGTGCCGGGCGCGGCGCTCCTCGTCATCACGCGGATCGGTTACGGCGCCGATCGGCGGGCGATCGAAGCGACCGAAACCTATTGCCGCGACGATTACTACGATTTCGTCGCCGAGCTGAAACGCTGACACGACAGACTGTCCGCGGCAGCCCGGACGACTGGCAAGCCCTCTCGCAAGCAGCAAGCGGTACCGACCCCATACGCATCACCAGATATCAGAGAACGTCATGCTGACCGGAAACATACTGACCGCCGAAGGCTGGATTCACGGCACGCTCGAATTCGAGAACGGCCGGATCACGGCGCTGTCGGGCGACGCGACGGACCCGTCGAAGAACGATGCGCCCTACATCCTGCCCGGCTTCATCGACCTGCACGTGCACGGCGCGGGCGGCGCGGACGTGATGGAGGGCGGCGACGCGATCGAGACGATCGCGCGCACGCATGCGCGCTACGGCACGACGAGCCTGCTCGCGACGACGATGACCGCGCCGCGCGACGAGCTGATGCGCGTCGTCGCGAACCTGGGCGACGTCGCGCGCACGCGCACGCCGGGCGGCTCGCGCGTGCTCGGCGTGCATCTCGAAGGCCCGTACATCAATCCCGGCAAGCTCGGCGCGCAGCCGGACGCGGCGGTGTCCGCGGTGCTCGACGAGGTGCTGAAGTACCTGTCGATCGCGCCGATCCGCGTCGTCACGCTCGCGCCGGAGATTT
The DNA here is from genome assembly GCF_001513745.1 of Burkholderia humptydooensis. Taxonomy (NCBI): domain Bacteria; kingdom Pseudomonadati; phylum Pseudomonadota; class Betaproteobacteria; order Burkholderiales; family Burkholderiaceae; genus Burkholderia; species Burkholderia humptydooensis. The sequence continues at coordinate 3,669,398 of NZ_CP013380.1, read as the reverse complement.
CCGGGCACGTCGAGATCATCTCGGAGATGGCCGCGCGCGGCGTGCGCGTGCAGCTCGGCCATTCGCTCGGCACGTACGACGACGCGGTCGCCGCGCTCAAGCACGGCGCCTGCGGCTTCACGCACCTGTTCAACGCGATGTCGCCGCTGCATCACCGCAATCCCGGCATCGTCGGCGCGGCGCTCGCGCACGCCGAATACGCGGAGATCATCCCGGACCTCCTGCACGTGCATCCGGGCGCGATCCGCGCGGCGCTGCGCGCGATTCCGCGCCTGTACGTGGTGACCGACAGCACGTCGGCCACCGGCATGCCCGACGGCGAATACCGGCTCGGCAGCCAGCGCGTGACGAAGTGCCTGGGCGGCGTGCGTCTTGCCGACGGCACGCTCGCCGGCAGCACGCTGACGATGGATCAGGCGCTGCGCAATCTCGTGTCGCTCGGCCTGCCGATCGCCGACGTGTCGAACCGGATGTCGCGCTACGCGGCCGACTACCTCGGGCTCGCCGATCGCGGCCGCATCGCGCGCGGCGCGTGGGCCGACGTCGTCGTGTTCGATCGCGAACTGAATCTGGCCGCAACCTTCGTCGAAGGAGAATCGATTGTCGAATATGCTTAACGAGGCGCGCGAGTCGGCGCGAGTCGTCGCCGCGCAGCTTGCGGACACGCGCCGCGTCGAGACGCTCGCGCTCCACCTCGCGGCGCACACGCCGCAGGTCGCGCTCACTGTCGCGCGCGGCAGCTCCGATCACGCGGCGAGCTACTTCGCGAGCCTGACGATGAGCCGCCTCGGCGTGCCCGTCGCGTCGCTGCCGATGTCGGTCGCGACGCTGCAGCAGGCGCCGCTGAAAGTGCGGGGCCAGCTCGCGCTCGCGTTCTCGCAATCGGGCAAGAGCCCGGATCTCGTCAACACGATGGCCGCGCTGCGCGACGCGGGCGCGCTGACGGTGGCGGCCGTCAACGTGCTGCCGTCGCCGCTCGCGCACGCGTGCGAGCACCCGTTGCCGCTCCTCGCCGGCCCCGAGCTGTCGGTCGCCGCGACGAAGAGCTATATCGCGATGCTGTCGCTCGCCGCGCAGCTCGTCGCGTTCTGGCAGCGCGACGCCGCGCTCGTGTCCGCGCTGCGCGGCCTGCCCGACTCGCTCGACGAGGCGGGCCGGCTCGACTGGTCGGGCGCCGTCGACGAGCTGTGCGACGTCGAGCGGATGATCGTGATCGGCCGCGGGCTCGGCCTCGCGATTGCGCAGGAGGCGGCGCTCAAGCTGAAGGAGACCTCGGGCATCCAGGCCGAGGCGTTCTCGAGCGCCGAAGTGCGGCACGGCCCGATGGAACTGATCGACCGCGACTATCCGCTCCTCGTGTTCGCGCCGCCCGGGCCGGAACAGGAGGGCCTGCTGCAGCTCGCGCGCGACATGCGCGCGCGCGGCGCGCGCGTGCTGCTCGCCGCGCCGGCGGGCACGCCCGATGCGACGCTGCCGCTCGCGCGCACCGCGCATGCGGCGCTCGATCCGATCGCCGCGATCCTGTCGTTCTACGTGATGGCGGCCGGGCTCGCGCTCGCGCGCGGCCGCGATCCCGATGCGCCGCGCCATCTGCACAAAGTCACCGAAACACACTGACGATCTGACGATCACCGACGAGACGAGACAGCCATGAGACGTGCCGAGGAGTCACAGTTGAAGCAACAAGCATCCCACGACCAGATCGTGCTGGTCGCTCCGCTGACGGGGCCCGTCGTGCCGCTCGCCGACGTGCCCGACCCCGTGTTCTCGGGCGGCATGTTCGGCGACGGCATCGGCATCGATCCGCTCGAGGGTCGGCTGCTCGCGCCGTGCGCGGGCGTCGTGTCGCACGTCGCGCGCACGGGCCACGCGGTGACGGTCGCGGCCGACGGCGGCGCGGAGATCCTGCTGCACATCGGCATCGACACGGTCGAGCTGAACGGGCTCGGCTTCTCGGCGAAGATCGCCGAAGGCGCGCGCGTTTCGGCGGGCGATCTGCTGATCGAGTTCGATCAGGACGCGATCGCGCGCGCCGCGCACAGCCTCGTATCGGTGATCGCGATCGCGAATTCGGATGCGTTCGAAGTCGTCGGGCGCGCGGGCGCGGGCGTCGCGAAGGCGGGCGAGACGCCGCTGCTCACGCTGCGCGCGCGCGGCGCGGCGGCAAGCGCGGGTTCGGCGGCAGGCTCCGCAGGCCCCGCCGCCGAAGCGCGCAAGTCGATCACGCTCACGCAGCCGGGCGGCCTGCACGCGCGGCCGGCCGCGCGCGCGCGCGAAGCGGCGCGCGGGCTCGACGCGCACGTCGACGTGCATTTCGAAGGGCGCAAGGCGGCGCTGCAGAGCGTCGTCGGGCTGCTTGGCCTCGGCGCGGGCGAGCACGCGACGATCGAGCTCGTCGCCACGGGCCGCGACGCGGCGAAGGCGGTCGAGCTCGTCGCGCACGAGCTGCTGCGCGAAGCGCACGGCGAAGCCGAGGAGAAGCCGGCGCGCGTCGTGTCGCCCGCCCCCGTCATCGCGAGCGGTGGCCACGCGCCGCTCGATCCGAACACGCTCGCGGGCGTGTGCGCGGCGCCCGGCATCGCGCTCGGCGCGCTCGTGCGCTGGGACGACGCGGACATCGCGCCGCCCGAGTTCGCGAGCGGCACGCCCGCGGCCGAGAGCCGGCTGCTCGACCGCGCGCTCGCCGAAGTCGACGCGCAGCTCGAGACGACGGTGCGCGAAGCGTCGAAGCGCGGCGCGATCGGCGAAGCCGGCATCTTCGCCGTGCACCGCGTGCTGCTCGAGGACCCGGCGCTCGTCGACGCCGCGCGCGACCTGATCAGCCTCGGCAAGAGCGCGGGCTACGCGTGGCGCGAGACGATCCGCGCGCAGACGGCTGTGCTCGCCGACGTCGACGACGCGCTCCTCGCCGAGCGCGCGGCCGATCTGCGCGACATCGACAAGCGCGTGCTGCGCGCGCTCGGCTACGCGAGCGCGACTGCGCGCGAGTTGCCGGCCGAGGCGGTGCTCGCGGCGGAGGAGTTCACGCCGTCCGATCTTGCGTCGCTCGATCGCGAGCGCGTGACGGCGCTCGTGATGGCGCGCGGCGGCGCGACCTCGCATGCGGCGATCATCGCGCGCCAGCTCGGCATTCCGTCGCTCGTCGCGGTCGGCGACGCGCTGTATGCGATTCCGCAGCGCACGCAGGTCGTCGTCGACGCGAGCGCGGGCCGCCTCGAGTACGCGCCGACCGCGCTCGACGTCGAGCGCGCGCGCCACGAGCGGCAGCGTCTTGCCGGCGTGCGCGAGGCGAACCGGCGGATGTCGGGCGAAGCGGCGGTGACGCGCGACGGCCACAGGATCGAGGTCGCCGCGAACATCGCGACGCTCGACGACGCGCGCGTCGCGGTCGACAACGGCGCCGACGCGGTCGGCCTGCTGCGCACCGAGCTGATGTTCATCCACCGGCAGGCGGCGCCGACGACGTCCGAGCATCGGCAGAGCTATCAATCGATCGTCGACGCGCTGCAAGGGCGCACCGCGATCATCCGCACGCTCGACGTCGGCGCGGACAAGGAAGTCGATTACCTGACGCTGCCGCCCGAGCCGAACCCGGCGCTCGGCCTGCGCGGGATCCGTCTCGCGCAGGTGCGCCCCGATCTGCTCGACGATCAGTTGCAGGGCCTCCTTTCGGTGAAGCCGTACGGCTCGGTGCGAATCCTGCTGCCGATGGTGACGGACGTCGGAGAGCTCGTGCGGATCAGGAAGCGCATCGACGATTTTGCGCGCGCGATGGGCCGCGAGCAGCCCGTCGAAGTCGGCGTGATGATCGAGGTGCCGTCGGCCGCGCTCCTCGCGGATCAACTCGCGAAGCACGCGGATTTCCTGTCGATCGGCACGAACGACCTTACGCAATACACGCTCGCGATGGACCGCTGCCAGGCGGATCTCGCCGCGCAGGCGGACGGCCTGCATCCGGCCGTGCTGCGGCTCGTCGACGCGACCGTGCGCGGCGCCGGCAAGCATGGCAAGTGGGTCGGCGTGTGCGGCGCGCTCGGCGGCGATCCGGTGGCGGTGCCGGTGCTCGTCGGCCTCGGCGTGACGGAATTGTCGGTGGACCCGGTGTCGGTGCCGGGCATCAAGGCGCAGGTGCGCCATCTCGATTACCAGTTGTGCCGCCAGCGCGCGCAAGACCTGCTCGCGCTCGAATCGGCGCAGGCGGTGAGGGCAGCAAGCCGCGAGATCTGGCCGGCGGAATGACGCACGTCCGTCGTCCGGCGAATCGCGCGCGTTTCAAGCACGTTTCAATCGAAGAGACCTGATCAACTATTCAACGACGAGACACGATAAAGGATTGGAGGATCGAATGGACGGGAATCCGTTTCTGAAAATACAGAGCCTCGGCAGGGCGCTGATGCTGCCGATCGCGGTGCTGCCGGTGGCGGGCATCCTGCTGCGCCTCGGGCAGCAGGACGTGCTCAACATCAAGATGATCGCCGACGCGGGCGGCGCGATCTTCGACAACCTGCCGCTGCTGTTCGCGATCGGCGTCGCGGTGGGCTTCGCGAAGGACAACAACGGCGTCGCGGCGCTCGCGGGCGCGATCGGCTACCTGATCGAAGTCGCGATCATGAAGGACATCGATCCGAAGCTGAACATGGGCGTGCTGTCCGGGATCATCGCGGGCGTCGTCGCGGGGCTCCTGTACAACCGCTACAAGGACATCAAGCTGCCCGACTACCTCGCGTTCTTCGGCGGCAAGCGCTTCGTGCCGATCATCACGGGGCTCGCGTGCGTCGTGCTCGGGGTCGTGTTCGGCTACGCATGGCAGCCGGTCCAGCACGCGATCGACGCGATCGGCCAGTGGCTGCTGACGGCAGGCGCGATCGGCACGTTCGTCTACGGGTTCCTGAACCGCCTGCTGCTCGTCACGGGCTTGCACCACATCATCAATTCGCTCGTCTGGTTCGTGTTCGGCACGTTCACGCCGGCGTCGGGCGGCGCGGCGGTGACGGGTGACCTGCATCGCTTCTTCGCGGGCGATCCGGCCGCGGGCGGCTTCATGGCGGGCTTCTTCCCGATCATGATGTTCGGCCTGCCGGCCGCGTGTCTCGCGATGTTTCACGAGGCGCCGAAGGAGCGCCGCGCGATCGTCGGCGGCCTGCTGTTCTCGATGGCGCTCACGTCGTTCCTGACGGGCGTGACCGAGCCGATCGAGTTCAGCTTCATGTTCCTCGCGCCCGTGCTCTACGTGATCCACGCGGTGCTGACGGGGCTCTCGCTCGCGATCTGCCAGTTGCTCGGCGTGAAGCTCGGCTTCACGTTCTCGGCGGGCGCGATCGACTACGTGCTGAACTACGGGCTGTCGACGAAGGGCTGGATCGCCATCCCGCTCGGCCTCGCGTATGGCGTCGCCTACTACGGCCTCTTCCGCTTCTTCATCCGCAAGTTCAACATGGCGACGCCGGGCCGCGAACCGGCGGGCGCCGACGCGCAGGCGCAGTCGTTCGCGTCGGGCGGCTTCGTCGCGCCGACGGCGGGCGCTTCGGTGCCGCGCGCGCAGCGCTACATCGCGGCGCTCGGCGGCGCGGCGAACCTGTCGGTCGTCGATGCGTGCACGACGCGGCTGCGGCTGTCCGTCGTCGATCCGGACAAGGTGTCCGAAGCGGATCTGCGCACGATCGGCGCGCGCGGCGTGTTGAAGCGCGGCGGCAGCAGCGTGCAGGTGATCATCGGGCCGGAGGCGGACCTCATCGCCGACGAGATCCGCTCGACGCTCGGCAGCGGCGCGACGTCATTTCCGGCAACGGCAACTGCAACGGCTGCGCCGGCCGCTGCCGCAACGGCGGCGGGCGCGCAGGCGGGCCCGCTCGATCCGGAACCGACGCGCTGGCTCGCGGTGTTCGGCGGCGCGACGAACGTGGCGTCGCTCGATGCGGTCGCGGCGACGCGCCTGCGCGTCGTCGTGCGCGATCCGTCGGCGGTCGATCGCCAGCGCCTCGCGACGCTCGACGTCGCGTGGGTCGCGAGCGACACGTTCCACATCGTCTGCGGCCCGTCGGCGCCGCGCTATGCGCAGCAGCTCGCGGCGCGTCTGCCTTCGTCGGACGGCGGCGCGGCGGCGCAGCCCGCCTGACGCGACGGCGGGGCGGCCGAATCCGCGATGCGGGTTCGGCTTCGATCGGGCAATGCGGCAAACGGCTTGCGATATTCGCGAGCCGTTTTTTCTTCGGTGTGGGGTGGTTGGCGCGAGTTGTCTTTGCGTGACGAACGACGAACGACGAGCCGGGCGACGCGCACGCAGCGCATCGCCCGGCCGCCCGTCATTCGCCCGTCAGCGTGAACGTCGGCTTGCGATAGCCGATGCCCGCGCGCTCGAGCTTCGGCAGCTCGCGCTGCTTGAGCAGCGTCGCGAAGCCCGCCCAGTCGCGCTCGAGCGCGGCCGTGTCGACATGATGCGTGTCGCCGAGCCTGTAGCGCACGCCGGCCGCGTAGGGCAGTTCCCAGTCGGCCTTGTGCCACGCGCGTTCGGCGAGCGCGAGCAGGCGCGGATACACCATATATTCGAGCAGTGGCCCGTTGCGCATCACCTCGCCCCACGCCTGCCCCTGTATGCCCTCGATGCTCGGCGCCGCGCCCGCGCTCGTCACCTCGAACGGGTTGCCGTCGCGATCGCCGAATACCTCGGCGTTCTGCGGCAGGTTCTCCGGCGCGAGCGAGAACACCTTGTACTCGTCCGTCGCCTGCGAGCCCCAGTAGTAGCCGCGCTCGCGCGGATTGCGCGTGTACGGAAAATCGAAGTACAGGTAGTCGGGCAGCGCGAGCACGGTCCGGTAGCCCTTCGCGCTCAGATCGCGCGCGCTGTCGGACGCGCCCCAGAAGATCGTGTCCCACAGCGACACCATCACGCTGCGCGTGCTGAAATCCTGCGGCCCGCTCGCGTGCTTGATGCCGTCCTGCCATGCGGCCATCGTGCCGATTCCGTTCGCGTTGACGACGGCGCTGACCTGCTTCGCGAAGCGCGTCGGCAGCTCGTCGATCGATTTGATCTCGCCGCGCCGAAGCAGCGCCGTACAGGCGGGCGAGCGCGCCCACGGCTTGTCCTGCGCGGCAAGATCGACGCGGCCCTTGCCGGGATCGGCGCCGTCGAGCGGCTGGAAGCCCGCGCCGAGCAGGATGTTCTTCGCCTCGTCGCCGCCGAAGTGCCAGATCCGCAGCGGCGCTTGCGCGTCCGCGTGCATCGACGCGATCTCGCGGATCACCTTCGACGCGAAGTTCAGCGCGCCCGGCATGCACGGGTTCAGATCGCTGCGCCGGTCGTAGAACTGCACGGTCAGCAGGTTCGACGTGTCCTGCGGATCGAGCAGGCGGTACGCGTTCGCTTCCTGCTCTCGCCCCGCCGCATGCAGGCGGCGATAGCGCGCCTCCATCGACACGACGGCCGCGCGCGAGTGCGCGGGCATGTCGATCTCGGGGATCACTTCGACGAAGCGCTCGGCCGCGTAGCGCAGCAGCGCGACGTAATCGTCGCGCGTCAGATAGCCGCCGCCCGAGCGGTTGTCCGGACCGGAGCCGAGCTGCGGCAGCAGGCAGCGCGTCTCGCCCGGATCGTGGCAGCGGCGCGCGCCGACGTCGGTCAGCTCCGGCAGGCCGGGAATCTCGATGCGCCAGCCCTCGTCGTCGGACAGGTGCAGATGCAGCCGGTTGAGCTTGTATGCGCTCATCTGGTCGATCAGCCGGCGCAGCGTCGCGGGCGGCTTGAAGTTGCGCGCGAGGTCGACGTGCATCCCGCGATGCGTGAAGCGCGGCGCGTCTTCGATCAGCATCGCGGGCACCGTCGCGCCGCCCGCCGGCACGAGCGAGAAGAGCGTCTGCACGCCGTAGTAGAGGCCCGCGCGATCGTAACCCTCGATGAACGCGCCGCGCGGGCCAATCGCGAGCCGGTAGCCGCCTGGCACCGCGATGTCGGCGGGCAGCCGGCGCGGCGCGACGGCGCCCCACACGGGCACGCGCGCGCCGTCGAGGCCGAGCGTGCCCGCGCGGTCGCGCAGCGCGGCGACCTGCGCGGAAGGCAACTCCGGCAGCGTCAGCTCGACGCCGCGCAGATCGAGCGCGCCGGACAGCGTGCGCTGCCTCTTCACGCTCGGCAGCGCGCGGTTCGCGACCGGCTGCGCGGCAGCGGGCGGCGCATTGCCGGGCGAGTTGTTCTGCGCGTCGGCGGGCAGCGTTTCGACGTAGCGCAGCTCGTCGTCGGTATCGTCGTAGCGGAGCACTGCGGGCGCCGCGCCGTCGACGACCACGTACGGGCGGGGGATCACGTCGCTGTAGCGGCGCAGCCAGTATTCGGCGACGAATGGCAACTCGATCCGCTCGCCCTGCGCGAGCCGCACCGTGCCCGGCTGCGGCGTCAGCTCGTACAGATCGCCCGTCAGATGGCGCAGCGTGAAGCCGGGGCGGTCGATCCTGAGCAGCCGGCGGATGCTGTGCAGATAGAGCTTCCAGCCGCCGTCGGTGAGGGGCGGGTGGCCGCGATTCTGCAGGATCAGGCGGCCCGTCGCGCAGCTTGCCCAGTCCGCGCCGAGATCGGCGCACGGCACGCCGGCGGACGCCGCGTGATTGTTGTCGACGGCGACGCGCACCGCGAGGCCGTTCGCGAGCAGTGCGGCGAGCTCGGCGGGCGTGGCGGGCGCGGACGCGGGGGGAGCGGCGGCGGCTGTCGCGGTCACGGCCGCGCCGGTCGTGGCTCGCGCGGGCGGTTGCGCGCGCGAGGCCGCCGGCAATAGCGCCGTCGCGGCCAATAACGCGGCGCACAGGGAATGCGAGATTCGGTTCATGGGGGTTCCTTGGCAAAAATCGGCGATACGACGCCGGGGAAATACGTCGCTGCGATCGGGTCTTTCAAGGAAGCTGCGGGGAAGGCTCGGGAGCCGCGCGCGGGAAGGGAGGGGCGAAGCGGGGCCGCACGCGCGAGCGCGCGTCACGGGTCGGGTTCCGGGCGATCGTGCCGGTCGGGGCGGCGGCGCGTGCGCGTGGGCGCGGACGGATTCATCAGCGCCGCCGCGCGGACGAGGAAGGGGGGACGGCATTTGCGATGGCGCCGGTCGCCTTGGGCGCGGCGGCGCGCCGCGCGTCGAACCGGATATCGGCCGGCGCGCTGGCCGGAATGTCGACCGAAATGTTGGCGCAGGCCGTGGCCGGAATGTCGGCGTGCATGTCGGCACGAGCGGCGGCTCGCGCAACGTGGCGCGCGGGATTCGCGGAACCGGCCGCCCACGGACGGCCTGCGCCGATCATGGCCGGCCGGCGCGGCTGCAAGCTCCGCGCGCCGGCCGGGCGAGAAGCGACAAGCCCGGCCGCGCGGGCCGGACGAACCAAGCGGACCCAATGGGGTTCCTTCATGTCTCCTCCACCGACGTGGATGCGGCCGCTGAGCGGCCGTGTGTGAAAGATCTTATGAAACCTTCGATTGGTGTTCAAGTGGTATCAATTTGGAATCGAATTGGCATTTGATCGTTCAAAAAGGGCTGGATTAAATCGTGTGGCGAGCGGGGCGCGCGGTGAGGTCGAATGCGAATGCGCGAACGCGGCGGCCGAGCGCGCCCGGCGTCGGCGAAGCCGGGATGCGTGCGCGGCGAGCGGCGCGTCAAGGAAGGGGACCGAAGCCGGGACGTGGTCGAAAACGACGCGCGCCGGCGCTACGGAAAGACCGCCCGAGCGCGATGTGTCCGGGCGCGAACGCATCGCGCCGGCGCGATCGCCAGCCGGGACGAAATCGTCGCTGGCCGAAGCGCACGGCCAACGCCGAGCGCCGAGCGCAAGCGTGTTGCCCGATGACACGCTCGACGAAAGAGACGCGCGAAGCTTAGTGCGACGACACATACGTCGCGCCGTCGAACGCCTCGGGAATGGCGAAGCTCTCGCGCATGCGTTTCGCCTCTGCGGCGGGTGTCAGGTCAAAGAGTCGCTTGAACTCCCTCGTGAACTGGGACGCGCTCGTATAACCCACGGCGTGGCCCGCCGCCTCGGCGGTCAGGTCGTGACGCAACATCAGCAGTCGAGCCTGATGCAGACGCGTCGACTTCACGTATTGCATCGGTGAGACCTGCGTGATCGCCTTGAAGTGGCTGTGAAAGCTCGGGATGCTCATCCCCGCTTCCTCAGCAAGCCGGGGCACGTCGAGCGGCTGCGCATAGGCGGCGTGGATGAGGCGTAGCGATCGGCCTATTCTGCCGAACTGCCCTCGCATCGCCAGAGCCTCGCGCATCGAGCCGCCCTGGGCCCCGGTCAGCACGCGAAAGTACAGTTCGCGCAGCAACCCTTGGCCCAACACGGCGGCTTCGAGCGGCCGATGCATGGCTTCGAGAAAGCGCAACACCGACGTTTGCATCGCATCATCCAACGGCGTGGAGGTCATGCTGCGGGGCGCTTCCATGCGCTTCGGCGCGCATGCCAGATAGTGGCGCTCGTCGTACAGATAGAGCTGGTCACCGAAGTAACCGCGCTTGCGGCCCTGGCAGACGATCACGATCCCGGGATCGTACAGAACCGGCGTGCGCGACAACGCCCGGTTCGAGCGCAGGACGCGCACGCTCGGCAGCGCCGTCAAGTTGTAGCCCTCGTCCGGCGCCAGGCTGAGCAGCAGAGAGACCATGCGCTTCCGGCTTCGCGACGACAGCTCGGGATGGCGCGGGGTTGCGCGCGTGCTTCTCATGTCAGCAGCGGCTTCGGCTGGGCGCTCGCGCAGGAAGCGCTGGCGGTCGGCCACAGGGTGGTCGGTACCGTGAGAAGCGGGCAGGCATTGCGCGATTTCGCATCGCTGTCCGCGCATGCCGCATTTGGACGCGTCCTCGATGTGACTGAGTTCGACGCCATCGACGGCGTCGTGTCGGCGATCGAAGCGGACGTGGGACCTATCGACGTGCTGGTCAACAATGCCGGCTATGGCCACGAGGGCATCATGGAAGAATCGCCTTTGTCGGAGATGCGTCGACAGTTCGACGTAAACGTCTTCGGCGCGGCCGCGATGATGAAGGCCGTATTGCCCTTCATGCGCGACCGCCGGCGTGGGCGCATTCTGAACATCACGTCGATGGGCGGCCACATCACCATGCCGGGAATCGCGTATTACTGCGCAAGCAAGTTCGCGCTCGAAGGCCCTTCCGGAGCCTTGGGCAAGGAGGTCAAGCCTTTCGGCATTGCCGTGACGGCCGTGGCGCCGGGGTCGTTCCGCACCGACTGGGCCGGCCGCTCGATGACGCGAACGCCCCGCTCGATTCCGGACTACGACGACATCTTCGACCCTGTGCGCAAAGCGCGTGAGGAAAAAAGCGGCAAGCAGCCGGGAGATCCGAGGAACGCCGCGCGTGCGATGCTTGCGGCGATCGATGCGGACTGCCCGCCCGCGCATCTCCTGCTGGGCACCGATGCGCTCGGGCTCGTGCGGGGCAAGCTGTCGGCGTTGGAGAATGAGATCCGTGCGTGGGAGGCCGTCACGATCTCGACGGACGGCTGAGGCGGGATGGTGTCGGAAGGCTGTCGATAACGCCAGCCGCGCGATTCGTTTCTGGGGGGGCGCTCGTGATGCGGTGGGCGGCTGTCGACATGCAACGGCCGCTCGAGCCTCTCCCGCCCGCATCGAAAGTGAATCGCAAACGGCTATCCCGCGGAAATCCGCGAGGCATCAAAGAAAAACCCCAGCGAAAGGCGGGGGCCGTATCGGGAACGAACGCGCGGCGATTGCCCGCACCATCCGCCGCCGCGCCACATCGCGTCGCGCGCGCCCGGCACGACACAAGCCGCTCTCGGCGCACCACGCGCCAGGCGCTACGCGTCGCGCTTCTGCCGCGCTTCGAGCCACATCGCATTGATGATGCCGAACGCGAGCGCGACGCCGATGCCGAGAATCCAACTGAAGTACCACATGATCCGACTCCTTCGAAACTTGCGAAAATCGTGCGAAAGGGCCGGCCTCGCGGTGCGGCGCACGCGGCGGCCGGCCGGACATCAATACATCGAGTGCCGGTTTTCCTCGAGCGCGCTCGGCGTCACCTTGCCGCGCAGCACGCGATACACCCAGCCGGTGTAGAGCAGGACGATCGGCAGGAACACGATCACCGCGGCGAGCATCACTTCGAGCGTCAACTGGCTCGACGTCGAATCCCAGACCGTCAGGCTGCTCTTCGGATCGAGCGACGACGGCATGATGAACGGGAACATCGAGAAGCCCGCCGTCAGAATCACGCCGGTGATCATCAGGCCCGTGCAGATGAATGCGGTCTTCTCGCGCTTCGAGCCGGCGAGCAGCATCGCGAGCACGCCGCCCGCGATGCCGACGACGGGCGCGGCGATCATCCACGGATACAGGCCGTAGTTCACGAGCCAGACGCCCGGCGCCGCGGAAACCTGCTTGAGGAGCGGATTCGCGACGGTATCGACGGGGGCCGCCTGCGTGATCTGAAAGCCGTCGATGAACGAAGCGATCAGCGCGCCCGCGAGCACGAACAGCACCACGGCGACGAGCGACGACACGCGCAGCGCGATCGATGCGCGCTTTGCGATCGTGCCGTCGGTTTTCATCTTGACGAACGCGGCGCCGTGCGCGACGAGCATCGTCAGGCTCACGAGCCCGCAGAGCAGCGCGAACGGATTGAGCAGCGCCCAGAAGCTGCCGTGATAGGTGACGCGCATGTCGGTGTCGAACGCAAACGGCACGCCTTGCAGCAGGTTGCCGAACGCGACGCCGAACACGAGCGCGGGCACGAAGCCGCCCGCGAAGAGCGCCCAGTCCCAGCTCGTGCGCCAGCGCGGATCGTCGCGCTTGCTGCGGTAGTCGAAGCCGACGGGCCGGAAGAACAGCGCGAACAGCACGAGCAGCATCGCGAAGTAGAAGCCCGAGAACGACGCCGCATAGACGAGCGGCCACGCGGCGAACATCGCGCCGCCCGCGGTGATGAGCCAGACCTGGTTGCCTTCCCAGGTCGCGCCGACCGTGTTGACGATGATGCGGCGCTCGTCGTCGGTCTTGCCGAGGAACGGCAGGAGCGCGGCCACGCCCATATCGAAGCCGTCCGTCAGCGCGAAGCCGACGAGCAGTATCCCGACGAGCAGCCACCAGATCACTTTCAGAGTTGCATAGTCCATGGCGATTCCTTGTGCGAATTCGAGGGTGCCGGGGCCGTCACGCGACCGTGCCGGCGACGGCCTTCTCGAGCGGCCGCCCGGCCTGTTCGTGGTGATAGCGGCCGGTGTGCAGCGACGACGGGCCGAGCCGCGCGTACTTGAACATCAGCGTGATCTCGATGATGAAGAGCGTCGTGTAGAACAGGATGAAGCCCGCGAGGCTCAGGTACAGATCGGTGGCCGTGAGGCTCGACGCGGACAGATGCGTCGGCAGAATGCCCGCGATCGTCCACGGCTGGCGGCCCAGTTCGGCGACGACCCAGCCGAATTCGGCGGCGAGCCACGGCAGCGGAATCGCCCACACCGCATAGCGCAGGAACCAGCGGCGGTTGTCCTGCAGCAACTGGCGGCGCGCGCAGAACCAGAACGCGGCGATGAAGGTCGCGAGGAACAGGAAGCCGAGGAACACCATGATCCGGAACGAGAAGAACACGGGCGCGACGGGCGGGATCGTCTGCTTCGCCGCGGCCTTGATCTGATCCGGCGTCGCGTCGGTCACGTTCTGCGTGAACTGCTTGAGCATCAGGCCGTAGCCGAGATACTGCTTGTGCTGATCGAACGTCGCCTTCGTCTCGGCGCTCGTATCGCCCGCCTTCAGCTTCTGCAGTGCGCCGTACGCGATCATCCCGCTCTGGATGTGCTCTTCGCTGCGCTTCGCGAGATCGCGCAGGCCGACCACCGGCTCGCTGATCGAGCGCGTCACGATGAGGCCGAGCGCATACGGGATCTTGATCGCGTAATCGGTGCGCTCCGCCTCCTGGTTCGGCAGGCCGATCAGCGTGAACGACGCGGGCGCGGGCTGCGTTTCCCATTCGGATTCGATCGCGGCGAGCTTCATCTTCTGCACTTCGCCCGTCGTATAGCCGGATTCGTCGCCGAGCACGATCACGCAGAGCGTCGACGCGAGGCCGAAGCCCGCGGCAACCGCGAACGAGCGCAGTGCGAAGTCGGTGTCGCGCTTTTTCAGCAGATACCACGCGGACACGCCGAGCACGAACATCGAGGCCGTCACGTAGCCCGCCGACACCGTGTGCACGAACTTCACCTGCGCGACCGGGTTGAAGAGCACGTCGAACAGGTTCGAGAGCTCCATGCGCATCGTCTGGTAGTTGAACTCGGCGCCGACCGGATTGTTCATCCAGCCGTTCGCGACGAGGATCCACAGCGCGGACAGGTTCGAGCCGAGCGCGACGAGGAACGTGACGACAAGGTGCTGGACCTTCGACAGACGGTTCCAGCCGAAGAAGAACAGGCCGACGAACGTCGATTCGAGGAAGAACGCCATCAGCCCTTCGACGGCGAGCGGCACGCCGAAGATGTCGCCGACGTAGTGCGAGTAGTACGACCAGTTCGTGCCGAACTGGAATTCGAGCGTGATCCCCGTGGTCACGCCCATCGCGAAGTTGATCCCGAAGAGCTTGCCCCAGAACTGGGTCATGTCCTTGTAGACCTGCTTGCCCGTCATCACATAGACGGCTTCCATGATGACGAGCAGCCACGACATGCCGAGCGTCAGCGGAACGAACAGGAAATGGTAGAGCGCTGTGATGCCGAACTGCAGACGCGACAGATCGACGACTTCGCTACTTATCATGGCGGTCTCCCTCAGAGGGTGCGGATGGCGTTGCCGACAGCAATTGCGCGGCGACGACGGCAGGCGGCAATGACATGTGCTCTGCCTGCGGATGGTTGAAGAATGCGTACTTGAGCGCGACGAGCAGGATGAGCTTGAACGCCAGCACGATCGAGATGTCGCGCGCGAGAGTGGGGCCGCGCGCCCAGGCGGCGACCCGGCCGCGCCAGCCCGCCGGACGGGCGGGCGGCGCGCCGTCGGGCGACGCCTTCTTGTTGATGAAAGTCAAAGCCATGATGTCCGGGATGAAGCGATAAGCGTAAAACTGGGCCGGTCTCGCGACGTGCTTCGTGCACGTGCAGCATTTGCTGGCCGGTCCCCCCCATTGTAGGAGGCGCCCCGGAAAACCCTTAGTGCCGCGCTGCGGCACACCGTCGCGAAGCGATTGCGAAATCTTGCGCTTGCTCAAGGCTTGCACGATTCGCGATGCGTCGGATGAAATTTTTCATAACGTTGATCAAGCATGCAAGCAGCGCGCACGGCTTCGCGGCGCACAAAAAAGCCCGCTGTCCTGCGACAGCGGGCTTTTTTGCTTCGGCGCGGCCCGGGCGGGCCGCACGTTCGGGCGTTAGGCGTACGCGGCGAGCGCCGTGCGCATCTTTTTCATCGCGCTCGCCTCGATCTGGCGGATGCGCTCCGCCGATACGCCGAACTCGGCCGCGAGATCGTGCAGCGTCGAGCCGCCCGAGCCGTCGTCGTCGACGTTCAGCCAGCGCGCCTCGATGATCCGGCGGCTGCGCGCGTCGAGCGATTCCAGCGCGCGCGCGATGCCGTCCGTCTGCAGCATGTCACGCTGCCGCGCGGCGAGCACGGCGGTCGGCTCGTTGTGCGAATCGGCGAGATAGGCGATCGGCGCGTACGATTCCTCGCCGTCGTCGATCTGGCCTTCGAGCGCGATGTCGCCGCCCGACAGGCGGGTTTCCATCTCGGCCACTTCCTCGCGCTTGACGTTCAGCTCCTGCGCTAGGCCGTCGATTTCCTCCGGCGTGAACGCCTGCGTGCCCTTCTTGTGGCTGCGCAGGTTGAAGAACAGCTTGCGCTGCGCCTTCGTCGTCGCCACCTTGACCATGCGCCAGTTGCGCAGGATGTACTCGTGAATCTCGGCCTTGATCCAATGGATCGCGTACGACACGAGGCGCACGTTCTGAGCGGGATCGAAACGCTTGACCGCCTTCATCAGGCCGATGTTGCCTTCCTGGATCAGGTCGCCGTGCGGCAGGCCGTAGCCGAGATAGTTGCGCGCGACCGACACGACGAGCCGCAGGTGCGACAGCACGAGCTGGCGCGCGGCGTCGAGATTGTTTTGCTCGCGGTATTCGGTCGCGTATTGGCGCTCTTCCTCTGCCGTCAGCAGCGGAACCCGGTTCACGGCCTGGATATAGGCGTCGATGTTGCCCAACTGGCCGGGCAGCATCGAATAGGATGCGAGCGCCAGCGAGCCTGCCGATGCGGCCTTAGCGGACGCCGGGCGCAGAGTGTTCGGAAGGGTCAATGCGTTGCTCACGTAGAAAACTCCTTTGGAATCAGGGACGAGCCCCTTTGCCGGGGCGATTCCTCGATGAATCTTAGCACTCCGTCTACTGGAGTGCTAATCCTTAGAAGGAACAGGGGCACCGGAGTTCCCATTTTGCTATCGATTTTTGGAGGCCGATAGCCATTGCTGGCGCCCCATTTTCCGCGATGGTTCCGTAAGTGTTTGTTTTACGGGCATTTCGGGTAAAGGTTCCTGATTCTTGTCAATCCGGAAGAAAACCATTTCGTCAGACGATGCCGATCGGAAAAGTCCTTTACCATAAGATGCTGTTCGCTCGAGCACGGCATGTCGATTGTGCCGAGGCTCTATTCAACCAGAGAAGTTGGAGTATGAGATGAACGATAAGAACGGCGGTCGGGTGGGGCGGGCCATTGCGCAGACCGCGCTGGTCTTGGCGCTCGTCGGCGCTTGCGGCTCTGCGTTTGCGCAGCGCTGGGGCCTGCAACTCGGCGGCGGCGTGGCCGATCACGACATGAAGAAGGGCGACATCGCCGTCGTCTGGGATCCGAACTGGACCTGGTGGGAAATCGGTGGCTGGCATTTCGCGTTCGTCGCCGAAGGGCACTTGTCGTACTGGCGCTATACGGGCGATCGCGCGATCAACGACAGCGTCTGGGAAGTCGGCGCGACGCCCGTGATCCGGTTCATCAAGAGCGCAGGCTACGTGCGGCCGTTCATCGAGGCGGGCGCAGGCGTGCGCTTCCTGTCGCATCCGACGATTTCGCGGAACTACTCGATGTCGACGTCGTTCCAGTTCGCCGACATGGTCGGCGTTGGCGCGCAATTCGGCAATCGTCAGCAGTATCAGGCGGGTCTTCGTTTCCAGCACGTATCGAACGCGGGTATCAAAGACCCGAATCCTGGTATAAATTTCAGCCAGCTCTACGTGCAATACAACTTCTGATCGGCGCGCCGGACGCGTGCATGCAGTCGAGGAGTATGGCGATGGTGGCGAAGGGGATCGATGCGATTCGCGCGCTCGAGCGCGACCGGTTTCGGGCGATGGTCGACGGCGACGGCGAGGCGCTCGACGCGCTGTTGTCCGACAAGGTTTGCTACGTGCACACCAACGGCAAGCGCGAGACCAAGCAGCAGTTCATCGATGCGATCACCGCGGGGCGCCGCCGCTACCGGCAGATCGAGATCCAGTCGCAGGAGGTGTTGCCCGTCGGCGACGCCACGTATGTCGTCGCGGGCCGCGCGCTGATCGAGATGGAGACGAACAACGGCGGCCTCGTGTTCCCGATCGCCTATACCGCCGTTCAGACGCAGGAGAGCGGCCACTGGCGCCTCCTCGCATGGCAGGCGACGCGTTGCGCGACTGACGGCTAGGTTACAGGGTGAAGCGGCCCAGAGCGTGAAGCACGCCTTTGCCCGTGATGGCCGCCTGCTTTTCCGGCCCCTCGTCGGGGCGCTTGGCCGCTGCTCGCGTGTCCTTTCGTCTGTCGTCGAATTCGCCGCGTCAGGCCGCGGCGCGCCGCTTGTCGCGGCTCCAGGCCGAGCGGTTGAGCGCGCTCACGAGCGCGTCCGTCGCGGCCGCGACCGGATCGGGATGCACGCCCGCGCCGTGGCGCAGCGCGGCGTCGCCGACCTTCGCGCCGACGAACACGACGGCGTCGCCGTTCGCGGTGCGCTCGACCTCGCACGACACGACGTCGATCGCGACGCCCGCCGCCGAGGCGAACGCGGCCGCGGCTTGCCGCGCCGCGCCCGGCGCGTCGTCGGCCTGCGCGAGCACGACCTCGCGATCATGCCAGCTCGCCGATGCGCCCGCGCGCGCGGCCGGGCCCATCGTCTGCAGATATTCGCGCGTGAAGAGCGCGCAAATGGCGTCGGCCGTCACTTCCTCGCCGGACGTGTCGGCGAGCGCCTGCACCGCGTGGCTGAATTCGATCTGCACGCGACGCGGCGGCGAGAAGCCCATCCCGCGCTCGAGCAGGTACGTCGCGCCACCCTTGCCGGACTGGCTGTTCACGCGGATCACCGCGTCGTAGCTGCGGCCGACGTCGGCGGGATCGATCGGCAGGTAGGGCACGTCCCAGACCGCGTCGGGGCGCTGCTGCGTGAGGCCCTTGCGGATCGCGTCCTGATGCGAGCCGGAGAACGCGGTGAACACGAGATCGCCCGCGTAAGGATGGCGCGGATGCACGGGAATCTGGTTGCAGCGCTCGACGACGCGGCGCACCGCGTCGATGTCGGAGAAATCGAGGCCCGGATCGATCCCCTGCGTGTACAGGTTCAGCGCGAGCGTGACGAGATCGACGTTGCCCGTGCGCTCGCCGTTGCCGAACAGGCACCCTTCGACGCGGTCCGCGCCCGCGAGCAGCGCGAGCTCGGCCGCCGCGACCGCGGTGCCGCGATCGTTGTGCGGATGCACGGACAGCACGATGCTGTCGCGATAGCCGAGGTTGCGGTCCATCCATTCGATCTGGTCGGCGAACACGTTCGGCGTCGCGGCCTCGACGGTGGCGGGCAGGTTCACGATCATCTTGTGATCGCGCGTCGGCCGCCACGTTTGCGCGACCGCGTCGCAGACCTCGCGCGCGAACGGCAGCTCGGTCATGCTGAACGTCTCGGGCGAATACTGGAACGTCCAGTGCGTGCCGGGGCGCGCCTGCGTGTGCGCCTTGATGATCCGCGCGCCGTCGACCGCGAGCGCCTTCACGTCGTCCTTCGACATCCCGAACACGATCCGCCGGAACGACGGGCAGATCGCGTTGTACAGGTGGACGATCGCGCGCGGCGCGCCTTCGAGCGCGTCGAACGTGCGCGCGATCAGGTCTTCGCGCGACTGCACGAGCACTTCGATCGTCACGTCGTCGGGAACGCGCTGCTCGACGATCAGCTTGCGCACGAAATCGAAGTCGGTTTGCGACGCCGACGGAAAACCGACTTCGATTTCCTTGAAGCCGATCGCGACGAGCATCTCGAAGAATTCGAGCTTTTGCCCGATCGTCATCGGCTCGATCAGCGACTGGTTGCCGTCGCGCAGATCGGTGCTCATCCAGATCGGCGCATGCTCGATCGTGCGGCTCGGCCATCGGCGTCCGTTGATGCGAACGGGTTCGAACGGTCGGTATTTGTCGGCGGGGTTGCGCTTCATCTTTGCCTCGGGCGGTCAAGTCGCGAGCGAAGACAGACGGCATGACGCGCCGGTGGGCGCCGCCTGCGCACGTGCATGCCCGATGGCACGACGACGCGGAATCTTCGCGGTTCGCCCGTCGGATCGACGAACGAAAGCTGACGACTACGGGTTGTAAAAAACTGCGAGAAAGAAACTGCGAGGAACTGCTAGGGGAGGGACCGCGCCGGGACGGCGCGGCGCCACGACAGCTTTACGCTAGTCGTAGCGATAGCGGCCGCGCTAGGCGGCCGGAGGTAATTCGGAGGGTGTTCTGGAAGGAACGCATGAGGGCAACTCTATGCGAAGTCGTCCGCGGCTGTCAATCGTCGGGACATTCGGTCGGGCATTCGGTCCGGGCATTCGGTCGGTGGCGCGGCGTTCGCCACCCGCCCGGCCCGCGTCAGCGGGCGCGACTGTCTTCGCGTCAGGCGTGTCGAACAGCGTGCTGATCAGCGCGCCGAAGCGCGCGGCGTCGGCTGAATGCTGAAGCCGCGCGGCGCGTGTCGGGCGAGCGATGCGGACGCTCGCGCACGCGTTCGCCGGCATTTGCCGCCACGCGCGAACCGCTCGCGCGAACCCGTCGCCCGCGCCGCCGCGCGTCTCGGCGACGCATCGAAAGGCACGCGCTCACGCGATCCGCGCGAGCCGCACGATCGTGTCGACCTGCATCGCGACCGCGTCCGGAATCGGAATTTCGCCGCGCATCACGGAATCGGTCCATGCGGCCGTCGTCGCGGCGTCGCGCGATGCGGGCAGCTCGACGGGCGGCGCGTCGGACGACGAGCGCGCCGGTTCGACGACCGTCTCGCAGAGCCCGTCGTGCAGCCAGTCGACCTGCACCTGACGGCGCGTGTCGGCCACCGCCTCGCCTTCGGTGCCGCGCGCGAGCAGCGCGCCGCCCGCCGCGGCCGCCGGATGATCGCGAAACAGCTCGACGAGGCTGTCGCGATACGGCGGATGCGTGTAGTTGACGAGCCGCAGCCCGGCGGGCTCGAACGGCTGCAGCAGCTTGACGATCGTGTGCGTCGAATTGCGCACGCCGAGCACGCGCCGCAACGCGATCAGCCGCGCGAGCTTCGGCGCGAGCACGTCGATCGGCGCGAACGCGACGCGGCGCTCGGCGAGCGTGTCCTCGATCTCGTCGTGCGTGCCGCCGGGCGCAATCGACAGCTCGGTGAAAATCTCCGCGCTCGTCACGCGGCCCGGGTCCTCCGCCACGCCGTGCACGAGCACCGGCACGCCTTCGCGCGCGAGCAGCAGCGCGAGGAGCGGCACGAGGTTCGGCTGCCTGCGCGCGCCGTTGTAGCTCGGGATCGACACGGTGCGGAACATCGCGTCCTGCACGTGCAGCGGCTCGAACGACGCGTGCGCGGCGGCGAGCATCGCCGCGAGCTCGGCGGCCGTCTCGCCTTTGAGCCGGTATGCGATCAGCACCGCGCCCAGCTCGATGTCGGACACGCGGGCGTCGAGCATCGCGCGGAACAGCGCGAACGCGTCGTCGTACGGCAGCGCGCGTGCGCCGTTGGGTCCGCGCCCGATTTCCTTGATCAAGCGGGCGCAGGAAAAGTGGTCGGGCTGCTGGCTGGCGTTGGCGTCGGATTCGGTCATCGAGGGGAAGGGGCCGCGGCCGTCGCGGTTTCGGCGATCAGGCGGCGCAGCTCGGGTATGCAGGAACCACACTGAGTACCGCATTTGAGCCGTTCTTGCAAGTTCGCGAGCCGCTCGCCGGGCGCCGCGGACGGCGCGTCGGCCGCCAGCACCGCGCCGATCTCGCGCTCGCCCACGCCGACGCAGTTGCAGATCGTGCGGCCGCGCGCAGGCGCTGCCTGCAGCGGCACGCGGCCGGCGAACAGCAGCAGGCGGCCGAGCGCGCCGACGCTCGCGCCGCTGTCGACGTACTCGCGCAGCACGGCCGCGCCGTCCTCGGTCGTGCCCGCCGCGCCGGCGACGGAGAACGCGACGAGCGCGCCGTCGACGATCCGCACGCGCCGGCCGGCGCCGCGCCGCGCGTCGCCGTAGCTCATCACGTCGGCCGCCTGCGCGGGCAATTCGAAAAGCGCTTCGATTTCGCGCTGCAGCCCGGCGGGCGCGGGCTCGTACGCGGCGACGCGCCATGCGAGGCCCGCGTACGCGTCGGTGCCGAACGGCACGCAGCTCGCATACGGAAAGCGCGCGAAGAACGCGCGCGCGGCCCGCTGGCGCGCGAGCAGCTCGCCAGCCGGCACGCGCGCGGCGATCAGCCAGCGCCACGGCAGATCGGCCTTCAGCAGCTTGATCGCCGCGTGCTTGAGTTCCGGCTGCTGCGAATACGGGTCGCGCGCCGGCGTCGTCAGCGCGTTGATGCCCATTGCCGCGCGGTTGCCCGCGACGCCCGACACGTATTCGTCGCCCCAGTGCATCGGCGCGAACGCCTGGCCGGGGACGACCGCGTCGTCGGCGCGCGCGGGCAGGAGCGCGCTGCCGCGCCGCGACGTCAGGTGGACGAAATCGTGCGGGCCGAGTTCGAGCCGCGCGCAGTCGCCGGGATTGAGCTCGACGCACGGCTGCGGCGCGTGGGCGAACAGCTTCGCAACCGAGCCCGTGCGGCTGCCGCCGTGCCACTGGTCGCGCAGGCGGCCTGTCGTCAGCGCGAAGCGGTAGCGCGCGTCGACGGCCTCGGCGACGGGGTGATACGGCGTCGGCACGAAGCGCGCGCGGCCGTCGCCGGTCGGAAAGCGCCCGTCGGCGTACAGGCGCGCGAGGCCCTGCACGGCGCCCGCCGGAAACGGCCATTGCTGCGGGCCGTCGCGCGCGAGGAGCGGCCATGACAGCCCGCCGATGTCGCAGTCGCGGCCGATCGTCGTCGCGCGGTGCTCGTTCCATATCGCTTCGGCGTCTTCGTACGGAAAGAGCGTCGGGCGGCCGGGCGCGAGCCGCGCTTCGAGCCGGCGGCCGACGTCCGCCGCGATCCGCCAGTCGGCGCGCGCGTCGCCGTACGGCTGCGTCGCCGCGCGCACGCGCGAGATCCGCCGCTCGGAGTTCGTCACCGTGCCTTCCTTCTCGCCCCACGTCGCCGCGGGCAGCAGCACGTCCGCGTATGGCGCGGTGCCCGTGTGCGCATACGCGTCCTGCAGCACGACGAATTCCGCGCGCTCGAGCCCCGCGCGCGCGAGCGCCTGGCCCGGAATCGAATGCGCGGGGTTCGTGCAGACGATCCAGATCGCTTTCAGCGCGCCTTCGGCGAGCTGCTCGAACATCTCGACCGCGGTCAAGCCCGGCTTCGCAGGCAGATCGGGCACGCCCCAGAGGCCGGCGATCTCGGCGCGATCGGCCGGGTTCGCGAGATCGCGGTGCGCGGACGCGAGCGTCGCCATGCCGCCCACCTCGCGGCCGCCCATCGCGTTCGGCTGGCCCGTCAGCGAGAACGGCCCCGCGCCGGGCTTGCCGATCTGGCCTGTCGCGAGATGCAGGTTGACGAGCGCGACGTTCTTCGTCGTGCCGCTCGCCGACTGATTGAGCCCCTGGCAATACAGCGACAGCGACGGCCCCGCGCCGAACCAGCGCGCGGCCTGCACGATGTCGTCCGCGCGCAGCCCGCACACCTGCGCGGCCGCGGCGGGCGTCGCGTCGCGCACCGCATCGCGCAGCGCGTCGAAGCCCTGCGTGTGCGCGGCGATGAATGCGGAATCGAGCGCGCCGTCCCAGATCAGCACGTGCAGCATCGCGTTGAACAGCATCGTGTCGGTGCCGGGCTGCAGCGCGAGATGCAGCGTCGCGTCGCTCGCCGAATCGGTGCGGCGCGGATCGGCGACGATCACCTTCATCTGCGGATTGCGCGCGCGCGCCGCCTCCAGCCGCCGGTAAAGGATCGGATGCGCGTAAGCGGGGTTCGCGCCCGCGATCAGCACGGTGCCCGCGTGATCGAGGTCTTCGTAGCTGCACGGCGGCGCGTCGGCGCCGAGCGTCCTCTTGTAGCCGACGACGGCCGAGCTCATGCAGAGCCGCGAGTTCGAATCGATGTTGTTCGTGCCGACGAGCCCCTTCGCGAGCTTGTTGAAGACGTAGTAGTCCTCGGTCAGCAGTTGGCCGGAGATGTAGAAGCCGACCGCGTCGGGCCCGTGCTGCTCGACGATGCGCGCGAGGCGCCGCGCGACGTGATCGAGCGCGTCGTCCCACGGCACGCGCGTGCGTGCCGCGTCGCGCGATGCGCGCAGCTCCGGATGCGTCGCGCGCGTCTGCGCGTAGCGCTCGGGCGTGGCCGTCAGATGCAGCGTGCTGCCTTTCGAGCACAGGCGCCCGAAGTTCGCCGGGTGGTCGGAATCGCCGCGCACGCCGACGATCGTGTCGCGGCCGTTCGCGTCGCACCGGGTTTCGATCACGACGCCGCAGCCGACGCCGCAATAGCAGCACGTCGAACGCGTTTCGCGCACGGCGCCGGGCGTGTGTTGCGCGATGGGCTGCGCGGGCGTGTCGACCGTCATGTGGCGGCGCCCGGCGATGCGAGCGGCGCCGGCTGCGACGCATCGTCGACGCCGAGCGTCGCGAGCTCGGTGCGCGCGAGCAGCACCGCGCCGCCGTCGCGCTTCACGCTGAAGACGGTCGTGCAGCCTTCGTCGGGCGGCAGCGCGCAGCCGCTCGCGAACGCGACATTGAAGCCGTGCAGCGGACACGTGACCTGCTCGCCGTGGACGATCCCCTGCGACAGCGGGCCGCCCTTGTGCGGGCAGCGATCGAGGAGCGCGAACACCGCGTCGCTCGCGGTGCGAAAGAGGGCGATCGGCGCGCCGGCGGCCCGCGTGAGAACGCGTGCGCCGAGCGGCGGGATGTCGTCCAGTTGGCAGACGGCGATCCATTCGGGTTGCGTGGCGGACATGATTCGAATTCCTGGTTGATTGACGGGGCTCGTGGGCGGCGCGATGCGCGGCGCATCACGCATCGGCGGGGGCCACCGCGATCGGGATGAACTGGCGCAGATCGACCTGCGCGTCCTGCGTGTCGTGCCACGGGTCCGGCTCGTCCTTCAGCGCGAACTGCAGCCGCTCCCACAGCGCGCGGCGGTTCCCGGCGTCGTCGAGCACGCGCGCCTTCACGTGGTCGAGGCCGACGCGCTCGAGGTAGTGCACGGTGCGCTCGAGATACCAGCCTTCCTCGCGATACAGTTGCAGGAACGCGCCCGCGTATTCGAGCACTTCTTCGTGCGTCTTCACCTTGCAGAAGAACTGCGCGACCTCGGTCTTGATTCCGCCGTTGCCGCCGACGTAGATCTCCCAGCCCGAATCGACGCCGATCACGCCGACGTCCTTGATCCCCGATTCCGCGCAGTTGCGCGGGCAGCCGGACACCGCGAGCTTCACCTTGTGCGGCGCGTACATCCGCCACAGCGCGCGCTCGAGCTGCTGGCCCATCAGCGTCGAATCCTGCGTGCCGAAGCGGCACCATTCGGAGCCGACGCAGGTCTTCACAGTGCGCAGCGCCTTCGCATACGCGTGGCCGCTCGGCATGCCGAGGTCGCGCCACACGCCGGGCAGATCCTCCTTCTTCACGCCGAGCAGATCGATGCGCTGGCCGCCCGTCACCTTGACGGTCGGGATCGCGTATTTGTCGACGACGTCGGCGATGCGGCGCAGCTCGCCGGCGCTCGTCACGCCGCCCCACATCCGCGGCACGACCGAATACGTGCCGTCCTTCTGGATGTTCGCGTGCGCGCGCTCGTTGATGAAGCGCGACTGCGGATCGTCCTTCGCGTCGTGCGGCCACGTGCTGATGCAGTAGTAGTTGAGCGCCGGGCGGCAGCTCGAGCAGCCGTTCGGCGTGCGCCATTCGAGAAAGCGCATCGCGTCCGGCACCGACAGCAGCTTGTGCTCGCGGATCGCCGTGCGTACTTCGGCATGCGTATGATCGGTGCAGCCGCATACGGACTTCGCCTTCGGCGACGCCGAGTAGTCGCCGCCCAGCGTCGACATCAGGATCTGCTCGACGAGGCCCGTGCACGAGCCGCACGACGCGGACGCCTTCGTGTGCTTGCGCACGTCGTCGAGCGTGAAGATGCCTTTCTCCTTGATCGCCGTGACGATCGTGCCCTTGCACACGCCGTTGCAGCCGCACACCTCGGCGTCGTCGGCCATCGCCATCGCGCGCGTCTCGCCGCTGTGGCCGGTGTCGCCGAGACCCGTCTCGCCGAACATCAGCGTGTCGCGGATGTCGGCGATGTTGCGGCCCTCGCGCAGCAGCTTGAAGTACCACGCGCCGTCCGCCGTGTCGCCGTACAGGCAGGCGCCGACGATCTTGTCGTCCTTGATCACGAGCTTCTTGTAGACGCCCGCGATCGGATCGGACAGCGTGATGTCCTCCGTGTCGCCGCCGCCGAGGAAGTCGCCCGCGGAGAACAGATCGATGCCCGTGACCTTGAGTTTCGTCGACGTCACCGAGCCCGTGTAGCGGCCGATGCCGAATTGCGCGAGATGGTTCGCCGCGACCTTCGCCTGCTCGAAGAGCGGCGCGACGAGGCCGTACGCGATGCCGCGATGGCTCACGCATTCGCCGACCGCGTAGATGCGCGGATCGTAGGTCTGCATCGTGTCGCTCACGACGATCCCGCGGTTGCAATAGAGGCCCGCGCTTTCGGCGAGCGCCGTGTTCGGGCGAATGCCGACCGCCATCACGACGAGATCGGCCTTGCATTCCTCGCCATCCTTGAAGCGCACCGCGCGCACGCGGCCGCTGTCGTCGCCGACGAGCGCCTGCGTTTCCTTCGGCATCAGAAATGTCAGGCCGCGCGCCTCCAGCGACGCGCGCAGCAGGCCGCCCGCCTTCGCGTCGAGCTGGCGCTCGAGCAGCGTCGGCGCGAGGTGCACGACCGTCACGCTCATCCCGCGCAGCTTCAGGCCGTTCGCCGCCTCGAGGCCGAGCAGGCCGCCGCCGATCACGACCGCGTGCGTGTGCCGCGCGGCGGCGTCGATCATCGCCTGCGTGTCCGCGATGTCGCGATAGCCGAGCACGCCGTCGAGATCCGCGCCCGGAATCGGCAGCATGAACGGAGTCGAGCCGGTCGCGAGCAGCAGCCGGTCGTACGCGGCCTCGGTGCCGTCCTCGGCGATCACGATGCGCTTCACGCGATCGATCTTCACGATCTGCTTGCCGACGTGGAGCGTGATGCCGTGCGATTCGTACCACGCGTAATCGTTGAGGACGATCTGCTCGAGCGTCTGCTCGCCCGCGAGCACGGGAGACAGCAGGATCCGGTTGTAGTTCGGATGCGGTTCGGCGCCGAATACCGTCACGTCGTACAAATCGGGCGCGAGCTTGAGCAACTCTTCGAGCGTGCGCACTCCGGCCATGCCGTTGCCGACCATCACCAGCTTCATCTTCCGCATCGGGGATCTCCTGACCGGGCCGCTTGTCGTGGGGGCCCATGTTCGATGGACGGAAAACAGCAATTGCCATGCCACTTTTTATTTGGCCGCTATTTAGAAGGCGGCCGGCCGATCGCGCGGCAATCGTGCGCGCGCGCGTGGTGCGCCGGCACACGGCCGATGCGCCATTTCGCACGCGAAGCGTGCATTGCCGCAGTTGCGCACCAGCAAAGTGCCGCCGGATCGGCCGCGCGAACCGGCGCGCCGCGTTACACTTGCGGCCGTTGCCGCGGCGTTCGGCGTGACGAAGCGCTCGAACGCCCGCCCGGCGGCTTCGCGGCGCGCGCCGCCCGTCGCGCCCGAGCGCCGGCGAGAAGATCGACGATCGAGACATGGAGGGACATTGATGAAGCTATATAGCTATTTCCGCAGTTCGGCGGCGTTTCGCGTGCGCATCGCGCTGCATCTGAAGAAACTGCCGTTCGATTACGTGCCCGTGCATCTGCTGCGCGACGGCGGCCAGCAACTGACGGACGACTATCGCGCGCTCAACCCCGACGCGCTCGTGCCGACGCTCATCGACGGCGATTCGCCGCTGCAGCAGTCGCTCGCGATCGTCGAATACCTCGACGAAGCGTATCCGGACGTGCCGCTGTTGCCGAAGGCGCCCGTCGACCGCGCTTACGTGCGCGCGATCGCGCTGCAGGTCGCCTGCGAGATTCATCCGCTGAACAACCTGCGCGTGCTGAAGTATCTGAAGCACACGTTGCAGGTTGACGACTACGCGAAGGACGCGTGGTATCGCCACTGGATCGAGGACGGCTTCAAGTCGCTCGAAGCGCGTCTGTCGAGCGATCCGCGCGCGGGCAAGCTGTGCTTCGGCGATGCGCCGACGCTCGCCGATCTGTGCGTCGTGCCGCAGGTGTTCAACGCGCAGCGCTTCTCGATCGGCCTCGAGCGGTTTCCGACGATTCAGCGCATCCACGATCATGCGATGACGCTCGACGCGTTCAAGGCGGCCGCGCCCGCCGCGCAGCCGGACGCCGAGTGAGCGCGGCATCGGCGGCGCGCCGATGAAAAACGGGCGCCTTGCCGAACCGCGCCGCCAGACGCCGGGCATCGGGCCCGACGTTGACGTGCGGTTCGGCAAGGCGCCCCTTTTCACGGCGGCGGCTGCGTCCCGCCAGAGGGATCGGCTGCCCGGCTTATCCGAGCAACGCGTCCGCGAATTCCTCCGCGCTGAACGGTTGCAGATCCTCGACCTTCTCGCCGACGCCGATGAAGTACACGGGAATCGGCCGCTGACGCGCGATCGCGGCGAGGATGCCTCCCTTCGCGGTGCCGTCGAGCTTCGTGACGATGAGGCCCGTGAGGCCGAGCGTGTCGTCGAACGCCTTCACCTGCGCGAGCGCGTTCTGGCCGGTGTTCGCGTCGATGACGAGCAGCACCTCGTGCGGCGCGCCGTCGTGCGCCTTGCCGATCACGCGCTTCACCTTCCGGAGCTCTTCCATCAGATGCAACTGCGTCGGCAGGCGGCCCGCGGTGTCGGCCATCATCACGTCGATGTTGCGCGCGCGCGCGGCGCTGACCGCATCGAAGATCACCGCGGCCGGATCGCCGCTTTCCTGCTGGACGACGGTCACGTTGTTGCGCTCGCCCCAGATCGCGAGCTGCTCGCGCGCGGCCGCGCGGAACGTGTCGCCCGCGGCGAGCAGCACCGACTGATTGAAGCTCTGCAGATGCTTCGCGAGCTTGCCGATGCTCGTCGTCTTGCCCGCGCCATTCACGCCCGCGATCATCATCACGAGCGGCTGCGCGCGGCCGAGCACGAGCGACTTCTCGAGCGGCGTCAGCAGATCGACGAGCAGGCCGCGCAGCGCGTCCTTCACCTGTTGCGGATCGGTGAGGCGGCCCGTGCGCACCTTCTCGCGCAGCGCGCCGAGCAGATGCTCGGTCGCGTCGATGCCGGCGTCGGACATCAGTAGCGCCGTCTCGAGTTCCTCGTAGAGTGCGTCGTCGATCTTCGTGTTGACGAACACGTTCGTGATGCTCGAGCTCGTCTTCGCGAGGCCGGACTTCAGCCGTGCAATCCACGATTTCTTCGCGGCCGGCTCGGGCGCGGGCGGCGGCACGATCTCGACCGTCTCGACGACGCCGTTGCGGCCGTTCGACGACGGCGTGACCGTCATCACGACGGACGGCGCGGGCTTGGCGCTCGCGCGAGCCGCTGCTGCTGCTGCTGTGGAGGGCTGCGGCTGCCCAACCGGCGATTCCGGCGCCGCGGCGGCGGGGGAGGCGGGCGGCGTTTCGGCGCGCGCGACCGGCGCGGTGGGCGCGTCGACTCGCGTGGCCTCGGGCGCGGCCGGCGCGCGGGCGTCGTCCTGCGGCGCGTCGGGCGCTGGCTGCGGCTCGGCCGGTGCGGCATCGGGCGCTTTCTTGAATCGTTTGAAGAAGCTGAACATGGTTTCGCTTGCGGAAGAGGCGGGGCGCGGCACCGGGTGCGCCGGCCGGCCGGGCTCCGTGCAAAAGAGCCCGGCGGCGCGCATGCGGCGGGTTCGCGCGCTGCAAACCCGGCATTTTATCAGGCGCTTGCGCTTCGCCGTGCGGCGGCGGCATGGCGGGCGCGCCGCTTGTGGTAACGTGCGCGTCATCGCGGCGCATCGCGCCGTTTCAGCCGGTTCATTCCGTTTCCAACGCTTCCGTATCGAATCTTCCGCATGTCCCGTTCCTCTCCGGCGCGGCCGCAGGCGCAGCGAGCCCTAGCGGCCGGCCGCGGCAAGCCGCACACGATCCGCATCATCGGCGGCGACTGGAAGCGCACGCCGCTTCCGGTGCTCGACTTGAACGGCCTGCGTCCGACGCCCGACCGCGTGCGCGAGACGATCTTCAACTGGCTCGGCCAGAATCTCGAAGGGCGGCGCTGCCTCGACCTGTTCGCGGGCAGCGGCGCGCTCGGCTTCGAGGCGGCGTCGCGCGGCGCGGCGAGCGTCGTGATGGTGGAGCGCCATCCGCGCGCCGCGCAGCAACTGCGCGCGCTGAAGGACAAGCTCGCCGCGCGCGCGGTCGAGGTCGCGGAGGCCGACGCGCTGCGCATCGCGGCGGGCCTCGCGCCGCGCTCGTTCGACGTCGTGTTCGTCGATCCGCCGTTCGGCGACGCGGCCGCGTTCGCGCGCGCGCTCGAACTCGTGCCGGAGCTCGTCGCGCCGGGCGGCTTTCTGTACGTCGAGACGGGCGCGCTGCTCGATCCGTCAGCGCATGCGTCACTCGCCGGCTGGCAGGTGACGCGGCGCGGCAAGGCGGGCGCCGTCCACTATCATTTGCTGCAACGCGAAAATGATGAATAATGCGCGTTCCAAACGAGGCGCCGCGTGCAGTCGCGACGTGCGTCCATGTCGGCGACCGCGCATGACGCGCATGGCCGTGTGACCCCAATTGCTCGATGACAGGAGGCGCGACATGGTAGTCGCCGTGTACCCAGGGACGTTCGATCCGCTGACGCGAGGCCACGAGGATCTCGTGCGGCGCGCGTCGAGCATTTTTGATACGCTGGTTGTCGGCGTCGCCGACAGCCGTGCGAAGAAGCCGTTCTTCTCGCTCGAGGAACGTCTGGAGATCGCGAACGAGGTGCTGGGCCATTACCCGAACGTGAAGGTGATGGGCTTTACCGGCCTCTTGAAGGATTTCGTGCGCGCGAACAACGCGCGCGTGATCGTGCGCGGCCTGCGCGCGGTGTCGGACTTCGAGTACGAGTTCCAGATGGCGGGGATGAACCGCTACCTGCTGCCCGACGTCGAGACGATGTTCATGACGCCGTCGGACCAATACCAGTTCATCTCGGGCACGATCGTGCGCGAGATCGCGCAGTTGGGCGGCGACGTCAGCAAGTTCGTGTTCCCGTCGGTCGAGAAATGGCTGACTGAGAAGGTGGCCGCGATGGCCCAGGGGCCGTCCGCGTGAGCGCTCGCGCGCGCGGCAGGCGGCCCGGAGCGGCCGGCCGCGCGCCGGCGGAAGTGAGACCAGTATGGCTTTGATGATTACCGACGAGTGCATCAATTGCGACGTGTGCGAGCCCGAGTGCCCGAACGGCGCGATTTCGATGGGCCCGGAAATCTACGTGATCGATCCGGACAAGTGCACCGAGTGCGTCGGTCATTTCGACGGACCGCAGTGCCAGCAGGTGTGCCCGGTCGAATGCATCCCGCGGGACCCGGATCGTCCCGAGACGAAGGATCAGTTGATGGCGAAGTATCGCGCGCTGATCGCGGCGGAGAAGAACGGCGCGTGACGCGCCGCGCGGCGGCCGGCGCGACGGCTGGGTCGTCGCCCTCCGCCCGTGCGCGATGACGGCGGCCGATGCGCCGCCCGCCGTATTTTTCCCGCATCGCTTTGGCTTGCGCGTCGACCGCGCGAGCCGCCCGTTACGCGAGCAATTCGCGCAGCGCGGCGACGAGCGCGTCGCATTCGGCGTCGGTGCCGACCGTGATGCGCAAATGCTGGTCGATCCGCGGCAGCTTGAAGTGCCGCACGAAAATCTCCCGCTGCTTCAGTTGCGTGGCAAGTGTCGCCGCATCGTGGCGAGGATGGCGCGCGAACACGAAATTCGCCGCCGACGGCACGATGTCGAAGCCGAGTGCGGCGAGTGCGGCGACGAGCCGCTCCCGGCTCGCGATCACCTGCTTGCGCGTCGCCTCGAACCACGCGGCGTCCTCGTACGACGCCTGCGTCGCGACCTGCGCGAGACGGTCGAGCGGGTACGAGTTGAAGCTGTCCTTCACGCGCGTGAGCGCGTCGATCAGCGCGGCGTCGCCGAACGCGAAGCCGACGCGCATGCCGGCGAGCGAGCGCGCCTTCGACGCGGTATGCACGACGAGCAGGTTCGGGTAGCGCGAGATCAGCGACACGGCCGATTCCGCGCCGAAGTCGACATACGCCTCGTCGATCACGACGACCGAGCCCGGATTCGCGGCGACGATCCGCTCGATGTCGGCAAGCGGCAGCGCGCGGCCCGTCGGCGCGTTCGGATTCGGGAACAGCACGCAGCCGGCGTCGTCGAGATAGTCGTCGACGACGATCGAGAAATCCTCGGCGAGCGGCACCGTCTGGTATTCGACGCGATAGAGCCGCGCATAGGTCGGATAGAAGCTGTACGTGATGTCCGGGAAGCGCAGCGGCCTGTCGTGCCGCAAGAGCGCTTGGAACACGTGCGCCAGCACTTCGTCGGAGCCGTTGCCGGCGAACACCTGCTCGGGCGCGATCCCGTGGTGGGCGGCAACCGCTTCGCGCAGCTTGCGCGCGACGGGGTCGGGATAGCGGCGCAGCGCCTCGCCCGTGTCGCCGAGCTCGCGCCGGATCGCGTCGACCGCGCGCGGCGACGGCGGATACGGATTCTCGTTCGTGTTCAGCTTGACGGGATGCGCGAGCGCCGGCTGCTCGCCCGGCACGTACGGCTCGAGTTGATGGACGATGTCGCTCCAGTAACGGCTCACCACGTGGCTCCTGATGCGATAAAACGACGAGCTTAACCGATGCGCGCGGCTCACGCGCCGTTGCGATGCAACTGCATCATCGCGCGCTCGGTCTCGCCCTTGACGATGGTCGGCATCACGGCGAGCGCGCGCTCGATCGCGGCGTCGATCACGTCCTGCTCTTCCTTGCGCGGCGGCTTCAGCACGAAGTTCGCGACATCGGGCTTCGCGCCCGCGCGCACGCTTTCGGGAATCAGGTCGCGCGGATGGCCGATGCCGATCCGCAGCCGCCAGTATTGTTGCGAAGACAGGTGCGCGGAGATGTCCTTCAGGCCGTTGTGGCCGCCGCTGCCGCCGCCGAGCTTCAGCTTGACCGTGCCGGGAGGCAAGTCCAGCTCGTCGTGCGCGACGAGGATTTCGTTCGGCAGGAGCTTGAAGAAATGCGCGAGCGCGACGACCGATTGGCCGGAACGGTTCATGTACGTCTGCGGCTCGAGCAGATGCACTTCGTCGCCGAAGAGGCGCGCCTTCGCGTACAAGCCGTGGAAGCGCCGCTCGTCGCGCAGCGTCGTGCCGGCTTCGCGCGCGAGCTGGTCGACGAGCCAGAAGCCCACGTTGTGGCGCGTCGCCGTGTATTCCGCCCCGGGATTGCCGAGGCCGACGATCAGTTTGATCATGATGAATGCTTGCCCGTCAGGGCTCGCCCTCGCGGGCTGCAAAATGAAAAAACCCGCCGGGCAAGCCGCGGCGGGTCTCGTCGACCGTCGTGCGAAACGGTTCGAAAGGCGGGTCCGAAGGGCGCTCAGGCAGCCGGCGTTTCGCCTTCGCCCGCAGCCGCTTCTTCCGACACGGCGCCAGCCGGGATCGTCGCCAAGGCGACCACGGGGTTTTCCGCGTCGACGTGCGGGGTCAGCGCGACGCCGTTCGGCAGCGCGATGTCCTTCACGTGCAGCGATTGGCCCGCTTCGATCTTCGACAGATCGACTTCGAGGAATTCCGGCAGGTCGGCCGGCAGGCACTCGATTTCGATTTCCGTCACGACGTGCGATACGACCGCGCTCGACAGCTTCACGGCCGGGCTCGTTTCCGCGTTCAGGAAGTGCAGCGGCACCTTCGTGTGCAGCTTCTTCTTCGGATCGATGCGCTGGAAGTCCACGTGCAGCACGAGCTGACGGAACGGATGGTATTGCACGTCACGCAGCAGGACGCGTTGCGACTTGCCGGCCACCTCGAGATCGAGGATCGACGAGTGGAAGGCTTCCTTCTTCAGCGCGTGCCACAGGGCGTTGTGATCGAGCTCGATCATTTGCGGGGCTGCTTCACCGCCGTACACGATACCCGTGGTCTTACCGGCGTTGCGCAGGCGGCGGCTCGCACCCGTACCTTGCTGTTGGCGCTCGAAAGCGACGACTTTCATGTGTTTCTCCATGTGCTGCCCGCGACCAGGCAGTAAAACGGGACCCTGCGACAGCATGAGGCCCCCGATCGATGGCCGGGGGTTCGTCGGTCCCGGCCGATTGTGCAAAAAGCGAAGCTCGTCGCTTCGCTTTTTGCGCTAAACCATTTTGCGGCGGATCGCTCTACGATTCCGCGAACAGCGACATCACCGAATCGCCGCGGCGGATCCGCGAAAACGTCTCGGCGAGGAGGCCCGCGCTCGACAGCGCGCGGACCTTC
The DNA here is from genome assembly GCF_001513745.1 of Burkholderia humptydooensis. NCBI lineage: Bacteria > Pseudomonadati > Pseudomonadota > Betaproteobacteria > Burkholderiales > Burkholderiaceae > Burkholderia > Burkholderia humptydooensis. The sequence goes on along the minus strand of NZ_CP013380.1, from coordinate 3,635,476 downwards.
GAGCACGCGAGCGATTCGGCGGACAGCGGAATCGTATCGGTGACGACGAGCTCGTCGAGCGCCGAAGCGGCGATCCGGTCTGCCGCGCCGCCCGACAGCACCGGGTGCGTCGCATACGCGAACACCTGCTTCGCGCCGCGCTCCTTCAGCACTTGCGCGGCCTTGCAGAGCGTGCCCGCCGTGTCGACCATGTCGTCCATGATCACGCAGGTGCGGCCTTCGACTTCACCGATGATGTTCATCACTTCGGCGACGTTCGCCTTCGGACGACGCTTGTCGATGATCGCCAGGTCGCAGTTCAGTTGCTTCGCGAGCGCGCGGGCGCGCACGACGCCGCCGACGTCCGGCGACACGACGAGCAGATCCGGGTAGTTCTGCTTGCGCAGGTCGCCCAGGAGGATCGGCGTCGCATAGATGTTGTCGACGGGGATGTCGAAGAAGCCTTGAATCTGGTCGGCGTGCAGATCCATCGTGATGATCCGCTCGACGCCGGCGATTTCCAGCATGTTCGCGACGATCTTCGCGGAGATCGCGACGCGCGCCGAGCGCGGGCGGCGATCCTGGCGCGCGTAGCCGAAGTAGGGGATGGCGGCGGTGATCCGGCCGGCGGATGCGCGCTTGAGCGCATCGACCATGATCATCAGTTCCATCAGGTTGTCGTTCGTCGGCGCACACGTCGATTGCAGGACGAAGACGTCCTTGCCGCGCACGTTTTCCTGGATTTCGACCTGAATCTCGCCGTCGGAGAAACGGCTGACCATCGCTTTGCCGAGGGGAATACCAAGAATTTTGACGACTTCCTGAGCAAGCGCGGGATTGGCGTTGCCAGTAAAAACCATCAGGCCGTCATGGCTGCTCATCGTGCACCTGCTTCAGGCTTAGGCGGGAAATGCGGGAAAGAAATTTTGGCAGGGGAGGAAGGACTCGAACCCTCGCATGCCGGAATCAAAATCCGGTGCCTTGACCAACTTGGCGACTCCCCTACACTAAACTTTTGGCTCCATCGGAAGTGTAGGCCATCCGATGGAGCGAAACTTTATGACGCGAAAGCGAAGAATGGATGTTCACCCAAGCTCTCGGCAACTGCGCTATTCCAGCCGGCCGGCAGTTTGGCTTGCGCCGCTTCTGCTTCAGCCTTGCTCTTGAACGCCGCAAACACACTTGCTCCAGAGCCGGTCATCCGCGCGGGGGTCAGATTATAAAACCACTCGACCACCTTTGCAACTTCCGCGTACTTGCTTGTCACAACCTGCTGCATGTCATTCCGGCCGAAGCTGTCTGGCCATCCTGCAGTGCAGTTTCGCTGTGCAAGAAAGTCCGTAATTGTGATGGGTTTCGAATTTCTTGTCAACGATTTTTCGGAAAAAATCGCTGCTGTCGGAACGTGAACCCGTGGCGTCACAACCAGGAACCAGCGAGCCGGTAATTCTACAGCTTGTAGCGTTTCCCCGATACCCTCTGCGAATGCATTTTTTCCGAAGACGAAGAACGGCACGTCGGCGCCGAGCTTCACTGCGAGCGATTGCAGCGTTGCGCGCGGCAAGTCGAGCTTCCAGAGGCGGTTGAGCGCAAGCAAGGTCGTCGCCGCGTCCGAGCTGCCGCCGCCGAGGCCCGCGCCCATCGGCAGCCGCTTGTCGATCTCGATGTCGACGCCCGCCGCCACGCCCGCGTGCGCTTTCAGCAGCGACGCCGCGCGCACGACGAGATCGGTTTCCTCGGGCACGCCCGGCACGTCGGTCTTGCGCGACACCTTGCCGTCGTCGCGCAGCGTGAAATGCAGCGTGTCGCCCCAGTCGAGTAGCTGGAACACGCTTTGCAGCTCGTGGTAACCGTCCGGGCGGCGGCCCGTGATGTGCAGGAACAGGTTCAGTTTCGCCGGGGCGAGGCAGTCGCGCAGCGAGCGGGTCGTATCGGTCATGCTAAGGCAGCTTGGTCGGGCAAAAGCGCGTGTTCAGCGGTCGAGCACGAGCTTGATGTCGAGGGGCGGCGTCTGCCGCACCAGATTGATGCGTTTCACGCCGGCGGCCGGCGCGTCGGCGTATGCGAGGTAATCGATGGTCCAGCCGTCCTGGCGGATCTCCTTGATTCGCGTGCCGTCCTGCGGATCGCGCACCGTCGTCGCGGGCGTTGCGGGCGACGGCGTCGGCAGCAGCCAGTAGCGCAGGCCGTCGAGCGGCAGCGCGAAGCCGAGCGCGCGCTGCATCAGCTCGCCGACGTCGGGCGCGAATTGCGGTTGACGATTCGGCAATTCGAGCGACGCGCCGTCCGGCGCGGACTTCACGATCGCGAGCGTCTGGCCGAGCGGGCTGCGCAGTTCGAGCGACACGTTCGTGCCTTGCTGCTGCCAGTCGAAATTGCCGTAGACGTTGCGCGGATTGCCGAGCTGATCGTGGTACTGGACCGCGAAGCGGCCCGTGTACGCGCGATTCTGCTCGGTCTGCAGCGCGTTCGGCGCGGTGACGGGCGCGCGCTGCGGCTGCGTCGCGCAGCCGGCGAGCGCGACGGCGGCCGCGGCCGCCGCGGCGAGGGTGAAGCCGCGCGCGCTGCGCGCATGCGGCCGGGCAAAACGCGGCATCGTCATCAAAGTCCGTTTACCTCAAGGCGCTTGAGCGTCTGCACGAGCGTATCGTTGTCGGGCTCGAGCTTCTGCGCGGCGCGCCACGCGGCGCGCGCTTCGTCGCGCGAGCCGCTCTTCCACAGCACTTCGCCGAGATGCGCGCCGATTTCAGCGTTCGGCTGCAGGTCGTAAGCGCGTTTGAGGATCGTCGTCGCGCCCGCCGTGTCGCCGAGGCGGTACTTGACCCAGCCGAGGCTGTCCATGATGAACGCGTCGTTCGGCGCGAGCGAGCTCGCCTTCTCGATCAGCTTGCTCGCTTCCTGCAGGCGCAGGTTGCGGTCGGCGAGCGAATAGCCGAGCGCGTTGTATGCCTGCGGATTGTCCGGCTGCGCGCGCATCAGCAGGCGCAACTGCTGTTCCATCATCGTGTACTGGCCGATCTTCTCGCACGCCATCGCGTAGTCGTAGCGCAGATCGGGATCGTCCGGGAAATCCTCGACCGCCTGCGCGAGCCGGTCCGCGGCCTCCTTGTAGCGTCTCGACGTGAAGAGGATCGACGCATCGGTGCGCGCGATCACCGCGGCGTCGCGCGGATCGGACGCCTGCAGGTTCGCGAGCAGCTTGCGCGCTTCGTCGGTCTTGCCCTGCTTCTGCAACAGTTGCGCGCGCGTGACCTGCGCGGGCACGTATTGCTGGCTTGATTCGTCGACCTTGTCGAGCCATTGCGCGGCGAGCGCCTCGTTGTTCTGGTCGAGCGCGATCTGCGCGAGATACACGTACGCCTGCCCGACGTCCGCCCCCGGCTTCTTCTGCGCGACCTTCACGTATTGCTTCAGGTACGCGGTCGCGTCGTCGAGGTGCTTCTGCTGGATCTTGATGAGCGCGATCGCCATCAGCGGCGTCGGGTCGCTCGAATCGTTGCGGCGCATCGCGTCGAACTGTTTCTGCGCGTCGTCGAGGCGATCGTCGGCGAGATACAACTGCGCGAGCGCGAGGCGGCCGTCGCGCGACTTCGGATTCTGCTGAACGAACTTCTCGAACGATGCAACCCCGGCCGCGCGCTCGTCCGGCCCCATCTGCGACAGCATCAGCGCCGCCGGCAGATAATCGGGCTTGATGCGCAGCGCTTCCTTCAGCGATTGCGTCGCGCCGTCCTTGTCGTCGGTCGCGAGCTGCTGGCGCGCGATCGCGAACCGCGCCTCCGGCCGGTTCATGTCGTTCTTCAGCAGATCCTGAAGCACCGTCAGGCCGCCGACGCGGTTCGGTCCGCGCGCGAGCAGCGCCTGCAGCGCGATGATCGCCTGGCCGCGGCTGTCGCCCGTCGCGCGCGCGAGTTCCTGCGCGAGCATTGGCTGCGCCTCGGCCGGCTTGCCGCCGAGCACGAGGAGCGCGGCGTCGACCTGCGCGGCGCGCTGCGAGCCCGGCGAATACTCGCGCCACAGATTCGCGGCCGTCAGCGCGTCCGCCGGGCTCTGCGCGGCGAGCGCGATCTCGGTCGCCCGCTGGGCCATGCGCGGATCGCGCGTGTCGCGCGAGAGCGCGAGGTAGGTCTGGTACGCGGGCGCGGGAAGATTGCGTTGCAGCGCGACCTCGGCCGCGAGCACCTGGTAGACGATCTGGCTCGTCAGCGCGATGTTCGGCAGATCCTTCTGCTCTTCCGGCAGCGTCGACGCGAATGCGCCCGGAGGGGCTTCGTCGCCTGCGTCGTCTTGCGCGTGAGCGGGGAATGCGGCGAGCGCCCACGCCGCGACGAGCGCAGCGCCGATCGCGCGGCGCACCGGAACGGCGCGCGGGCCGCGCGCAGCGGCAAGGCGCTTCTGGGACAGCTTCGAGGGCAAGGTCATGGAAATCCGTTCAATGTTTCAGCCGATTGTAACGCGCTCGCTACAATACGCGCACCATCGCCATCAGCCAGATAGAGACCCGTAAAACATGCCAGAGTTGCCGGAAGTCGAGGTTACGCGCCGAGGCATCGAGCCGTTCGTCGCCGGGCGGCGCGTGCAGCGCGTCGACGTGCGCACCGCCATGCTGCGCTGGCCCGTGCCCGCCGGCTTCGCCGAGCTGCTCAGGTTGCGCGAGGTGCTGCGCGTCGAGCGGCGCGGCAAGTACCTGCTGTTCGAAGTCGACGCCGGATGGTTCATCGTCCATCTCGGCATGACGGGCACGCTGCGCGTGCTGCCGAACGACGCGCCGCCGCCCGCGCCGGCGAAGCACGATCACGTCGACTGGATCTTCGACGAGTTCGTGCTGCGCTTTCGCGATCCGCGCCGCTTCGGCGCGGTGCTCTGGCATCCGCGCGACGCGGGCGACGTGCACGCGCATCCGCTCCTCGCGAGCCTCGGCGTCGAGCCGTTCTCGGCCGCGTTCTCGGGCGCGCTCCTCTTCAAGCGCACGCGCGGGCGCACGGTGTCCGTCAAGCAGGCGCTGCTCGCGGGCGACATCGTCGTCGGCGTCGGCAACATCTATGCGTCCGAAAGCCTCTTTCGCGCCGGCATCCGGCCGACCACGGCGGCGGGGCGCGTATCGCTGCCGCGCTACGAGCGGCTCGCCGACGCGGTGCGCGCGACGCTCGCCGCCGCGATCGAGCGCGGCGGCAGCACGCTGCGCGACTTCGTCGGCAGCAACGGCGAGAGCGGCTATTTCCAGCTCGACTGCTTCGTCTACGATCGCGCGGGCGAGCCGTGCCGCGTCTGCGGCGCGGCGATCCGCCAGATCGTCCAGGGGCAGCGATCCACCTATTTCTGTCCGAATTGTCAGCGTTAAGAACTTGAAACCGCCCCGCATTCCTCCCGCGCCGCCCATCATCACGCCGCTTCACGCGGCCTTCGCGCCGACGCTGATCGCCTGGCAGCGCAAGCACGGCCGCCACGGCCTGCCGTGGCAGAACACCCGCGATCCGTACCGGATCTGGCTGTCGGAGATCATGTTGCAGCAGACGCAGGTGTCGACCGTCGTGCCGTACTACGTGCGCTTTCTCGAGCGTTATCCGGACGTCGCCGCGCTCGCGGCCGCGCCGATCGACGACGTGATGGCGCTTTGGGCCGGGCTCGGCTACTACTCGCGCGCGCGCAATCTGCACCGCTGCGCGCAGGCGGTCGTCGAGCTGCACGGCGGCGCGTTCCCGGGCTCGCCCGAAGCGCTCGCCGAGCTGCCGGGCATCGGCCGCTCGACGGCCGCGGCGATCGCGTCGTTCGCGTTCGGCGCGCGCGCGACGATCCTCGACGGCAACGTGAAGCGGGTGCTCGCGCGCGTGTTCGGCGTCGAAGGCTTTCCGGGCGACAAGCGCGTCGAGAACGAGATGTGGGCGCTCGCCGAGGCGCTCTTGCCGGATGTGGCCGAACAGGCCGACGTCACGGCGTACACGCAGGGCCTGATGGATCTCGGCGCAACGCTTTGCGTGCGCGGCAAGCCCGATTGCGCGCGCTGCCCGTTCGCGGGCGATTGCGTTGCCGATCGCAGCGGCCGGCAGCGCGAGCTGCCCGCCGCGCGCCCGAAGAAGGCGGTGCCGACGCGCCGCACGTGGATGCTCGTGCTGCGCGACGGCGACGCGGTGCTGTTGCAGCGGCGCCCGCCCGCGGGCATCTGGGGCGGCTTATGGAGCCTGCCCGAAGCGGACGGCGACGCGGCGCTCGCGCGGCGCGCGCGCGAATTCGGCGGCGCGGCGCTCGTGCCGCTCGCGCCGTTCACGCATACGTTCACGCATTTCAAGCTCGAGATCGAGCCGCGGCTCGCCGAGCTCGACGGCGCAGCGGGCGGCGCGTTGCAAGCGGCCGACGACGAGACCGCATGGGTCGCGCTCCACAAGCTCGACGCGTACGGCGTGCCCGCGCCCGTGCGCAAATTGCTCGACGGGTTGAGCGGGTCGTTGCTGTAGGCGCTGCAACTGCGGCAGGCGGGGTGGCCGCGCGGGGGCCGAAGTGGAAGCGAATGGCGCCGCCGTTTCCGGCGCGGCGCGCCTACAACCACCCGTGACGATTCAACTCCCGATGAACCGCATCGATGCGCGCGCCGACATCGGGGAATTCCATCAGCTTCTGCCGCGCGCGCAGATCGAGCGGCAGCACTTCGGCGAGCCGGTTCGACACCCACGTAGGGTCGTCGAACCGAAACGGCTCCGCGAACGGCAGCTCGGCTTCGGATTTGCGCAGCACTTCGACGATCCGGTCGAGCGCCTCCGCGCACGCGCCGAACTGCGCGAGCGCGTCGTCGCCTTCGAGCGGGATGTCGTCCTGCATCGGCTCCGCGATGCCGACGAGCAGGCCGTTCGCCTCGACCCGGTGCGACAGCAGCTCGAAGCGCTGCGTGCCGATCGTGCGCAGCAACAGCATGCCGAATTCGCCGGTATCGCATTCGATGATCCGCGCCATGCAGCCGATCGTTTCGGGCACCGATACTTCGCCTTCCTGAGCGACTTCCGGGCCGCTCTTCAGCAGGCACACGCCGAACGGCGCGTCGTCGCGCAGGCATGCGCGCGCCATGTCCAGATAACGCGCCTCGAAGACTTTCAGTGGCAGCAGCCCGCCCGGGAACAACACCGTATGCAGCGGGAAGAGCGGCAAATCGATGAGCGTGGTCGACAGAGAGGACATGGCGGGCCCGGGAAAAGTGAGCGGCGCTAGGTCACGAGCCGCGACGACGCGTCCACGGCGACGGGCGCGTCACGATGCCGCACGATCACGTTGGCCTGCCGCGACAGACGCGCGGCGAGCGTCTCCGCGAGAAACACCGACCGATGCTGGCCGCCCGTGCAGCCGATCGCGACCGTCAGGTAGCTGCGGTTGTCCTCGCGGAAATGCGGCAGCCACTTGACGAGAAACGACTCGATGTCGTCGAGCATCTGATGGACGACGGGCAGCGCGTCGAGAAACGCGACGACCGGCTGGTCGACCCCGGTGAGCGGGCGCAGCTCGTGGTCGTAATACGGGTTCGGCAGCGCGCGCACGTCGAACATGAAATCGGCGTCGAGCGGCACGCCGCGCTTGAAGCCGAACGATTCGAACATCAGCACGAGATCGTCGTTCTTCTGCTCGATGAAGCGCTTGACCCACGTGCGCAGCACGTTCGCGCGCAGATTGCTCGTGTCGATCTGATGGCCGAATTCGGCGAGCGGCGCGACGAGGTCGCGCTCGCGCTCGATCGCCTCTTCGAGCGACACGAGAAGGCCGACGTCCGCGTCGTGCGACGGCGAGCCCGACAGCGGATGGCGGCGGCGCGTCTCGGAGAAGCGCTGGATCAGCGCCTGCGTGCTCGCGTTCAGGAACAGCACGCGCACGTCGTGCTCGCGCGACAGCGCGCGGATGAGGCCCGGCATTTCGTCGAGCGACGCGCTCGAGCGCGCGTCGATCGCGACGGCGAGCCGGTTCTGGCCTTCGTTCGCGAGGTAGCGGGCGAGCTCGGGCAGCACGTGCGGCGGCAGGTTGTCGACGCAATAGTAGCCCGCGTCCTCGAGCGCGTTCAGCGCGACGGACTTGCCTGAGCCGGAGATGCCGGTGATGAGGACAATGCGCATGGAAAGAGGAAATCCTGTCGTTTCATCATAGCACCGGCTCGTTGCGCGAGCGTGGCGGGCGCGAGGCCGGCGCGGGTTACACGAGCTTGCCGGGGAACTGGCTGTCCGGGTCCTGCATCGCGAGGCGCTGGCGATCCATGAAATCGCGCAGCGTGTCGATGCCGCGCAGTTGCAGGATCGTGTTGCGCACCGCCGCCTCGACGAGCACCGCGAGGTTGCGGCCCGCCGCGACCTGGATCGTCACCTTGCTGATCGGCAGGCCGAGCACGTCGACGGTCTGGCTTTCGAGCGGCAGCCGCTGGAACTCGCCGTCGGGCCGGCGCACGAGCTGGACGATCAGCTTGAGCTTCATCTTCCGGCGCACCGCGGTTTCGCCGAAGATCGTCTTGATGTCGAGAAGGCCCAGGCCGCGCACTTCGAGCAGGTTCTGCAACAGCGGCGGGCAGCGCCCTTCGACGAAATCGGGGCCAAGTCGAACGAAGTCGACCGCGTCGTCGGCGACGAGCCCGTGGCCGCGGCTGATCAGCTCGAGGCCGAGCTCGCTCTTGCCGAGGCCCGAATCGCCCGTCAGCAGCACGCCCATCCCGAGGATGTCGAGGAACACGCCGTGCAGCGTCGCGCGCGGCGCGAGGATGCGCGACATGTACAGGCGCAGGCTGTCGATCACCGCGGCGGCCGACATCGGCGTCGTGAAGAGCGGCGTCGACGAGCGAGTGCAGCGCAGGACGAGCTCGGGCGGCGCGGCGGCGCCGCCCGCGACGACGAGAAACGGCGGCTCGAGCGCGATCAGCTCGGCCATGTGGCGCGAGCGGTCTTCGTCGGTCTGGCGCTGGTAGTAGTCGATCTCGGCCTCGCCGAGCACCTGGATCCGGTTCGGGTGGATCAGGTTCAGGTGGCCGACGAGATCGGCGCTCGACGTCGCGTTCGCCACCGTGTCGGCGGAAAAGCCGCGTTCCCAGCCTTCATGCCCCGTCAGCCAACTGAGCTTCAGCATGGCTGCGTTGTCGTCGAAGATGCTCTGGGCGTTGATGCTGGACGTATCCATGAGTCCGTCACTCCAAGGAGCCGGCGCCCTGGCGCTGCAACGACGGTTGCGGCGCCGGTCCGGCGGCGGGCGGCTCGGCGGCGCGGGCCGCGACGCAATGGGGAACGAACCGCCCCGATCAGCCTAAGGTTGCCACTGAGTCAGGAGTCGATGCAACTCGTCGCGGTCCGGTTCGGTATGCAGACGCTCGCGCGTGTCGCGGTCGGACAGCAACTGGGCGATTTCGGAAAGGATTTCGAGGTGCGCCTGCGTCGCCTGCTCGGGCACGAGCAGGAAGATCAGCAGCGACACGGGCTGGCCGTCCGGCGCTTCGAACGGGATCGGCTCGGCGAGCCGCACGAAAGCGGCGAGCGGGTGCTTGAGCCCCTTGATCCGGCCATGCGGAATGGCGACGCCCTCGCCGAGGCCCGTCGAACCGAGACGCTCGCGCGCGAACAGATTGTCGGTGACGGTGCTGCGGGCGATGCCGTTCTGATTCTCGAAGATCAGGCCGGCTTGTTCGAAGACGCGTTTCTTGCTGGTGACGGAGAGATCGATGACGACGTTCTCCAGAGGCAGGATTTTGGCTAGGCGATTCATGTTGGCAGGCGTAGGGGCGGCCTGGGGTCTCCTCGCGGCGGACTGATTTTCCATGTCGGTCAAAAAGGACGGCGTTAGGCGACGGAGACCTGTGAAGCGCGGCGAACCGGCTCATCGCCCCCGATAATAACCGAGACATTATAGAGCACTGCAGACGGCGCCGCGCACCGCGCAAAACGTCGGGAATCGCTCGGGGCGCGGCGCATCCGCGTCGCGCCGCAGCGGTTTGCACAATAAAAAACCGCCCGTCGAGGCGGGCGGTTCGGCTGGCGCTGTCGCGCCGCGATCATTGCGGCGGCAGCTCGATCTGTTCGGCAGCCTGCTGGTGCTTGATCGGCTCGTGCGTGTGCGTCTGCAGACGCTCCATGTGCTTGACGACCTGGCGGTCGAGCTTGTCGATCAGCAGATCGATCGCCGCGTACAAATCGCCGTTCGCACTTTCGACGAAGATATCCTTGCCCTTCAGATGCAGCGTGATTTCCGCCTTTTGCCGCTTGTCCTTCTCTTTGTGGTTGTCGACCGTGAGGATCACTGCGCCATCGATGACCTGATCGCTATGGCGTAGCACCCTGTCGAGCTTGGTGATCACGTATTCGCGGATAGCAGGCGTGACTTCGAGATGGTGTCCACTGATCTTCAGGTTCATAGTGCTTCTCCAAGCTAATGACCACCTTCCGCATAGAGGCGGCATGCCTGCCGATTCTGTTGCCGACGCTCGTGGTGAGCAAGCATCGGTCGGCCGGCTTTGCCGTCGACGATGCGGCGGCCGGAAAACGCCCGCCGTGTGGCGACGGGCTACAGAGACTTGCGCAGATTCACCGCCGGGATCTTGAGGGCTTCGCGATATTTGGCAACCGTGCGGCGCGCGACCACGAACCCTTGTTCCGCTAGCAGCTCGGCTATGCGACTGTCCGAAAGAGGGGATTTGGGGTCTTCGGCTCCTATCAGTTGTTTGATGAGGGCGCGGATCGCTGTCGACGACGCGGCGCCTCCGGTGTCTGTCGATACGTGCGATCCGAAGAAGTACTTAAATTCAAGCGTGCCGAACGGGGTCAGCATGTACTTGCCGGTTGTCACACGGGAGACAGTCGATTCGTGTAGGCCCAGCGTATCAGCTATTTCCCGCAAAACCAAGGGGCGCATCGCGATTTCGCCGTGCGCAAAGAAATTCTTCTGACGTTCGACAATCGCCTGCGCGACGCGCAGGATCGTCTCGAATCGCTGCTGAATATTCTTGATCAGCCAGCGCGCTTCCTGAAGCTGCTGCTTCAGCGATCCCGTGCTCGGATCGCCCCGGCTGTTGCGCAGGATGTTCGCGTAAAGATGGTTGATCCGCAGCTTCGGCACCACTTCCGGATTGAGTTCCGCCTGCCAGTTCTGGCCGGTCTTCTTCACGATGATGTCGGGCACCACGTAATCGGCTTCGGCCTTGCCGTATGCCGCGCCGGGGAACGGCTCGAGCGAGCGGATCAGCGCGTGCGCGTCGCGCAGCTCGTCGTCGGTCGCCTTCAGTTGCTTGCGCAGGCGCGTGAAATCGCGCGCGGCGAGCAGCTCGAGATGCTGCGACACGATATCGAGGGCGAGCGTGCGCGTCGGGGACGGATCCAGGCGCAGCAGTTGCAGCTTCAGGCATTCGGATGCGGAGCGCGCGCCGACGCCCGCGGGATCGAAGCTGTGCACGAGCGCGAGCGCCGCATTCAGTTCGTCGACGTCGACTTCGAGCTCCTCGGGCAGATCGGCGAGCACTTCCTCGAGCGACGCGGTCAGATAGCCGTCGTCGTCGAGCGATTCGATCAGGAACGTGACGAGCGCGCGATCGCGCGGGCTCGCCTGCGTGACGCGCAACTGCGCCATCAGATGATCGCGCAGCGACGTCGACGTTTCGTGGATCTGCATCGGCGGCAGATCGTCGTCGTCGGACGCGGCGGGCGAGCGGCCGAAATCGTCGAGGTTCCACTGGTTCGCGTCGCCGCTGTCGGCCGAATAGCTGTCGTATTCGTCGACGCCGGCGGCTTCGTCGCGCTCGGTGCGCTCATTCGTCGCAGTCGTGCCGTTCGACGCGCCCGCCATCGGCTCGGGCGCGGACGGCGCGGGCGTCTGCGCGATCACCGAGCCGTCGGCCGCGACGCGCAACGGGCTCGCGATCCAGTCGTCGTCGCTTTCGAGCAGCGGGTTCTGCGCGATCGCCGTCGCGACTTCCTGCTGCAGTTCGAGCGTCGACAACTGCAGCAGCCGGATCGACTGCTGAAGCTGGGGCGTGAGCGCGAGATGCTGCGACAGGCGAAGTTGGAGACTGGCTTTCATGGCAAAAAGGGAGTCGTACCGGAAGTTTGCCACGAGGGCGGCGCGTTGAGGCATTCGGGATGACGCTCGGCGCGCGGGGCGAGCGCGCGCGGCGCGAGCCGGGCGTGCGGTGAGGCGGCGCGGATCGCGCCGGGGAGCGGGCGGCCGCGGGATCGTGTCCCGCGCCGCCTACATGCGGAAGTGCTCGCCGAGGTAGACGCGCCGCACGCTTTCGTTTTCGATGATTTCCTTCGGCGCGCCGGACGCGAGCACCGAGCCGTCGCTGATGATGTACGCGTGATCGCAGATGCCGAGCGTCTCGCGCACGTTGTGATCGGTGATCAGCACGCCGATGTTGCGCTGCTTCAGGAACTTCACGATCTTCTGGATTTCGAGCACCGCGATCGGGTCGACGCCCGCGAACGGCTCGTCGAGCAGGATGAAGCTCGGGTTGCTCGCGAGCGCGCGCGCGATCTCGACGCGGCGGCGCTCGCCGCCCGACAGCGACAGCGCCGGATTCTCGCGCAGGTGCGCGATCTGCAGCTCTTCGAGGAGCGCTTCCGTGCGCGCGCCGATCTCGTCCTTCGACAGCCGCTTGCCGTTGTCGTCGTGCTGCAGCTCGAGCACCGCGCGCACGTTCTGCTCGACGGTCAGCTTGCGGAACACCGACGCTTCCTGCGGCAGGTACGACAGGCCGAGCGACGCGCGCTTGTGGATCGGCATCAGGCTGATCGGGCTGCCGTTCAGCGAGATGTCGCCCGCGTCGAGCGGCACGAGGCCGACGATCATGTAGAACGACGTCGTCTTGCCGGCGCCGTTCGGACCGAGCAGGCCGACCACTTCGCCGCTCTTCACGTCGAGCGACACGTCCTTGACGACGGTGCGCGAGCCGTAGCGTTTCTTCAGGTTGCGCACGACGAGCGAGCTCGACGTGCCGGCCGGTTGGCGATTGGGGAGGGCGTTCACGGGTTCGGCGCTCCCTGGACGTCGTTCGACGGCGCGAGCCGCGCGGGGCCGCCTGACAGCGGCGCGGGGCCGCCGTTCTTCGGCGTCAGCATCGCGCGCACGCGGCCGCCCGGGTTGCCCGGACCGGCGACGTCCTTGCCGCCGCGCGCCGTGTAGAAGTCGCGCTGGCCGTCGTACGTGATCACGCTGCCGTGGACCGTGTCGGCGACGGTCGACTGGCCCTGCAGGCGGCGCACGGTCGCGTTCGTCGTGAGCGTGGTCAGATCCTGCTTGCCGTCGTAGTCGATGCGCTCGGCGTCGCCGTCGATGTACTCGTCGAGGCCCTCGCGCTTCTGGCGGAACGACGCGTGTTTCTTGCCGGAGGCCGTCGCCGTTGCGTACTGGTAACCCTGCGGGTCCTGGCGCACCTCGACGCGATCGCCCTTGATCAGGATCGTGCCCTTCGTGATGACGACGTTGCCGGTGGCGACCGTGACCTGCTTCAGGTCGTCATAGGTGAGGTTGTCCGCTTCGACGTTGATCGGCTTGTCGCGGTCGGCCTTCTCGGCGTGGGCTGCGGGCGCGACGCCCGCGAGCGGCGCCGCGACGAGCGCCGCCGCGACCAACGCGCGCGCGGCGCGGCGTGCGCCGCTCGGAAATAAACAAGGGAACGATTCGTTCATGCAGTCCCGCGTGGTGAGTTACTTGGGTTGGCCAGCAGCGCCGCCGGACGTGTCGGAAGCGGCGATCGTGCCGCGCACGTTGCCGTAAAGTTCGATGACCCGGGTGACGTTGTTGTACTTCATCCCGGCGGCGGCGTTCGCGATCGACAGGCCGCGCTGAAGTTTAACCGGCTTTTCGGTCTCGATCACATCGTCGTTGACCAACACCCGGAAATGCTGGGAATCCGCCTGCATCGGCGGGTCGCCCGCGCCCGCCGCGCGCAGGATTCGCGCATCGTCATACAAATCGACGATCGACACGTCGCCGTTGACGGCGCCGCGCTTCGCGGTGGCGGTCACGGTCGGCTTGCCGGGCTGGAACGCGCGCAGCGCCGGCTGCGCGAGCTCGCTCGTCTCGTCGTCTTCGTAATGGACGAGGCCCGCCGCCGTCAGCCGGTACTGGGTCGAGCCCGTCTGGTCGAGCTCGGTGACGGAGAAATTGTTCGCGAAATAGTCGGGCGTGTGCGACTTCGGCCGCACGAGCGCCTCGCCGGGCGGCGGCAGCGTGGCCTGCAGCAGCCAGTACGTGCCGCCCGCGAGCGCCGCCATCGCGACGAGCGGGATCAGCGAGGTCAGCCGGAATTTGCCGTCCATCCGCTCAGGCTCCGCAGGCGGCGGCGAGCAGCGCGTCGTAGCGGCGCTGCGCGCGCAGGATCGCGTCGCACGCTTCGCGCACCGCGCCGTGGCCGCCGCGGGCCTCGGCGACCCAGTGCGCGCGCGCGATCACGTCCGGATGCGCGTTCGCCGGCGCGGCCGCGAAGCCGCAACGCAGCATCACCGCGAGGTCGGGCCAGTCGTCGCCCATGTAGCCGCACTCGGCGGGCTCGAGGCCGAGCGTGCGCAGCAGCTCGCCGAACACGGCGAGCTTGTTCTCGACGCCCTGATGCAGGTGCGCGATGCGCATTTCCCGCGCGCGCGCGGCGACGGCTTCCGAGCGGCGGCCGGTGATGATCGCGGTCGCGATGCCCGCTTCGCCGAGGAGCTTCACGCCGTGGCCGTCGAGCGTGTTGAACGACTTCGTCGTGTCGCCCGCTGCGGTGAAATGGAGGCCGCCGTCGGTCAGCACGCCGTCGACGTCGAAAATCATCAGCTTCACGCGGCTCGCGCGTTCGGCCGCCGTGGCAGGGGGCGCGGACATCAAATCACCTTCTTCGAGAACAGATCGTGCATGTTGAGCGCGCCGATCAGCGCGCCGTGCTCGTCGACGACGAGCATCTGGTTGATCCGGTGGCGCTCCATCAGTTCCACCGCCTCGACGGCGAGGTGATCCGGCGCGATCGTGCGCGGATCGTGCGTCATCACGTCGATGATCGGCAGCCGGCGGAAATCGCCGTCGCGCTCGAGCACGCGGCGCAGGTCGCCGTCGGTGAAGATGCCGGCCACGCGGCCCGCGTCGTCGACGACGGCCGTCATGCCCATGCGCTTCGCGGTGATCTGGAAGAGGGCGTCGGAGAGCGTCGCGCCAAGCGGCACGGCGGGCACTTCGTCGCCCGTGCGCATCACGTCGCGCACGTACGTGAGCAGGCGCCGGCCGAGCGCGCCGCCGGGGTGCGAGCGCGCGAAATCGTCGGAGCCGAAGCCGCGCGCGTCGAGCACCGCGACGGCGAGCGCGTCGCCGAGCGCGAGCGCGGCCGTCGTGCTGGCCGTCGGCGCGAGGTTCAGCGGGCAGGCTTCCTTCGCGACGCCCGCGTTCAGATGGACGTCCGAGAGCGTCGCGAGGCTCGATGCCGGGCGGCCCGTCATTGCGATCAGCTTCGCGCCGAGCCGCTTGATGAGCGGCAGGATCGCGACGAGCTCCTCCGATTCGCCGGAGTTCGAGATCGCGATGAACACGTCGTCCTTCGTGACCATGCCGAGGTCGCCGTGGCTGGCTTCGGCCGGATGGACGAAAAACGCGGGGGTGCCGGTGCTCGCGAGCGTCGCTGCGATCTTGCGGGCGATGTGCCCCGATTTGCCGATGCCGGACACGACGACGCGTCCGCGGCAATTCAGAAGCAGCCCGACCGCGGCGACGAATTCGCCGTCGAGCTGGCCGGCGAGCGCGCGCACGGCGTTCGCCTCGATGTCGAGCACGTCGCGGGCGAGCGCGAGCGCCCGATCATCATTGATTTTCGCTATCATGCGCGGAGTATAGCAAAGGCGTTTGTTCGCCGCGCCGGGCCCCTTGCGCCCACCTTTTCGAGTAGTCTCCCGGCCCAACCCGGCGTCCGTTTCGCGGCGCCGTCGACGAACGAGGACGCTTTGCCCGTGATTTCCCCGCTCGAAATGACGCTTCTGCTGCTGCTTGCCTCGGTGGCGGGCGTCGTCGTGTTCCGTTCGCTGAACCTGCCGCCGATGCTCGGCTATCTGACGGTCGGCATCGTGGTCGGCCCGCATGCGCTCGGCTTCGCGGCCGACCTCGAGCGCGCCGAGCATCTCGCCGAGTTCGGCGTCGTGTTCCTGATGTTCTCGATCGGCCTCGAGTTCTCCCTGTCGAAGCTGCGCGCGATGCGCCGGCTCGTATTCGGGCTCGGGCTCGCGCAGGTGCTCGGCACGATCGCGATCGCGCTCGCGCTGGGCGCGCTCTTCGAGCGCTGGATGCATATCACGTGGGAAGGCAGCGTCGCGCTCGGCGGCGCGCTCGCGATGTCGTCGACGGCGATCGTCTCGAAGATGCTCGCCGAGCGGCTCGAGATCGAGACCGAGCACGGCCGCAACATCTTCGGCGTGCTGCTGTTCCAGGATCTCGCCGTCGTGCCGCTGCTCATCGTGATCGCCGCGTTCGGCGGCGAATCGTCCAGGGATCTCGCGATGTCGCTCGGGCTCGCGGCCGTGAAGATCGTCGTCGCGCTCGCGCTGTTGCTGATCGTCGGCCAGCGCTTCATGACGCGGTGGCTGAACGTCGTCGCGCGGCGGCGCTCGCAGGAGCTGTTCGTGCTGAACCTGCTGCTCGTCACGCTCGGCGCCGCGTTCATCACCGACCGCTTCGGCCTGTCGCTCGCGCTCGGCGCGTTCATCGCGGGGATGCTGATCTCCGAGACGCCCTACCGGCATCAGGTGGAGGAGGACATCAAGCCGTTCCGCGACGTGCTGCTCGGCCTGTTCTTCGTGACGACCGGCATGCTGCTCGATCCGAGCGTGATCTGGCGGCATCCGTTTCTCGTGCTCGCGTTCTTCGCCGGCCAGGTGCTGCTCAAGAGCGTGATGATCACGGCGCTCGCGCGCGCGTTCGGCGCGACGCCCGGCGTCGCGATGCGCACGGGGCTCGGGCTCGCGCAGGCGGGCGAATTCGGCTTCGTGCTGCTGAACCTGATTCTCGACCGGCATCTCGTCGACGCGACGCTGTTGCAGTCGATCCTCGCGTCGATGCTGCTGTCGATGCTCGCCGCGCCGTTCCTGATCCAGAACGCGGACCGGATCGTGATGCGGCTGTCCGCCGCCGAATGGATGCAGCAATCGCTGCAGATGACGCGGATCGCGACGCAGAGCATCAAGCAGAAGGGCCATGTGATCGTCTGCGGCTACGGCCGCGCCGGGCAGAATCTCGCGCGGATGCTCGAGCAGGAGGGGATCGCGTACGTCGCGCTCGACCTCGATCCGGACCGCGTGACGGCGGCGGCCGCGGCGGGCGAATCGGTCGTGTTCGGCGACGCCGCGCGCCGCGAGTCGCTGCTCGCGGCGGGCATCCATCGCGCGGCGGCCGTGGCCGTCACGTATGCGAACACGCCGTCCGCGCTGCGCGTGCTGCACAACGTGCACGAGCTCGAGCCGACGTTGCCCGCGATCGTGCGCACGGTCGACGACGCCGATCTCGAGAGGCTGCTCGCCGCGGGCGCGACCGAGGTGATTCCGGAGATCGTCGAAGGCAGCCTGATGCTCGCGTCGCACACGCTCGTGCTGATGGGCGTGCCGATGCGGCGCGTCGTGCGGCGCGTCGAGGAGATGCGCGACGCGCGCTACAGCCTGCTGCGCGGCTACTTCCGCGGCGCCGACGACGCGGACGACGACGACCACGAGCAGGTGCGGCTACAATCGGTGCCCGTCGACGCGCGTTCGGACGCGGTCGGCCGCTCGCTCGCCGAGCTGGGGCTTTTCGCGCTCGGCCTCGAGGTGACGGCGATCCGCCGGCACGGGATTCGCGGCGTCGAACCCGACCCCGAGACGAAGCTGCGCGCGAGCGACATCGTCGTGCTGCGCGGGCTGCCCGAGGCGCTCGCGGAGGCCGAGGAGCGGCTGTCGCGCCATCGGCGCGAAGGCGGATCGACCGTGGTGGCGTGACGCCGCGCGGCCGCTGATTGTTGAGTTGTCGAGCGATCGACGAACGGCGCGAGATTCCGGCGCCGTTTTTTTCGGAGAGTTCCATGATGTCCACGTCGTCGGACGCGCAGCTCGATCCCGTCGAGTTCATTCACAGCCGCATCCGCACGGTGCCGAACTGGCCGCAGCCGGGCGTGATGTTCCGCGACATCACGCCGCTCTTGCAAAGCGCGAAGGCGCTGCGCGTGCTCGTCGATCTGTTTGTCGAGCGCTATGTCGACGCGAAGCTCGACTACGTCGCGGGCCTCGACGCGCGCGGCTTCATCATTGCGCCGATCGTCGCGTACGAGCTGTCCGTCGGCTTCGTGCCGATCCGCAAGGTCGGCAAGCTGCCGTACCGGACGCAGCGCGAATCGTACGCGCTCGAATACGGCGCCGCGACCGTCGAGATCCATGAAGACGCGTGCCAGCCGGGCGACCGTGTCGTGATCGTCGACGACCTGATCGCGACGGGCGGCACGATGATGGCGGGCAAGAACCTGCTCGAGCGGCTCGGCGCCGTGGTCGTCGAGGGCGCGGCGATCGTCGACCTGCCGGATCTCGGCGGCTCGGCGCTGCTGCGCGGGGCCGGCCTGTCGCTCTACACGGTCACCGGATTCGCCGGACATTGAGCGCGGCGCGCCACCGCGCGCCGGATGCCCGGCCGCGGTTCCATCCCGCGCTCGCCCGAACGCGGCCCACTCATCCACCGATTCAAGCGAGCTCACGATGCCGAACTTCATGCTGTTCCTCGCGACGTCGATCGCGATCACCGTCGCGCCCGGCCCCGACAACCTGCAGGTGCTCGCGCGCGGCATCTCGCAGGGCCGCGCGGCCGGCATCGTCGCGGCGCTCGGCTTCGCGTCGGGCGTGCTGTTCCATACGACGCTCGCCGCGTTCGGCGTCGCCGCGCTGCTGCGCTCGTCGCCCGTCGCGTTTCACCTGCTCAAGCTCGCGGGCGGCGCGTATCTGATCTGGATCGGCCTCAAGGCGCTGCGCAGCAAGGGCCTCGCGACCGCGCACGAGCGCGCGCCGCAACCGCTGTCGACGATCTTCCGCCAGAGCGTGATCGGCAATCTGCTCAATCCGAAGGTGACGCTGTTCTTCGTCGTGTTCCTGCCGCAGTTCGTCGATCCGCGCGGCGCGCAGCCCGTCGCGCTGCAGATGCTGGAGCTGGGCGCGCTCTTCATGGCGCAGACGGCCGTCGTGTTCTCGGTGTTCGGCGTCGGCGCGGGCGCGATCGGCGTGTGGCTCAAGCGCCGGCCGCGGGTTGGCGTGTGGCTCGACCGGCTCGCGGGCGCGACGTTCGTCGCGCTCGGCCTGCGCGTCGCGCTGAAGGACTGAGGAGCGGCGCGATGACGTTTCCGTGCATTGCCGCCGCGCGCCGCTTCGATCCTGCCGCGCACGTGCCGTTCTGGATCGCGGGCCGGCAGGTGGGCTGGCTGCGCCGCGGCGACGTCGCGCGCCTCGCGCGCTGGCCCGACGTGTTCGAGTTTCCGGCGGGGCGCGTCGAGCTCGCCGCGCGCTACGACAGCGTCGACGCGCGCAGCATGGCGCTCGCGAGCCCGATCGGCGCGCTCGCGGCCGAAGGCGCGATCGTCGGCTGGCGCGACGAGATCTACGCGATCCGCAACCGCTTCGACGATCCGCCGCTCGCTTACATCGAGCGGGCCGCGTCGCGCTTCTTCGGTACGATGACGTACGCGGTGCATCTGAACGGCGTCGTAGAATATGCGCCTTCGGCGCCGCTTGCGATGTGGCTTGGCCGCCGCAGCGCGACGAAGGCGACCGATCCGGGCATGCTCGACAACGTCGTGGCGGGCGGCATCGGCTGGGGGCTCGGCATCGAGGACACGATCGCGAAGGAATGCTGGGAAGAAGCGGGCATTCCGGCCGAGCTCGCCGCGCGCGCGATTCCCGGCCGCGTCGCGTACGTGCTGTGCTCGCTGCCGGAAGGCACGCAGGCCGAGCAGATCTTTGTCTACGACCTGCCGCTGCCGCGCGATTTCGCGCCCCGCAATCAGGACGGCGAAGTCGCCGAGCACCTGCTCGCCGGCGTGGGCGAGATCGTCGCGTGGCTGCGCGCGGGCGAAGCCACCGTCGACGCGAGTCTCGCGATGCTCGACAGCCTGTTGCGCCACCGCGCGCTTTCGCCCGACGACGCGCACGGAATCGACGCGCTGTTCGCGCCGCCGCCGCCCGGCTGAGCGCGGCGCGCGCGCATCGCATTGTTCAGAAGATTTGAGAAGGGAGTAGCGGTCATGTCGACCGATCACAGCTTTATCCTGAAACTGTCGTGCCCGGACCGGCGCGGCATCGTTCACGCGGTCTCGGGCTTTTTGCTCGAACGCGGCAGCAACATCCTCGATTCGGCGCAGTTCGGCGATAGCCGCACTGGCGAATTCTTCATGCGCGTGCATGCGGGGCAGGCGGGCGGCGCGGATGCCGCGGCGGCGCTCGATGGCCTGCGCGCCGAGTTCGCGCCGCTCGCCGAGCAGTTCGCGATGCGCTGGGAGCTGCACGACGCATCGGTGAAGCCGCGCGTCGTGATCCTCGTGTCGAAGATCGGCCATTGCCTGAACGACCTGCTGTTCCGCTACCGCACGGGCCAGTTGCCGATCGAGATTCCGGCGATCGTGTCGAATCACAAGGACTTCTACCAGCTCGCCGCGAGCTACGACATCCCGTTCCATCACTTCCCGCTCGCCGCGGGCGCGTCGGCCGACGCGAAGGCCGCGCAGGAGGCGCGCGTGCTCGAGGTGATCGACGAGCACGCCGCCGATCTCGTCGTGCTCGCGCGCTACATGCAGATCCTGTCGCCGAACATGTGCGAGCGGCTCGCGGGGCGCGCGATCAACATCCATCACTCGTTCCTGCCGAGCTTCAAGGGCGCGAAGCCGTACTACCAGGCGTTCGATCGCGGCGTGAAGCTGATCGGCGCGACCGCGCACTACGTGACGACCGATCTCGACGAAGGCCCGATCATCGAGCAGGAAGTCGAGCGCGTCGATCACAGCATGACGCCGGACGAACTGACGGCAGTCGGCCGCGACGTCGAGTGCGTGACGCTCGCGCGCGCGGTCAAGTGGCACGTCGAGCACCGAATCGTGCTGAACGGCACGAAGACGGTGGTGTTTCGCTGAGCGAGGCCGCGCGGCGCGCGCCGCGCCTCAGATGAGCCGCAGGTAGATCAGCTCGCGCTTCACGTATGCGTAGAAAATCGGCGCGGCGATCACGCCGGGCACGCCGAACGCGGCCTCCATCACGAGCATCGCGAGCAGCAGCTCCCACGCGCGCGATTCGATCTGGCCGCCGATGATCTTCGCGTTCAGGAAGTATTCGAGCTTGTGGATCACGATGAGGAACACGAGCGACGCGATCGCGGTGCCCATGCTGACCGACAGCGACACCGCGACGATCAGCGTGTTCGAGATCAGATTGCCGACGACGGGCAACAGGCCCGCGATGAACGTGACGAGCACGAGCGTCTTCGACAGCGGCAGCCGCTGATGGAAGAGCGGCAGCGCGACGAGCAGGTAGAGCGCGGTGAAGAACGCGTTGAGCGCCGAGATCTTGATCTGCGCGAACACGATCCGGCGGAACGCGTCGGAGAAGCGCGAGATCCGCGTGACGAGCGCGGTCGACAGCGGCTGGCGCAGCTTGTGGCGATCGACGCCGATCGCGATCATCGCGCCGATGATCATCCCGAACAGCACGTGCCCGAAGCCGCGCGCGACGCTCTTGCCGCCTTGCTGCAACTGATCCATGTGCTTGCTCATCAGGCCCGTCGCCTTCGCGCGCATCTGCTCGGCGTCGACGGGCAGCAGGTTCGATATCCACTCGGGCGTGCGGGTGCGCGCCTGGTCGACGATCTGCATCACCTGGCCGAGCAGGTTCTGCGCGTTCGGCACCGCGTGCTCGAAGTGCTCGATGACCGCGATCGTGAGGCCCGCGAGGCCGCCGACGATCGCGGCGGACAGCAGCACGACCGCGAGCCAGCGCGCGCGCTGGCTCGACATGTGGCGCTCGATCGCGGGCGCGATCATGTGGACGAGCTGATAGACGAGGAGGCCGGCGAGGAGGCCGCCGAGCAGCTTCAGGTGCAGGACGAGCCACAGGCCGAGGAGGGCGAGGAGGTAGCTGCCGATCTCGATTGCCGAAAGCTTCGGCAGGCTGAAATCGCTCGTCAGCCGGACGCTGCGCAAGTGCGGTTCCCGCGTTTGCGGCTCGCGCGTCGGCTCAGATTGCTTCTCCATGACTATCCCTGTATTCGGAGGCTACTCGGCGCGCTTGTGGCCGCAAGCGGGCGTAACCTTGTATCGCCGCGAGTATAGCAACGATTATCGACCTGAATATTAGGATCTTGTAAGGAGGAATTTGGCGTCGCGCGCCCGGAGCGGCCGCCGGCGTTCGCCCGGACGGCCGCATCCCGCTTACTTCTGGCGCTTGAGGAGCGGCGCGAGGTACTTGCCCGTGAAGCTCGCCTTCGTTTTCGCGACCTGCTCGGGCGTGCCCTGCGCGATGATCCGGCCGCCGCCCGCGCCGCCTTCCGGCCCGAGGTCGATCACCCAGTCGGCCGTCTTGATCACGTCGAGGTTGTGCTCGATGATCACGACCGTGTTGCCCTGGTCGCGCAGCCGGTGGATCACCTCGAGCAGGAGCGCGATGTCGTGGAAGTGCAGGCCGGTCGTCGGCTCGTCGAGAATGTAGAGCGTGCGGCCCGTGTCGCGCTTGGAGAGCTCCAGCGACAGCTTCACGCGCTGCGCCTCGCCGCCCGACAGAGTCGTCGCCGACTGGCCGAGCCGGATGTAGCCGAGGCCGACGTCGAGCAGCGTCTTCAGCTTGCGCGCGACGACGGGCACCGCGTTGAAGAACTCGTGCGCGTGCTCGACCGTCATGTCGAGCACTTCGCTGATGTTCTTGCCCTTGTACTGCACTTCGAGCGTCTCGCGGTTGTAGCGCTTGCCGTGGCACACGTCGCACGGCACGTAGACGTCCGGCAGGAAGTGCATCTCGACCTTCAGCACGCCGTCGCCCTGGCACGACTCGCAGCGGCCGCCCTTCACGTTGAACGAGAAGCGGCCCGGATCGTAGCCGCGCTCCTTCGACGCGGGCACGCCCGCGAACAGCTCGCGGATCGGCGTGAACAGGCCCGTGTAGGTGGCCGGGTTCGAGCGCGGCGTGCGGCCGATCGGCGATTGATCGACGTTGATCACCTTGTCGAAGTGCTCGAGGCCCTCGACCGACTCGTGCGGCGCGGGTTCCGTCGCCGAGCCGTACAGGTGGCGCGCGACCGCGTTGTACAGCGTGTCGTTGATGAGCGTCGACTTGCCGGAGCCCGACACGCCGGTGATGCAGGTCAACAGGCCGACCGGCAGATCGAGATCGACGTTCTTCAGGTTGTTGCCGTGCGCGTCGGTGATGCGCAGCATCCGCTGCGCATCGGGCGCGATCCGCTCGTCCGGATATTCGATCGTGCGCTTGCCGACGAGATACTGGCCCGTGAGCGAATCGCCGTTCGCCTGGACCTGCTTCGGCGTGCCTTCGGCGACGACCTTGCCGCCGTGCTCGCCCGCGCCGGGGCCCATGTCGACGACGTAGTCGGCCGTGCGGATCATGTCCTCGTCGTGCTCGACGACGATCACCGAGTTGCCGAGGTCGCGCAGGTGCTTGAGCGTCGCGATCAGGCGATCGTTGTCGCGCTGGTGCAGGCCGATCGACGGCTCGTCGAGCACGTACATCACGCCCGTCAGGCCCGAGCCGATCTGCGACGCGAGCCGGATGCGCTGCGCCTCGCCGCCCGACAGCGTCTCGGCGCTGCGCTCGAGCGACAGGTAATCGAGGCCGACGTTGTTCAGGAACGTGAGCCGCGCGACGATTTCCTTGATCACCTTGTCGGCGATCTCGCGCTTCGCGCCGTCGAGCGTCAAGCCGTCGAAGTAGCCGAGCGCGTCGCGCAGCGGCCAACTGCTCACTTCGTAGATCGCGCGCGCGTAGTCGCCCTGGCCGACGCGCACGAAGCGCGCCTCGCGGCGCAGGCGCGTGCCGTCGCACGACGGGCACGGCTGGTTGTTCTGGTACTTCGCGAGCTCCTCGCGCACGGCGGCCGAATCGGTCTCGCGGTAGCGGCGCTCGAGGTTCGGGATGATCCCCTCGAACACGTGCTCGCGGATCGTCGTGCGGCCGCGCTCGTTGATGTACGAGAACGGGATCGTCTGCTTGCCGGAGCCGTACAGCAGGATCTTCCTGATCTTCTCGGGCAGGTCCTCGAACGCGGTGTCGATGTCGAAATCGTAGAACGCCGCGAGGCTTTGCAGCATCTGGAAGTAGAACTGGTTGCGGCGGTCCCAGCCCTTCACCGCGCCCGCGGCGAGCGACAGCGACGGATGCGCGACGACCCGCTTCGGATCGAAGAACGTGATCTGGCCGAGGCCGTCGCATTCCGGGCACGCGCCCATCGGGTTGTTGAACGAGAAGAGGCGCGGCTCGAGCTCCTGCAGCGAGTACGAGCACACCGGGCACGCGAACTTCGAGCTGAACAGGTGCTCGTGGTCCGTATCCATCTCGAGCGCGATCGCGCGGCCGTCGGCGAGCCGCAGCGCGGTCTCGAACGATTCGGCGAGCCGCTGTTTCATGTCCGGGCGCACCTTCAGGCGATCGACGACGACGTCGATCGTGTGCTTGTCGTTCTTCTTGAGCTTCGGCAGCGAATCGACTTCGTAGATCTTCGCGACGCCTTCGTTCGCCGCGCCGCCGCCCGAGCGCACGCGAAAGCGCACGAAGCCCTGCGCCTGCATCTCGTCGAACAGCTCCGCGTGCTCGCCCTTGCGGTTCGCGACGACGGGCGCGAGGATCATCAGCCTGGTTTCCTCGGGCAGCGCGAGCGCCGCGTCGACCATCTGCGACACGCTTTGCGCCTCGAGCGGAATTTCGTGGTCCGGACAGTACGGCGTACCGACGCGTGCGTACAAAAGCCGCAGGTAGTCGTGGATTTCGGTGACGGTGCCGACCGTCGAGCGCGGATTGTGCGACGTCGCCTTCTGCTCGATCGAGATCGCGGGCGACAGGCCCTCGATCAGGTCGACGTCGGGCTTCTCCATCAACTGCAGGAACTGGCGCGCGTACGCCGACAGGCTTTCGACGTAGCGCCGCTGCCCTTCGGCGTACAGCGTGTCGAACGCGAGCGACGATTTGCCCGAGCCGGAGAGGCCGGTGATCACGATCAGCTTGTGCCGCGGAAGGTCGAGATTGACGTTCTTCAGGTTGTGGGTGCGCGCCCCACGGATACGAATTTGTTCCATGAACCCGGCGGAAGACGAGAGAACCAAACCTGCTACTATAACGACTTTTCGAGTCCGTCGTTTCAGGCTCCCAACCAATTCCCGCGCCCTCCGGCAGCGGGCTTTCGCGACGCCCGGGCCGCAGCGGGGCGGCGCGCGGCGGCAGGCGGCCGGCCCCGGATCTTCCGCCGTCCGGCAGCGGGCGGACCACCGATTCAATCGAACACACGCCCGATGTCCAATCCGTCCGCTACCTCCACTCGCATGAGCGCGCCCGAGTTGCGCGCGACCACGTCGCTCGCGGCGATCTTCGCGCTGCGCATGCTCGGTCTCTTCATGATCATGCCGGTGTTCTCCGTCTACGCGAAGACGATTCCCGGCGGCGAGAACGTCGTGCTCGTCGGCGTCGCGCTCGGCGCTTACGGCGTCACGCAATCGCTCCTTTACATCTTTTACGGCTGGGCGTCGGACAAGTTCGGGCGCAAGCCGGTGATCGCGGCGGGCCTTTTGATCTTCGCGCTCGGCAGCTTCGTCGCGGCGTTCGCGCACGACATCACGTGGATCATCGTCGGCCGGGTCATTCAAGGAATGGGAGCGGTATCGTCGGCGGTGCTCGCGTTCATCGCCGATCTGACGTCCGAGCACAACCGGACCAAGGCGATGGCGATGGTGGGCGGCTCGATCGGCATGTCGTTCGCGGTCGCGATCGTCGGCGCGCCGATCGTGTTCCACTGGGTCGGGATGAGCGGGCTCTTCGCGATCGTCGGCGCGCTGTCGGTTGTCGCGATCGGCGTCGTGCTGTGGGTCGTGCCGGATGCGCCGCGGCCCGTGCACGTGCCCGCGCCGTTCGCCGAGGTGCTGCGCAACGTCGAGCTGCTGCGCCTGAACTTCGGCGTGCTCGTGCTGCACGCGACGCAGACCGCGCTCTTCCTCGTCGTGCCGCGCCTGCTCGTCGACGGCGGGCTGCCCGTCGCGTCGCACTGGCAGGTCTATCTGCCGGTGATGGGGCTCGCGTTCGTGATGATGGTGCCGGCCATCATCGTCGCGGAAAAACAGGGCAAGATGAAGCCCGTGCTATTGGGCGGAATTGCGGCTATCCTGATCGGTCAACTGTTGCTCGGCGTGGCAACGCATACGATATTGATTGTCGCGGCAATCCTGTTCGTCTACTTCCTGGGCTTCAACATTCTGGAGGCGTCGCAGCCGTCGCTCGTGTCGAAGCTCGCGCCCGGTTCGCGCAAGGGCGCGGCCACGGGCGTCTACAACACGACGCAGTCGATCGGGCTTGCGCTCGGCGGCGTCGTGGGCGGCGTGCTGCTGAAGCACGGCGGCGCGAACGCGGTGTTTTTCGCGTGTTCGGCGCTGGTAGCCGTGTGGCTTATAATCGCGGCCGGCATGAAACAGCCGCCGCGCAAAGCCTGACACGCGAACGCCCTTCGAAGCGCGCGGCGTGCTCCGGTCCGGCACACGCCGGGCCGATGAAGCCGTGAACGGTTTTGCCGCGCTGTTTGGCATCGAATCAACTGGAGAAACACATGGCATCCGTCAACAAGGTCATTCTCGTCGGCAACCTCGGCGCCGATCCCGAAGTGCGTTATCTGCCAAGCGGCGACGCGGTGGCGAATATCCGCCTTGCGACGACCGACCGCTACAAGGACAAGGCGTCCGGCGAATTCAAGGAAATGACCGAATGGCACCGCGTCGCGTTCTTCGGACGCCTCGCGGAGATCGTCAGCGAGTATCTGAAGAAGGGCTCGTCGGTGTACATCGAAGGCCGGATCCGCACGCGCAAGTGGCAAGGCCAGGACGGCCAGGACCGCTACTCGACCGAAATCGTCGCCGACCAGATGCAGATGCTCGGCGGCCGCGGCGGCTCGGGCGGCGGCGGCGGTGACGATGGCTACGGCGGGGGTTACGGCGGCGGCCGCGACACGGAGCGCGGCGGCGGTGGCCGCGCGTCGGGCGGCGGCGGCACGGGTGCGCGCAGCGGCGGTGGCGGTGGTGGCGGCGGCGCGAGCCGGCCGAGCGCGCCGGCGGGCGGCGGGTTCGACGAGATGGATGACGATATTCCGTTTTGAGGTCTCGTTAACCAAACGCTGTAAAGCTCAACCCTGCCTTTTGGCGGGGTTTTTCTTTTTGTATTTCAGTTTCAGGGCGTCGTTCGACCCGCAACCTCGACCGGCGGGCCGCTCAGGGCGGGCATTGTCGCGAAGAAATCGTCAACATCGCCTGCGCTGAATCGCGAGGGCTCGGCTGATGAAGATCGTGGAACCCGTCACGGATTGGCGCGGCATCGGTTGCCCTGTGGCACGCGGGATGGACAACCGGCAATGCGCTTCCGATCACCCGCGGGTTTTCGCCGTTGCTCTCGGCAGCGAGCGGCGCCGCGCGATTATCAGCATGCAGATGCTGACCGACGCCACGATGTTGACGACCGGATAAAACGCGACCGCGACAGTCCACTTTTCCAGGGCCATCACCGCCAGCGCATATTTGACGACACACAATGCGAAATAGGTGAGGCTTTCGCTCCACGGGGCCCGGGTAGTCTTGCGGATCGTCGGGCCGAGGCCGGCAAGCTCGATGAGCGTCACGAGGCAGATCGAAACCGTCGGGTCTTTGGCCAATACCCAAATCGGAATAGCCGAGCAGGCGGCGGCAAGAAAAAACCAATCCGATTGCGTCCAGTTTTTGTCGCCGCGAAAAATGCTGGCCACGAGGGTAAGAAAACATGTGGCGGCGATTGCCGCCGTACACCACGCGGACGGGCCGGCGCCCGCAACGAATTGCCCGGCGGCGGCAATCGCCGTTACGATCGACCAGATCAGCCACGTGAAAAGATGGGGGCGAATTTCACGCCTGTATATCGCGAGCCCATACGGAATGGCCGCTAGAAGAGAGACGGCTGAACCGGCGACTCCAAATATCGAAACGGCATTCTGATCGACGCTCAAGTGAATAACCTCGTTCGCTCGAAACATATTGGAGCCGACGCCGAAGTATTCATATCATGCGGCCGCGGTCGCCCGTCTCGCGGTGATCGGCCTGCCGAAGAGCATCACGCTTGGGCTTGGGCGGGATACGGACGGGACGGGCTTGCGGGACGCCCGACCACGGATGGAGCGGGTCCCCGCGCGCCACGTCGTTCCGGTCCGCGTTGTTCGAATGGGCGACACGAACTCGGCAGCGCCTCAAAGCCCCGGAATTCACGCCTTGCCGATGGCGGCCGCGCCGAACACTTCGTCGAAAAGCGCGAGCATCATCGTCCACGCCCGCTTGTCTGCGGCGGGACTGTAGCCGTAGCCGGGTTTGTTCCACCGGTCCGCGTCCGGATTCGTGTAAGCGTGCCCGATTCCGCCGAAGAGATGAAGCTGCCAGTCCACCCGCTTTCCCTGCATTTCCGCGGCGAACGCGGTCCGATCCTCCGCCGGCACATCGGGGTCCTGGTCGCCGATCATCATCAGGACCTTGGCGTGGAGCGGCTGATCCTGGCTGCCTGCCGGACGCATCAAACCAGGATGGAAGCCGACCGCGCATCGAATCGGGGCCCCGCCACGCGCGAGTTCGAGAGCGCTGATGCCGCCCTGGCAAAAGCCGATTGCCGCGACCCTCTCCCGATCCACTCCGGGCTGTTCCATCAGGACCCCGAGCGCAGCGTTTGCGCGGGCGTACATGAGTCCCGGCGCGGACATCAATGCGATATGCCGTCTGATCGCCTCCGGCATCGAAAATCCCTCGGCGCCATACATATCGAGGGCGAACGCGGCATAGCCGAGTTCGGCCAGGCGTCTCGTTCTTGCCCGTACATGGTCGTTGATTCCGAAAGCCTCGTGTGCGATCAAAATGGCGGGCTTCTTCGTGTTTGGCGCGCCGTCGGCGAAGTACCCCGTCAGCTTGATCCCTTCACATTCGTAGGCTATCGAGCGTATTTCCATTGTCGGAATTCCTTGCGCGGTAGTAAGGGGGCCTCGCTCGTCCGAGCGGTCTCCCGGGATTTCATGAGTGGAGCGTCGTGGGCGATCATGCTGCCGATTGGATCGCGGGCGGCGTCGCGAAGTATGCCTCACCCGGTGTCCGATCCGCCTGCCCGAATGAGGTCGTTCGCATCCAGCGCTCATGTCGTGCGCGCCGCCAGCGAGCATCCGCCGCGGCTCGCGGGACCGATGGGCGTGCTGGTGTTCCGGCGGGATGGCCGGTGACGTCGCGGGAGCGTTCGGCCGAGCGGACGGGTAATGGTCGATGGTCGGGCCGGTTGGCCGGCGGCCCGAAGCGGTGGCGGCGAGCCGATCGATGCGGGAAGGGGCCGCCGTCGCGCGACGGCGACGCCCGTTCGCCCCTTCAGTCGAACGCGCCCGCTTCGAGATCCTGCTTGAAGTGCCGAAGCCAATCGCTCGCGTCGCCGAGCGGATATTCCTTCGTCACGTGCGTTGAGCGCCGGGTGATCGTGACGAAGCCCATTTGCCCAATGTTCTCGTCGCTCTTCGGGTCTGTCGTGTCCGTTTCGCGAAGCGCGAAGTCGTTGCCCGACAGGCCGCGGCTGTGCAGCGCCGCGAGATAGGCGTGGTGCTCGCTCGTTTCGATCAGTCGCATGGTCTTCCTCCCGTGCGTTCGACGCTCTCCGTTCGATGGGTGCGCGCCGGCAGCGGCCGACGATCGATGTTCGCCGACTCGCATGGCGGCGCGCCGTGCGTCATGTCGTGGCCCGATGACTTCGCGAAGCGGAAAAAGCCGTTATCGACGCAAGCCCTTCATGCTTTCCGCTTCCATTGCCGCTCGCCATTCCTCGCGCGCCTCGATGGGGTCCATCTCGTCATCCACCGACGACATCGCGCGTTCGGCAACGGCCCGCGTCTCGTCCGACAGGAAATCGGATTCGTTGGAGTCGTCCTCCGGCGGCAGCATCATGTCGCGAATCATCGCTTCCAATTCC
Organism: Burkholderia humptydooensis; assembly: GCF_001513745.1. NCBI lineage: Bacteria > Pseudomonadati > Pseudomonadota > Betaproteobacteria > Burkholderiales > Burkholderiaceae > Burkholderia > Burkholderia humptydooensis. Next base: position 3,605,351 of record NZ_CP013380.1, on the reverse strand, counting down.
GGCGTATCCCACGGTTGACCGCGCTGCGCGCGAACCTTGATGTAATGCATTACTTCAGCGTTCTGCTCGGGCGTCAACGGCAAGCCGCGGAAGGTGCTTTCAGGGTCGGGAGGAATCATGGTGTGTTCTCCGGCGTAAGCAACCTTAGTTTAGCGCTGTGGGGCGGTCCGGGGGATAGGGGAGCTTGATGATTGTCGGAGGTGGGTATCGGAAATCGTGGCCGCTGTTGGCTTCTTCTCGTGTTCTTTCTTGGCGGAGCAGCCGATGGGTTTTGTGGAGGCCGTGTTTAGTGTGAATGCAAGACTGTGACCGATCCAAAGCAGCCATTCGCTGTCCACTCGATCCAATGCGGAGACGTCGCTCGCACGGCGTCGATGCCGAGTCGAGACGCGCAGGTTGGCGTGCGTATTGTCGGGCGGCAATTGCCGGCTCCCGATCGTTCCGCGCTCATTGTCGAATGGACGATCCGCGCGGATACGGACGACGTAGCCGAAGCATATTCGGGCGGCCGCTCTCGCCGATTGCCGCCATCAAGCCGCAAATTCCTCGAACGCCGTCAGCGCATGCGCCGCATACATCATCGATGGCCCGCCGCCCATATAAACCGCCGTCGCGAGCAGATCCTCGAATTCCTCGCGCGTCGTGCCGAGCTTCACGAGCGTCTGCACGTGAAACCCGATGCAATCGTCGCAGCGCGACGCGATCGCGATGCCGAGCGCGACGAGTTCGCGCGTTTTCTTCCCGAGCGCGCCTTCTTTCGTTCCCGCCGCCGCGAGCGCGCCGAACGCCGACATCAGACCCGGTTGCGTCTTGCGCAGCGCGCGCATTTGCGTCGCGACTTCGCCGGTCAATTCCCGATAGCTTCGTGGCAGAGCCATGATGTTTCTCCGGTCGCACGTGATGAGCGAGGCGATGCCGATAGCTCGCATCCGCGAATCCGGTTCTATTCCGGCTCGAATCCATCTCGAATCCGGCTCGATGCGCAATCGCGCGGGGCGACCGAAACCGCGGACCTCATTCGTCCGGGTTCGAGCGCTCGCATCGATGCGGATATTTCGTCTGATCTATCCGGCGAGACTGCGCAAACCCGCGCAAGATCGGATCGCATCACCGGATCGCACTCGACATCGAGCATAAGAAAGCTCGCCCGCGACGATTTGATCTGCCGCAATCAGTCGCGTGCATTCGATCGGCATCCGAACGGATCGGGTCGCTCGCCATTCGGCGGCCCAAGCGGCGAAGCGAAACCAGGAGCGCACGCCGTCATCCATGAGCCGCAGCGCATCGCGTCGCCGCCCGCCCCAAAACAGAACCCGGCGGCCCGACCGGACCACCGGGTTTCTCGTTTGCGCGCTTGTTGTTCTGTCGATCCCGTCGCATTCGATCGGGAATGCTTGCGTTATCGCGAAACGACTCCAAGGTGCTACCGAACGCATTTTTATTCCGGCCGGACGATACGCTGTCCGCCGGGCGCCGTTTCGAATCGACGGCGCACGATTTGCCGAAGCCGATGTCCGTCGCGCGCGCTCCGCTTGCCGCCGCCGCGGATCGCCGCGGCGGCCGGTTCGCAGTCAGCCGGCCCTCGTTCGACGGGTCACAGGCTGAGCGTGCCGCTCTTGCTCGTGCCTCCTATGATCGGCGCGCAGACGGTCAGCTTGTAGTCAAGCTTTCCACCCGGCACGTCGAGCGTCAGATCGACTTCGGCTTTCAACTTGCCGACCGAGCCCCCGCACTTGCCGCTCGGATGCGCGGCGTTCACCGTGCAGCCGCCGACCAACTGCCGCGAGATGTGCAGCTCGGCCGTCGCGGAAGGAGGCTCCGCACTGGTGCGGAACTCCACCGTGACCGGGCCGATCGTCACCGCTTGGCAAGACACGGCGAAAATGCTGCCGTCGAGCTGGTCGGCCCGAATGTGCGTGAGCAGCTCCTGGTTCATGTTTTGTTCCCTGTTGTCGTCGTCAGGAAATCGAAGCGCAAGGGCGGCGCTCGTCCACTCACTCGGCGTCGAGCGTCGCCTCGGCCGCCTGCACGGCTTCGTGGCGAAACAGCCCGACCTTGACGGGAATGATTCCGTTCGCACCGCGAATGAAGATCTCCTTGTGATACCGGCTTTCGAACGAGCAAGCCGGCGTCCGGTACTTCTTCACCGTCGGCGACGGGCGCCCCGCAATGCCCACGACCTCGAGCAGCACCCCGCCGATGAAACCGGGATCGTGCGCGAGATGGATGTTGCCCACGTGAAGCGGCGCCTCGCCTTCCGCGACAATGTGCAGGAATCCCGGCACGTGCGGGCTCAACGCCGTATACGTGGCCGTTGCGCTCGCGATCGAGACGAGGACCTGGCGTGGCTGGATGATGTCCGACGAACTCATGTTGGTCTCCGCGCGCTGCTGGGCGCAGCGTCATCAGTCGAAAGAAGCGTCGTTGGCGGCATGCGGCGGTGCCGGTGAAACGAACGGTATGGCGGCGGCGGGGCGAAATCCATTACAGGCGATTACGGGCGGTGTGCGGCGTGCGGCGGATCGCGGACGGCGGCTATTCTTTGGCGTCGAGCCAGGCGGCGCACGCCGCGGCTTCGGACCGATTCGAAATCGCTTTCGCTGTCTCGCGCCGTAACGCAGTCGGATATATCGACGCGCAACCTCCGCTTTGGATTGCCAAATTCATTGACTGTGACAGTCGACAATGAATTCGATTTGACCGGCGCATTCAGCCGTTTGGCATCGGGATCGAAACGCATTTAAATATGACGACGCACGACTTCCATTCTTATCTCGATATTCGAGCGCGGCATTCACGAGCTGCGAATGTAATCGGAAATCGATAAAAAAAAGACCCGGCGATCCATTTCCGGATGCCGGGCGCTTTCGTTCGCTTGTTGTTGTCTGACGATTTTCTGGTTTCGACGGAATTCGTCTTCAGTTGTCGTGCAAACGATTCGGAGTGCGGTGGGGCTGCGTCGGCCGGCTCCGATTCGGCCGGCGCGCCGCGTTCACGCGGCGTCGAGCGCCTGCAGGAACGCGTCGGCTTCTTCGTGCGGGATCTGCCTGACCTCGACGACCTCGGTCTTGTTGCTGCCGTGCACGACGATCGTCGGGTGGAATACGCCCTGGAACGTATGTCGCACCCTGTACGGCTGCGTGCCGCTCGACAGCGGTCCTGTCCAGCCCATCACGTCGATCTTCAGTCCGCCGACGAAGCGCGGATCGCGTACCAGTTGAATGCCAGTCGTGAAGCGCGGCGCGTTGCCGTCGACCTCGACGATGAGGGCGCCGGGTACGCGCAGGCCCAGCCACACGTAGGTGGCGGTCGCTTTTTCGAACGGCTCGGGTCCATAGAATCCCATGGCGGTCTCCAAACGCTAGATATCCGTAACATTTTCGGAATATTGAATCGTGACCGGCATACGGATGTACCGGTGAAACAAAAACTAGGCGAGACGATCGCCAAAATCCATTACACCCAATTACGTCTTGTCGGCGATGCGGCGCTTGCCTATGATTCAACAGAATCTGATATTCGACCGTCAATCATTCACATAAAACACGCACGACGTCCTTTGGAGGTGCCGCCGGACGTCGTGCATTTTTTACGCGGGTCGACGAAATGGCGCTATTGGAAAACGGTTTTTCCGGGGAAGCCGGTTTGCTGCGCGCACGCCACGTATTGGGTCGCGATCCGCAGCGCTGCGACACGGTCATCGCCGATCCGTATGTGTCGCGCATTCACGCGAGCATCTGCTGGACGGCGGGGCGGTGGGAACTGCACGATCACGGCCGCAACGGCACGTTCGTGTCCGGGCGATTCGTCGGCGAAGGCGAATGGGTGGTGCTGCGCGACGGCGATCTGATCCAGTTCGGCAGCGCCAGCTCGGTTCGCTGGCGCGCGCGCGAGCTGGGCGAGCCCGTCGACATGCTGTGGCCGCTGCGCTCGCCCGCGCAGCCGATCGCGCTCGATCGCGCGCAGGCGCTGCCGGGCGCCGCGCTCACCGTCAGCCGCTCCGCGCAGGGCGACTGGCTCTGCAACGACACGACACCCGCGCGCGTGCTGCACGACGGCGATGCGGTGATCTGCGGCGAATTCGCGTGGCAACTGGTGCTCGCGCATCGCAACGTGACGGCCGCGCTGCCGCGTGCGACGCAGATCGCGACGCTGCCGCAGCGCGTCGACTTCACGGTGAGCCGCGACGAGGAGCACGTGACGGCGACGCTGCACGCGCGCGGCGGCGCGGTCGATCTCGGCGCGCGCGCCCATCACTATTGCCTCGTGACGCTCGCCCGCGCGCGCTTCGCCGACGCGCAAGCGGGCTACGACGCGGCGTCGCAAGGCTGGATCGAGCTCGACGTGCTCGCGCGGATGCTCGGCCTCGACGAATCGCACGTCAACGTGCAGATTCACCGCGCCCGCACGCAGTTCCTGCCGCTCCTGTCTCCAGGCTCTCCCGAACTCGTCGAGCGCCGCCGGGGCAGCGTGCGTTTCGGCGCGCTCGCATTTCGCGTCGTGCGCGGCGACCGGCTCGAATGCCAGTCAGCCGAGGCCGACGCTTCAGCGCCGCTGCCCGATCCGCTCGTGCGTGGCGCGGTGGCGTTCGTCTCGCCCGCCGCGCTCGGCTGAGCGGCGCTACATGTCTGCTCCCGTTCTGGCTGAACGCGCGCGCACCGGCAATCGCCGTTTGCCGCGCGCGCTTGCGCCGCTGCTGCCCGGCGACGGCGACGAACTGCAAGGCGAGCATCGCTACCGGCTCGGCGCCGTGCTCGGCGAAGGCGGCGCGGGCCAGGTGCACGAAGCGATCCGGCTCGACACGTCGCAGCGCGTCGCGATCAAGCTGCTGCGCGAGGACGCGCCGAGCGGCGCGCGCGAGCGCACCCGGCTGCGCGCGCGCTTTCGCCGCGAGATGGCGCTGTGCGCGCGGCTGTCGCATCCGCACGTCGTCGCGCTGCTCGACAGCGGAGAGACGCCGGACGGCCTGCTGTTCGCCGTGTTCGAGCACGTCGCGGGCCGCACGTTGCGCGCGCTGCTCGCGGCCGACGGCGCGCTGCCCGCCGAGACGACGGGCACGCTGATGGCGCAGGTGCTCGACGGTCTTGCGCACGCGCATGCGAACGGCGTCGTGCATCGCGACCTGAAGCCGCAGAACGTGATGGTGACGACGCTCGACGGCGAGCCGTGCGCGAAGATCCTCGACTTCGGGATCGGCGCGCTGCTGCCCGATGCGCACGCGGCCGACGAGCTGACGCTCACCGCGACGGCCGAGGTGCTCGGCTCGCCGCAGTATTGCGCGCCGGAGCAGTTGCGCGGCGAGCCGCCGACGGCGAAGAGCGATTTCTACGCGTGGGGCCTGATGGTGATCGAGTGCCTGACCGGGCACCCGGTGATGCAGGGCGCGAGCATCGCGGACGTCCTGTATCAGCATCTGAGCCCCGTCGACGTCGCGCTGCCGCCCGCGATCGCCGCGCACCCGCTCGGCGACGTGCTGCGCGATGCGCTGAACAAGGACCCCCGGCAGCGCGCGGAATCCGCGCAGGCGCTCGCGGGCCGGTTTCGCGCGATCCACTTTCCGGCGCTCGTCGGCGGCCTGCGCTACGGGCGGCGCGCGCAGGCGGAGCCGGGCGCCGCGTATCGCGAGCCGGGCAGGACGATCGCGCTCGACGCGCCCGTCGGGCGCCGGCAGGTCACGGCGCTTTGCTGCCGCGTCGCGATCGTCGCGACCGGCGCGCAGCCGGACGACGCGGCGGCGGCGGAGGAAGCGCTCGACGCCTACCATGCGCAGTGGCTCACGCGCTGCTCGGACATCGCGGTGCGCTACGGCGGCCACGTCGCGGGCGCGCTCGGCGACACGCTGCTGTTCTACTTCGGCTACCCGGAAGGCATCGATCGTCCCGCGCAGCGCGCGTGTCGCGCGGCGCTCGAAATGACGCGGCATGCGGGGCCGCCGACGGGCGCGCCGCGCTCGTCCGCCTACGACAACGACGACGACGACGGCGCGCGTGCGCCCGCGCCCGCGCCCGCGTGGCGGATCGAGATCGCGGGCGCGATCCACGTCGGCACCGCGCTCGCGAACGCGCGCGGCGCGTCTGGCGGCGCGATCGCGAGCGCGGCGGTCGGCCTGCAGCGCATCGCGCCGCCGGGCGGCATTCTGCTGAGCGACGAGGCGGCGCGCGCGCTCGAGCGCCACGTCGACGCCGCGGCGACGCCGCTCGTGTTCGCCGCGCCCGGCGCCGCGCCGCAGCCGGTGCGCGAGCTGCTCGGCGAGCGCTACGAGCGCGGGCCGTTCGAATCGCTCGAGCTTGGCGACGCGGCGCCCATCGTTGGCCGCGACCGCGAGCAGGCGGCGCTCGCGCGCGCGTGGCGCGATGCGATGCGCGCGGCGGGGGGCGGCACGCGCGGGCGGCGGCGCGCGACGCTCATCGTCGGCGAGCCGGGCATCGGCAAGTCGCGGCTCGTGCATGCGCTGCGCGAGATGGTGCGCGCGCAGCGCGGCGCGTGCGCGGCGTGCGTGTGCCTGCCCGAGCAGACGAACCATGCGCTCTTTCCGATCCTGCGCTTCGTGCGCGCGCACTGGCAGCTCGACGCGGGCGATCCGCACGCGCTCGACCGGATGCTCGAAGCGTTCGACGGCGATCGCGCGTCCGCGCGCGCGACGCTCGCCGCGTGGCTCGGCCTGCCGGGCGGCGCGGATACGCTGCGCTGGTCGGGCGCGCGGCAGCAGCAGGCGCTCTTCGACGTGCTGTGCCAACTGCTCGGCTCGCTCGGCGGCGGTGGCCCGGTGCTGCTGATCGTCGACGACGTGCAATGGTGCGACAGCGCGACGGGTGATTTTCTCGACGCGCTCGCGCGTCATCCGGCGTGCGCGGCGGTGTGCGCCGTGCTGACGTCGCGGCCGGAGCAGCTCGAGCGCTGGCGGCGCGGCACCGAGCGGCTGATGCTGCGCCGCCTGCCGGCCGCCGCGACGCGCAATCTGATCGTGTCGCTGATGCCCGACGCGGGCGCGGACCGCGCGGCGCTCGACTTCCTCGTGAAGCGCACGGGCGGCGTGCCGCTGTATGTCGAGGAAACGATCCGCGCGCTCGCCGAGGGCGGCGTCGTGCCGACGGCGAGCGGACGTCTGCCGGATCTCGCGGAAGCGGGGCGCTGCCCGCTGCCGGGCAGCCTGCGCGAGACGCTCGAGCTTGCGCTCGAACGCGCGGACGACGCGCTCGACACCGTGCAGCTCGCCGCGACGATCGGCCTCGAAGTCGACGCGCGGCTGCTCGCCGATGCGTCGCCGCACGCGGGCGCGGAACTCGACGACCGGTTGCGGCGGCTGCTCGAAGGCCGCGTGCTGTACGCGCAGCACCGGATCGGCGGCGCGACGTACGTGTTCCGCCACGCATTGCTGCGCGAGGCCGCATACGAATCGATGCCGGCCGCGATGCGCCGCGAGCACCACCGGCGCGTCGCGCACGCGCTGCTCGCGCGCGCCGCGGCCGGCGATCCGGCGGCGCGCTCGGCGAACATCGCCGACCATTTCGCGCGCGCGCACGCGTTCGCCGACGCGGTGCCGCACGGCATCGAGGCCGCGCGCCACGCGCTCGCTCGCGCGCTGCACGACGACGCGATCCGCTACGCGAGCGCGGTGCGCGGCTGGCTGCTGCATTGCGACTATCCGGGGCAGCAGGAGGACGCCGTCTCGATCGACCTGACGCTCGCGCACGCGCAGATGGCGCGCGACGGCTGGGGCGATCCGCGCGTGCGCGAGCATACCGACCGCGTGCTGGCGCGCGTCGGCGAGCTGAGCGACGCGAAGGCGGCCGCGAGCGCGTTGTGGACGGTCGCGGTGTATCACCACGTCGCCGGCGATCGCGAGGCGGTGCGCCGTATCGGCGCGCAACTGTCGGCGCTCGCGCGCGCGTCGGCGCGCGCCGATCTCGGCGTCGCGGCCGATACGCTGCGCGGCATGGCGCTCTGGATCGACGGCCACTACACGCCCGCGCTCGACGCGTTCGACGCGGCGCTCGCCGCGTACGACCCGCGCCGCGACGGCGATCATCGGCGCACGTTCGGCCTCGATACGCGCGCGTGGGCGCTGTCCGCGCGCGCGTGCGTGCTGTGGGGCATCGACGACGACGTCCCGCGCACGCTCGCGCTCGCGCACGACGCGGTTGAACTCGCGACCTGCAGCGATCATCTGCCGACGATCGGCCTGACGATGATGTATCTCGCGCGAATGCAGCAATGCGCGGGCGACCGCGACGGCGCGCGCACGACGTCGGACGCGGTGCTGCGGCTGTCGCGCTGCTACGGGCTCAACGCGGTCGAGCGCTACGCGGCCGTCCTGCATGCGTGGTGCGACGGCGATCGCGACGCGGCGCGCGCGAACGTCGACGCGCTGCGCGTGTCGGGATGCCTGCTCGGTCTCACGTATTACGTGTCGGTCGTCGCCGACATCGAAGCCGATCGCGGCGACGCGCGCGCCGCGATCGCGACGCTCGACGAATGTCTCGCGCTCGCCGAATCGATGGACGAGCGCCATTACGTCGCGGAGCTGCTGCTCAAGAAGGCGCGCTGCGTGCGCGACGCGCACGGCCGCCGCGCGGCCGACGAGGTCGATGCGTTGTGCGCGCGGGCCGCCGCCGTCGCGCGGCAGAGCGGCATGGCTCGAATCGTGAAGAAAGCGCAGGCGGAGCTGCGCGAGCTGCAACGAGGACTCCGATCAACCACTGGAGAAGAGCAATGACAGACCGAAGCCCCAGTATTCCGACGTATGACCAGTTTCTCGAGTACCGCGCGGTGATCGTGCAGGCGATCGCGGCGGCGTGGCACGATCCCCAGTTTCGCAAGGATCTGATCGCGCATCCGGTCGACGCGCTGTACAAGCGTTTCGACTACCGGTTCCCGATGAAGATGCATCTGAAGGTGCACGACGACAGCGCGACGTGGACGCCGCTCACGAACGGCGGGTGGACGACGAAGGAGGTCAACGGCCTCGATCTCGTGCTGCCGCCGGCGCCGCCGCCGGAGCAGCGCGCGGCCGCGCTCGCCGCGTACAACGCGAGGCACATCAGTCTGTTTGGACCGGACCGCAAGGAGATCTGACATGGCCGACAACAACGCCGTCCCTACCCACCAATCGCTGCTCGAATTCCCTGAGGTCTATCTGCGCGCGATCGCGCTGTCGTGGGAGAACGAGGAATTCAAGCGGGATCTGCTCGCCGATCCGCTCGATGCGCTCGAACGCTATCTCGACTATCGCTGCCCGTGGATCCTGAATCTCAAGGTCGCCGAAGTCCCGGCGAGCGAGCCTCATTATGGCTGGGATGCCAAACGGCAGCGCTGGAATCTGCCCGCCAACACGTTGAGCGTCGGCATTCCGAAGCAGCCCGCGAACCTCGCCGAAGAAGGCATCGCGCTCGCCGCATACAACGACGCCGGGCCCGCCTATCTCTTCACCTGCTGCTGAGCCGTTCATACGGCGGCCTGCGGCGCGGCCCGGCCCATCGCGCGCGCGGGCCGGGCCGCGCATGTCAATCGCGGTATCCCTTACGGGGGGGACGATGCTCGACGACTTCTCGCGCGTGCTGCGTTTCAAGCCGCATCTGCTGGTGCGCGACGCCGGTTCCGGCGCGTTGTATGTGGTGGACGAATTCAGGCGCTCGGTGTTGCCGGGCGACGTGTTTCCCGCGCTCGCCGCGTGCATGCGCGAGCGCCTGACGATCGCGCAGACGTTCGCGGCGCTCGCCGCGCGGTTTTCTCAATGGGAGGTGCTCGCCGCGCTCGATCACCTCGTGCGGCGCGGCTACGTGCGCGCCGACGCGCCCGGCGAGCGCGACGCCGCCATCGGCTTCTATGAGCGCACGGGCGTCGACGGCGATGCGGCGTGCGAGCTCGCATCGCGGCTCTCGGTCGCCGTCGAGGCGTTCGGCGTGGACCCGCGCGCGCAGCTCGACGCATTCGCCGCGTGCGGCATCGGCGTCGCGCCCGACGTGCCGCTGACGGTCGCGCTCGTGGACAGCTACGAGCGCGCCGAATTGGTCGAGGCTGCCGAACGCGCGGCGGCGCGCGGCGGCGCGCTGCTCGTCGCCGTTCCCGATCGCGTGGAGCCGCTGCTGGGGCCGTTGCTCGGTGCGCCCGCGGCACCGGCACCGGCACCGGCGCGGGCGGCGGACGCCGATGCCGGCGCCGATGCGCCGCCCTGCATCGAATGCGTGCGCTACTGGACCGCGCTGAACCACCCGGTCGAGACGCTGCTCGCGCGCCTGCACGGCAGCGACGCGGCGCGCCTGCCGGGCGCGCATAGCCGCGCAAGCGCCGCCGCCGTTGCGGCCGTCGTCGCGTCGTTCGTCGAGCAGATCGCAGTGAATGCGCAGCGCCGCCGCCATGCGGGCGCGCACATCGTGTCGCTGCGCGTCGATACGCTTGCCACCGCCGCGCATCGCGTCGTGAGGCGGCCGCAGTGTCCGCGTTGCGGCAAGGCGGGATGGATGCGCGAGCAGGCCGAGCGCCCGGTGGCGCTTGCATCGGCGGATGCGGGCGCGCGCCGCGAAGGCGGCTATCGGACGCTCGCCGCCGCCGAGCTCTTCAAACGCTACGGACATCTGATTTCTCCGGTGAGCGGCCCGATTGCGTATCTGCATCCGATGCCCGGGCGCAACGCCGGCATGCGGCACGTCTATGTGGCGGGCTACCTGGTGTGCCCGCCGAGTGCGCCGCGCGAGAACCGTTTCGACAAGCTGTGCTCGGGCAAGGGCGCGAGCGACGCACAGGCGCGCGCAAGCGCGCTCGCCGAGGCGCTCGAACGCTTCAGCGGCGTGTATCAGGGCGACGAAGCGACGCTGCGCGGCAGCCTCGCGGAGCTTTCCGCGCACGCGCCGCCGGGCGGCGGGCCGATCGACGTCAACGCGCTGCAGCAATACAGCGATCGCCAGTTCGAGCGGCGCGAGCGCCACAACGCGACGACCGACGACCCGCGCAAGCAGGTGCCGCGGCGCTTCGCGCGCGACAGCGTGATCGACTGGACGCCCGCCTGGTCGATCGCGACGGGCGCGCGGCGGCTCGTGCCGCTTGCGTACTGCTATGCGGAAACGCCCGCGGCGAGCGGCACCGCGTATTGCATACACAACCCGAACGGCTGCGCGGCGGGCGCGTGCATCGAGGAGGCGATCCTGCAGGGCCTGCTCGAACTCGTCGAGCGCGATGCGGTCGCGATCTGGTGGTACAACATGCTGCGCCGGCCGGCCGTCGACATCGAAAGCTTCGGCGATCCGTACTTCGACGCGCTCGTCGCCGACTATGCATCGCTCGGCTGGCGCTTGTGGGCGCTCGACATCACGCACGACCTGCGCATTCCGGTGTTCGTCGCGCTGGCGCGAGAAACGGCGACAGGGCGCTACTCGATCGGCTTCGGCTGTCATCTTGACAGCCGGATCGCGTTACAGCGCGCGCTCACCGAAGTGAACCAACTGCTCGACGTCGGCGCGTCGGCGCCGCCGCCCTGGGATGTCGACAAGCTGCCGGGCGACGCATTCCTTCATCCCGATCCCGCGTTGCCGCCGACGCGTGCGCCTTCTCGGGCGTCGCACGGCGCCAGCGATCTGAAGGGCGACATCGAGGATTGCGTCGCGCGCTTGTCCGCGGCGGGCATCGATACGCTCGTCGTCGACAAGACGCGGCCCGACATCGGCCTGCCGGTCGTGCAGGTGATCGCGCCCGGCCTGTGCCACTTCTGGCCGCGCTTCGGCGCGCAGCGGCTGTATTCGGTGCCCGTCGCCGAGCGTTGGTGCGAGCGGCCGCGCGACGAGGACGAACTCAACCGCTCGCTGCTGTTCCTGTAGCGCGGGTCCGCCGCCGGGCTTGCGCGCGCCGCGCGAGGGCGCTTCACGCGGCGCTGCCCGACGAAGGCAGGCGGATCGTCGACTGGATCGATCCGGGTTATCGAAGCTGAATGCGGATGCGGCGATTGTTCTGATCAAAATCGTTCGCCGGATTGACTTCAAATATCAGGAATCAATTGATCCGGAGCGCCTGCATTCGGAATCGAAATTTGATGATTTGTGTTTTGAATTTCGATTTCGCTCGATTATGAACAGGCATGGGCAAGGACTAACCCGACGCTTCATTTTCATTCGATACATGCCGGAACGGCAAGCCTGAAACGCTTAGTCGTGAAAGGCGCGCGCCACGTAGGGCGCGCATCGATCCGAAATGAATTGCGTCATCCAGCCCACACACTCGCATCACGATGTCGTGGATGATCGAATCAGGTTGAATCGGCGCAAATCGGAATCGATTTGGCATCGGAATTTCGAATCGATTAATCGAATGCGCGCTCGAAATGTTCGCGGCTTATCGCTTTCGGTGATGCATCGATGGCTTCCGTCCCCAGTCGACTGTCTTGCGGACCGAGCGCGCTGGCGGCGGCCCTGCTCGGCGCGGCGCTGCTGTCCGCCGGGTTGCACGGCATCGCGCGCAGCCGCGCGCCGGTCGCGATCCCGACGAGCATCGGCGCGCGCTTGACAGGTTGCGCGTTCATTGCCGAGGGCGTCGGCGAGGCATCCGCCGAAGCGGCGCGCGGCGACGCGCCGCCGGACTTCGATGCGATCGAGCGCGTGTTCGGCCCGATCGGCATGCGCGAACGGCGCGCGCACGACGCGACGTGCACGGCGGATGCAAGCGTGGCGGACGCGCCGCACGCTGCGCAGAACACCACGCCGCGACTGTCCGAAGCGGGCGCCGCGGCGGTCCCACAATCGCAATCGTACCTGGACATGATCGATTCGACGTTTCGCGAACCGGCAGCCATCGTGCTTGCTTTGAGCCTGCTCGGCATGATCGCGCTCGCGCTGCTGCCCGTGTTCCGGATCAGGCGGCTCGCGCTTCGCCTCGGCGAAGCGGAGGGCGCGCTCGCGATGAGTGAAGCGCGAGCGCGCGCGGCGCTCGTCGCGGTCGGCGACGGCGTGATCTTCACCGGCCGGGCAGGGCGCGTCGAATGCCTGAATCCGGCGGCGGAGCGGCTGATCGGCATGCTCGCCGACGATTGCCGCGGCCGCCCGCTCGTGTCGGCGCTGCGGCTGTCGCGCACATGCGGCGATGCGGTCGGCTCGGCCGGTTCGTCAGGCGCGTCCGATTCGTTCTATTCGTTCGATGCATCCGGCTCGGCCGCATCGGCCGACGCGCCGCTCGGCGGTCTCGAGGACGGCGGCAGTTGCGACGCGACGCTGTACCGCGCCGACGGCGGCGCGATCGCCGTGCGCGCGACCGCGTCGTCGATCGCGCCGCCGTCCGGGCGAGCGCCGCGCGCGTGCGGCAGCGGCCGCGTGCTCGTGCTGAAGAGCCTCGCGACCGAGCACGATCTCGTGCGCCGCCTCGCGTGGCAGACGACGCACGATCCGCTCACCGGTCTGCCGAATCGCGCCGAGTTCGAACGCCACGTCGCTTTCGCGCGCGCGGCAAACGTGCGCAGGCCGGTCGCGCTGCTGTTCGTCGATCTCGATTGCTTCCGGATCGTCAACGACACGTGCGGCTATGCGGCGGGCGACGCGATGCTCGCCGCGCTCGCCGCGCGCCTCGTGTCGTGCGCGGCGTCGGCCGACGTCGTCGCGAGGCTCGGCGGCGACGAATTCTGCGTGCTGCTCGACGCGGGTGACGAAGCATCGGCCGTGTGCGCGGCGGAGCACCTGCGCGCGAGCGTCGACGGCTTCGTGTTCGTCTGGGACGGTCAGCCGTTCTCGGTGACGGCGAGCGTCGGCGTCGCGCTGCTCGGCGCGCCGGACCGCGCGCCGCGCGTCGAGGATGCGGTGCGTCTCGCCGGCATCGCGTGCGACGTCGCGAAGGCGCGCGGACGCAACCGCGTGCAACTGGCCGATCCGCACGATCGCGCGCTCGCGCACCACATCAGCGACGTGTCGTGGTGCGCGCGCGTGAGGCAGGCGCTCGAATACGACGATTTCTGCCTGTACGTGCAGCCGATCATCGATACCGCGACACAGGGCGCGACCGGCCTGCCACGCGCGAACCGGGGCGAGCTGCTGCTGCGGATGGGCTCGCTCGGCGAGCGCGAAGGCGTTGCGCCGCCCGGCCTTTTCATTCGCGCGGCCGAGCGCTACGGGCTCGTGACGGATATCGACCGCTGGGTCGTGCGCACGGTGCTCGACGCGCTCGCGCGCACGCGCAGCCGGCGCTTCAGCGAATACGCGATCAATCTTTCGGGGATCTCGATCGGCGACGAGCGTTTCCTCGATTACGTGCTCGAACAGTTCGCGCGGACGCGCGTCGCGCCCGCGCTGATCTGTTTCGAGATCACCGAGACGGCCGCGATCGCGAACCTGGCCGGCGCGCTGCGCTTCATGCACGAACTGAGGGCGCTCGGCTGCCGGTTCGCGCTCGACGATTTCGGCTCCGGGATGGCGTCGCTCAGCTATCTGAGGCAACTGCCCGTCGAGTACCTGAAGATCGATGGCAGCTTCGTGACGGGCATCGCGAACGACGCCGCGAGACTCGACATCGTCGCGTCGATCAACGACATCGGGCATGCGATGAATTGCAAGACGATTGCAGAGTACGTCGACAGCGCGGCGACGCTGCGCAAGCTCGCCGCGCTCGGCGTCGATTATGCGCAGGGCTATTACATCGGGCGGCCCGTGCCGTGGCGCGAGGCGCCGCGTTTGCAGGCGCGAGCGGTTATCGTGCGCTGGTTGTAGATTGCCGATTGCCAGCCGATGGCCGTCACCCGCGGGACGCGGGACGCGGCGCAGGCCGCGCGAAGATCGACACGCGCTTGCGATACAGCACGTATGCGAGCGTCGCGGCAACCGCGGTCTCCGCGATCAGCACGGCGGCCGCCGCGCCCTGCTCGGCGAAGAACTTCGCGAGCAGCGGCAGCAGCGCGACGTTCAGCACGCCGGATGAAATCAGCACGCGGCTGAATGCGCTCTTCATGCCGAGCGGCAGCATCGTCTGCACGCCGAACAGGTCGGTCATGCCGGCCATGAACGGAATGAACGCCATGCAGCGCAGCACGCCGACGGTCGGCTCATAGGTCGGGCCGTACAGGATGTGCACGGCGAGCGGCGCGAGCGCGAAGATCGCGAGCGAGATCGCGAGCACCAGGGCGCCCTGCACGACGAGCAGCTTGCGCAGGAACGACATCGCGTCCTCGCGCGCGTGATGCATCAGATAGCTGACGTGCGGATATGCGGCCGCCTTCAGCGGCTGCAGCAGGCTGATCGCCGAGCGGATCAGCTTGTCGCCCGCGGCGAAGTAGCCCGCCGCGACGTTGCCCGACACGAAGCCGAGCAGCACGGTGTTCGTCGACGCATAGAACGCGACCGACGTCGACGCGAGAAACACCTGCCATCCGCCCTTGAGCGACGCGGCGACGTCGGCCGCGCCGATGCGCACGAACGCCACTTCGCGCCGCGCGATCAGATAGCCGAACACGAGCGCGCCGCACACGAGCGGCACGGCCGCGTTGATCGCGACCGCGTCGATCAGGTCGGCGGGCGAGCGCACGAACAGATACATCGCCGGCACGCTGAGCGCGCGGCACGCGAACAGCGTGACGCTGTAGATGCGCAGCTTCTGGATGCCCTGGAAATACCAGCCGGGCGTGAGCGCGGCGCCCACCGTCATGCCGAAGCCGATCACGAGCAGCGTGCGGTCAATCGCGAACCGGCCGATCGCGAACGTGAGCGCGAGCAGGATCGCGAAGCCGGCCACCGTGATCGCGGCCTGCGCGGCGAAGGTCGCCCAGAAGATCTTCGAGCGCGCGGCGAGATCGTCGTGCGCGAGCGCGACGCGCGGCGTCGCGGTCAGATCGAAACTGTAGTTCGTGAAATTGATGAAGTACGTGATGACGGCGAGCACGAACGACAACTGCCCGTATGCCTCGGGGCCGAGCACGCGCGTGAGGAGCGGCAGCGTGACGAGCGGCACGACATAGGTCGAGATCTGCAGCGTCATCAGCAGCAGGAAGTTCTTGCGAACGGTCGTCATGCGTGGCCTTCGCGTCGCATGGGCGACATCGTGCCGCGCGCGGCGAGGTGAACCGGATCGATCAATCGCATTGCGGCGCGAGTTCCCGTGCTTCGTCGGCGCTCAGTTGCAGCAGCGCGGCCAGGCGTTCGGCGTAATGCTGCCGCGTGTAGAGCGACCAGTCGTAACGGCGCCGCGGGTCGCGCAGATGCGCGCGCAACGCGTCGAGCGCGTGTGCGAGGCTCGCGTCGTTGCGCGCGTAGCGGATCTTGTTGCCGATCTCGTCGCCGAAGCTCGACAGGCTGCCGACGTCGTGGACGAGCACGGGCAGCCCGATCATCGCCGCCTCGACGATCACGAGCGGCGCGTTTTCCGCCCACACCGACGGCAGCACGAGCGCATCGTGCTCGCGCAGCGCGACGAAGAGCCGCGCGTGATCGAGCCGGCCGGCGAAGCGCAACCGGCCGGCCGCGATCAGATCCGCGTACTTGTGCTCGAGCATCGCGCGCTGAGCGCCGTCGCCGTACACGGTCACGCTCGCGATGCGCTCGAAGCGCGACGCGTTCGCGAGTTCGAGAAATTCGTCGAGGCCCTTTTCCGGATCGATGCGGCCGACGAACGCGAGATCGAGCCGCTCGCGGTCCGCGCATTTCGGCTCGCGCGGCGCGAGCGCGGTGCTGACCGGGTTGTGCAGCAGCGCGGTGCGCGCGATGCCGCGCTGCGCGAGCGCGTCGCGCATGTACGGGCTTGGGCAGAGCAGCAGATCGAACGCGTCGGCGGGCTGCACGAGCGCGTCGATCGCGTGCCAGTGCAGCTTCTTGATCGCGTCGTGCAGCGCACCGCGCGGGCTCGATCGCTCGAAGAGCCGAGCGCCGCGCGCGAGCGCGTCGAGCGGCAGCGGCGTCGCGCGGCCGCGCGGGTAGGTCAGCAGGTTCGGGTTGTAGAAGACGAGATGGTAGTCGTGGCACGTGAGGTACGCGCGGCAGCCCGTGCGCCGCTTGTAGCGCGCGATCGCCGGCACGACGGAAGGCGACAGCAGGTTGTGATAGTTGTGCACGAGCACGCGCTGCGGCGCCTCGCGTTCGAGCGCGGCCGCGAGCGCGCGCGCGGCGGGCGCATTCCACGCGCGCGCCGCGCCGCTCGCAGCCCCTTCGAACGCGCGCTCGTCGAACGTCGCGACTTCGACGCCCGGCTGCGCGCGCAGGACGTCGACCGATGTCCGGTAGACCTCTTCGGCGCCGCCCTTGCGGGCGAAATCGTTGATGACGAGTACTTTCATGCGAAACGGCGCGGGCGGGTCCGCCCGCGCTTCTCAGTGCTCGCCGAGCGCGCGCGCAGGCTCGGCGGATGGCGCGAGCCCGGCCTCGGCCGGCTTCGCCGCATCGGGCGCGGGTTGCGCGCTCGCGCGGCCGTAACGGTCGTCGAAGCGAACGATGTCGTCTTCGCCGAGATAGTCGCCCGATTGAACCTCGATGATCTCGAGCGCAATCTTGCCCGGGTTCTCCAGGCGGTGAACCGCGCCGACCGCGATGTACGTCGATTCGTTCTCGCTCAGCAGGAACGTCTCGTCGCCGCGCGTGACCTTGGCGGTGCCGCGCACGACGATCCAGTGCTCGGCGCGGTGATAGTGCATCTGCAGCGACAACTGCTTGCCCGGATCGACGACGATCCGCTTCACCTGGAAGCGCTCGCCGCGATCGATCGAATCGTAGTAGCCCCACGGGCGCTGCACCTTGCGGTGATCGCGCACCTGATCGTGCTGGCCGGACTTCAGGCGCGCGACGACGGTCTTCACGTCCTGCACGCGATGCTTGTTCGCGACGAGCACGGCATCCGGCGTCTCGACGACGACCACGTCCTTGAGCCCGACGCACGCGACGAGCCGGCCTTCGGAGCGCGCGAAGCTGTCTTCGGTGCCTTCGAACAGCACGTCGCCGCGCGCGACGTTGCCCGCTTCGTCCTTCGGCAGCAGTTCCCAGATCGCATCCCACGAGCCGACGTCGGACCAGCCGGCCGCGAGCGGCACGATCACGCCCGGGATGCCGAGCGAGCGCGCGCCCGTCAGGCGCTCCATCACCGCGTAGTCGATCGAATCGGACGGGCACCCGGCGAATGCCGCCGCATCCGCCCTGAAGAACGCTCCGTCGTTCGCGCCGTTGCGCCACGCCGCTTCGCAGGCCGCGTGCATGTCCGGCTGCAGCGCGCGGATCGCCGCGAGCCACGTCGATGCGCGCACGACGAAGATGCCGCTGTTCCACCAGTAGTCGCCGGATTGCAGGTATTGCTGCGCGAGTTCCTGGTGCGGTTTCTCGACGAAGCTGTCGATCGCGTGGCCGCCTTCGGCACCGGTCGAGTCCGCAAGCGGCGCGCCGACCTTGATATAGCCGTAGCCCGTTTCCGCGCGGCGCGGCAGCACGCCGAGCGTGACGATCGCGCCGTCCTGCGCGTAGCGCGCCGCCTGCGCGACCGTGTCCTGGAACGCGCGCGCATCGGACACCGCATGATCGGCGGGCATCGCCGCGAGCACGGGGTCGTCGTGATGCGCGAGCGCTTCGAGCGCGGCGAGCGTGAGCGCGGGCGCCGTGTTGCGTGCGTCCGGCTCGAGCAGGATGCGCGCGTTCAGGCCGCGCGCGCTCACTTGCGCGGCGCTCGTGAAGCGATGCTGCTCGCCGCAGACGAGCAGCAGCGTGTCGGCGAGCTCGGCGTTCGCGATGCCCGTGAGGCGGCGCGCGGTTGCGGACAGCGGCGATTCGTCGGCGATCAGGTCGATCAGTTGTTTCGGATGGTGCTCGCGCGACAGCGGCCAGAGGCGTGTGCCGGAGCCGCCCGCGAGAATCACGGGCAGGATGCGCGGCAACGCGTCGCGCGGCGCGGTGGAAGTGGGGTTCGTGGCGAGATCGGTCATCGGTTCATTCCGGAATCGGCCGGCAGCCGGCCGGCGAACGCGTAGCGCTCGCCTTCGGTGGTGGATTCGGCATCGGCCTGGCGCGCCTTGCGCGCCGCGGTCGCGGCGACGGCGCTCGCATTCGGCGCGGTGCCGACGAGATCGAGCAGATTGCGCACGGCCTCCGACGGGCTGCTCGCCGCGCGCAGCATGCCGACGTAAGGCGCGCCATGCTCGAGATACGGCCCGTCGACCTTGCGGAAACCGAAGCGGTTGTAGAAGCCTTCGTGTTGGGCGGGCGCCTGCACGCGCACCGGCGCATCCGGCCAGCGCGCGTGCGCGGCCGCCAGCACGTGCTCGATCAGCGCGTCGATCGTGCGATCGTCGCGATGCGCGGCGCTCGTCAGGATCTTGTCGATGGTCGTTTCGGGGTCGATGTCGTCACCGGGCAGCAGGCGCGCGTATGCGGCGATCGACGGCTGCTCGCCGCGCTTGTCGGCGGCGAACACGTGGATCGCGAATTCGTCCTTGCCGTCGATGTCGAGATGCGTGTGCGCATCCTCGACGACGAGGACTGCGTTGCGTGCGCGAAGGATCATGTAAAGCTCGTTCGAACTCAGATGCCTGAATTCGCAGCATGTCCAGTCCATGATGGAGATTCCTCGTTTCTGGGCCGCGTGCCGCGTCGTGCGGCGCGGGTTTGGTGCGCCGCGACATGAGAGATGTTTCCGATGCGGCCTATGGTCGCAAAGATACGAGCGGACCCTGGGCCGTTCTGTTCGAAAGCGTACCGTGCGCGTGACGAGCGAAGCGCGGCGTGCGGCGCGCCGCCGATGTGTGCGGCGCACACGAGCCGCGGCGTCGATCCTTGCGTAATGTGCGCTCGCGCACATAGGGCGTGCGTGCTTGTTCGGATAATGGCCGCGATGCGATGACGACGCGCCACCGTGCCACTCGCGACGCTCGCTGACGACGCAACCCGCGTTCGATCCGACGCGCCCAAGCGCACATCGAAAGGACTTTCTGTTTGAAGGTAGCAATCGTTCACGACTGGCTGGTGGTGTATGGCGGCGCGGAGCGTGTGCTCGCGCAGATGATCGACTGCTTTCCGCAGGCCGACATCTACAGCCTCGTCGATTTTCTCGACGACCGCTCATGCCTGCGCGGCCGGCCGGTGCATACGTCGTTCATCCAGACATTGCCGTTCGCGCGCAGCAAATACCGCAGCTATCTGCCGCTTTTCCCGTTCGCGATCGAGCAGTTCGATCTGTCCGGCTACGACCTGATCCTGTCGAGCTCGTATGCGGTGGCGAAGGGCGTGCTGAACGGCCCGGACCAGTTGCACGCGAGCTACGTGCATTCGCCCGTGCGTTACGCGTGGGATCTGCAGCATCAATACCTGAACGAGGCGGGGCTCGCGCGCGGCGTGAAGTCGGCGCTCGCGCGCACGCTGCTGCACTACATTCGCAACTGGGATGCGCGCTCCGCGAACGGGGTCGATCTGCTCGCGGCGAATTCGCGCTTCGTCGCGCGACGCATTCGCAAGACGTATCGGCGCGACGCGACGGTCATCTATCCGCCCGTCGACGTCGATCATCTCGCGCTGCGCGACACGAAGGACGACTTCTACCTGACGGCGTCGCGCCTCGTGCCGTACAAGCGGATCGATCTGATCGTCGAGGCGTTTTCGCACATGCCGTCGCGCCGGCTCATCGTGATCGGCGACGGGCCGGAGGCGGCGAAGATCCGCTCGCTCGCGGGCCCGAACGTCACGCTGCTCGGCTACCAGCCGTTCGACGTGCTGCACGACCATCTGCAGCGCGCGAAAGCGTTCGTGTTCGCCGCGGAAGAGGATTTCGGCATCTCGCCCGTCGAAGCGCAGGCGTGCGGCACGCCCGTGATCGCGTACGGCAAGGGCGGCGTCTGCGAATCGGTGCGTGCGACGGGCGCGGCGCCGACGGGCCTCTTCTATGCGAAGCAGACATGCGGCGCGCTGATCGATGCGATCGACTGGTTCGAGGCGCTGCCGGCGGGCACGTTCGATCCGCATGCGTGCCGCGCGAACGCGGAGCGGTTCAGCGCGGCGCGGTTCCGCTCGGCGTTCTCGCGCTTCGTGCTCGAGGGCTACGCCGCGTTGCAGGCGGAACTGGGCGAGACGATGCGGGACGCGCCGCTCGAATCGCGCGTCGCGGCGGGCGACGCGCCCGCCGAACGCGATGCGACGACGGTGCCGCACGGCGCTTCCCGGAACGAAACGCTCGCGCGCATCTAAGCGCGGGCGTCTCTTCGATCTGACGTGATGCGATTACTCTTTCTGCTGACCAATTTCGGCGATCCGATTCTCACCGCGCCGCTCGCCTTCGCGGTGTTGAGCTGGCTCGCGGCGACCGGCCGCCGTCGCGCCGCGCTCGCCTGGGCGTTCGGCTTCGCTTGCGCGGCGGGCGTGGTCGCGATGACGAAATTCGTCTACGCGGGCTGGGGAATCGGCATCGCCGCCTGGCGCTTCACCGGCGTGAGCGGGCACACGATGCTCGGCGCGGCGGTGTATCCGCTCGTTGCGGCGATCTGCGTGCGCGATGCGCATGTGCGGCGCGCGATCGCGGCGGGGCTCGCGTTCGCGCTCGCGATCGGCATGTCACGCGTGCTGCTCGGCTTTCATTCGTGGTCCGAGATCGTGACCGGCTGGCTGCTTGGTGCGGCTGTCGCGGTGTCGACGGCGAGATGTCTGCGCGGCACCAGCGGCATGCAGGCGGGCAGCGCGCATGCGGCTCGGAATGTTCCGATGTCGCGGCGTGAGTGCGGCATCGGCATCGCGCATCCGCGTGCAAGTGCAAGTGCCGTTGCTGCGCGGCGCGCGGCGCGCGTTTCGCGATCGACGATCCTGTTCGCCGCGGTGGCCTGCACGATCGCCGTGTCGTGCTACGGGCGCAGCGCGCCCGTGAGCGCGTGGATCTCGCATGCGGCGCCGAAGGTCGCTGAATGGAGCCGCGTCTGGCTCGACGATGCGCGCTGACCCCGAGGGACTCGTTCAAGCGATGTAGACGAACCGCGTCTTGGACGCTGACGCAAGCATTCGACGAATTCGACCCGGCGAATCGCACACGCGTCTTATCTCAATAATGCCGGGCAGGAAACGGCCGGTCTGGAGGATTTGTTTCATTCATACACAAACATTACGGCGCGGCTGCGCGACAATGACTAAACAGGGTGAAAATGTCCAATACGAACCGTGGCGGTTGCCCAATAAATGGTCAACGATGGTCAAATCACGGGCGGGAATTCGATGGCAAAAGAGCGTGAATGGTAGAGTGACTTCGACAGTCCGCTTCTTGAGCGCGACGCAGTAAGCGCAGTAAAGCCATCCTGAGAGAGCGAGGTGAAAAAGATCGCGCGGCGTGCCGCGCAATCCGACCGGACGAGTTCAACGAGCCCGGCGACGCGGGCGATTCGACGCGTGTCGCGGCTGTCGGAGCGGACCTTGCGCCGCTTGTCCGAGGCTGCTTGCCGATCTCGCGGCGCGCCGCATGTGCAGAAACGCGGCCGATACGATACGTCGCCGCTTTCTTTGCGAAATCTAACCTTCAATCAGAGACCAGCGAGGCATCTCACGTGCGCTCCCGAACGATACGAGCGGGCGCGTCCCGGCATCGTGTACGGGCGGGGCGCGACACCCTCCCATCTCGCGCTGCATTGCCGGTAGGCAGACGATCGTCGGCTTTCGCCCATACACGAATTCGTCGAGTCACACAGTCAGTTCATGATCGGAGGCGCCAATGACGACTAGCGCGATCATCGGAGGTCTCTCCCGGGGATCTATCCGACAGCGACCATTGATTTACTGGACGCATCAGCCATCGACGCTGCTGCGCAAGGAGCTCGCGCGCCGCGAGTGGAAGATCTCCGTCGTCACGAACGCGAACCAGGTGCGCATGACGGCGGGCGAGGTTACGGGCGGCATTCTCGATCTGAGCGCCGTGTCGATCGACGAGATGAACGCGGTCGCGGCCGTCTGTGCGTCGCTGCGCAACGTCGCGTGGGTCGCGCTCGTCGAAGCGCATCAGGCGAGCGCGCCGGACGTGCGCACGCTGCTGCGCGATTACTGCTTCGACTACATCACGCTGCCTGCGTCGCATCAGCGGATCGCGGACGCGGTCGGCCATGCGTACGGGATGGAGTGCCTGTTCGCGCCGAGCACGGCGCCCATCGCGTCCGCCGATCAGGGGATGATCGGCACCTGCGACGCGATGCTGCAACTGTTCGACGCGGTGCGCCGGATCGCGCGCACCGACGCGCCCGTGCTCGTGTCGGGCGAGACGGGCACCGGCAAGGAGCTCACGGCGGCCGCGATCCATCAGCATTCCGCGCGCCGCGCGGGCCCGTTCGTCGCGGTGAACTGCGGCGCGATTCCGCCGCATTTGCTGCAATCCGAACTGTTCGGCTACGAGCGCGGCGCGTTCACCGGCGCGACCACGCGCAAGATCGGCCATGTCGAATCGGCCAACGGCGGCACGCTGCTGCTCGACGAGATCGGCGATCTGCCGCTCGAAAGCCAGGCGAGCCTGCTGCGCTTCCTGCAGGAGCGCACGATCCATCGGCTGGGCGGCAGCGAGCCGGTGCCCGTCGACGTGCGCATCGTGTCGGCAACCCACGTCGATCTGCGCGGCGCGATGACCGAAGGGCGCTTTCGCGCGGACCTGTATCACCGGCTGTGCGTGCTGCGCGTCGATCAGCCGCCGCTGCGCGCGCGCGGCAAGGACATCGAACTGCTCGCGCGGCACATGCTCGAGCGCTTTCGCGCCGACGCGCGGCACCGCGTGCGCGGCTTCTCGACCGATGCGATCTCGGCGCTCTACAAGCACGACTGGCCGGGCAACGTGCGCGAGCTCATCAATCGCGTGCGCCGCGCGCTCGTAATGGCGGAAGGGCGGCTCGTCACCGCGCACGATCTCGAGCTCGACCATTGCACCGAGGTCGCGCCGCTGTCAGTGGCCGCGATTCGCAAATCGATCGAGCGGGAAGTGATCGAGCTCGCGCTGCTGCGCAATCGCGGGCGCCTCGCGGGCACCGCGCGCGAGCTCGGCATCTCGCGCGCGACGCTGTATCGATGGATGCAGGCATACGGCATCGAGCGTCCGCGCAGCGCTGCAACGTCGACCAATTGAAACGCCGGCGCGTCGCGGCGAAAGCGGCGCGCGAGCGTCGCCGTCAGGACGACGCGGCCGCATCGGCGGAGGCCGCGTGCGCCGCGCCGCGCCGCGCGCCGGCCGGCCGCTGCCGCGGCTGCGGGCCGCGCGTCCGGTCGTTCCATTCCGTCAACGTATCGATACAGAGCCCGATGATCATGTCGGCCGCAGACGCGCCGTACACCGAATGATCGAGCAGGCGGATCATCGTGACGCTCACGAGCGGCGAACGCCTGAACGCGCGGCGCGGCGAGCCGAAGTAGCGGCTCAGCTCGTCGACGCCGGGATCGAACTCGCCGTAGACGAGCATCGTGTGGACGTTCCGGTCGGTGAGCGTCCTGACGAGGCCGCGCGGCGTATCGGGTTTCGGACGGCGGCCGAACCGCTCCGCGAGGCGTGCGGCCGGCTCGCTCAGGCGCGACGTCAGATGGCGGCGCAGCGCGCTCAGCACCGGGCGCAGGTCGCGGCCTTCGCGCAGCAGGCGGCGCCATTTGTTCCAGTCGCGCATCGACGCGAGATAGCCGCGCGCGGAGTTCGTCTGCTGCTTGCGGGCTTCGGCGATGGTGAGCCCGTGCGGCCAGATGAAGCGCGGCAGGTTGACCGCGATCACGCCTGCGGCCACATGCGCGTGCGCGGCCGCGTGCAGCGCGGCGAACGCGCCCGAGCACACGCCGAACGCGACGACCGGCCGCCGGCAGTGCGCGCCGAGCCAGTCGGCGGCCGCGGCGACGTCCGCGATCGCGCGATCGGAATACAGCACGTCGGCCTGATCGTCGGGCGCACGCGCGCCGCTGTCGCCGATGCCTTCGATGTCGATTCGCAGCGATGCGATGCCGCGCTGCGCGAGCGTGCGCGCGAGCCGCACGCCGATGCGGCCGTCCGCGCTGCGCGGATTGGCCGCGGTGTTCGCGATCAGCAGGCACGGCGTGCCGGCGCGCGCGGGCACGACGGGCTCGCACAGCGTGCCGACGAGCCGCTTCGCGCCGACGTGGACGAGCGTTTCGGTGATGCCGTCGAATGCGAACACGATCGGCGGCGCGGCCTCCGGCGCACGTGCGGCGGCCGCGTGCGCGCCGCGATCGACCGCGATCGGCTCCGGCGTTGCCGCCCGCTCGCGATGGCCGATCCAGCGCGCGACCGATTCGAGTGCCGCGAGCGGCACGCGCGAGCGCGCGCCTTCCTGCAACGCGTTCGGCCATTCCGGGAACGGCTCGATGTTCGTCGGCACGCCGCGCGCGACGAGCGCATCGCGCAGCGCGGGACTGTCGCCGTAGCCGGTGTCGACGAGCAGCGCGGCGCGCGGCGGTGCGGCCGTCGTCGCGGCCGCATCGCTCAGATCGACGTGCTTCAGATCGGCGACGAAATCGGCCGGGTAGCGATGGCCGAGGATGTTCAGCCACGGCTCCTCGTGGTGCTGCTCGCGAATCGCGGGCGGCGTCGTGTCGAGCCAGCGCTTCTGCACGACCGACAGCTCGCGCAGATAGGCGCGCCCGCGCACGACGGGCGCGAGCGCGACGAAGGCGTCGACCTCGGGCGCGTCTTCGCCCGCGAGCGCGAGCATCGCGAACGCGGCGCCCGCGCGCAGGCCGACGAGCGTGACGTCGTCGAGCGGCGCGTGCTCGCGCAGCACCGCAAGCGCGCGGCGCACGCTCGCGACGCTCGCGGGCAGCCGCCCCGGCGCGAGATCGTCGCCCGCCGAATCGCCAGTGCACGGGTAATGAAAGCGCAGCACCCACATGCCTTCGCCGGCGAGGCGCTCGGCGAGCGCGCGGACCACCTTGTGCGTCCACAGCGACTCGTGTCCGAGCGCCTCGCAGATCACGGCGCCGCGTCGCGTGCGCCCTTCATGCAGCCATCCTAAGCAATCGTCGAATCGAACTGGTCTCAATTTTCTATCCTTGGGCGAATGGTCTTGTTGGAATTGAGTGCGCGCACCTCGATCGCGGGCGGCGCGGGGCGACGCGCGGACGCGTCGGGCAGGCTGTTGTCGGAAGCGGGGGAATGAGGGTCGGCGGCGAGCTCGATCCGCGCGGCGGCACCCGGCGCGAGATGAAACCAGTCGATGTCGGGCAGGAGGCCCGGCGCGCATACGTGCACGTAGCGCGCGAACGTGCGCGTTTGCACGTCGACGTGCCAGCGGCCGTCTCGGTACGCGGCGCTCGCTTCGAGGCCGATGTCGCCGCGCTCGAACACGGTCGGCGTGGTGCGCTCGGGGAAGTGGAACGCCTGCGACAGCAGTGCGCCGTCGGCCGCGTATAGCGATGCGATCACGACGTCATGCTCGCGCGGGCCGAAGCGGTACGCATACGTGAAATCGAAGAATCGGCCGAGCAGGTCGGCGGAATTCACGCATTCGCCCGCGTGGGCGCCGACGCGCAACGTGCGACTCGCGCGCGCGATCGGCGTCTTGCCGTCGCGCAATGCGACGAGCTCGATGCGGGCGTCGAGCGGCGCCGGCGCGTCGTTGAGCACGTGCACGTCGAGGCCGTTGAGCCCCTCGTCGGTCAGCAGGATCTGCCGCGGCCGGGATACGCGCCGGAACGCATGCCATGCGGATTTCGGCCGGCCGTGCGCGTCGACGAGGCCCCAGCCCGCGCCCGGCATCACGTCCTGGAACTGCCAGACGAGCGCGCCCGCGCACGACGAGCCGACGCGCCGCCATTCGGAGAGCGTCTCTGCGACGAGATCGGCGACGATCGCGCGCGACAGCGTCAGATAGCGGGCGGGATCGGAGCTGCGCAGACGCACGGGCTCGACGCCGTACAGCGTGCGCAGGTAGTGATCGCGCACGTCGTCGAAATCCCAGGGTGCGCCCGGATCGCGCGGCACCGCGCGTTTCCAGGCCGGATCGTGCGCGGCGGGCGAGCCGATCGACGCGAGCGTCGCATCGCACGGCACGTTCGCGAACGCCAGGCACTCGCTCGCGAAGCGCACGCCGGCGCGGCGTGCGTCCTCGGGCGGCCGCAGATACGCGCCGACGCCGTAGTAATGCGTCAGACCTTCGCGCGGCGCGAACGGCAGCACGCCGCCGTGCGGCGAATCGCTGACGTAGACCGCATCGGGCCGATGCGCGGCGCACAGTTCGGCGAGCCATTGCTCGGTGGCGGGCACGCGGCGCTCGTCGGGCGCGAGCCCGACCATCGCCGCCTGCTGCGCGATCTCGCTGCCGCCGCACAGCACGGCGATCGACGGGCGCGCCGCGTGCCGGCGGAGGAACTGCTCGGCCTCGCGCGTGAGCGCTTCGGCGAAGCGCGGGTCGTCCGACGGGTAGTCGAAGTTCGCGAGCATGAAGTCCTGCCACACGAGCAGGCCCAGCTCGTCGCAGAGCGCATGGAACGCGTCGGCTTCGTAGGTCATCGTGCCGCCGACGCGGATCATGTTGCAGCCCGCGTCGCGCGCGAGCGAAAGCGCGCGGCGGTAGGCGGCCGGATCGGCGTGCAGGCCGACCGGGTCGGCGCTCGTCCAGCACGCGCCGCGCGCGAAGAACGGCGTGCCGTTGATCGACAGCGCGAAGCCCCGGCCGTCGTCGCCGCGCTCGACGGCGAGCGTGCGAAAGCCCGTTTTCCCGAGCGGAATCGTCGCGCCGCCGATTTCGACGCCGATGTCGTACAACGCGGGCTCGCCGTGCGTATGGGGCCACCACGGCGTGACGTTTGGAATCCTGAGCGTTGCGCGCGCGTTGCGCGGGCCGGTTGCTTCGAGCGCGGCCGCGTATGCGCCGCAGACGAGCTGCGCGCGCGTCGTTCCCGGAAGCGGCGCGGCGAATTCGAGCGTCGCGTCGAGCACGCCGTCGCGGCCGTCGAGCGTCGCGCGCAGCGTGTCGCGCACGATCGTCGGCGCGCCGGCCGGATTCACGATGTCGATCGGGCGCCACGGACCGATCGGCTCGATCGCCGGAAACCAGCCCGGCATCCGGCCGAGGAACGTCGCGCGCACGCCGCGCAGCGCGGGCGCATCGACGAGGCGCGTGCGCCAGCGCGCGCGGCCGCGCGGCGGGTGCGCGGCGAGATGGCGGTCGAGCGAGCGAAAGCAGATCGCGAGACGGTTCGCGCCGCCGAGCGTCACGGCGACATCGTGCGCGACGTACATGTTGTCCGAGCAGAGCAGCAGCGTGTCGTCGAGCCAGACCTCGGCGATCGTCGCGAGGCCGTTCAGGCGAACGATGCGCGGCCCGGCGCCGTGCAGCGTCGTTCGATACCAGTAGTCGCTGTCGCCGAGCGGATACGGATGCGCGGGATCGAAGCGTCGCGCGGCGGCGAGCGCCTGTGCGACGGTGCCGGGCACGCTCGCGGCGCACCAGCCGGCTTCGCCGAGCTCGCTCGGTCGCGCGATCGCGCCGGCGGGCGTCGCGATCAACGTCCATTGGGCGGCGCCGCGCGCCATGCGATCCGGCGCGGATTTCATCGGACCGCGGTGACGGGCCTCGGCGGCACGTACAGCGTGCCGAACGGCGGATTCGGCTCGGCCCTGCCGGGCGGCGCGATTCGCGCGACACCGTCGACGAGCGACGCGTACGCGCGCTCGAGGATGTCGAGACTGCTTTCGCCGCGCTCCTCCTTGCCGCGTGCGCTCGCGCGCGCGAGGCGGAATTCGAGCACCATCGATTCGGAGGCGATCGTGTCGCATGCGGCGACGAGCATGTCGATCGGGCCGCCGCAGCCGCTCGCTTCGAGCCAGCGCAGATAGCGGCCGAACAGCTCGAAGTTCGCGCCGAGCTGGCGCAGCGTGTTGAACGAATACGCGTGGAAGTACGAGATCGGTTGCGACGCGATCGTCTTCGCGTCGCGCGCGAGCTGCTCGCGGAACGCGGCGATCGGATTCGACGCCGGCCGGCGCTTCAGATGGCGCGCGAGCAGCGCGAGCGACGCGTCGCACAGCTCGCGCTCTTCGAGCGGCTTGAACTGCCGCTTCGCGCGTTCGACATACGGCACGAGGTGAGCCGGCCCATGCTTGCCGAACAGGCCGTCGTAATCGATGCCTTCGGCGAGGTAGTAGCCGCTGTTGTGGAAGTAGCCGACGCGGCGGCGTTCGCGATCGATCGCGTCGATGCCGATCGTCGTCTTCGTGTGCTCGGCCTGGTAGCTGTTGCCGCGCGTGTCGGGCAGGTACCATGCGTCGACTTCGACGAGCATCAGGTTGCCGCGCGCGACCTGGTGCTCGACGTGCACGTCGGCCGGCTCGAAGATCGCGTGTTCCTGCACGACGATCCCGTACAGCGTCTCGAGATCCTCGAACGGAAACTTGAAGAACGAGAACTGGTCGCCCTCGAAGTCGAGCGTGATCGTAAACGGCAGCGCCGCATACGGATTGAATCCCCACCAGCCAAGCACCTCGATCCACAGATCGACGTAGCAGTTCGTCTGCTTCCAGACCATCTGCGGCCCGTGCAGCGCGTGCGGACGGTAGTGCCGCACGCGATGCCGGATGTCGGTGAAGATTTCTTCGAGCGACGCGCCGTTTGCCGGCGCGTCGAGCAGGGCGCTGCTCATCGATGTCCCCACAGTACGTCGCGCACCGCCTGCGGCCATGCATGCGGATCGAGGCCGTGATGCCTGAAGAGGCCGAGCGTCAGGCGCTCGAGGCCGAAGCCGACGCAGCCCGTGTGCGCGACCGCGGCATCCTCGGTCTTGATGCCCCACAGCAGGCCGAAGTGGTCCATGTGGTAATTGAAGCTCAGGCATGCGGTCAGGCGGCCGTCGTATTCGATCGGAATCAGGAGCTCGAACTTCAGGTTCTGGTCGCGCTGGCTGCTCGCGACGATCTTGCCGCCGCGGCCGAAGAACGGATCGTTCGCGAGGTCGATGCTGTTCGGCAACCGCAGCGAGTCGATCATCCGCGTGCCGCGCTCGATCCAGTCCTGGCGGAACGCGAGAATCTGCTCGGGCGTGCCGATCCGGATGTACTCGCGCATCCTGAACAACTGCATGCGCGTCGGATCGAGCGACGGCTCGTGCCGGAAGCAGTACGAGAACGCGTCGACGATCCGGCCGTCCGCGGGCAGCGCGCCGCGCTGCGCGACGACCGGATAGACGGGATAGCAGGCGGCGGGCGTCATCACGACGTAGGTCGGCTTCTGGCTCTCGGTCCAGTCGTCGCCGCGGTCGAGGCATTGCAGCACGCGCTGATGATCGTGCTCGTTGCCGCAGAAGCTGTGCACGGTGCCCGCGAGCTGAGGGAAGCTCTTCAGATATTCGCTGCGCTCGAATTCGGGGCGGCTCATTGCAGGCGGAAAGCGCAGCACTTCCGCATGCTGGTCGGCGCCGAGGCGCGTGATGTAGGCATCGAGCGCGTCGACGACGCGCTCGAACTTCTCGCTGCGGCCGAACAGGCCCTGGATGCCCGTCGAGATCAGCAGCCCCGCTTCGACGAGCTCGTCGCGCAGCTTGTTCACGCCGTCGCGATCGATGGGCGCGTGGGCCGCGTCGGCCGCGCGCACGGAAGGATGGGTCATGTCGTTCAAATCTCTCTCTCAAGCGTGGCGGGACGCAGCGCGAGCAGCAGGTTGGCCGTGTTCGCCTCGATGCGGTCGTTGCTGATCATGAGCGGCGCCGAATGCAGGTCGCGAATGTGGCGGCCGAGCGTGTACGGCGTGCCGTTCCTGTACGACGCCATCCCGCAGATCATCGCCGCGTGCCTGACCACGTCGAGCGCGGTCGTCGACACATAGGTCTTCAGCGTGTTGATCTCTGCCGCCTGCGCCATCGTCGCGGTCCACGAGCGCGACGCGCTGTGCTCGTGCAGACGCAGCGCGCCGTCGATGCGCGCCTGCATCGCCTGCAGCAGCGCGAGCGCATCCGCGATCCGGCGGCCGGACGGCGGCAGCGCGCCACCTTGCTTTTGCATCTGCGCGCGGAAGAACTGGTGTGCGCGAAGGAACGCGTCGTTTGCGATGCCGGTCCACACGGCGGCCCACAGAATGTGCGACGTCGGCACCATGGTCCGCTCGGCGATTTGCGCGAACGGCACCGGGAAGATCTGCTCGCAATAGCCGCGCGCGTCGAGCGCGAAGCCTTCGCTGCAGGTGCCGCGCATGCCGAACGTGTCCCAGCCGTTGCGGCGCGTGAGCGTCGCATTTTCCTTCAGCAGCGTGACGAGCACCTGCTCGGCGGCGGGAGCTTCGCGATCGCGCCGTGCGGTCACGAGGATCGCGTCGGCTTGCGCGCCGTACGAGATCGTCGGCGCGAGCTTCGCGAGCGTGAACATGTCGCCGTCCGCTTCGATCGCGCAGCGGCTGTTGCGCAGATTGCCGCCGACGTCCTCTTCGGACGTCGCGGACGCGAGCAGCCATTCGCGCTCGACGAGCTGCTCGGCGAAGCGGCGATGCCAGTCGCTCGACAGCGCGTGATCGACGATGCTCGCCACTTGCGTCTGGTGCATCGCATAGATCATTGCGGCGGACGAGCACGCCTGGCCGATGATCCGGCATGCGGCGGCCACGGCCGCGAGCGACGCGCCGCGGCCGCCCAGTTCGGCCGGCACGAGCGCGCCGAGCAGGCGCTCCTCGCGCATCGCATCGACCGCTTCGGTCGGAAAGCGCGCGTCACGATCGACCGCGTCGGCGAAGCGCGCGGCGACCTGCGCGACGCGGCGCGCGGCTTCGTTCAACGCGTGATCGTCGGCGAGCACGGATTCGACGGCGGCAACGTGCGCGTTGCCGGTTTCGGCATCGAAGCGCTTCATGCGGATTGCTCGGCACACTGCAGTTGCGTGACGGCCCCGGCGAGCGAGTCGATGCTCTGGAATAGCTGACGGTTCAGCATTTCGTCCGGAATTTCGATGTTGAAGTGCTTTTCGATGGCGAGCATCAGTTGGATCGTGTTCAGCGAAGACAGACCTGCTTCGTACAGATCGTCGCTGTCCGCGATGTGATCGATCGACGCTTCGAGATGCGCGACGTCCTTGATGATTGTTCTCAATTCGTTTTTCATCTGGCGGCTCCGGCTTGGATGAGGGTCCCCGTACCTGCGGGCGAGACACAAGACGCCCGCGTGGCGTATAGCGTCTAGTAGACCATCGGGCATGCGCGGGTTCTGTTCGGCACCTAACCGACGATGTCGCGTGCCGCGCGCAAGCGCCACGCCTTGCGCCGCGCATGCGGCGGCGGTGCCGCGGAAGGTGTCGTGCAAGGTGCGCGCCGCTGCGAGCGCGCGGCGCGCAGCGGGGTGTGAAGCGAAGTGTGAAGCGGGGTTAGCTGCGCAATTCGGTGAGCGCGCCGGATGCGCCCGTCGGCGCGGACAGGATCTTCTTCATTTCTTCGCGGATGATCGTATGGCATCCGCACGATTGCGCATCGAGCCCACCCAGGTCGACGAGGATGATCGAGCTGCGGTACTGGCGGATCAGTCCCATCTTCTGGATGTCGCCGGCCGCGTCCGTGACGGTTTCCCGACGCACGCCGAGCATCTGCGCGAGCATGCTGTGCGTGACCTGGATCTCGACGCTGCGCGAGCGGTCGTAAGCGAGCAGGAACCAGCGGCAAAGCTGGTTCTTCAGCACGTGGTGGCGGCTGCAGAACGAGATCTGCTTCGCTTGCGCCATCAGCAGGTGCGTGCAGCGGAAGATCGCCTGGCGCATCTGCGCCGATTCCTCGAGCAGGTTCGACAGGACGCGCGCGCCGAGCCGGTACGAGAAGCCGTCGCGGCACGTGATCACGCGGCACGGCGTCGCGCCGTCGGTGCCGACGAGCTGCGGGCTCACGATCCCTTCGTTGCCGATCTCCGCGATCTCGAGCGTCATGCCGTCGGACGACGCGTACTGGATCGAGATCACGGTCGTGACGGGCAGATAGACGTGCTCGAGCGGCATGCCCGGTTCGCACAGCACCTGGCCCGACTTCACGTGCACGAGTTGCAGATGGCTCGCGAGCGTCGCGCGCTCGGCGGCGCAGAGCGACGCGAGGAAGCGGTTTGCGTCGGTGCGGTGCGGCAGTTCGATGATGCCTCCGGCCCTCGTCGCCGGTTCTTTGTGTTCACGGTAAGTCACGGCTTGTCCTTCCCGGATCGACGATCCGGAGCAACTGCGCCGCGCCTGGCCGGCGCCGCGCGCAACCACACCTGCCCGACTAGACAGGTACGATTTTTATTTGTTAATTCTGCTTGACGTTGAAAATCCTGTTTCAGATTATCACGGTGGATTTTTTGAGGTTTGCGTGAAATGCGAATCTCACAAATTTTGACATTTAGGAGTTTTCCTAAATTTCCGCACGAAGATTTAAATGCCTGCAAAGGAATAAGCAGGTTTGTGTCTTTTCAATGTCGTCGACACTCGCTTTTCGGTATTTATTTCCGATCGCGATGGAGTGATGCGAAATTTTTGCCACTTCATGGCCGAGGTGCCGGGTCAGGTTTTTGTGTTTTTGTTAAATCTTTTTTAATCAATACCTTGCGAGCGTTGTGTTGGCTGGATGACAGAATGTGTCCGCTTTTCGCTGACTCACCTTTGAGACAGTTTGAAAAGAACCGCTGCGAACGCGGGTTTTATTGAGATGAAATGGTCGCGTCATTCCATCGTCGTCTGTAAAGGTGCGCCAATCGTTGAGCCTGAAGGGCTAAGCGTCAAGCGGCAAGGGTGACGTAAAGATTACGAAACTGTTAGATGAGACACCTGCTGTCGCTTGATCTGTATCAAAGTGTCCGCGAATGAGACGTTTTCGATTGGCGAATAAATATCTGGATAAGAATTGTCCGGCCAATGCCTTTGCATATTAAGGAACCGTACCAATTGGCACGTTAATCGCTTAAGGGTTTTCGCCCCCGCCAAGTGGGTGGTGCGTCAGTGTGTAAGAGGACGACCAGAAGGGCCGCCGACACGATTCCGGGGAACATCGATTCTTGCCGTGACCGTGTCTTGCGAAACGGAATCCTGCGCCGTAGTGGAGCGGCGCCGACAAACCGGGACACGACCATGCTTCATCAGAACAATGGGTTTCATGCCAACGCACTGCTGGGTTCGCTTGCCGATGACAGCCTTCGCGCACTCGCGCCGCATCTCGAGCTCGTGAAGATCAAGAGCGCTCAGTTGCTCTGCGAAACCGACGAGCCGATGCGCCACCTGTATTTCCCGACCACCGCGATGATGTCCGTGCTGTATCTGATGGAGGATGGCGCGATGGTCGAAGTCGCCGCGGTCGGCTGCGAAGGCGTCGTCGGCGTGTCGACGCTCGCCGACTACGGCTGCGGCGGCGCGTCGGGCCGCATCGAAGTGCGCAGCGGCGGCTACGCGTACCGCGTGCCGACGCAGGTATTCCGCCGCGAGTTCGACCGTTCGCTCGATACCTTCCAATTGATGCTGCGCTATTGGCAAGCCGCGATGACGCAGATCGCGCGCGGTGCGCTTTGCAACCGTCATCACTCCGTCAGCGAGCAGTTGAGCCGCTGGCTGCTGCTCGCGCACGACCGCGTCGAAGGCGACGAGCTCGCGGTCACGCAGCAGACGATCGCGAACATGCTCGGCGTGCGGCGCGAGGGCATCACCGAGGCGGCGGGCAAGCTGCAGGAGGCGGGGCTCATTCGCCAGCGCCGCGGCCATATCACGGTGCTCGACCGCGAGGGCCTCGAAGCGCGCGCGTGCGAGTGCTACGGCGTGATACGCGGCGAATTCAACCGCCTCATCCTCGAGGCGAGGCGCGATGCGCACGCGCCGCAGCCGATTCCGGCGGAAGGCCGGCCGCTGCGCGTCGCGGGCTATCACGGCGCAGTGCGCTCAGCGGCTTGAGACGGCGGAACACGGAACGCGGAGATTCGGTAATGTCGGGACTCTTGAACAAACTGCTCGATGTCGCACTGGCCGCGGCGGGCGCGCTGCTCGCACAGATGCTGTACGACGGCGGTGTCCTCGCCGTGTCGGACGAGCAGCGCACGGCCATCGCGCTGCTGTGCGCGCTGACGCTGCTCGTCTTTCCGGCGATCGGCGTTTATGACGGCGCGCGCGAGCAGATGTCATATCGCACGCTGTCGCGCGTGCTGCTCGGCTGGCTCGGCGTCGCGGCGATCGCCGGGGCTTTCACGCTGCTGCTGCAGCGCGACGCCGACGTGTCGCTCGCGTGGCTCGGCCGGACGATGCTGATGTCGGGCGCGGTGTTGCTGCTTGGCAAGGCGTCGATTCATGGCGTGCTGAACAGCCTGCGTCGCACGGGCGCGAAGCCGCGCGCGGTCGCGATCGTCGGCTCCGAGGTCTACGGACGCGCGGTGCTCGAGCAGCTTCGGGCGTCGCCGTCGCACGGCTACGAGGCTGTCTGCGTGTTCGACGACAGCGTGCGCACGGCCGATGCCGAGGCGCGCGTGAGCGGCGTGTCCTGCGTCTCCGATCTGCGCGAGTTGAAGCGCCGCGTGCGCGCAGGCGCGATCGACGAGATCTGGCTCGCGTTGCCGCTGTCGCACGAGCGTCAGATTCAGCGGATCGTGCGCGAGTTTCGCCACGATTTCGTGAACCTGCGCTTCCTGCCCGATGTGCGCGGGATCACGTTCTTCAACCGCTCGGTCACGCAGGTCGTTGGCATGCCCGCGATCAATCTCGCGACGAGCCCGCTGTCGATTCCGCAGCTCTGGCCGAAGTTCATCTTCGATCGCCTGTTCGCGCTCGCGGTGCTGATTCCGCTGTCGCCGATTCTCGCGGCGCTCGCGCTCGCGGTGAGGTTCTCGTCGCCGGGGCCTGTGCTGTTCCGGCAGAAGCGCAAGGGCGTCGACGGCCGCGAGTTCGAGATCCTGAAATTCCGCACGATGCGCGTGCATGCCGAGGCGGCGGGCGTCGTGCGCCAGGCGTCGCGCAACGATTCGCGCATCACGAAGGTCGGCGCGTTCCTGCGCCGCACGTCGCTCGACGAGCTGCCGCAATTCTTCAACGTGCTGTTCGGCCAGATGTCCGTCGTCGGTCCGCGTCCGCACGCGATCGAGCACGACGACAT
Organism: Burkholderia humptydooensis; assembly: GCF_001513745.1. NCBI lineage: Bacteria > Pseudomonadati > Pseudomonadota > Betaproteobacteria > Burkholderiales > Burkholderiaceae > Burkholderia > Burkholderia humptydooensis. The sequence continues at coordinate 3,569,434 of NZ_CP013380.1, read as the reverse complement.
CTACAAGGAGCTCGTCGACGGCTACATGTACCGCTATCGCGTGCGTCCCGGCATCACCGGCTGGGCGCAGGTGAACGGTTATCGGGGCGAGACGCGCAAGGTCGAGAAGATGGCCGCGCGCGTGAAGTTCGATCTTTTCTACATGCAGAACTGGACCTTCTGGTTCGACATCAAGATCATCCTGATCACGCTCGTCAAGGGATTCGTCGGCCGCAACGCGTTCTGAGCCGGCGCGCGTTCGCTGCGAACGCGCGGCATCCTTTTTCGACGACCACGCTACCAAGGAGAAACGACAAGATGTTCAAGCCCCTAGGGTCTGTTTACATACGGAACGTGCATGCGTTGCCACGAGAACGGCCGCTCGCGAGGCGCGCGACGCTGCGAATACTGGACGTATTCGCAAGGAGCGCAACGCGGCGAGCGGCCGTTCTCGTGGCAACCCCAAACTTGGAATCCATTCCAGGGGAATGCCCGAAATCGCCCGTAGGGCGGCGTCGCTCGTCGCTTGTCCCCCAAGGGGACTTCCTTCGGGGCGTTTGGCTCGGCCAAACCGCGCTCCTCGCTTCTTGCCCTACGGGCGATTTCGGGCATTCGCATGCACGTTCCGTATGTAAACAGACCCTAGCATGGGCGAGCGCCGCGGCGCTCGCCTTGTCGGGCTGTGCGCTGGCGCCGGGACCGGCGCTCGATTCGAGCCGCATGAACGACAATTTGAGCGCACCGACGGATTCGACGGTGTACGACGTCAGGCTGATCACGCCGCAGCTCGTCTATACGCTCAAGCAGGCCGACGAGGCCGATACGCGCGCGAAGGAAGCGGGGATCGCGCAAAGCCTGCCCACCGCGCCCGGCGACTATCGCGTCGGCCCGGACGACGTGCTCGGCATCGTCGTGTGGGATCATCCCGAGCTCACGCGCGGCGGCGGCAACGGCACGCTCGCCGATACGTCGCCGCTCGCCGACATCGGCACGCTGCAGGCATCGGGCGGCCTGGGCGGCGTGCTGCCGCAGCAGGTCAGCGCATTCGGCACGAACGGGCAAGGCGAGGTCGACTCGCCGGGCCAGCGCGTCGCCGCCAACGGCACGATCTTCTTTCCGACGCTCGGCCGCGTGCGTGTCGAAGGGATGAGCCCCGTGCAGATCGCCGCACTGCTTTCTCGGCGCCTGAACAAACAGATCAGGAATCCTCAGATCGACGTGCGCGTGACGCAGTATCGCAGTCAGCGCGTGCAGGTGACGGGCGACGTGAAGAACCCTGGGCAACTGTCGTTGACGGGCTCGCATCTGCGCGTCGTCGATGCGATCAACCGCGCGGGCGGCGGCAACCCGGATGCGGATCTGCAGCGCGTGCTCGTCACGCGCGGCGATCAGGTGATGACGATCGACGTGAACCGCATCCTGAATCGCGGCGACTTGCGCCAGAACATCGTGCTGCAGGCGAACGACATCGTCCACGTGCCCGATCGCACGCAGAACCGCGTATTCGTGATGGGCGAGGTGCCGAAGCCGCAAACCGTCTACATGAACCAGGGGCAGCTCTCGCTCGCGGACGCGTTGAGCGCGGCGGGCAGCATCGACCCGATGGGAGCGAATCCGCGCCAGGTGATCGTGATTCGCCATCCGAATCCGCCGCTCGCGCAGGCGCCGGGCGTGCAGAGCGCGTTGCAGGAGGGCCTGAAGAAGGTCAGCTACGCGCCCGAGCGCAACAAGCCCGAAGTGTTCCGTCTCGACATGACGCAGGTGGACGCGCTGATGCTCGCGACCGAGTTCGACATGAAGCCGCTCGACGTCGTGTATGTCGGCACGGCGCCTGCCGCGCGCTTCAACCGGATGCTCTCGCAGATCCTGCCGACGGCAGAATCGTTCTATCTGATCTGGTCGGTGAGCCGCGGCCGCTGACGCGCGCGATCGCGGCGTACGGCGTCATACGCGCGCCGCGCGCCGCGTTGTGCGACGGAGCGCACAGACTGCGCGCGGGGGAATGGCGACACTTGAACGCATAGAGCGCGCATCCGCGAACGTCGCGGATGCGCCCGTCAACCGGGTGCCGTCACGCCGCTGCTGCTGCCATGAAGCTGTCTTCCCCGTTATCCAGGTCGTCGCCGAACGTGCGGCGCAATCATCAGGACTTCGATGCAATGACGACGAGCGCGTCGCAGGCAGCGGGCGCGTTGCGCGATGCGCCGCCGCGCGCCGCGTTCGCCGGCGACCGTTCGGGCATGGCGGCGTTGCAGAAGCCCGTCGCGATCAACGGCAAGTTCACGTCGCAGCGTCTGACGGGCGTGCAGCGCGTCGCGCACGAATTCACGTCGGCGCTCGCGAGCCTGCTGCCGGGCGAGCGCAACCCGACGCTCGTCGTGCCGCGCGATCATGTGAGCGACGCGTTGCCACCCGCGGTTGCGCGCCGCGTCGTGCCGCGGCTGCGCGGCGCGCTGTGGGAGCAGCTCGCGCTGCCGTTCGCGACGCGCGGGCAGACGCTCGTGAGCCTGTGCAACGTCGGGCCGCTCTTCAAGCGCAATCAGGTCGTGATGATTCACGACGTCGCCGTGTTTGACTTTCCGCAAGGCTACTCGCTCAAGTTCAGGCTCTGGTATCGCTTCGCGTTCTGGATGCTCAAGCGCCGCGCGCGGCACATCCTGACGGTGTCGCGCTTCTCGAAGGAACGGATCGTCGCGCGTCTGGGCGTCGCGCCGACCGACGTATCGACGATCGTGTCCGGCGTCGATCACTTCGGCCGCATCGCAAGCGATCCGGCGGTGCTCGAGCGGCTCGGCCTTGCCTACGACGGCTACGTGCTGATCGTCGGCTCGCTTGCGCCCGGCAAGAATCTCGTGCGCACGCTCGACGCGATCGCGCGGCTCGAGCGCATGCGCCCCGAGCTCAGGTTCGTGATCGCGGGCGGCAGCAACGTGAGGATCTTCGGCGCATCGGCGCTCGGCGAGCGCGCGAGCGCGCACAACGTCACGTGGGCGGGCTATGTCAGCGACGGCGAGCTGAAGGCGCTGTACGAGAACGCCGGTTGTTTCGTGTTTCCTTCGCTATACGAAGGATTTGGCCTGCCGCCGCTCGAGGCGATGTATTGCGGGTGTCCGGTGATCGTGTCGCGCGAGGCGTCGCTGCCCGAGGCGTGCGGTGACGCCGCGCTGTATTGCGACGCGCACGACGCGGTCGACATCGCGGCGACGATCGCGCAACTGATGGGCGACGCCGAGCTGCGGCGCGAGATGCGGGAGAAAGGGCGAAGGCATGCGTCGCGGTATCGCTGGGACGTTGCCGCGAAGCAGTTGATCGGCGTGCTGCGCGCGCTCGATTGACGTTGCGCGGCGGGAGCCGGGCAGGATTTCAGAAGCGGTAGCCGAGCCCGGCCTGAATCACGTCGGTATCGCGATCGTAGCGCGTGACGACGCGATTCCACGTGATGCGCGCGAGCCAGCGATCGTCGAAGCGGTAGCTCGCCGAAATCGACACGATGCCCGACACGCGTCCGCCGCCTTCGCCGGAGCGGCCGCGGATGTCGCGCTCGTTGAGCGGCAGGTAGGCGCCCGCGCCGGCGGACAGCGCGACCTTGTCGTCGAGGAACGCGCGCGTGAGCCAGAATTGCGACGCGATGCCGTTGCGGCGCACCGATTGCTTCGAGCCTTCGTATAGATAGGCGGCCGTCCAGTCGACGTATTTCGCGACGCCGCGCCGATATTCGACGCTGCCGCCGAGCGCGGTCGGCGAGCGCCGGCTGTTGAGGATTGTCTCGCCGAGCATCGCGGTGACTTCGTTCGCGGTGACGCGTCCCGCGCGGCTTGCCGCGTAGTCGCGCGGGCCTGGCGTGTCCGGCGCGTCGAGCTGATAGCCGATGCCGAACATCAGCGACGTCGTGTTCGGCCCGCTGAATACCTGCGTCCGGTTCACCTGCAGTTGCGCGAGCCAGCGATGCGACGTGTAGTACGCGGCGCGCACGCTCATCAGCATGCCCCAGCCGTGCGAGTTCGAATAGCCGCGACCTTCCGTCGCGGGGATCGTGTCGAAATACCGGTAAGGGCCCACGCCCGCCGAGATCACGAAGCGGTTCTCGCGCAGCGGCAGCCGCCCCCAGAGCTGGACCGCCTGGCCGTCGCGATGGTGATTCGGAATATGTCCCTCGTTGTACCAGGCGAAGCCCGCGGCCGCGTAGCGGCCGAGCCCTTCCTGATAGTCGAATGCCCACGCGTAGCTGTGACCGCCGCCGCCCGTGAGCAGGCCGCCGAACAGCGCGAATTCCTGCGCGTGCGCAGGCGTTGCCGCCAGCGCGCACACGCACGACGCGCTTCCAAGTAGCAGCCGACAGGGCGGGGCGACGCGAAGAAGCGGAGAGAGCGAACGAAGAAACGGCACGGTTTTTCGCATTGTTTCGATCCGAACAGGCCGATTGTCTCGTAAATCGGTGATATGCGCGTGGATGCGCGCGCGCCGGGGCTGATCTCGCTCATCGCGCGCCGGAAACGGCGCGGCGTTCGCGCGCGATGCGACGAAACCGCGGATCGCGCACGCCGAGCAGCCGCCACGCGGGCTGGCCGCGCCGCGCAAAAAAAGAGCGGCCCGAAGGCCGCTTCCAAACTCGCAGATATTCCTTCGGACGGAAGGAAACAAGCAACTGTGTGCGAAGCAGTGTAGCGAAACGCCGGATGCGGATTCAGAGGGTTTCGTGCAAAGCTCTATTCTTGGCCGTGGCTTGCCGCCCGCCGGCATCCGTGCAACGGCCGGCGGAAGCGGCACGGCGCGGCGTCGCGCCGCCGCGTCGCGAACGGCGAAGCGCTTCGCGCCGGGCGCCGCGCGTGCAAGATCGTCTACCATCGGGTGTCGAGCGGACGGCATGCCCGTTCGCGCAACCTGTTCGGCGATCGCAAGGAGGATTCATGTTGACATTGCGCAGGATCGGATTCGGGGTGCTCGTGTGCGCGTGCGCGGCGGGCGTCGCGCGGGCGGAAACGGTGAAGCTCGTCGCGAGCCTGCAGCCGTCGAGCGAAGTGCCGCCGACGACGAGCAAGGGATCGGGCGCGCTCGACGCGACCTACGACACGGCAACCCATACGCTGCGCTGGCACGCCACATACCGCGATCTGACGGGGCCCGCGACCGCCGCGCACTTCCACGGCCCGGCGCCCGTCGGGCAGAACGCGGGCGTGCAGGTGCCGATCCCGAAGGATGCGCTCGCGAGCCCGATCGTCGGCGAGAAGGCGCTGACGGACGAGCAGGTCGGCGATCTGATGGCGGGCAAGTGGTATTTCAATGTGCACACGAAAGCCCATTCGGGCGGCGAGATTCGCGGCCAGGTGCAGCCGGCGAATTGAGCCGCGCGGCCGGATTTAGAGGACCCGGTCGACGGGCGCGCGCCGGAACGCACGTAGTATCGTCACATTCTTCCGGTTGGGAGTGCGTTCGATGAGTTGGCAGAGCAAAGTGGCGTGCTGGCTGCTGCGCCGGCAGTTTCATCCCGAGACGCAGCGTCCCGTGATCGATCCGGCGCGTGCGCGGCGGCTGACGAAGCTGCGGATGCGCGTGCCGCGCCGTCCGCCCGCCGGCTGGCGGCTGCGCGAGCGTTACGGCGCCGGCGACGCGCCGCTGCGCGGCGAATGGCTCGAGCGCGCGGACGCCATGCCGGGCCGCGCGCAGCACAGCCGGATGCTGCTGTATTTCCACGGCGGCGGTTATTACTTCTGCTCGCCGCAGACGCATCGCCCGCTCGTGTTCGCGCTGACGAAGCACGCCGGCGTGCGCTCGTTCTCGCTCGACTATCGGCTCGCGCCCGAGCATCCGTTTCCGGCCGCGCTGAACGACGCGCTCGCCGCGTACCGGCAACTCGTGTCCGCCGGCACGCCGCCGGAGTCGATCGTGTTCGGCGGCGATTCGGCGGGCGGCGGCCTCGCGCTCGCGGCGCTCGTCGCGCTGCGCGACGCGGGCGACCCGCTGCCCGCGGGCGCCGTGCTGTTCTCGCCCTGGACCGATCTCGCCGCGACGGGCGACACGCTGCGCTCGCACGACGGGCTCGACCCGATGTTCGCGGGCGCGGCGCTCGGCCGCGCGGCGCGCCTGTATCTCGGCGACACGCCGGGCACGCATCCGCATGCGTCGCCGCTGTACGCGGATTTCACGGGATTGCCGCCGCTCTTCATCCAGGCGGGCAGCACCGAGGTGCTGCTCGACGATTCGCGGCGCGTCGCCGACAAGGCGCGCGCGGCGGGCGTGCACGTCGAACTGGAGATATGGCCGCAGATGCCGCACGTCTGGCAGATCTATGTGCCGTTCGTGCCCGAATCGGCGCGCGCGCTCGAGCGCGCGGCCGCGTTCGTGCGGCGCATCGCGGTCGAGCGCGCGACTCAGCGCACGGCAGACGCGTCGATCGCCTGATACGCCGCCTTCACGGCCGCCTGCCCGTACTTGCGCTCGAGCCGGCGCACCGCGAAGTGGCCGTGCGCGGCCTGCTGGAAATGGTCGATGAAGAGCGTGTTGACGGTCGCGCCGAGCACGGCGCCGATCGCCGGAATCGATTTCGCGGCGATCTGCTCAGTCACCTGCACCGAGAAGCGCGACGCGATCGACTGCACGAGGCGCAGCAGCGCGGCCGAGCCATGCGTCGCGAAACCCTTCGACGCGATTTCCGACGACGCCTTCGACACCGCCTGCGCGAGCGCGCCGCGCAGCACGAAATAGCCGATGTCGGCGTCTTCCTCCTCCTTGTCGTGCTCCCAGTGTTCCCAGTGCTCGCCCTGCCTCTCGTGCCCGTCGCGCTCGCGCGGCTCGCCGGCCGTCTTGCCGCCCGTCTTGCCCGCGCCCGGCAGCGGGCCGAAGCCGCCGCCCATCCCGAGCACCGCGAGGCATTGCAACTGCGCCTCGGCGCTCGACAGATCCTCGCCCTCGCTGCGCGCGATGTCGCAGATCGACCGGAACATCAGCGTCGTCGTGACGGGCAGCTCGACGGGCAGCGCGAGGAGGCCGAACGCGCCGCCCGCCGCGCCCGTCGTCGCGACGGCGAGCTTGTGCAGCAGGTTGCTCGGCTTGCCCGGCGTCTCGCCCTCGCTCGCGACGCCGCCCGACTTGCCGAGCGTGCGCAGCGCGATGTGCAGGCACTTGCGCAGCGCGAGCTGCGTCGCGTCGTTGATCTTGTCGGTCGCGAAGCCGGGCAGCTTGCCGATCATCTTCTCGACCGGCGCGCCGACGACGCTCGTCAGCTTGATCGTCAGCGACGGGCTTTCGAGCGCGAGCTTCGCGCGCCGCAGCGTGTCGAGATCCGCGGCCGACAGCGTCGGCCCGGCAACGATTGTGAGCGGTTCCATTTGACTCCTTCGCGGCGCGCGCATCGCATGGGGGCGCCGGCTAGATTACCTGATGCATGATAAAATTTTCGATTCGTTGACGCATCAAAAGTTGCACGAACAAAAGATGGCTGTCCATACCGCCGCCCACCATTCGAGCGGGCAAGTCCTTCCGTTTCGCGAATCGTTGCTCGCAATGCTCGGCATTTCCTTCGTCACGATGCTCGTCGCGCTCGACCAGACCGTCGTCGGCACCGCGCTGCCGACGATCGTCGCCGAGCTGCGCGGCTTCGACCTGTACGCGTGGGTCGCGACGTCGTATCTGCTCGCGTCGGTGATCACCGTGCCGATCTTCGGGCGGCTCGGCGATTACTACGGGCGCAAGCCGTTCGTGATCGCATCGCTCGCCGTGTTCACGGGCGCATCGGTGCTGTGCGGGATGGCGCACGACATGCTGTCGCTCGTGCTCGCGCGCGCGCTGCAGGGCGTCGGCGGCGGGATGCTCGTCGGCACCGCGTTCGCGTGCATTCCGGACCTCTTTCCCGATTCGGTCGTGCGGCTGCGCTGGCAGGTGCTGATGAGCTCGGCGTTCGGGATCGCGAACGCGGTCGGGCCGTCGCTCGGCGGCGTGCTGACGCAGCACTACGGCTGGCGCGCGGTGTTCTACGTGAACCTGCCGGTCGGCCTGCTGTCGCTCCTCTTCGTCTGGCGCTATCTGCCGCACCTGCGGCATGTCGAGCACACGGCCAGGATGCGGCTCGACTGGCCGGGCGCGCTCCTCATCGCGGCGACGCTCGGCGCGATGCAGTTGTTCGTCGAATGGCTGCCGAAGTACGGCATCGGCGGCTGGCCGACGCTCCTGCTCGTCGTCGCGCTCGCGGGCGGCGCCGCGCTGTGGCGCTGGGAGAAGCGCTGCGCGCAGCCGATTCTGCCGTTCGACATGTTCTCGAACCGCGCGCTGTCCGCGCTCTTCATTCTCGCGATCCTCGCCGGTTTCGCGATGTTCTCGCTGCTCTTCTACGCGCCGCTGCTGTTCCAGGGCGGCTTCGGGATGTCGCCGCAGCAGGCGGGCGTCGTCATCACGCCGCTCGTCGTGTTCATCACGATCGGCAGCATCATGAACGGCCGCGTGATCACGCGCATCCGCCGCCCGAACGCGATGCTGTACGCGGGCTTCCTGCTGTTCGCGATTGCGTGCGCGGGCGTCGTCGCGTCGACGCATGCGACGCCCGGCTGGGCGCTGATGGCGCTGATGGTTGCGGGCGGCGTGGGCCTCGGCTTCGTGCTGCCGAACCTGACCGTGTTCGCGCAGCAGACGGCGGGCCGCGAGCATCTCGGGATCGCGACCGCGCTGCTGCAGTCGCTGCGGATGGTGGGCGGGATGGTCGGCACGGCGCTCACCGGCACGCTCGTCAACCAGCTCTACGCGAGCGGCGTGCGCGACGCGCTCGCCGCGGACGGCGCGCTGCGCTGGCAGGCGCGCCTCGCCGATCCGCAGGTGCTGATCGACCGCGCCGCGCAGTCGCGCGTGGTGGACGAACTCGTGCGCGCCGGGCATCATGGCGCCCATTTGCTCGAAGCGGCGCGCGAATCGCTCGTCGGCGCGATCCATATCGGCATCGCGGTCGGCGCGCTCGTCGCGCTCGCGGCGGTGTGGCAAAGCCGCCGCGTGCCGCCCGTCGAGCTGCGCCGCAAGCTCGAGCCGACCGTCGTCGCCGAATGAGCGGGCGCTTCGTTACCTCATTCACGCCTACCGGAGCCGAAGTCAGCGCATGGAAGAACAGGACCGCATCGCGATCTTGCAGCAGTTCGGACGCACGTACCGCGCGTTCATGTCCGCGTTCGAGGCGCACGTCGGCCAGCCGCTGCCGCGCTGGCGCATCATGGTCGCGCTCGAGCAGCACGGCGGCGCGTCGTCGCAGAAGCGGCTCGTCGAGCTGCTGCGCGTCGATCCGGGTGCGCTCACACGCCAGTTGAAGACGCTCGAGACGCTCGGCTGGATCGAGCGCGAAGCCGATGCGCGCGACAATCGCGTGACGAACGTGAAGCTCACGCAGGCCGGGCGCGCGGCGTTCGAGGCGTGCCTGCCGCGCCGCAACGCGTTCCTGCACGATACGATGGCGTCGCTGCCGGACGACGTGCTCAATGCGCTGTCCGGCGCGTTGACGATGCTGGAGGCGCGCGTCGCCGAAGCCGGCGCGAAGTGAGCGCGAAGCGAAGGAGCGCGGGCCGCGCGCGGCGACATGCCGCCGCCGCGCGTGCCGGCCCTCAGAGCTCGATGCGGGTGCCGAGCAGCGCGAGGAATTGCGACAGCCACGCGGGATGCGCGGGCCACGCGGGCGCGGTGACGAACGGCGCGTCGGTGACGGCCGCGTCGACCGGAATGTCCGCATACTCGCCGCCCGCGAGCCGCACTTCCGGCGCGCACGCCGGGTAGGCCGAGATCCGCTTGCCGCGGATCACGTCGGCCGCCGCGAGCAACTGCGCGGCGTGACAAATTGCCGCAATCGGCTTCTTCGCTTCGGCGAACGCGCGCACGAGCGCGATCACTTTCGGGTCGAGCCGCAGATACTCGGGCGCGCGGCCGCCCGCGACCGCGAGCGCGTCGTAGCCCGTCGCGTCGACGTCGTCGAACGTCGCGTTCAGCGTGAACTGGTGGCCGGGCTTTTCCGTGTAGGTCTGGTCGCCTTCGAAATCGTGGATCGCCGTCTTCACCTTGTCGCCCGCGCGCTTGCCGGGGCATACCGCGTCGACGTGATGGCCGACCGCGAGGAGCGCCTGGAACGGCACCATCGTCTCGTAGTCTTCGGCGAAATCGCCCGTCAGAAACAGAATCTTCTTTGCTGCCATGACCTTCTCCTGTTGAACGACATCGGATGATCCAGGACGAACGGGCAGTGTACTCCGGGCTGCCGGGCTGCTGATGACGGGTGCGTGAAGCGGGTGTGACGGAGGGCGCGGCCGCGTCGCGCGGGCGGTCGGCCGCTCGTGCGCCCGACCGCCCGCGCCGCCTGAGCGCCGACGTCAGAAGTACGTCTCGATCACCTCGGTCACGCGGTACTGCGGATCGACGACGAGCAACTGCCGCCACTTGTCGAACGTGAGGCACGGGTGCGAGATGTCGAACGACACCATGTCGCCGACCTTCAGGTCCGCGCCCGCCGGGATCTTCAGGTACGCGTGCTGGTCCATCAGGCCGGTCACTTCCCAGCCTTCGCCCGGCGCGATGTCGCGCGGCAGGCCGCCCGCGCCCGGGCGGAAGTGGCGCGCCGGCTCCGGCAGGCCCGCGTCGAACGCGGAATCGCGCTTGCCGAGCGCGACGATCGCGCGCTCGGGCTCCGGGATCGACTGCACGTACGCCCACAACTGCAGCGCCGGCAGCAGGCCTTCGCCCATTTTTTGCGCGATCGGGTTGCGTGCGAAGATGTCGGTCTGCGCTTTCTTGTAGATGCCGATGTCGTGCGTCAGATAGCAGCCGGGGCGCAGCACGACGTCGATCACGCCGGCCGCGGCCGCCTGCGCGAATTCGTCGGCGACGACGTCGTACCACGCGGAGCCCGCGCCCGACAGCAGCGCCGGCGCGTGCGCGAAGCGGCTGGCCGAGGCGAGCTCATGCACGAGCTCGACCGCGCGCCGCAGGAACGCGCGGATCTCGCCTTCCTCCTTCAGCACGCCTTCGTACAGCTCGATGCCGGCGAGCTTCAGCACGCCCGCGTGGCGCGCGAGCGCGGCGAGCACCGCGTCGCGCTGCGCGTCGTCGCGCACGCCGGTGCGCCCGCCCGGCACGCCGAGCTCGAGCAGCACGTTGAGCGGCTTGCCCGCGGCGCCGAAGAAGCGCCCGAGCTGCTCGACGCCGTCGACCGAATCGACAAGGCAGAAAAACTCGAAATCGGGGTCGGTCAAGAGCTCGGCGATCATCGCCATGTTGTGCCGGCCGACGAGCTGGTTCGCGAGCAGCACGCGCCGCACGCCGCCGTGGTACGCGGCGCGCGTCTGATGCGCGGTCGCGAGCGTGATGCCCCACGCGCCCGTCTCGAGCTGGCGGCGGAACAACTGCGGCGCCATCGTCGTCTTGCCGTGCGGCGCGAGCTTCACGCCGTATTCGGCGACGAACGCCTGCATCCACTTCAGGTTGTGCTCGATCCGGTCCGCGTACAGCACGGCGGCGGGCAGGCTCACGTCCTCGGCGAGCAGGTTCCATTCGAGGCGGCCCGCGTCCGACAGCGGCACGCTCGCGCTCGGCACGTTGCCGAGACCCTTGCCGAAGGGATCGATCGTCGCTTCCTGATAGTTTGTAACTTTCATCTTATCTCGCTCCATCGTCCATATGTATCGATGCGAAGTTGACTTCGCGATAGTACAGAAAGTAGCATCGCCTCGGTAATGTTATTTATTAACGCGACGGTTCGCACCGGCCGTCACCCTCAACCGATCTCAACCGATCGCCGCCTCATGACGCCGTCCGCCGAGCAGCCCGCCTTCGACATCGTCGCCCGGATCGCCGAGTGCGCGCCCGAGTTGCGCGATGCCGAGCGCAAGGTCGCGGCGCTGATCCTCGGCGATCTGACGCAGGCCGCGCACGCGAGCATCGGCGCGCTCGCCGCGCAAGCAGGCGTAAGCGTCGCCACCGTCACGCGCTTCGCGAAGGCGGTCGGCTGCCGCGACGTGCGCGAGCTCAAGCTGCGGCTCGCGCAGGCGGCCGCGGTCGGCCAGCGCTTTCTGACCCCGGCCGCGGCCGATGCTCGGCGCGACGAGACGCCCGTTTCGCGCGTGTACGAAGACGTGCAGGTGGCGCTCGAGCACAACCACCGGTTGCTGCGCCAGACGTCGTTCGACGCGCCCGCCGCCGCGCTCGCCACGGCGAACATGATCTACGTGTACGGGCAGGGCGGCGGCTCGACCGCGCTCGCCGACGAATTGCGCTTTCGCCTCGTGCGCTTCGGCCGGCCGGTCGCGACCTACCAGGACGCGCTGCTGCAGCGGATGGTCGCGGCCACCGCGGCGCCCGGCTGCGTCGTCGTCGCGCTGTCGGTGTCGGGGCGCGTCCCCGAGCAGCTCGAAAGCTGCGCGCTCGCGAAGCGCTACGGCGCGACGCTCGTCGCGCTCACCGCGCCCGCGTCGCCGCTCGCGCAGCTCGCCGATCACCTGATTCCCGTCGTCGCGTTCGAAACCGATTTCATCTTCAAGCCGTCGACGTCGCGCTACGCGATGCTGATGGCGCTCGACGTGCTCGTCACCGAAGTCGCGCTGCGCCTGGGCGACGACTGCCGCGAGCCGCTGCGCCGGATGAAGCACGCGCTCGACCTGCACCGCGGCGGCGGCGACCGCCAACCGTTAGGAGACTGACATGCACTCGCATCCCGAAGCGGCCGATACGCTGATCGTCGGCGCGCAGTTGTACGACGGCACGGGCGCGCCGCGCGTCGAGCGCGATGTCGCGATTCGCGGCGACCGGATCGTCGCGATCGGCAACCTGACGAACTGGCTCGCGGAGCAGGTGGTCGAGGCGAACGGCCGCGCGCTCGCGCCGGGCTTCGTCGACGTGCACACGCACGACGACACGCACGTGATCGACGCGCCGCAGATGCTGCCGAAGATCTCGCAGGGCGTGACGACGGTGATCGTCGGCAACTGCGGAATCAGCGCGTCGCCCGTCGCGCTGAATGGCGACCCGCCCGATCCGATGAACCTGCTCGGCGCGCGCGCGGCGTTCCGCTATCCGACGTTCGCCGCCTACGTCGACGCGCTCGGCGCGGCGAAGCCGGCCGTCAACGTGGCGGCGCTCGTCGGCCATACCGCGCTGCGCAACAACCAGATGGACCGGCTCGACCGCGCGGCGACCGACGCCGAAATCGCCGCGATGCGCGCGCAGCTCGAAGAAGCGCTCGCGCACGGCGCGCTCGGCCTGAGCTCGGGGCTCGCGTACGGCTCGGCGTTCGCCGCGCCGGCCGAAGAAGTGATGGCGCTCGCCGAGCCGCTCGCGAACGCGGGCGCCGTCTACACGACGCACATGCGCACCGAGTTCGACGCGATCCTCGACGCGATGGACGAGGCATACCGCGTCGGCCGGCACGCGCGCGTGCCCGTCGTGATCTCGCATCTGAAGTGCGCGGGGCCGGCGAACTGGGGGCGCAGCGCCGACGTGCTCGCGTCGCTCGAACGCGCGCGGCGCATCCAGCCCGTCGGCTGCGACTGCTATCCGTACAGCCGCAGCTCGTCGACGCTCGACATCAAGCAGGCGACGGGCGACATCGACATCACGATCACGTGGTCCGACCCGCATCCGGAAATGGCGGGCAAGCTGCTGAAGGCGATCGCGGCGGAGTGGGGCGTGCCCGAGCGGGACGCGGCCCGCCGGCTGCAGCCGGCGGGCGCCGTGTATCACAACATGTCGGAGGACGACGTGCGGCGAATCCTGTCGCATCCGGCGACGATGGTGGGCTCCGACGGCCTGCCGAACGATCCGCTGCCGCATCCGCGCCTCTGGGGCGCATTCCCGCGCGTGCTCGGCTACTACGCGCGCGACGAGCAACTGATTTCGCTCGAAGAGGCGGTGCGCAAGATGACGTCGCTGTCCGCGCGGCGCTTCGGGCTCGCGCAGCGCGGCGAAGTGCGGGTCGGCTATCACGCGGACCTCGTGCTGTTCGATGCGGACCGCGTGCGCGATGCGGCGACGTTCGAGCAGCCGCAGCAGCCGGCGCACGGGATCGAGGCCGTGTGGGTGAACGGCGTGCTGTCGTATTGCGACGGCGCGCCGACGGGCGAGCGCGCGGGCCGCTTCGTCGCGCGCGGCGCGCGGGCCGCGGCGACGGCGCACGACGCGTTCTGAGCGGGCTCGTCGATCGACGGATTCGGCGCGCGCGGTCGATTCGGCGCGCGAGCGTGACCAAACGTCGCGCGTCGCCCGCATCGCGCGGGCGGCGCGTGTTGGCAAACGAAACGAAGGAGTGAAACGATGAAGCGATATGGCGTGGGCGAAGCGAAGGGCACGGGCGGCCAGGTGATGCCGTTCGCGCGCGCGGTCGAGGCGGACGGGTGGCTGTACGTGTCCGGCCAGACGCCGATGGTGAACGGCGAGGTCGTCGAGGGCGGGATCGTCACGCAATCGAAGCAGGCGATCGAGAACGTGATCGCGATCCTGAAGGAAGCCGGCTACGGCCTCGAGCACGTCGTGCGCTGCGGCGTGTGGCTCGACGACGCGCGCGATTTCGCGTCGTTCAACAAGGTCTTCATCTCGTACTTCGGCGAGCATCCGCCCGCGCGCGCGTGCGTGCAGTCGAGCATGGTGATCGACTGCAAGGTCGAGGTCGACTGCATCGCGTACAAGGCGCCGGCGAAGTGATGCGGCGCGCGGCGGGCGCCGTCTGCGTCACTGCCGCGCGGTGCGCGCGTTGTCCGGCATCGGCTGGTTGTAGTTCGTGCGGAACGGATTGATGTCGAGCCCGCCGCGGCGCGTGTAGCGCGCGTAGACGGCCAGCTTCACCGGCTTGCACGCGCGCAGGATGTCGACGAAGATCCGCTCGACGCATTGCTCGTGAAAGCCTGTGTGGTTGCGAAACGAGATGATGTAGCGCAACAGGCCCGCGTGATCGATCGGCGCGCCGACGTAGTGGATCTGCACGCTGCCCCAGTCGGGCTGGCCCGTCACCGGGCAGTTCGACTTCAGCAGATCGGTGACGAGCGTTTCCTCGACGGGCGCTTCGTCGTGCGATGCGGTGAGGAACGACGGATCGGGCTCGTAGACGTCGGCTTCGAGATCGAGGCGGTCGAGCGACAGCCCGTCGAGCTCGTCCATCTGCAGCTTGCGGAATTCGGCGGGCGTCGCGAGCCGCACGGTCACGCTCGCGCCGCACGCGGCCGACACGTCGCGCTTGAGCGCGTCGCGCACCGCGTCGAGCGATTCGAACGCGGTCTGCGCAAACGAGCCGAGATACAGCTTGAACGACTTCGATTCGACGATATTCGGCGATTCGGCCGGCACGTAGAACGTCGCGATCGCGACTTGCGGCTTGCCGCGCGCATTGAGCCACGACAGCTCGTATGCGTTCCAGATGTCGGTGCCGAAGAACGGCAACTGCGCGCCGATGCCGATCTGCTCTCTCGCGCGCGCGCGCGGAATCGGAAACAGCAGCGACGCGTCGTACTGGTTCGAGTAGACGGTCGCCTTGCCGAGCGGGGAGTGGTCGGGGTTCATATCGTATGGAATGGACGGATTACGACAGGAAGAGACGATACGCCGGGTTGCCGCTTTCTTCCCAGAACGGGTAGCCGAGCGCCGCGAGGAAGCGGTCGAATTCCGCGTGGTCCGCCTGCGGCACCTGCAGGCCGACGAGGATCGAGCTATAGTCGGCGCCCTGGTTCCGGTAATGGAACAGGCTGATGTTCCAGTCGGGTGCCATCGACGACAGGAACTTCATCAGCGCGCCCGGCCGCTCCGGGAATTCGAAGCGGAACAGCCGCTCGTCGTGCGCGAGCGGCGAGCGGCCGCCCACCATGTAGCGGATGTGCTGCTTCGACAGCTCGTCGCCCGACAGATCGACGGTCGTGAAGCCGTGCGCGGCGAAGTTGCGCGCGATCTCGTCCGTTTCGTCGCGCCGCCGGATCTGCACGCCGACGAAGATGTGCGCCGATCGCGCATCGGCGATCCGGTAGTTGAACTCGGTCACGTTGCGCTCGCCGACGAGCGAGCAGAAGCGCCTGAAGCTGCCGCGCTCCTCGGGGATCGTCACCGCGAACACGGCCTCGCGCGCCTCGCCCACCTCGGCGCGCTCGGCGACGAAGCGCATCCGGTCGAAGTTCATGTTCGCGCCGGACGTGATCGCGACGAGCGTCTCGCCCTCGATCCCCTTGCGCTCCGCATACTGCTTCGCGCCCGCGACCGCGAGCGAGCCCGCCGGCTCGAGCACGCTGCGCGTATCCTGGAACACGTCCTTGATCGCCGCGCAGAGCGCGTCGGTGTCGACGGTCACGACGTCGTCGAGATACGCGGCGCAGAGGCGAAACGTCTCCTCGCCGACGAGCTTGACCGCGGTGCCGTCGGAGAAGAGCCCGACCTCGGCGAGCTCGACGCGCTTGCCCGCCGCGAGCGATTGCTTCATCGCGCACGAATCGTCGGTCTGCACGCCGATCACCTTGATCTCGGGGCGCACCGCCTTCACGTACGCGGCGACGCCCGCCGCGAGCCCGCCGCCGCCGATCGGCACGAAGATCGCGTGGATCGGCCCCTGATGCTGGCGCAGGATTTCCATCGCGACCGTGCCCTGGCCCGCGATCACGTAAGGATCGTCGAACGGATGGACGAACGTGAGGTCGCGCTCGGCCTGCACCTTCACCGCGTGCGCGTACGCGTCGCTGTACGATTCGCCCGCCTGGATCACCTCGACGGTCGGCCCGCCGTGCGCGCGCACCGCGTCGACCTTGACCTGCGGCGTCGTCACCGGCACGACGATCACCGCCTTCACGTTCATTCGCGCGGCCGAGAACGCGACGCCCTGCGCGTGGTTGCCCGCCGATGCGGTGATCACGCCGCGCGCGAGCGCGCCGGCCGGGATGTGCGCCATCTTGTTGTACGCGCCGCGCAGCTTGAACGAGAACACCGGCTGGTTGTCCTCGCGCTTCAGGTAGACGGCGTTGTTGAGCCGCGCGGAGAGGTTGCGCGCGCGTTCGAGCTCGGTTTCGAGCGCGACGTCGTACACCCGGGCGGTCAGGATTTTCTTCAGATAATCGTGGGAAGCCATGAGAGGGTGCGAAAAGCGTGGATGCGGCAGAAAAAAGGCAATGATAGCGCCAACCCTCGCTGTTTCGGCCTCGACCGAACGGCTAGCGGCCGGCCGGACGGCGAATCGGGCGCGCGCGGCGCGCCGTCGGCGGACTGAAAGACCGGCGCGCCGCGCTGCGCGATCCGTCGCAAATGCCCGCCGCTCGGGGGCGCCGGCTGGTTCGACGCGCCATTCGACTGCCGCGCCAACGATTAACGCGTTCGTCCAACCTGAGTTAGAATTTCGTTTTGAATCAAGGATCGGAAGATGCAAAGGCAGTCTCGGATCGTCCTTTTGAAGCCGTCGCCGCGCGCAGCGTGTCCCGCGGCGCAACGGCACGCGCGCTGCGCGCGATCGTGGTGACGGTACCGAGCGCCGCCAGGCCTCCGCGCGCCTGGTAACAGAAGATTTCCCCAAAATCGCGCGCCACGCGCTTGCCGGTTTCGCGCCTCTTCGTCGCGCGCCGGCCTCCGAATCGTCCGAACATGAACGCACCGCAAGTTTTCGATCCGCACGGCGCGGCAGCCGCCGTCGCCGCCGACCCCGCTCCGCGCCTGCGCGAAATTCCCTACAACTACACGTCGTTCTCCGATCGCGAGATCGTGATCCGCCTGCTCGGCGGCGAAGCGTGGGCCGCGCTCGACGAGCTGCGCGCCGAGCGCCGCACGGGCCGCTCGGCGCGGATGCTGTACGAGGTGCTGGGCGACGTCTGGGTGGTGCGGCGCAATCCGTATCTGCAGGACGACCTGCTCGACAATCCGAAGCGGCGCGCGCTGCTCGTCGAGGCGCTGAACCACCGGCTGTCCGAGATCGAGAAGCGCCGCCGCGCGGACTTGTCCGAGCACGGCGACACGGCGGGCCGCGAACGCGCCGCGCGCGTCGAGATGCTCGCCGCGGCCGCGCAGCGCGCGGTCGACGAGTTCGCGCAGGAGTTCGAAAAGATGGCGGAGCTGCGCCGCCGAGCGACGAAGGTGCTCGGCCGCTGCACGCAAAGGGACAACATCCGTTTCGACGGCCTCGCGCGCGTGTCGCACGTGACGGACGCGACCGACTGGCGCGTCGAATATCCGTTCGTCGTGCTGACGCCCGATGCCGAGGCGGAAATCGCGAGCCTCGTGAAGGCGTGCTTCGAGCTCGGCCTGACCGTGATTCCGCGCGGCGGCGGCACGGGCTACACGGGCGGCGCGGTGCCGCTCACGCCGTTCTCGGCCGTCATCAACACCGAGAAGCTCGAGCAACTGGGCGCCGTCGAGCTGACCGAGCTGCCGGGCGTCGCGCACAAGGTGCCGACGATCTTCTCCGGCGCGGGCGTCGTCACGCGCCGCGTGACCGAGGCGGCCGAGGCGGCGGGCTACGTGTTCGCGGTCGATCCGACGTCGCTCGACGCATCGTGCATCGGCGGCAACATCGCGATGAACGCGGGCGGCAAGAAGGCGGTGCTCTGGGGCACCGCGCTCGACAACCTCGCATGGTGGCGGATGGTCGATCCGGAAGGGAACTGGCTCGAAGTCACGCGCGTCGAGCACAACCTCGGCAAGATCCACGACATCCCCGTCGCGCGCTTCGAGCTCAAGTGGTTCGACGGTGCGCGCGCGCCGGGCGAGAAGCTGCTGCGCGCCGAGACGCTCGACATCGAAGGCCGGCGCTTCCGCAAGGAAGGCCTCGGCAAGGACGTGACGGACAAGTTCCTCGCGGGCCTGCCGGGCGTGCAGAAGGAAGGCTGCGACGGCCTCATCACGTCCGCGCGCTGGGTGCTGCACAAGATGCCCGCGCACACGCGCACCGTCTGCCTCGAATTCTTCGGCCAGGCGCGCGAGGCGATTCCGAGCATCGTCGAGATCAAGGATTACCTGTTCGAGACGTCGAAGCGCGGCGGCGCGATCCTCGCGGGCCTCGAGCACCTCGACGAACGCTATCTGCGCGCGGTCGGCTACGCGACGAAGAGCAAGCGCCAGGCGTTCCCGAAGATGGTGCTGATCGGCGACATCGTCGGCGACGACGCCGACGCGGTCGCGCATGCAACGTCCGAAGTCGTGCGGATGGCCAACGGCAAGAGCGGCGAAGGCTTCGTCGCCGTCAGCGCGGAGGCGCGCAAGCGCTTCTGGCTCGACCGCAGCCGCACCGCCGCGATCGCGAAGCACACGAACGCGTTCAAGATCAACGAGGACGTCGTCATCCCGCTGAACCGGATGGGCGAGTACACGGATGGCATCGAGCGGATCAACATCGAGCTGTCGATCAAGAACAAGCTGCAGCTCGTCGACGCGCTCGAGGCGTTCTTCACCGCGGGCAACCTGCCGCTCGGCAAGAGCGACGACGCGAGCGAGATTCCGAGCGCCGAGCTGCTCGAGGACCGCGTGCAGCAGGCGCTCGACTTGCTCAAGCGCGTGCGCGCGCGCTGGGAATTCCTGCGCGAGAAGCTCGACATGCCGCTGCGCGAGGCGCAGCACTATCTCGTCACGCTCGGCTACGAGGCGCTCGCGGAAAAGTTCGCGGATCGCGTCGACGCGCAGCCGGACGCGGCCGTCTTCCACGTGACGCAGGACCGCACGGTGCGCGTGTCGTGGAAGCAGGAGATCCGCGCGGAGCTGCGGCAGATCTTCAACGGCGGCGCGTTCAAGCCGATCCTCGACGAGGCGCAGGCGATCCACAAGCAGGTGCTGCGCGGCCGCGTGTTCGTCGCGCTGCACATGCACGCGGGCGACGGCAACGTTCACACGAATATCCCGGTGAACTCCGACAACTACGCGATGCTGCAGGACGCGCACGCGGCGGTGGCGCGGATCATGAGGCTCGCGCGCTCGCTCGACGGCGTGATCTCCGGCGAGCACGGGATCGGCATTACGAAGCTCGAGTTCCTGACCGACGACGAGATCGCCGAATTCCGCGCATACAAGCAGCGCGTCGATCCGCAGGGCCGCTTCAACAAGGGCAAGCTGCTCGAAGGCGCGGATCTGCGCAACGCGTACACGCCGAGCTTCGGCCTGATGGGCTACGAATCGCTCATCATGCAGCAGTCCGACATCGGCGCGATCGCCGAATCGGTGAAGGACTGCCTGCGCTGCGGCAAGTGCAAGCCGGTGTGCGCGACGCACGTGCCGCGCGCGAACCTGCTGTACAGCCCGCGCAACAAGATCCTCGCGACGTCGCTGCTCGTCGAGGCGTTCCTGTACGAGGAGCAGACGCGCCGCGGCGTGTCGATCAAGCACTGGGACGAATTCAACGACGTCGCCGATCATTGCACCGTCTGCCACAAGTGCGCGACGCCGTGCCCCGTCAAGATCGACTTCGGCGACGTGACGATGAACATGCGCAACCTGCTGCGCAAGATGGGCAAGAAGAAGTTCAACCCGGGCAGCGCGGCCGGCATGTTCTTCCTGAACGCGACGAACCCGCAGACGATCAACGCGACGCGCGCGGTGATGATGGGCCTGGGCTACAAGGCGCAGCGCCTCGCGAACGACGTGCTGAAGAAGGTCGCGCAGAAGCAGACCGCGCACCCGCCGTCGACCACCGGCAAGCGGCCCGCAGTCGAGCAGGTGATCCACTTCGTCAACAAGAAGATGCCGGGCAACCTGCCGAAGAAGACGGCGCGCGCGCTGCTCGACATCGAGGACAACAAGATCGTGCCGATCATCCGCAATCCGAAGACGACGACCGTCGATTCGGAGGCGGTGTTCTACTTCCCCGGCTGCGGCTCCGAGCGGCTGTTCTCGCAGGTCGGGCTCGCGACGCAGGCGATGCTGTGGGAGGCGGGCGTGCAGACCGTGCTGCCGCCTGGCTACCTCTGCTGCGGCTATCCGCAGCGCGGCTCGGGCCAGTACGACAAGGCCGAAAAGATCGTCACCGACAACCGCGTGCTGTTCCATCGGGTCGCGAACACGCTGAACTACCTCGACATCAAGACGGTGGTCGTGTCGTGCGGCACCTGCTACGACCAGCTCGCCGGCTACGAATTCGACAAGATCTTCCCAGGCTGCCGGATCATCGACATCCACGAGTTCCTGCTCGAAAAGGGAATGAGGCTCGACGGCGTGACGGGCACGCGCTACATGTATCACGATCCATGCCACACGCCGATCAAGACGATGGACCCGGTCAAGCTCGTCAACGAGCTGATGGGCGCGCAGCACGACGGCTACCGGATCGAGAAGAACGATCGCTGCTGCGGCGAATCGGGCACGCTTGCCGTCGCGCGCCCGGACGTGTCGACGCAGGTCCGCTTCCGAAAGGAGGAGGAGATCAAGAAGGGCGTCGCCAAATTGCGTAACATTCCGGTGGTGTCGGGCAACGGCGCGAATGGCGCGAACGTCGCGGCCGCGGGCGCGTCCGACGTGAAGATCCTGACGAGCTGCCCGGCGTGCCTGCAGGGCCTGTCGCGCTACAACGAGGACGCGGACATCGAGGCCGACTACATCGTCGTCGAGATCGCGCGTCACATGCTCGGCGAAAACTGGATGACCGACTACGTCGCGCGCGCGAACAACGGCGGGATCGAGCGCGTGCTGGTGTAAGGTGACGAACGTTCCACCAGTGAAGGAATTGACGATGGATTGCGTATTCTGCCGCGAAGACGGCGGCGAAGTGCTCTGGAAGGACGATGCGGTGCGCGTCGTCCTCGCGACGACCGAGACCGATTACCCGGGCTTCTGCCGGGTGATCTGGCACGCGCACGTCGCCGAGTTTTCCGATCTCGACGAGGCCGGGCGCGCGCATCTGATGCGGATCGTCTATGCGGTCGAGAAGGCGGTGCGGCGCGTGATGCAGCCGGCGAAGGTGAATCTCGCGAGCCTCGGCAACCAGGTGCCGCACGTGCACTGGCACGTGATTCCGCGCTTCTCGAACGACGCGCACTTCCCGCAGCCGATCTGGGCGCCGCGCCAGCGGTCGGTGTCCGACGCGCTGCTGCGGCTGCGCGCCGCGCAGGCGACGCTCCTGCACAACGCCGTGCACGAGGAAATCGAGCAGGCGGTGAACGGGGGGCGGGCATGAGCGGGCAGGCGGCGGCGCCCGTGCCGTCCGGCGTCGTCGTGCACGCGGTGTCGCGCGTGCTCGAGCTGCAGTATCCGAGCGGCGAGTGCTTTCGCGTGCCGTTCGAGCTGATGCGCGTGTATTCGCCGTCGGCCGAGGTGCGCGGCCACGGTCCGGGCCAGGAGACGCTGCAGACGGGCAAGCGCGACGTGACGATCACCGCCCTCGAGCCGGTGGGCAACTACGCGCTCAAGCCGACGTTCTCCGACGGCCATTCGACGGGTATCTACTCGTGGGAGCTGCTGTACGAACTCGCGACCCGGCAGGACGCGCTCTGGCGCGAATATTTCGACAAATTGAAGGCGGCGGGCGTCGAGCGAGACGCGCCGATGCCGGCGGACTCGCTACCGCGAGGCCACCACCACTGAACGACGGCGCCGGGCGGCGCCGTTTGCCATTGATAGAGGATCAACGCGATGAGCAAAACCCACTTCGGCTTCGAGACCGTCGAGGAAAACGAAAAAGCGAAGAAGGTCGCGGGGGTGTTTCACTCGGTTGCGAGCAACTACGATCTGATGAACGACCTGATGTCGGCGGGCCTGCATCGCGCGTGGAAGGCGTTCACGATCGCGCAGGCGAACGTGCGCCCGGGCGGCAAGGTGCTCGACATCGCGGCCGGCACGGGCGATCTGACGAAGGCGTTCGCGAAGGCCGCCGGGCCGACGGGCGAGGTCTGGCATACCGACATCAACGAATCGATGCTGCGCGTCGGCCGCGACCGCCTGCTCGACAAGGGCGTCGTCACGCCGTCGCTGCTCTGCGACGCCGAGAAACTGCCGTTCCCGGATAACTACTTTGACGTCGTCACGGTCGCGTTCGGCCTGCGCAACATGACGCACAAGGATTCGGCGCTCGCCGAGATGCGCCGCGTCGCGAAGCCGGGCGGCCGCGTGATGGTGCTCGAATTCTCGAAAGTCTGGGCGCCGCTGAAGAAAGCGTACGACGTCTATTCTTTCAAAGTATTACCGTGGCTTGGCGACAAGTTCGCGAAAGATGCCGACAGTTACCGGTATCTTGCTGAATCTATCCGGATGCACCCGGATCAGGAGACGCTGAAGACGATGATGGAACAAGCGGGCCTCGATGCCGTCAAATATTACAATTTGTCAGGTGGCGTGGTAGCTTTACACGTGGGAACCAAGTATTAAGGGGTTCCATCCATACATTTTACTTTCAGCTTGGAGGCCGGGATGTTCGTATCGCGTTCGTCGTTCAACCGCAGCAAAGGGCCGAAGTCGTTGGCGCGACGAATCGGCACGTTCTTGATGGTCGGTCTTCTCGCCGCCGGCACGTTCGCGTCGCTCGACGCCGAAGCGAAGCGCATGGGCGGCGGCCGCAGCTTCGGCCGCCAGTCGCAGACGCTGCAGCAGCGCCAGGCGACGCCGCCCGCGCAGCAGCCGATGCAGCAGGCCGCGCCCACGCAGGCGCCGCGCCAGCAGCCGGCGCCCGCCGCGCAGCCGAACCGCTCGCGCTGGCTCGGCCCGATCGCCGGTCTCGCGGCCGGCCTCGGCATCGCGGCGCTGCTGTCGCACCTCGGTCTCGGCGGCGCGTTCGCCAGCATGATGGCGAACGTCATCGTGATCGCGCTCCTTGCGATGGTCGGCATCTGGCTTGTCCGCAAGTTCATGAACCGGCGCGGCGCGCAGCAGCCGGCCTACGCGGGCGGTCAGCCGTCGCTGAACCACGGCCATGACGGCTACCGCCAGGACGCGGGCGTTCAGCGCCAGGCGGCGCAGAACGACGCGTTCCCGGGCTCGGGCAGCGCGTACGCAGGCGAAGCGCAGCGCGTGTTCGGCGGCGCGGCCGCGGCGGCGGCGGCTGCCGCGCCCGCGGTGCCGGCGGGCTTCGACACCGAAGCGTTCCTGCGCAACGCGAAGGTCTATTTCGTGCGCCTGCAGGCCGCGTGGGACGAGGGCAACCTCGCCGACATCCGCGAGTTCACGACGCCCGAGATGTTCGCCGAAGTGAAGATCGACCTCGACGGCCGCGGCGCGGGCGCGAACCAGACGGACGTCGTGCAGCTCGACGCCGAGCTGCTCGCGGTGGAGGATCGCGGCGACGAGCACTTCGCGA
The DNA here is from genome assembly GCF_001513745.1 of Burkholderia humptydooensis. NCBI lineage: Bacteria > Pseudomonadati > Pseudomonadota > Betaproteobacteria > Burkholderiales > Burkholderiaceae > Burkholderia > Burkholderia humptydooensis. The sequence goes on along the minus strand of NZ_CP013380.1, from coordinate 3,545,289 downwards.
GCGTGCGTTTCCACGGCCTGATCCGCGAGACGCAGGGCGCGGCGGCCGAGCCGTTCAACGAGGTGTGGAATCTGTCGAAGGCGGGCAGCCAGGGTTGGCTCCTCGCGGGCATTCAGCAGGTGAGCGCGCACTGACGGAAGTCGTGCCGCGCGTTGCGCCTCGCGAGGTCGCGCCCGAACCGACGTTACAATAGAAGCCCGCGCCGGCGCCCTGCCTGCGCGGGCTTTTCATTGCCACCCAGATGACCTTTGCCGCCAAGCCTTTTGCAGCCGCCGTCAATCACCTGCTCGCCCGCGAATCCTGGGCGCGCGATCGTCTGATTCCCTATGCCGGCAAGACCGCCCGGCTCGAAGTCCCGCCCGTGACGCTCGTGCTGCTCGTGCAGCCGGACGGCTATCTCGCCGCCGTCGAGGCGCACGACGCGCGCCAGTTCGACGTGTCGATCGCGCTGTCGAGCAGCGCCGGCGGCGGTGCGTTCGACGCGGTGGCCGCGTTCCTGCAAGGGGGGCAGGCGGCCGTGATGAAGCACGTGAAGATCGACGGCGACGCGGAGTTCGCGACGCAGATCGCGAAGCTCGCCGAGCACCTGCGCTGGGAGCCGGAGGAGGATCTCGCGAAGATCGTCGGCGACGCGGCCGCGTACCGGATCGCGACGGTCGCCCGTTCGGCGGGCGCGCATGCGCGCCGCACGGGCCGCAACGTACTTGATTCGATCGCCGAATACTGGCTCGACGAGAACCCGCAGGTCGTGCGCACGAGCGAGCTCGCCGATTTCGACGCCGAGCTCGCGCGGGCTCGCGACGCGCTAGCGCGCGTCGAGAAGCGGATCGAACGACTGGAGCAAAAAATCGACGCGCGCGCGGGCGGCAGCTCGCGACGCGCGCATTGAGGGCCGGAAGGCATGCGCATTTTCCGTTTCGTCAAAATCGTCTTTACCGTCATCCGCTTCGGCCTCGACGAGGTGATGCTGTCACGCATCGAGAACCCTCGCGTGAAGTTCCTGCTGCGCATCACGACGATCGGCCGGCGCTTCGCCGATCCGCCCGCGGTGCGGCTGCGCCGCGCGCTCGAGAGCCTCGGGCCGATCTTCGTGAAGTTCGGCCAGGTGCTGTCGACGCGGCGCGATCTGCTGCCCGTCGATTTCGCGAACGAGCTCGCGAAGCTGCAGGATCAGGTGCCGCCGTTCGATTCGGCCGTCGCGATCGCGATCGTCGAGAAGTCGCTCGGCGCGCGCATCGACGCGCTGTTCGACGAGTTCGAGCGCGAGCCCGTTGCGAGCGCATCGATCGCGCAGGTGCACTTCGCCAAGCTCAAGCAGGGCGAGCACAAGGGCAGGGCGGTCGCGGTCAAGGTGCTGCGGCCGAACATGCTGCCCGTCATCGATTCCGATCTCGCGCTGATGCGCGACATCGCGACCTGGGCCGAGCGCCTGTGGGCGGACGGCCGGCGGCTCAAGCCGCGCGAGGTCGTCGCCGAATTCGACAAGTACCTGCACGACGAGCTCGACCTGATGCGCGAGGCGGCGAACGGCAGCCAGTTGCGCCGCAACTTCGCGGGGCTCGATCTGCTGCTCGTGCCGGAAATGTTCTGGGATTACTCGACGCCCGCCGTGCTCGTGATGGAGCGGATGACGGGCGTGCCGATCAGCCAGGTCGACACGCTGCGCGCGGCGGGCGTCGACATTCCGAAGCTCGCGCGCGAGGGCGTCGAGATCTTCTTCACGCAAGTGTTCCGCGACGGCTTCTTCCACGCGGACATGCATCCCGGCAACATCCAGGTGAGCCTCGATCCGAAGCACTTCGGGCGCTACATCGCGCTCGACTTCGGGATCGTCGGCGCGCTGTCGGATTTCGACAAGAACTACCTCGCGCAGAACTTCCTCGCGTTCTTCAAGCGCGACTATCACCGCGTCGCGACGCTGCACCTCGAATCCGGCTGGGTGCCGCCCGATACGCGCGTCGAGGAGCTCGAAAGCGCGATCCGCGCGGTCTGCGAGCCGTACTTCGATCGCGCGCTGAAGGACATCTCGCTCGGCCAGGTGCTGATGCGGCTGTTCTCGACGTCGCGCCGCTTCAACGTCGAGATCCAGCCGCAACTCGTGCTCCTGCAGAAGACGATGCTGAACGTCGAAGGGCTCGGCCGTTCGCTCGATCCGGAGCTCGATCTGTGGAAGACCGCGAAGCCGTACCTCGAGCGCTGGATGACCGAGCAGATTGGGCTGCGCGGCTGGTACGAGCGCTTCAAGGTCGAGGCGCCGCAATGGAGCAAGACGCTGCCGCAATTGCCGCGCCTCGTGCATCAGGCGCTCGTCTCGCACCATGAGACGCCGCGCGCGATCAGCGACGATCTGATCCGGCAGATTCTCGTCGAGCAGCGGCGGACCAACCGGCTGCTGCAGGCGCTGCTCGTGTTCGGGATCGCGGTCGGCGCGGGCGCGGTGATCGCGCGGGTGCTGATCATCGTCGCGTATGGTGGCTGAGGTTGCGGCTGAAGTCGCGGTTGAAGCAGCGGGGGAGATCGCGGCGGAGCGCGCGACGCGGGCCGCCGGAACGCGGACGCCGCCGATGAGCGGCGCGCGGCGAGCGGGCGAAGAGCGAATGAAGGACGAATTGCGAGGCGAAGCGACGGCATGACGAGCGAAGCGAACAAACGTGATGCGGCCGGACACGCGGCGGGCGATGCGCAATCGGCGCAACCTGCGCAACCGGCAAATCCGCCGTCCGCGGCCGCGCAGGCCGCGATGGCACCGTCTTCCGTGGCGCCTGCCCCGTCCGCCGCGAATTTCGCGTCGCGCGATCCGGGCGAAGCGTCGTTCTGGGACGAGCGCTTCGAGCAGGGCGTGACGCCGTGGGACAGCGCGCGCGTGCCGGAAGCGTTCGCCGCGTTCGCCGCACGGCATCCGCGGTGCCCGGTGCTGATTCCCGGCTGCGGCAGCGCGTACGAGGCGCGTTGGCTCTCGCGCGCTGGCTGGCCCGTGCGCGCGATCGACTTTTCCGCGCAGGCGGTCGCGGCCGCGCGCCGCGAATTGGGCGAAGACGCCGCGCTCGTCGAGCAGGCCGATTTCTTCGCATACGCGCCGCCGTTCGTCCCGCAATGGATCTATGAGCGCGCGTTCCTGTGCGCGATTCCGAGGAGCCGCCGCGCCGATTACGCGCGGCGCATGGCCGAGCTGCTGCCGGCGGGCGGCTTCCTCGCCGGCTTCTTCTTCGTCGGCGCGACGCCGAAGGGGCCGCCGTTCGGAATCGAGCGCGCGGAGCTCGACGCGCTCCTTTCGCCGAATTTCGCGCTCGTCGAGGACGAGCCCGCCGCCGATTCGCTGCCGGTATTCGCCGGACGCGAGCGCTGGCTCGCGTGGCGCCGCTCGTAGCGGTGCGCCCGCGCGGACCGGGGAAGGCGTCCGCCTTTCGGCTATAATTCAAGGCTTTGCAAGCCTTTTATACCGGTTATTGTTTCTGCGGGAAAATACCATGCCGATCTACGCCTATCGTTGCGAAGCGTGCGGTTACGCGAAAGATGTGCTTCAGAAGATGAGCGACGCACCGCTGTCGCAGTGCCCGGAATGCGGGAAGGACGCGTTTCGCAAGCAAGTCACGGCCGCCGGGTTCCAATTGAAGGGCTCGGGCTGGTATGTGACCGACTTCCGCGGCGGCTCGGGCGGCGCGGGCGCGCCCGCCGCGAGCGGCGAGAAGGCGAGCGGCGAGCAGGCGGCGCCTGCCACCGCGGCGGACAGCGCGGCGAGCGCGCCAGCGGCGTCCGCGCCCGCGCCTGCCGCCGCGCCCGCGAGCAGTACGTGACCGCCGCGCCGCCCGTGTCGGCGGCGCGTCCCGCGCTTGACGCACCGGCGCGATTTTTCGACGGCAGATGATGAAAAAGACGACCCTCAAATCGGTGTTTCTGACCGGACTCCTGGTTCTCGTTCCGCTCGCGATCACGCTGTGGGTGCTCGGGCTCATCATCGGCACGATGGACCAGACGCTGCTGCTGCTGCCCGCGGCGTGGCAGCCGGAGCGGCTGTTCGGCTTCCGGCTGCCGGGGATCGGCGCGGTGCTCACGCTCGCGTTCATCTTCGTCGTCGGGCTCGCGACGCAGAATTTCATCGGCCAGAAGCTCGTCACCTGGTGGAACGCGGTGGTGCGGCACATTCCCGTCGTCGGGCCGATCTACACGAGCGTGAAGCAGGTGTCGGACACGCTGCTGTCGAGCAGCGGCAACGCATTCCGCAAGGCGCTCCTGATCGAGTATCCGCGCCGCGGCTCCTATACGATCGCGTTCCTGACCGGCACGCCCGGCGGCGACGTGGTCAATCACCTGAAGGAAGAGCACGTGAGCGTCTACGTGCCGACGACGCCGAATCCGACGTCCGGCTTCTTCCTGATGGTGCCGAAAAGCGAGGTCGTCGAGCTCGACATGTCGGTCGACGCCGCGCTCAAGTACATCGTCTCGATGGGCGTCGTCGCGCCCCCGGCGCCCGTTGCCGCGCCGGCGCGCCGTCCCGTCGAGCCGCCGATGTAATGCCCGGGAGAGAGTGCGGCTCTTCCCGTTGACCACTACGAAAGAAAGCAAACATCATGTCGATGCGAACTGAATACTGCGGTCTCGTGACCGAACACCTGCTGGGCCAGACGGTGTCGCTGTGCGGCTGGGTCCATCGTCGCCGCGATCACGGCGGCGTGATCTTCATCGACCTGCGTGATCGCGAGGGTCTCGTGCAGGTGGTGTGCGATCCGGATCGCGCCGAAATGTTCGCGGCCGCCGAAGGCGTGCGCAACGAGTTCTGCATCCAGGTGAAGGGTCTCGTGCGCAGCCGTCCGGAAGGCACGATCAACGCCGGCCTGACGAGCGGCAAGATCGAAGTGCTGTGCCATGAGCTCGACGTGCTGAACGCGTCTGTCACGCCGCCGTTCCAGCTCGACGACGACAACCTGTCGGAGACGACGCGCCTGACGCACCGCGTGCTCGACCTGCGCCGCCCGCAGATGCAGCACAACCTGCGGCTGCGCTACCGCGTCGCGATCGAGGCGCGCAAGTACCTCGACGAACAGGGCTTCATCGACATCGAAACGCCGATGCTCACGAAGAGCACGCCGGAAGGCGCGCGCGACTACCTCGTGCCGTCGCGCGTGAACGCGGGCCAGTTCTTCGCGCTGCCGCAATCGCCGCAGTTGTTCAAGCAACTGCTGATGGTCGCGAACTTCGACCGCTACTACCAGATCACGAAGTGCTTCCGCGACGAAGACCTGCGCGCGGACCGCCAGCCCGAATTCACGCAGATCGACTGCGAGACGTCGTTCCTCGGCGAGCAGGAAATCCGCGATCTGTTCGAGGACATGATCCGTCACATCTTCAAGACGACGATCGGCGTCGAGCTCGCCGCGACATTCCCGGTGATGCCGCACTCGGAGGCGATGGCGCGCTTCGGCTCGGACAAGCCCGACCTGCGCGTGAAGCTCGAGTTCACCGAGCTCACCGATGCGATGAAGGACGTCGACTTCAAGGTGTTCAGCACGCCGGCCAACACGAAGGACGGCCGCGTCGCGGCCCTGCGCGTGCCGAAGGGCGGCGAGCTCACGCGCGGCGACATCGACGGCTATACCGAATTCGTGCGCATCTACGGCGCGAAGGGCCTCGCGTGGATCAAGGTCAACGAGCGCGCGAAGGGGCGCGACGGCCTGCAGAGCCCGATCGTCAAGAACCTGCACGACGCGTCGATCGCGGCGGTCCTCGAGCGCACGGGCGCCGAAGACGGCGACATCATCTTCTTCGCGGCGGACCGCGCGAAGGTCGTCAACGACAGCCTCGGCGCGCTGCGCCTGAAGATCGGCCATTCGGAGTTCGGCCGCGCGAACGGCCTCGTCGAGGCGGGCTGGAAGCCGCTGTGGGTCGTCGACTTCCCGATGTTCGAGTACGACGACGAAGATGCGCGCTACGTCGCCGCGCACCACCCGTTCACGAGCCCGAAGGACGAGCATCTCGAATACCTCGAGACCGATCCGGGCCGCTGCCTCGCGAAGGCATACGACATGGTGCTGAACGGCTGGGAAATCGGCGGCGGCTCGGTGCGTATCCATCGCGAAGAAGTGCAGAGCAAGGTGTTCCGCGCGCTGAAGATCGGCCCGGAGGAGGCGCAGGCGAAGTTCGGCTTCCTGCTCGACGCGCTGCAGTACGGCGCGCCGCCGCACGGCGGCATCGCGTTCGGCCTCGATCGCATCGTCACGATGATGGCGGGCGCCGATTCGATCCGCGACGTGATCGCGTTCCCGAAGACGCAGCGCGCGCAGTGTCTGCTCACGCAGGCGCCGAGCCCAGTCGACGAGCGCCAGTTGCGCGAACTGCACATCCGCTTGCGCCAGCCGGAGCAGCCGAAGGCGTAACGCCGCCGCGCGCCGGCCGCGGCCGAATCGGGATGCCGGCTCGGCTCGCGCTCGGCGCGACGGCCGGCTTCGGCCGACGCCGAAAAGGACCACAAAAAAGGGCGCGCGCGCCCTTTTCGTTTTTTGCGGTACAGTCGACCCATGGTTTTCTTGACGGTGCCGCGCCGTCCGCCGCGTCGGGCGGGCTGACGCCGATGACATCCCGATGACGAAACCACCGAAAATCCCCGAATCCGTTCTCGTCGTAATCCATACGCCCGCGCTCGACGTGCTCGTCATCAAGCGCGCCGATCAGCCCGACTTCTGGCAGTCCGTGACCGGCTCGAAGGACGCGCCCGACGAGCCGATCGCGCAGGCCGCCGCGCGCGAGGTCGCGGAGGAGACGGGCATCGTCGTCGGCAGCCCCGGCATTGCGCTGGCCGCGCTCGTCGACTGGCATCACGCGATCGAGTACACGATCTATCCGCAGTACCTGCACCGCTACGCGCCCGGCGTCACCCGCAACACCGAGCACTGGTTCAGCCTGGAAGTGCCGGCGCGCGTCGACGTGACGCTGTCGCCGCGCGAGCACACCGATTATCTGTGGCTGCCTTACCGCGAAGCGGCCGCGCGCTGCTACTCGCCGTCGAACGCCGAAGCGATCCTGCAACTGCCCGAGCGCCTCGCGTCGCGCGCCGCATGAGTGGCCGGACCCGGCACCGTCTTGCGCAACTGCGGCAGATGTTCCTGCAGGAGCGCGGTTCCGCGTCGCGGCTCGCGTTCACGTCCGGCAACGCGGTGCGCCTCTGCGACGGCGGCGCGGCGTTCTTCCCCGCGCTGATCGAACGGATCGACGCCGCGCGCGAGCGCGTCGCGCTAGAAACCTACATCTTCTGCGACGACGCCGTCGGCCGCGCGGTGTCCGACGCGCTCATCCGCGCGGCCGCGCGCGGCGTCCACGTGCGCGTCATCACCGACGGGATCGGCACCGAGCGCCTGCCGCTCTTCGGCGCGTGGCCGGACGCGGGCGTCGAGCACCGGATCTACAACCCCTATCTGTTCGGCCGCTTCGGCTTCTCGCGCACGCACCGCAAGCTCGCGGTGATCGACGACGCCTACGCGTTCTGCGGCGGCATCAACATCGTCGACGACTTCGAGCAGAACGGCGAGCGCCTGCCGTATCCGCGCTGGGATTTCGCGCTCGAGCTGAACGGGCCCGCCGTCGCCGACGTGCGCGCCGCGTTCGAGGTGCAGTGGCAACGGATCGCCGTCGGCCACAAGCGCTACGCGCAATACCTGCCGCATGGCGTCGACGGCTCCGCGTTCGCCGCGCGCTTTCGCCGCTGGATGCGCAGCCGCCGCTGGGTGAAGGCGGGCGCGCTGCGCGTCGTGACCGAGCCGAGCGTCGCGTTCGTCGCGCGCGACAACGTCGTGAACCGCCGGACGATCGAGAAGGCGTATCTCGCGGCGATCGGCCGCGCGCGTCGGTCGATCCTGCTCGCCAATCCCTACTTCCTGCCGGGGCGCAAGCTGCGGCGCGCGCTCGCCGGGGCGGCGCGGCGCGGCGTCGACGTGCGGATCCTGCTCGGGCGCAACGAATTCGCGTCGCTCGATATGGCGGTGCCGTTCCTTTATCATGCGTTGCTGCGCTCGGGCGTGCGCGTTGCCGAATACGACAAGACGATGCTGCACGGCAAGGTCGCGGTGATCGACGATCACTGGGCGACCGTCGGCTCGTCGAATCTGGACGCGCTCAGCCTGATGCTGAACAACGAGGCGAACGTCGTGCTCGTGCGCCACCGCGAGGAGACGGCCGCGCTGCGCGACGCAATCGGCGTCGCGTTCGCCGACGGCCGCGAGATCGACCCCGCGCTCTACGCGGCGCGGCCCGCCGTCGAGCGGTTTCTGAACTGGTTCGCGTACAACGCGTACCGGGGTGCGATGAAGCTGCTGACGGTCGGCGGATACGACTAAGCATTCGCTTACACATGCGGCGCGCCGCGGCCTGCACAGGGCCTCCTCCAAAGGCGCGCGACCCTGCAAAATAGCGGGGACGGTTAGAAACCGATTTCTAATAATTTCCTTGTTTCGCCGCCGGCCGCACTCAATAATAGTACGGCCGTTCGATTTTATTCGATCACCTGGAACGGTTATTAAAAGCTATGCGAAAAGGCGAACAGACGCGTGCCGCGATACTCGAAGCAGCATTGGACCTTGCCAGCCGTGACGGGCTCGAGGGTCTGACGATCGGCCTATTGGCCGAGCGCATGCAGATGAGCAAGAGCGGCGTGTTCGCGCACTTCGGATCGCGCGACGATTTGCAGGTCGAGGTCGTGCGAGAGTACCACCATCGTTTCGAGAACGAGGTGTTTTTTCCGAGCCTGCGCGAGCCGCGCGGTTTGCCGCGCCTGCGGGCGATGCTGGCGCGCTGGATCGAGAAGCGCATCCAGGAGGTGACGACGGGATGCATCTACATCAGCGGCGCCGTCGAATACGACGATCGCCCGGACAGCGCGGTGCGCGAGCAGTTGATCGCGAGCGTGAAAGCGTGGCGCGCCGCGCTGCTGCGCGCCATTTCGCAAGCGAAGGAGGAGGGGCATCTGCGCCCGGACACGGATCCGAACCTGATGCTCTTCGAGTTGTACAGCTTCACGCTCGGCCTGCACCACGACGCACGCTTCCTGCATCAGCCGGATGCGGTGCGGCTCACGTGGGCCGCGCTTGAAAAGACGATTGTTTCGTACCAGAGCGAGAGCCGTTAGCGGCGGCACGACCGCCGTCGGGGGAGCTCGAGCCGATTGCCATATCTTGGAGAGAGTCATGGGACAGTACGCCGCGCCGTTGCGCGACATGCAATTCGTGTTGCACGAGCTTCTGAACGTCGAAGCCGAGGTCAAGCAGATGCCCAAGCATGCTGATCTCGACGCCGACACGATCAACCAGGTGCTCGAGGAAGCGGGCAAGTTCTGCTCGGAGGTGCTTTTCCCGCTCAACCAGGTCGGCGACCGCGAGGGCTGCACGTATGTCGGCGACGGCGTCGTGAAGACGCCGACGGGCTTCAAGGAAGCGTACCAGCAGTACATCGAGGCGGGCTGGCCCGCGCTCGGCTGCGATCCCGATTACGGCGGCCAGGGCCTGCCCGCGTTCGTCAACAACGCGCTGTATGAAATGCTGAATTCGGCGAACCAGGCATGGACGATGTATCCGGGCCTGTCGCACGGCGCGTACGAATGCCTGCACGCGCACGGCGCGCCCGAGCTGCAGAAGCTCTACCTGCCGAAGCTCGTGTCGGGCGAATGGACGGGCACGATGTGCCTGACCGAGCCGCACTGCGGCACAGACCTCGGCATCCTGCGCACGAAGGCCGAGCCGAACGGCGACGGCTCGTATTCGATCAGCGGCACCAAGATCTTCATTTCGAGCGGCGAACACGACTTCTCGAAGAACATCGTTCACCTCGTGCTCGCGCGCCTGCCGGACGCGCCGAAGGGCACGAAGGGCATCTCCCTCTTCATCGTGCCGAAGTTCGTCCCCGACGCGTCGGGCGAGCCGGGCGAGCGCAACGGCGTCAAGTGCGGCTCGATCGAGCACAAGATGGGCATCCACGGCAACGCGACCTGCGTGATCAACCTCGACAACGCGAAGGGCTGGATGATCGGCGAGCCGAACAAGGGCCTGAACGCGATGTTCGTGATGATGAACGCCGCGCGCCTCGGCGTCGGCATGCAGGGGCTCGGCCTCACCGAAGTCGCTTACCAGAACTCGCTCACGTATGCGAAGGAGCGCCTGCAGATGCGCTCGCTGACGGGCCCGAAGGCGCCGGACAAGCCGGCCGACCCGATCATCGTCCACCCGGACGTGCGCCGCATGCTGCTCACGCAGAAGGCGTACGCGGAAGGCGCGCGCGCGTTCACGTACTGGTCGGCGCTGCAGATCGACAAGGCGCTGTCGCACGCCGACGAAGCGGTGCGCAAGGAAGCGGAGGATCTCGTCGCGCTCCTCACGCCGATCATCAAGGCGTTCCTGACCGACAACGCGTTCGAGTGCACGAACCACGCGATGCAGATCTACGGCGGCCACGGCTTCATCTCCGAGTGGGGCATGGAGCAGTACGTGCGCGACGCGCGGATCAACATGATCTATGAAGGGACCAACTCGGTTCAGGCGCTCGACCTGCTCGGCCGCAAGGTGCTGGGCGACATGGGCGCGAAGCTGAAGAAGTTCGGCAAGATCGTCGCCGAGTTCGCCGAAGCGGAAGGCGTGAAGCCCGAAATGTCCGAATTCATCACGCCGCTCGCCGACATCGGCGAGAAGGTGCAGAAGCTGACGATGGAAATCGGCATGAAGGCGATGCAGAACCCGGACGAGGTGGGGGCGGCCGCCGTGCCGTATCTGCGCACCGTCGGTCACCTGGTGTTCTCGTACTTCTGGGCGCGGATGGCGCGCATCGCGCTCGACAAGGAAGCGTCGGGCGATCCGTTCTACAAGTCGAAGCTCGCGACCGCGCGCTTCTACTTCGCGCGCCTCTTGCCCGAAACGGCGTCGTCGATTCGTCTCGCGCGCGCCGGCGCGAAGACGATGATGGAAATCGACGAAGCGCTGTTCTGACGCGCGCCGTCCGAACGACCGATCATTCGCACTCACACGCCGCGCGCGCCCTTACGACCGGCGCCGCGCGGCTCAATCCGGAGGAGTCCCGTGAGCAATTTCAACATTCGCAAGGTCGCCGTGCTGGGCGCCGGCGTGATGGGCGCGCAGATCGCCGCGCATCTCGTCAACGCGCGCGTGCCCGTGCTGCTGTTCGACCTGCCCGCCAAGGAAGGCCCGAAGAACGGCATCGCGCTGAAGGCGATCGAGCACCTGAAGAAGCTGTCTCCCGCGCCGTTCGGCGTGAAGGACGACGCGAAGTATCTCGAAGCCGCGAACTACGAGGACGACATCGCGAAGCTCGCCGAATGCGATCTCGTGATCGAGGCGATCGCCGAGCGGATGGACTGGAAGCACGACCTGTACAAGAAGGTCGCGCCGCATATCGCCTCGCACGCGATCTTCGCGACCAACACCTCGGGCCTGTCCATCACGACGCTGTCCGACGGCTTCGCCGACGAGCTGAAGGCGCGCTTCTGCGGCGTGCACTTCTTCAACCCGCCGCGCTACATGCACCTGGTCGAGCTGATCCCGACCGCGCACACGCGAGCCGACATCCTCGACCAGCTCGAGACGTTCCTGACGAGCGTCGTCGGCAAGGGCGTCGTGCGCGCGAAGGACACGCCGAACTTCATCGCGAACCGCGTCGGCATCTTCTCGATTCTCGCCGTGATCGTCGAAGCCGAGAAGTTCGGCCTGCGTTTCGACGAAGTCGACGACCTGACGGGTAGCCGCCTCGGCCGCGCGAAGTCGGCGACGTTCCGCACGGCGGACGTGGTCGGCCTCGACACGATGGCGCACGTGATCAAGACGATGCAGGACAACCTCGCCGACGATCCGTTCTTCCCGGTCTACCGGACGCCCGCCGTGCTCGCGAAGCTCGTCGAGCAGGGCGCGCTCGGCCAGAAGACGGGCGCCGGCTTCTACCGGAAGGAAGGCAAGGCGATCAAGGTGCTCGACGCGAAGACGGGGACCTACGTCGACTCCGGCGCGAAGGCGGACGAGACCGTCGGCCGCATCCTGAAGCGTCCTCCCGCCGAGCGCCTGAAGCTGTTGCGCGAGACGCAGCATCCGCACGCGCAGTTCCTGTGGTCGGTCTTCCGCGACGTGTTCCACTACATCGCGATCCACCTCGAATCGATCGCCGACAACGCACGCGAAGTCGATCTCGCGATCCGCTGGGGCTTCGGCTGGAGCCAGGGCCCGTTCGAGGACTGGCAGGCGGCGGGCTGGAAGCAGATCGCCGAGTGGGTGCAGGAAGACATCGCGGCCGGCAAGTCGCTTGCAACCGTGCCGCTGCCCGCGTGGGTGCTGGAAGGCGCCGTCGCCGAGAAGGGTGGCGTGCACGCGGCCGAAGGCTCGTGGTCGGCCGCGGCGAAGCGCTTCGTGCCGCGCTCGGCGCTGTCCGTCTACGACAGGCAGGTGTTCCGCGCGCCCGTGTTCGGCGAAGCGGGGCGCGACCCGAAGACGTTCGGCAAGACGCTGTTCGAGACGGACTCGGTGCGCGCATGGGTCGACGACCGCGCGGGCGAGGACGACGTTGTGATCGTGTCGTTCAAGTCGAAGATGAACACGATCGGCCCGAGCGTGATCGACGGCCTCGTGCAGGCGATCACGCTCGCGGAGAACGACTACAAGGGCGTGGTGATCTGGCAGCCGAGCTCGCTCAAGCTCGGCAATCCGGGCGGTCCGTTCTCCGCCGGCGCGAACCTCGAAGAGGCGATGCCCGCGTTCATGATGGGCGGCGCGAAGGGCATCGAGCCGTTCGTGAAGAAGTTCCAGCAAGGCATGCTGCGCGTGAAGTATGCGAACGTGCCGGTCGTCGCGGCGGTGTCGGGCCTGGCGCTCGGCGGCGGCTGCGAGCTGATGCTGCATAGCGCGAAGCGCGTCGTGCACGTCGAGAGCTACATCGGCCTCGTCGAAGTGGGCGTCGGCCTCGTGCCGGCGGGCGGCGGCCTGAAGGAAGCGGCGCTGCGCGCGGCGGACGCGGCGACGGCGGCGGGCATGACGAGCGAGCTGCTCAAGTTCCTGACGAAGTCGTTCGAGAACGCGGCGATGGCGAAGGTGTCGATGTCCGCGCACGAAGCGCGCGCGATGGGCTACGTGAAGCCTTCGGACACGATCGTGTTCAACGTGTTCGAGCTGCTCGACGTCGCGAAGAAGGAAGCGCGCGGCCTCGCGGCGGCGGGCTATCGCGCGCCGCTGAAGGCGAAGGAAATCCCGGTGGCCGGCCGCTCGGCGATCGCCACGATCAAGGCCCAGCTCGTCAACATGCGCGACGGCCGCTTCATCAGCGATCACGACTTCCTGATCGCGAGCCGGATCGCGGAAGCGGTCTGCGGCGGCGACGTCGAGGCCGGCAGCACGGTCGACGAGGAATGGCTGCTCGCGCTGGAGCGTCGCGCGTTCGTCGAGCTGCTCGGCACGCAGAAGACGCAGGAGCGGATCATGGGCATGTTGCAGACCGGCAAGCCGGTTCGCAATTGATCGAGCCGAGCGGACAACTTTGCATGGGAGCGGAGTGAGCGCTCAAGCACCACTCCGGTCGACAGGAGCTTGAAATGAGCAAACAGTTGCAAGACGCATACATCGTCGCCGCAAGCCGCACGCCGATCGGCAAGGCGCCCCGCGGTGCATTCAAGAACACGCGCCCGGACGAACTGCTCGTCCACGCGATCAAGTCGGCGATCGCGCAAGTGCCGCAATTCGACACGAAGCTGATCGAAGACGCGATCGTCGGCTGCGCGATCCCCGAGGCCGAGCAGGGCCTGAACGTCGCGCGGATGGGTGCGCTGCTCGCGGGCCTGCCGAACACGGTCGGCGGCGTGACGGTGAACCGCTTCTGCGCGTCGGGCGTCACCGCGCTCGCGATGGCGGCGGACCGCATCCGCGTCGGCGAATCGGACGCGATCCTCGCGGCCGGCGTCGAATCGATGAGCATGGTGCCGATGATGGGCAACAAGCCGTCGATGTCGCCGCACATCTTCGATCGCAGCGAAGACTTCGGCATCGCTTACGGGATGGGCTTGACGGCCGAGCGCGTCGCCGAGCAGTGGAAGGTGAGCCGCGAAGACCAGGACGCGTTCTCGGTCGAATCGCACCGGAAGGCGCTCGCGGCGCAGCAGGCGGGCGAGTTCAAGGACGAGATCGCGCCGTATGCGATCGTCGAGCGCTTCCCGAATCTCGCGACGGGCGAAATCGAAACGAAGACGCGCGAGATCGCGCTCGACGAAGGTCCGCGCGCGGAGACGTCGCTCGAAGGGCTCGCGAAGCTGAAGACGGTGTTCGCGAACAAGGGCTCGGTGACGGCGGGCAATAGCTCGCAGACGTCGGACGGCTCGGGCGCGCTGCTCGTCGTGTCGGAGAAGGTGCTCAAGCAGTTCAACCTGACCCCGCTCGCGCGCTTCGTCAGCTTCGCCGTGCGCGGCGTGCCGCCGGAGATCATGGGCATCGGCCCGAAGGAAGCGATTCCGGCCGCGCTGAAGGCGGCGGGCCTCAAGCAGGACGACATCGACTGGATCGAGCTGAACGAGGCGTTCGCCGCGCAATCGCTCGCCGTGATCCGCGATCTCGGCCTCGATCCGTCGAAGATCAACCCGCTCGGCGGCGCGATCGCGCTTGGCCACCCGCTCGGCGCGACGGGCGCGATTCGCGCGTCGACGGTCGTGCATGGCCTGCGCCGCCGCAACCTGAAGTACGGGATGGTGACGATGTGCGTCGGCACCGGCATGGGCGCGGCGGGCATCATCGAGCGGCTCTGATCGGCGCGCGCGACGCATGACCACGGTGCGCGGGCGGCGGGCTCGCGCACCGTTTTTTTGTCGATCGAATGAAAACAGTCATGGAGACGGCTCAAATGGATATCCAGGTCGAAAACGCAGGCGGCGTGCTGACGATCACGCTCGCGCGCCCAGCGAAGAAGAACGCGATCACGGCGGCGATGTACCAGACGATGGCCGATGCGCTCGCGGCGGCGCAGGACGACAAGTCGGTGCGCGCGATCCTGATTCGCGGCAGCGACGGCAACTTCAGCGCGGGCAACGATCTCGACGATTTCATGAAGGCGCCGCCGAAGGACGAGCACGCGCCCGTGTTCCAGTTCCTGCGCCAGATCGCGAGCGCGCAGAAGCCGATCGTCGCGGCGGTCGCGGGCGTTGCGGTCGGCATCGGCGTGACGATGCTGCTGCACTGCGATCTCGTCTACGCGGCCGATACCGCGCAGTTGTCGCTGCCGTTCACGCAGCTCGGCCTGTGCCCGGAGGCGGCGTCGAGCCTGCTGTTGCCGCGCCTCGCCGGCCATCAGGTCGCCGCGGAGAAGCTGCTGCTCGGCGAGCCGTTCGACGCGCTCGAGGCGCACCGGATCGGCCTCGTGAACCGCGTGCTGCCCGCCGCGGACCTCGACGCGTTCGCTGCGCAGCAGGCGGCGAAGCTCGTCGCGCTGCCGGCTTCGTCGCTGCGCGCGACGAAGGCGTTCCTCAAGAAGGGCAGCGGCGCGGAAATCGCCGCGCGGATGTCGGAAGAAGGCGATCAGTTCGGCGAGATGCTGCGCTCGCCCGAAGTGCGCGAGGCGATCACCGCGTTCTTCGAGAAGCGCAAGCCGGATTTCCGGCAGTTCGACTGAGCGCGATCGCGGCGGCGGCGCGCTACGCGGTGCCGTAATCGACGTAACCCGCCTCGCGGCAGAAGCTCACGAGCCGCAGCCCGGCCTGCCGCGCGATCTCGATCGCGAGCGACGACGGCGCGGAGATCGTCGCGACCATCGGAATGCCGACGCGCGCCGACTTGCGCACGAGCTCGTAGCTCGCGCGGCTCGACAGGAACACGAAACCGTTCGTCATGTCGGCGCGCGTGAGCGTCAGCGTGCCGATCAGCTTGTCGAGCGCGTTATGGCGGCCGATGTCCTCGAACGCATGGACGATCGCGCCCGACGCATCGCACCACGCGGCCGCGTGCAGGCCGCCCGTCTGCTGCGTGAGCGCCTGATGCGCGGGAAGCTCGCGCGCCGCGCGTGCGATCGCATCCGGCGCGAGGCGCGCGAGAAAGCCGGTATCGGGCAGGCGCTGCGGCACGAGATCGAGCAGATCGATGCTTTCGATCCCGCAAACGCCGCAGCCGGTGCGCCCCGCGAGCGCGCGGCGCCTTTCCTTCAGCGCGGCGAACGCCTGCTGGACGACCGTCAACTGCACTTCGGCGTGCGGCAGCGGCGCGTCGCCGTGCAGCGCGACCTCGATGTCCTTCACGTCGCTGCCGCGCCCGACGATGCCTTCCGACACCGCGAAGCCGACCGCGAACGCTTCCAGATCGCGCGGCGTGCACATCATCACCGCGTGCGAGATGCCATTGAACACGAGCGCGACGGGCCATTCCTGGCCGACGCGGTCGACGGCCGCCTCGATCGCGTCGCCGCGCCGCCTGCGCACCGAGAGCTCGACGATGCCGCTGGGTTCGACGGTTTCGGACAGACTCACGGGGGGCTCCTTCGATGGGACGGCTGGACGGGCGAGCGGGGCGCGACGCCGGGCGGCACGCTCGATGCCCGCGAAGGTTCTAAAATACTCCACACGGGCCAAACGTGCCGGCAAACGTCATAGTGGGTGCAAACATGGGACTGAGCGACGCGCCGTTGCTGTTCAATTTCGAAATCGAATCGTCGGAGGATCTGACCTACATTCCGATGATCGTCCGCTTCAACCTCGACCGTTTCGGGCTGAGGATCTCGCTCGAGCAATGGCAGATGCTGCCGCTCGAGGATCGCAGGCTGCTCGCGCGCTTTCCGGCCGACGAAGACGTCGTGATCGAGCCGAATTTCGATCATGCGCTGTTCGAGATGCTGCGCACGCACGCGAACGTCGAGCCGACCTGGTTTCAGCCGGACGAGCATCCGGCGTGGCGCAGCGCCGATGCCGTGCCGGACGCGCTCGTCGCGCAGAGCGGGCTCGCCGGCCTGCCGGCGCCGTCCGCCTCGCAGTGGTCGACGCTCACGCCGTTTCAGCGCTACGTGCTCGCGAAGCTGTCGCGCAAGCCGAAGCTCAACCACGACTTCGTTCCCGCGATGCGCGAGTTCGGCCTCGCCGCGCACTGAGCGGGCGAGGGGCGGCGGCACGCGCCGCCTTGCGATGCGCGCGTGCGTGCGGCGATGCGTGCGCCGCGCTTATTCGAGCGGCGGCAGCGCGCGCGGGCGGCGATCGGCGTCGGTCGCGACGTAGGTGAGGGTTGCTTCCGTCACCTTGACGATCTCGCTCATCAGGCTCATCCGCTGCGCGTAGACCTCGACGTCGACCGTCACCGACGTGTTGCCCGTCTTCACGATGCTCGCGTAGAAGCTGAGCAGATCGCCGACGAACACCGGCTGCTTGAACAGGAACGAATTGACCGCGACCGTCGCGACCCGACCGTTCGCGCGGCGGCTCGCCGGGATCGAGCCCGCGATGTCGACCTGCGCCATGATCCAGCCGCCGAACACGTCGCCGTGGACGTTCGCGTCGGACGGTTGCGGGACGACGCGCAGCGCGGGCGGTTTTTGCGGGAGTTGCATGGGCGAGTCGGTCATGGTTGAAGCTTCCATCTTGTAAGAAAAGCGGCCGGCTTGCGCGTATTCGGCGGCCGTCGCCGGAGATGCGGCGGACAGCGGCGTGAACCGGCTTCTGAGACAATACAGAGTTCTGAAATTGTACGAGAAAGTGTGGATTTGGGCCGGGCCGCGCAGGCCGGGCCTCGCCGCGCACGCGCCGCCGCGTAGCGTGATGCGCGCCGCATCGACGGCCGGCCAGGAAAGCCCGACACGCCCACTTTCACCGACGAAGCGAACCCACGAACTCCCCATGCGCCGCTATCCCGCTTCCTCCGAGCCCGCGCCCGCCGCGACCGGGCCGCGCAACGACTGGCAGACGATCCGCTCGCTGCTGCCGTACCTGAGCGCCTACAAATGGCGCGTCGCGTTCGCGCTTTCGTGCCTGATCGGCGCGAAGGTCGCGAATCTCGGCGTGCCCGTCGTGATGAAGCGGATCGTCGACAGCCTCGCGGCCGTCCAGCATCTGACCGCGCTCGGCCGCGCCGAGCAGTCGGCGACCGTCGTGCTCGCGGGCGGCGTCGGGCTCCTCGTGATCGCCTATGCGCTCGTGCGGCTGTCGACGTCGCTCTTCACCGAGCTGCGCGAGATCCTGTTCTCGAAGGTGACGGAAAGCGCGGTGCGGCGGCTCGCGCTGCAGGTGTTCCGGCATCTGCACGGCCTGTCGCTGCGCTTTCATCTCGAGCGGCAGACGGGCGGCATGTCGCGCGACATCGAGCGCGGCACGCGCGGCATCCAGCAACTGATCTCGTATTCGCTGTACAGCATCCTGCCGACGCTCGTCGAAGTGGGGCTCGTGCTCGGCTTCTTCGTCGTCAAGTACGAGGCGTATTACGCATATGTGACGTTCGCCGCGCTCGTCGCTTACATCGCATTCACCGTGAAGGTGACCGAGTGGCGCACGCATTTCCGCCGCACGATGAACGAGCTCGATTCGCGGGCGAACTCGCGCGCGATCGATTCGCTGATCAACTACGAGACCGTCAAGTACTTCGGCAACGAGGAATGGGAGACGCAGCGCTACGACGAAAACCTGAAGCGCTACCGGAAGGCGGCGATCCGCTCGCAGAATTCGCTGTCGTTCCTGAACTTCGGCCAGCAGGCGATCATCGGCACGGGGCTCGTGTTCATCCTGTGGCGCGCGACGCAGGGCGTGCTCGCGGGCAGGCTCACGCTCGGCGATCTCGTGCTCATCAACACGTTCATGCTGCAACTGTACATTCCGCTCAACTTCCTCGGCGTCGTCTATCGGGAGCTGAAGCAGAGCCTGACCGACATGGACCGGATGTTCGGGCTGCTGTCGGCCGCGCGCGAAGTCGACGACGCGCCCGGCGCAAGCGCGCTGAAGGTGAGCGGCGCGCGAGTGCGTTTCGAGCGGGTCGATTTCAGCTACGAGCCGTCGCGGCAGATCCTGCGCGGCGTCGACTTCACGATCGAGGCGGGCTCGACGACCGCGGTCGTCGGCCACAGCGGCTCGGGCAAGTCGACGCTGTCGCGCCTGCTGTTCCGCTTCTACGATCTCGATCGCGCGACGGGCGGCGCGATCACGATCGACGGCCAGGACATTCGCGACGTGAAGCAGGATTCGCTGCGGGCGTCGATCGGCATCGTGCCGCAGGACACCGTGCTCTTCAACGACACGATCTACTACAACATCGCGTACGGCCGGCCGTCGGCGACGCGCGACGAGGTGATCGCGGCCGCGCGCGCCGCGCACATCCACTCGTTCGTCGAGAGTCTGCCGAAGGGCTATGACACGCCCGTCGGCGAGCGCGGGCTCAAGCTGTCGGGCGGCGAGAAGCAGCGCGTCGCGATCGCGCGGACGATCCTGAAGAATCCGCCGATCCTCGTGTTCGACGAGGCGACGTCGGCGCTCGATTCGCGTTCCGAGCGCGCGATTCAGCACGAGCTCGACCAGATCGCGCGGCACCGGACGACGCTCGTGATCGCGCACCGCTTGTCGACCGTCGTGCATGCGGACCAGATCATCGTGATGGACCACGGGCGCATCGTCGAGCGCGGCACGCACGCGGAGCTGCTGCGCGCGGACGGCCTCTACGCGCAGATGTGGGCGTTGCAGCAGCAGCGCGCGGCGGCCGACGGCGCGGCGGCGGAAGAGGTTTGACGAAGCGGGGCGGGACGGGCGACGACGCCGCGCGTTTCGGCGAGCCGGTCGATCCGGCAGCGAAGCGACCGGGCCGGCGCTCTCAGCGGGCTGCCTTCAACGCCGCATCGAGCTCGCCCAGTTGCGCGGCCGTGCCGACGTTCTCCCACGCTCCGGTGTGGAGCTCGCCCGTCGCGCGGCGCGCGGCGATCGTCTCGCGGTAATAGGGGGCGAGCGCGCGGCGCGTGCCGGCGGGCAGATCGCGGAACATCCGCGTGTCGTACAGCGCGATGCTGCCGAACGTGACGCGCGCGGCGCCGTCGAGCGACAGCCGGCCGCTGCCGTCGAGCGCGAAATCGCCCGCCGGATGGAACGGCGGGTTCGGCACCATCACGAGATGCATGCCGGGCTCGGATGCCGAGGCGAGCGCGGCTGCAGGCTCCCGCAGCGCCGCGTAATCGAAGTCCGCATAGATATCGCCCGCGACGCCGACGAACACCTTCGGCCCGCCGCCGCCCTCGATGAGCGGCAGCGCCTGCGCGATCCCGCCCGCGGTCTCGAGCGCCTCGCGCTCGGCGGAATACAGGAGCCGCACGCCCCAGCGCGAGCCGTCGCCGAGCGCGGCCTCGATCTGCGCGCCGAGCCACGCATGGTTGACGACGATCGTGCGAATGCCCGCCGCGGCGAGCCGCTCGATCTGCCAGACGATCAGCGGCTTGCCGCCCGCGACGAGAAGCGGCTTCGGCGTCGTGTCGGTAAGCGGGCGCATCCGTTCGCCGCGCCCGGCGGCGAAGATCATCGCCGTATCGAGTGTGTGCGTCATCGTTCAGAACGTGTAGCCGACGTCGGCCGTCTTGCCTTCGAGATCGTCGAGGAGCCTCGCGAACGGCGCGAGCGGCCGGTAGCGCAGCGCGACGCGCTGCGCGTAGCCGAGAAAGCGCGGCAGATCGGCGAGATAGTGCGGCTTGTGATCGCGGTAATTGATGCGCGCGAACAGGCCGAGCACCTTGATGTGGCGCTGCAGGCCCATCCATTCGAGCTGCCGGTAGAACTCGCCGAAATCCGGCTCGACGGGCAGCCCCGCCTTCTTCGCTCTTTCCCAGTAGTACGCGAAGCAGTCGAGCTCGAACGCTTCGTCCCAACTGATGAACGCGTCGCGCATGAGCGACACCACGTCGTACGTGAGCGGCCCGTAGACGGCGTCCTGGAAGTCGAGCACACCCGGGTTCGGCTCCGCGATCATCAGGTTGCGAGGCATGAAGTCGCGCAGCATGTAGCCCTGCGGCTGCGCCTTCGCGCTCGCGATCAGCAGCGCGAACGTGCGCTCGAGCACGCCGCGCGCGTCGTCGGACAGCGTCTTGTCGAGATGCCGGCCGACGTACCATTCGGGCATCAGCTCCATCTCGCGGCGCAGGAACGCTTCGTCGAACGGCGGCAGCACGCCCTCGCGCGACGCGCGCTGCCAGCGGATCAGCGCGTCGAGCGCGTCGCGCATCAGCGGCCGCGCGGCGGCGGGCGCCGCCGGGTCGAGTGCCGAGATGTACGAGCGCGTGCCGAGATCGGTGACGAGCATGAAGCCCGCATCGAAGTCGTGCTCGAGCACCTTCGGCACGTGGACGCCGGCCGCGTCGAGCAGTTGCGCGATCTGCGCGAACTCGCGGCATTTCTCGGGCGGCGGCGCGTCGACGGCGATCGCCGTGCCGCCCGGCGCGGCCGCGCTCGCGACGCGGAAATAGCGGCGGAAGCTCGCGTCGGCGGACGCCGGGGCGAGCGACGCGAGGTCGAGCGCGTAGCGGTCGGCGAAAGTGGCGAGCCAGGCGGCGAGGCGGGCGAGACGGGGATCGGCTGGGGGCTGCGTCATTGAAAGTCGGGGAGGGGGAACGTCTTGCCATATAATACCCCACGACTTTTTTGACGCGTCCCGTGTCAATTCCCGCCGGCGCGGGCCCGCAGCCCGTCACGCCGTCCGTTTGCCCGTTTCCCCCGGTATGCGCGAAGCCGCAGTCACGGTTCGATTGCGCGGGCGCGGCATGCGGAGGCCGGGCTTGACAGGGGCGATTCGCCGAACGATAGATGCCGCCTAAAACGTTATTCCCGCTCGTCCCAGCTTGCGATGCCGCGCCGCGCAAAAAACGGCTCGCGGTCGCGCTTTTGGCCGTACCGGGCCTCGTGCCGGCGGTGTCGCAGGCCCAGTTGTCGGGCGCCGCGGCCGAGCCGCAGACGTTCGGCTCGCCGTGGGACCTGCGCCTCGCGCCGCAGCTCGACGAGCATCCGCAAAAACAGGGCGGCAAGCCCGCGACGTTCGTGCTCGCCGATCACACGGGCGGCACCGCCGACCAGGATCTCGCCGCGAAGGGTTCGGCCGAGATCCGCCGCGGCAACGCGGTCGTCAAGGCGGATGCGATCCACTACGATCAGGACACCGACATGGCCGACGCGTACGGCAAGGTCACGGTGGCCAACGGCGGCACGACGTTCTCGGGGCCCGAGGCGCATCTGAAGGTCGAGGCGAACCAGGGCTTCATGACGACGCCGAAGTACCATTTCACGGCGACGGGCGGCTCGGGCAGCGCCGAGCGCGTGCAGCTCCTCGACAGCGAGCGCTCGGTGTTCACCAACGGCACGTACACGGGCTGCCAGTGCGCGACGAATCCGGCGTGGTACATCAAGGGCAGCGAGTTCGATTTCGATACGGGCGCGGACGAGGGCGTCGCGCGCAACGGCGTGCTGTTCTTCCAGGGCGTGCCGCTCTTCGGCAGCCCGTGGCTCACGTTTCCGCTGTCGGGCGAGCGGCGCAGCGGCTTCCTGCCGCCGACGTTCTCGCTCGATTCGTCGAGCGGCTTCGAGCTCGCGCTGCCGTACTACTTCAACATCGCGCCGAACCGCGACCTGACGATCACGCCGCACGTCATCTCGAAGCGCGGGATCTTCACGCAGGCGACGTTCCGCTACCTGTCGACGAATTACTCGGGCACGCTGACGGGCGAATACCTGCCCGACGACCGTGTCGCGAAGCGCAACCGCTACGCGATCTACTGGCAGCACCAGCAGAATTTCGGCAACGGCTTCGCCGGCTACATCTACTACAACAAGGTCTCGGACAACACGTATCCGGAGGATCTGGGCTCGACGAACCAGTTCCTGAACGGGATCCAGACCGTCTACCAGCAGGAAGCCGGCCTCACGTACAACAACGGGCCGTGGTCGGTGCTCGGGCGCTACCAGCACTGGCAGACGCTCGCGCCGTCGATCGCGCCGTACGGGCGCGAGCCGCAGTTGAACGTGAAGTACACGAAATACAACGTCGGCGGCTTCGACTTCGGCGCGGAAGCCGACTATTCGCGCTTCCGGATCACGACGGCCGACCAGCCGGAAGGCGACCGCGTGATGTTCAACCCGTACGTGTCGTACGGGCTGTACGGTCCCGGCTACTTCTTCGTGCCGAAGGCGCAGTTGCACATCGCGTCGTACGACCTGACGACGACGACGGGCGGCGTGCCCGATCAGGCGAAGCGCTTCACGTACTCGATCCCGACGCTCAGTCTCGACACCGGGCTCGTGTTCGACCGCTCGGTGCGCCTGTTCGGCCAGGATTTCATCCAGACGCTGGAGCCGCGCCTGTACTACGTGTACACGCCGTACCGGAACCAGTCGAACGCGCCGCTCTTCGACACGGCCGTGTCGGACTTCGGGCTCGCGGAGATCTTCACGCCGAACACGTTCGTCGGCAACGACCGGATCGCCGACGCGAACCGCCTGACGGCCGCGCTCACGACCCGCTTCATCAATCCGACGACGGGCGACGAGCGCGCGCGCTTCGTGATCGCGCAGCAGTACTACTTCACCGATCAGCGCGTGACGCTTCTGCCGACCGAGGCGCCCGCGACCGCGCGGCACTCGGACCTGATCCTCGGCGCGTCGGTCAAGCTCGGCGCGGGCTTCGCGTCGGAGACGGCGTTCCAGTACAACGTCGACAACAACCAGCTCGTGAAGTCGAGCGTCGGCTTCGGCTACAGCCCGGGCGAGCGGCGCGTGATCAACGTCGGCTACCGCTACACGCGGCAGAATCCGACGCTCAGCAACGAGCCGATCAACCAGATCCTCGTGTCCGCGCAGTGGCCGCTCACGCGGCGGCTCTACACGGTGGGCCGCTTCAACTACGATCTCGCGAGCAGCCGGGTTGTCGACGGTCTCGTCGGCTTCCAGTACGATGCCGACTGCTGGGCGTTCGGCGTCGGCATCCAGCGCTACGCGAACGGCGTGAACTCGTCGGGGCAGCAGCATTCGTCGACCCGCGTGCTCGCGCAACTCGTGCTCAAGGGGCTGACGAGCATCGACAACGGCCTCGTGTCGGCGTTCCGCGCCGGCGTGCAGGGCTACACGCCGCTGCCGCCCGCGCCTGCGCCGCTGTCGCGCTTCAGCAATTACGATTAACCGCCGACGAGGCGTTCGCGGCGAGCGGCGTTTGCGCAGCCCGCTTTCAATGGAGTACCTGTGGCAATGAAGAAAACCCTTCGCTTCGCGGCTGTCGCATCCGGTCTGGTCGCGTCGCTCATCACGGTCGCGCCGCCGGCGTCCGCGCAGGCGCTGCGCGCGCAGGGCGCGTCGCTCGCCGACGAGGTGGTCGCCGTCGTCAACAACGACGTGATCACCGGGCGCGAGCTCGATCAGCGCGTGGGCCTGATCGCGCGCCGCCTGCAGCAGCAGAAGGCGCCCGTGCCGCCGACGGACCAGTTGCGCGCGCAGGTGCTGAACCAGATGGTGCTCGAGCGCATCCAGGTCCAGCGGGCGAAGGACGACGGCATCGTCGTCGACAACGCGACCGTGCAGGCGACGCTCGGCCGTCTCGCGCAGGCGAACGGCATGCCGCTCGACCAGTACAAGGCGCGCATCGAGGCGCAGGGCGTGCCGTGGGACCTGTTCGTGCGCGACGCGCGCACCGAGCTGATGCTCTCGAAGCTGCGCGAGAAGGAGGTCGACAGCAAGATCACCGTGTCGGACGCCGAGGTCGCGAGCTACATCGCGAGCCAGCGCGGCCCGAACGCGGGCTCGCAGCAGGATCTGCGGCTCGAGCACATCTTCGTGAAGGCGCCGACCAACGCGCCGCAGGCCGACATCGACGCCGCGCAGAAGAAGGCTGACGGCCTGCTGCAGCAGGCGCTCGCGTCGGGCGCCAATTTCGAGCGGCTCGCGAAGAGCCAGTCGGAAGCCGACGATGCGAAGAAGGGCGGCGATCTCGGCTTCAAGTCGCCGTCGTCGCTGCCGTCCGACGTCGTCGACGCCGTGTCGAAGCTGCGTCCCGGCGAGGTCAACCCGGCGCTCATCCGCGTGCCGGACGGCTTCGAGATCGTGCGCCTCGTCGAGCGCCGCGCGAGCCAGAATCCGGCCGCGTCGCCGAAGATCGTGCAGACGCACGTGCGCCACATCCTGCTGCGCGTCGGCGAAGGCAAGTCGGAATCGCAGGCGCGCCAGCAACTGATCGACATCCGCCGGCAGATCGAGGCGGGCGGCGATTTCGAGAAATTCGCGCGCACCTACTCGCAGGACGGCTCGGCGTCGCAGGGCGGCGATCTCGGCTGGATCAGCCCGGGCGAGACGGTGCCCGAATTCGAGCGCGCGATGAACACGCTGCAGGACGGCCAGGTCAGCAACCCGGTGCGCACCGAGTACGGCTACCACCTGATCCAGGTGCTCGGCCGCCGCGACGCGGAGGGCTCGGTGCAGCAGCAGATGGACATCGCGCGCCAGGCGATCGGCCAGCGCAAGGCCGAGCAGGCGTATTCCGACTGGCTGCGCGAGCTGCGCGACTCGTCGTACGTGCAGATCAAGCTGCCCGTCGTCCAGTAGGCACATAGGCGCATCATGTCCGCCCGTCCGCAGCCGCTGCGCATTGCGATCACGACCGGCGAGCCGGCCGGCGTCGGCCCCGAGCTGACGGCCCGCGCGCTCGCCGACGCGGCGGCGCGCTGGCCGGATGCGCACTTCACGGTGCTCGGCGACGCGAGCCTGATCGCCGAGCGCGCGGCGGCGGCGGGCGTCGACTGGGCGCGCGTGACGGCGGGCGGCGCGAACGCGCACGTCGCGAACGCGCATGTCGCCGTCGCGCATCGCGCGCTTGCCGCGCCCGCCGAAGCGGGCAAGCTGAATCCGGCGAACGGGCGCTATGTGCTCGATCTGCTCGATGCGGCGATCGACGGCGCGCTCGCCGGCGAATACGACGCGATCGTCACCGCGCCGCTGCAAAAGAGCACGATCAACGATGCCGGCGTGCCATTTACCGGCCACACCGAATATCTCGCCGAGCGCACGCACACGCCGCGCGTCGTGATGATGCTCGCGGGCACGGGCGAGCGGCCGCTGCGCGTCGCGCTCGCGACGACGCACCTGCCGCTCAAGGACGTGCCGGCCGCGCTGACGATCGACGGCCTCGTCGACACGCTCTCGATCGTCGATCGCGACCTGCGCCGCAGCTTCGGCCTCGCCGCGCCGCGCATCCTCGTGACGGGCCTCAATCCGCATGCGGGCGAGAACGGCTATCTCGGCCGCGAGGAAATCGACGTGATCGGGCCTGCGCTCGAACGCGCGCGGGCGGCGGGCATCGACGCGCGCGGCCCGTATCCGGCCGACACGCTGTTCCAGCCGCGCCACCTCGAGCACGCGGATTGCGTGCTCGCGATGTTCCACGATCAGGGGCTGCCGGTTCTCAAGTACGCGACGTTCGGCGAGGGCATCAACGTCACGCTCGGCCTGCCGATCATCCGCACGTCGGTCGATCACGGCACGGCGCTCGATCTCGCCGGCACGGGCCGCGCCGATCCGGGCAGCCTTGTCGCGGCCATCGACACCGCGGTGACGATGGCGCGCCATCGGCGCGCGGCCTGAGTTTTCGCGTCATCCGTTTTTCTATCTTTCGATGTCGAACAGCAGACAGCACCAAGGGCATTTCGCGCGCAAGCGCTTCGGGCAGAACTTTCTCGTCGATCACGGCGTGATCGACGCGATCGTCGCGGCGATTCGTCCCGAACGCGGCGAGCGGATGGTCGAGATCGGGCCGGGCCTCGGCGCGCTCACGGGGCCCGTGATCGCGCGGCTCGCGACGCCCGATTCGCCGCTGCATGCGGTCGAGCTCGACCGCGATCTGATCGGCCGCCTCAAGGCGCGCTTCGGCGAGCTGCTCGAGCTGCACGCGGGCGATGCGCTCGCATTCGATTTCGGCTCGCTCGCGCGGCCGGGCGACCAGCCGTCCCTGCGGATCATCGGCAACCTGCCGTACAACATTTCCAGCCCGCTGCTGTTCCATCTGATGGCGTTTGCGCCCGTCGTGATCGACCAGCACTTCATGCTGCAGAACGAGGTCGTCGAGCGGATGGTCGCCGAGCCGGGCACGAAGGCGTTCAGCCGGCTGTCGGTGATGCTCCAGTACCGCTACGCGATGGACAAGCTGATCGACGTGCCGCCCGAATCGTTCCAGCCGCCGCCGAAGGTCGATTCGGCGATCGTGCGGATGATCCCGCATGCGCCGCACGAGCTGCCGGCCGTCGATCCGTCGGTGCTCGGCGAAGTCGTGACGGCCGCGTTCTCGCAGCGCCGCAAGATGCTGCGCAACACGCTTGGCGGCTATCGCGATCTCGTCGATTTCGATGCGCTCGGCTTCGATCTCGCGCGCCGCGCGGAAGACGTCGGGGTCGACGAGTACGTGCGCGTCGCGCAGGCGGCGGGCGCGGCGCGGGCGGGCCGCTGAAAGCGATGGGCCGCCGGGCGGGCGACGCGTCGCGGGATCGCTCGTCCGGCGTCGGCGATCGCGCCGCCGTTTCCCGCTTCGCCTATGCCTATTTGCGACCGCCGCGCGGCGGCGCGTTGACGAGCGCGATGCCCGCGAGCACGAGCGCCGCCGCCGCGACGAAGCGCGGGCCGATCGCGTCGCCGAGCAGCAGCACGCCGAAGCTCACGCCGAAGAGCGGTGCGAGAAACGTGAACACGGAGAGCCGCGCCGCGCTGTAGCGCGTGAGCAGCCAATACCACGCGAGATAGCTCGCGAACGCGACGATCACGCCCTGATACGCAAGGCTCGCGACGGCGAGCGGCGTCACGTTCGCGAACGTCGTCTGGCGGGTGACGACGGCGAGCCCGAGCAATACCGCCGACGACACGGTCAACTGATAGAACAGCGTCTTGCTCGCGCTCGCGCGCGCGAGCGGCGTCGAGCGCACGACGACCGTCGTCGCCGCCCACATCACGCCGCCTAGTACGCCGAGCGCGTCGCCCGCGAGTCCGGCGAGCGCCGATGCGCCGCCGGCGGCCGGCCGCGCGAAGCCGTCGGCGAACGCGACCGCGATGCCCGCGAACGCGATCGCGACGCCCGACCATTGCAGGCGGCGCATCTTCTCGCCTGGCGCGAACAGGTGAAGGCCGAGCGCGGTGAAGCACGGCGCGGTGTACAGAAAGATCGCCATGCGCGCGGCGCTCGTCAGCGTGAGACCGAAGAACAGGCAGACGAATTCGCCCGCGAACAGCGTGCCCGCGACGATGCCGGCCGCGAACGTGCCGTCCGCGCGAAAGAGCGACGTGCCGCGCGCGCTCGCCCACGCCCATACGCCGAGCGCCGCGATCGCGGAGCGCAGTCCGGCCTGGAGCATCGGCGGGATCGCGTGGGTCGCGCTCTTGATCGCGACTTGCTGAAAGCCCCAGATCGCGCACAGCAGGACCATCACGCCGATCGCGCGCAGATCGAGCGACGGACGCGCCGGCGCGCCGGCGACGGCGCTCATCGGGCGCTCCTGAAGGCGGCGCGAGCCGCGGACGTGCCGGCGGCCGGGCGCCCGGTGGGCAGGCTCGGTTTCAGGAAGACCAGGAAGCGGGTTCGCACGGTTTGCAAGCCGACGGACTCGGCTGTTGGAAAGAGTGGTGGAAAGAGCGGTTCGATTCGCCGCGCGCTGCCGGGCTGCCCGACGCGACGATCTTAACCGATCGACATGCGCGCCGCGCATCGTCCCTGCCGCGCGGATGGGCGATGCGGCGCCCGGCGGAAATCGCGCGGGTCTGGTACATTCGCACGTTCAAGCAAGTCCCCACGGAGTACCCATCATGCGTTTGCTTCACACGATGCTGCGAGTCGGCGATCTCGACCGCTCGATCAAGTTCTACACCGAGCTGCTCGGCATGAAATTGCTGCGCCGCCAAGACTATCCGGACGGGAAATTCACGCTCGCGTTCGTCGGCTACGGCGACGAGCGGGACCACACGGTCATCGAGCTCACCCACAACTGGGACACGAAATCGTACGAGCTCGGCACGGGCTTCGGCCATCTCGCGCTCGAGGTCGAAGACGCGTACAAGGCGTGCGAGCAGATCAAGGCGCAAGGCGGCAAGGTCACGCGCGAAGCCGGCCCGATGAAGCACGGCACGACGGTGATCGCGTTCGTCGAAGATCCGGACGGCTACAAGATCGAGTTCATCCAGCGCAAGGCTCACTGAGCGCTGTTTCGCCGCGCGGGGCGCCGCGGCGCCCCGCGCCGGCCTGCGTTTGGGCGCGCGATGCGCTCATGCATGCGCGCGCCGCTCAGAGCGCCGGCAGCAGCTCCGGCGGATGGTGCTTCAGCGTGTGCCGCGCTTCGCGGAATTCCGGGAAGATCGATTCGACCGTCTGCCAGAACGCCGGGCTATGGTTCATCTCGCGCAGATGCGACAGCTCGTGCGCGACGACGTAGTCGACGATCGACATCGGGAAGTGGATGAGCCGCCAGTTCAGGCGGATCTTGCCGTCGCTCGAGCAACTGCCCCAGCGCGTCGCGGCCGACGACAGCGCATACATCGAATACGTGACGCCGAGCTTCTGCGCATACACGGCGAGCTGCTCGCCGAAGATCCGCTTGGCCTCGCCCTGCAGCCAGCCCTGCACGCGGTCCTTGATCTGCTGCTCGCTCGCGTGCGCGGGCAGCCCGAGCTCCAGCGTCGCGGCAACCGGATCGAAGCTGAGCGCGCCCTTCGCCGACGCGAGCACGATGCTGACGGGCCTGCCGAGATACGGAATCTGCGCGCCTTCCTTCCAGTCGATCTGCGGCAGCGCGCGCTGCTCGGCGCGCGTCTGCCATTCGGCGAGCTTGTTGAAGATCCAGCGGCGCTTCTCGGCGATCGCCGCTTCGATGTCGGCGAGCGTCACCCAGCGCGGCGCGGTGATCGTGAGACCGTTGCCGTCGATCGCGAAGCCGATCGTGCGGCGCGCGGAGCGCTTCAGCTTGTATTCGAGCACGCGGCCGTCGAGCGCGAGCGTGCGGCGGCGGGAGCGGTCGGCCTCGGGCGGCGTCGCGGGCGGGACGGGCGAGGCGGGCGGCGCGGCGGAAGGGGAAGCGGGGGGCGGCGCGGCGGCCGGCCCGTCGAAGAGCGGCAGGTCGAGCTGGCGGTGATCGAGAGCCACGACGGCCGGCCGTGGCCTGGGACGCTTCGGCATCAGTTCGCTTCGTTTGGCAGTGCGCAATGGGTGAAACTCGCTTGACTTCAGGGATGCGCGGCGTCGGACGCGCGCTCGGCGCCGCGTGCGCCGTCGCGCTCGTGCCGGTACGCGTCCGGATCGATGCGGCGCATTTCCGCTTCGATCCAGTTCTCGACGCGATCGTTCAATTGGTCGGGGGTGAGGCCCTGCGTGTCGATCGGCTTGCCGATCGACACCGTGACGGTGCCGGGGTACTTCGTGAACGAGTTGCGCGGCCACACGCGCCCCGCGTTGTGCGCGATCGGCACGACGGGCGCGCCCGCGCCGAGCGCGAAGCGCGCGCCGCCCGTCTTGTACTTGCCCTGGCTGCCGACCGGCGTGCGCGTGCCTTCGGGGAACATGATGACCCACGCGCCGTCCGCCATCCGCTTGCGGCCCTGGCGGATCACCGAGTCGAACGCGTTCTTGCCGTCCTTGCGGTTGATGTGGACCATGTGCAGCATCCCGAGCGCCCAGCCGAAGAACGGCACGTACAGCAGCTCGCGCTTGAACACGTAGCAGAGCGGCTTCGGCATCAGCGCGGGCAGCGCGATCGTTTCCCACGCGGACTGATGCTTCGGCAGCAGCACGGCCGGGCCGTCGGGCAGGTTCTCGTAGCCTTCGACGCGGTACCGGATGCCGGTGAGCCAGCGCGCGGCGAAGAGCGTCGACCTGCACCAGCCGACCGCCATCCAGTAGCGCGCGTTCGGGCGCAGGAACGGGAACGCGATGAAGCACGCGGTTGCGTACGGCACCGTATAGACGATGAAATAGACGAGCAGCAGCAGGGAGCGGACGAAGCGCATCGGCGTGACGTTACGGTGAGGGAGGATGCGCGCGGGCCCGCATCACTCGTGTTCTTCGGAAAGGAAATCGAGCGCGAACGCGCGCAGGTCGTCGTGCACGCGCGTGCCTTCCGGCAGCCCGCCCGCGGCGAGCGTCTTCTTGCCCTTGCCCGTCAGCACGAGATGCGGCCGAAAGCCGAGCGCCGCGCCCGCCTGCAGGTCGCGCAGCGAATCGCCTACGACCGGCGTATCCGCCGGGTCGATCTCGAAGCGCTCGGCGATCAGCTTCATCATCCCGGGCTTCGGCTTGCGGCAATCGCAATGGTCGTCGGCCGTGTGCGGGCAGAAGAACACCGCGTCGATCCGGCCGCCGACCGCGGCCGCCGCGCGATGCATCTTCAGGTGCATCGCGTTCAGCGTCGCCATGTCGAACAGGCCCCGGCCGATGCCCGACTGGTTCGTCGCGACGACGACGCGGTAGCCCGCGTGATTGAGCCGCGCGATCGCCTCGAGGCTGCCGGGCAGCGCGACCCATTCGTCGGGCGACTTGATGAACGCCTCCGAATCGACGTTGATGACGCCGTCCCGATCGAGGACGACGAGCTTCTTGCTGAGACTGATCGGCATCGCGTGGCTCCGGGCCTTCAGGCGGCGAGCTTCGAGATGTCCGCGACGCAGTTCATCTGCTGATGCAGCGCGGACAGGAGCGCGAGCCGGTTCGCGCGCAGCGCGGGGTCCTCGGCGTTGACCATCACGCCGTCGAAGAACGCGTCGACGGGCGCGCGCAGCGCGGCGAGCGCGGACAGGGCGCCCGTGTACGCGCGCGCCTCGAGCTGCGACTGCACGCGCGGCGTCACGTCGGCGAGCTGCTCGGCGAGCGCCTTCTCGGCCGCTTCGACGAAGAGCGCCGGCTGCACCGCGCCGTTCGCGCTGCTTTCCGACTTCTTCAGGATGTTCGAGATCCGCTTGTTCGCGGCCGCGAGCGCTTCGGCCTCCGCGAGGCGCGTGAACTCGCGCACCGCGTCGAGGCGCGCGACGATGTCGTCGAGGCGCGTCGGGTTCAGGCTCAGCACCGCGTCGACTTCGCCCGCCGTGTAGCCGCGCTCGCGCAGCAGGCCGCGCAGGCGGTCGACGAAGAACGCGTAGA
Organism: Burkholderia humptydooensis; assembly: GCF_001513745.1. Lineage (NCBI taxonomy): Bacteria > Pseudomonadati > Pseudomonadota > Betaproteobacteria > Burkholderiales > Burkholderiaceae > Burkholderia > Burkholderia humptydooensis. The sequence continues at coordinate 3,513,220 of NZ_CP013380.1, read as the reverse complement.
TCGCGTCGGTCGATTCGGCGACGCCCGGCACCGCCGCGAAGCGCTCGTACGCGGTGCGCAGCAGCCAGACGAGATCGAGCGGCAACTGCTTTTCGAGCAGCAGGCGCAGCACGCCGAGCGCGTGGCGGCGCAGCGCGAACGGGTCCTTCTCGCCCGTCGGCGCGAGGCCGATGCCCCAGATGCCGACGATCGTCTCGAGCTTGTCGGCGAGCGCGACCGCGGTCGACACGGGCGTCGCCGGCAGCGCGTCGCCGGAGAAGCGCGGCCGGTAGTGCTCGCTGCACGCGATCGCGACGTCTTCCGGCTCGCCGTCGTGGCGCGCGTAGTACGTGCCCATCGTGCCTTGCAGCTCGGGGAATTCGCCGACCATGTCGGTCAGCAAGTCGGCCTTCGCGAGGCGGGCCGCGCGGATCGCGACCGTCGCGTCGGCGCCGATCGCGGGCGCGATCTCGCCCGCGAGCGTTTCGAGGCGCTCGACGCGCGCGAGCTGCGAGCCGAGCTTGTTGTGATAGACGACGTTCGCGAGGAGCGGCACGCGCTCGGCGAGCGGCTTCTTCTTGTCCTGCTCGAAGAAGAACTTCGCGTCGGCGAGACGCGGGCGCACGACGCGCTCGTTGCCCTCGATGATCTCGCTCGGCGTCTTCGTCCCGATGTTCGACACGATCAGGAAGCGCGAGCGCAGCTTGCCCGCCGCGTCGGTGAGCGCGAAGTACTTCTGGTTCGTCTGCATCGTGAGGATCAGGCATTCCTGCGGGACCTGCAGGAACTCGTCCTCGAAGCGGCACGGATAGACGACCGGCCACTCGACGAGCGACGTCACTTCGTCGAGGAGCGCCTCGGGCATCACGACCTGGTCGCCGTTCGCGTTCGCTTCGAGCTGCGTGCGGATCGCTTCCTTGCGGCCCGCGAAGTGCGCGAGCACGCGGCCTTTCTCGCGCAGCGTGTCCGCATAGGCGCTCGCGTGCTGGATCGCGACGAGGCCGTCGGACAGGAAGCGGTGGCCGAGCGTCGTGTCGCCCGCGTCGATGCCGAACGCGGTGACGGGCACGATGCGATCGTCGCGCAGCACGGTCAGGCGGTGCACGGGGCGCACGAACTGCACGTCGGTGCCGTCCGGGCGCTGATAGGTCATCACCTTCGGGATCGGCAGCTTCGCGAGCGTTTCGTCGAGCGCGGCCTGCAGGCCGTCGGCGAGCGTCGCGCCGGGCGCCGCGTAATTGACGAAGAACGCTTCGGCCTTGCCGTCGTGCGCGCGCTCGAGATCGGCGATCGACAGGTTCGGGTGGCCGAGCGCCGCGAGCTTCTTCGCGAGCGGCGCGCTCGGCTTGCCCTCGGCGTCGAGCGCGACCGATACCGGCAGGACTTTTTCGCGGACCTGCTTCTCGGGCGCGACGGCGCGCACGTTCTGGACGACGACCGCGAGGCGGCGCGGCGTCGCGTAGCGTTCGAACGCGAGCTCGCCTTCGATCAGGTCGCGTGCGGCGAGGCGCTGCGCGATGCCTTCGGCGAACGCGTCGGAGAGGCGCGCGAGCGCTTTCGGCGGCAGCTCTTCGGTCAGCAGCTCGACGAGCAGGGATGCGGAATGGTTTTGCGTCATGGTGTGAAGAATCTCGTCAGTCCTGATCGATCTTGCGTTCGGCTTTCAGCGGCGGCGCCCACGCGGGCTGCGCGGCCTCCTGCGCGTCGGTGGTCAGGCCCGGCACGCCCGGCACCGGGTTGCCGATCATCGGGAAGCCGAGCTTCTCGCGCGAATCGTAGTACGCCTGCGCGACGAGCCGCGACAGCGCGCGGATGCGGCCGATGTACGCGGCGCGCTCGGTCACGGAGATCGCGCCGCGCGCGTCGAGCAGGTTGAACGTGTGGCCGGCTTTCAGCACGAGCTCGTACGCGGGCAGCGCGAGCTGCGCCTCGATCATCCGCTTCGCTTCGGATTCGTAGCTGTTGAAGAACGTGAACAGCAGTTCGACGTTCGCGTGCTCGAAGTTGTACGTCGACTGCTCGACTTCGTTCTGGTGGTAGACATCGCCGTAGGTGAGGCGCCGCAGCTCGGGGCCGTTCGGGCCCGGCTCTTCCCACTCGGTCCAGATCAGGTCGTAGACGTTCTCGACTTTCTGCAGATACATCGCGAGGCGCTCGAGGCCGTACGTGATCTCGCCGAGCACGGGCTTGCAGTCGAGGCCGCCCACCTGCTGGAAGTACGTGAACTGCGTGACTTCCATCCCGTTCAGCCACACTTCCCAGCCGAGGCCCCACGCGCCGAGCGTCGGGTTCTCCCAGTCGTCCTCGACGAAGCGCACGTCGTTCTGCTTCAGGTCGAAGCCGAGCGCTTCCAGCGAGCCGAGGTACAGGTCGAGGATGTTCTCCGGCGCCGGCTTGAGCACCACCTGATACTGGTAGTAGTGCTGCAGGCGGTTCGGGTTCTCGCCGTAGCGGCCGTCCTTCGGGCGGCGCGACGGCTGCACGTACGCGGCGCGCCACGGCTCGGGACCGATCGCGCGCAGGAACGTGTGCACGTGCGACGTGCCGGCGCCGACTTCCATGTCGATCGGCTGGAGCAGGGCGCAACCCTGCCTGTCCCAATAGGACTGGAGCGTCAGGATGATTTGCTGAAACGTAAGCATGAGAGGCCTTCGTGGCGCCGGGCGCTCCGCTTCGGGCAGACGGCGGGGGCGATGAGCCGCGCCGGCAGCTCGCGCGGCGCGCGGCTTGGGTCTGTGCTGAAACGCGTAATTTTACCGGATCGGCGGGCGGGTGCGGCCGCAACGGGGTGAGGCCGCCTTCATGCGCGTGCGCGGGCGGGGAAATCGCCGGAAAACACGCGGGCGTCGAACGCGGCGCGGCGGCGCGCGGCTCGTGCGGCAGGCGTCAGCCGCGCCGGCGCAGCCCCGGGCCGAACGCGAAGCCGAATGCGAGCAGCAGCAGCGACAGCGCGAGCACCGTCGCGTTGCCGCTCGTCACGTACGGCGTGCGGCCGGCGGTGCCCTCGATGCGCACGTCGAGGGAGCCGATCGTGAAGGGCTTCAGCCGGCCGATCACGCGGCCCTGCGCGTCGATTGCGGCCGTCATCCCGGTGTTCGTCGCGCGCAGCATCGGCCGGCCCGTTTCCAGCGAGCGCATCCGCGCGATCTGCAGGTGCTGGTCGAGCGCGATCGTGTCGCCGAACCACGCGAGGTTCGTCACGTTGACGAGCACGCCGGGCGACACCGGGTTGTCGCGGATCGTCGCCGCGATCTCCTCGCCGAAGATGTCCTCGTAGCAGACGTCGGCCATCACCGGCTGGTTGCGCACGATGAACGGCTGCTGGACGGGCGCGCCGCGCGCGAAATCGCCGAGCGGCATCTTCATCAGGTCGACGAACCAGCGAAAGCCCCACGGGATGAACTCGCCGAACGGCACCAGATGATGCTTGTCGTAGCGGTAGATGTCGCGCGAATGCGGCGTCACGCCGTACAGGCTGTTCGTGTAGTCGACGATCCGGCCGTCGTCCGTCACGGTGCCGCCGACCGCGCCGAACAGCACTGCTGTGTTGGTCGCGTCGCTGAAATTGCGCACCGCGCGCGCGAACGGCTCGGGCAGTTCCTGGATCAGCACCGCGATCGCGGTCTCGGGCGTGACGACGAGGTCGGCGGGTTTCTCGGTGATCATCTTCTGGTACATCGCGATCGCCGCCTTGATGCCCGCTTCCTCGAACTTGATGTCCTGCTTCACGTTGCCTTGCAGCAGGCGCACCGTGAGCGGCGCGTTCGCGGGCACGGTCCACGGCACGAGCGCGAGCAGCGGGCCGAGCGCGACGAGCGCGGCGGCCGCGAGCGCCGGCGCCGCGACGCGCGGCGCGCGCAGCGCATGCGGCGCGGCGCCGGCCGGCGCGTCGATTCGGCTGTTTCCGCCGCCGCTGTTGCGATCGTTGCCGCGGCTGCGGCCGCTTTCACGCGCGCGGACGATCGCCTGCACGACGAGCGCTGCGACGAGCGCGAGCACCCAGCCGATCCCGTAGACGCCGACGATCGACGCGTAGCCGGCGAGCGGCCCGTCGACTTGCGCGTAGCCGCTCGCGAGCCACGGAAAGCCGGTGAGCACGTTGCCGCGCAGCCATTCGCCGACGGCCCACGCGCTCGCGAACGCGAACGCGCCGTGCCAGGTCGGCGAGAACGGACGCGGGTCGGCCGCCTTGCCGTTTCGCGCGTGCCCCGCGCAGAACGACCAGAGCCCCGCCGAGAACGCCGGATAGATCGACAGGTACAGGCAGAACAGCACGAGTGCGCCGCCCGCGAGCGGCGCGGCCATCTCGCCGTACACGTGCATGCTGATGTAGAGCCACCAGATGCCGGTGACGAAGTTGCCGAAGCCGAACGCGCCGCCCGTGGCCGCCGCGTGCTTCCAGCTCGTCGTGCGCGTCAGTTGCGCGAACAGCCATGCGAACACGACGAGCTGCAGCCAGCCGCCGTGCGGCGTCGGCGCGAACGTCAGCGTGTTGGCCGCGCCCGCGAGGAGCGCGGCCGGATAGTGCCAGACGGGCAGCGCACGGCCGGCGGCCGTTGCGGAGACGCTCGATTGCGAGCGGGTCGAGATCGGTTCGGCCATGCGTTGCGTCGAAGGAGCGGGTGGGGAGGCGTGGGCGCGTCAGTCTTCGCCGGCCGAGCCGCTGCGCCGGCCGGCGAGCGGCGCGCGGCGCACGAGCAGCACGTGAATCTGGCGGGCGTCGCCGCGCTGGATCTCGAACAGCAGGTCGCCCAGGCGCACTTTCTCGCCGCGATGCGGGACGCGGCCGAAATGGTGCGTGATGAGGCCGCCGATCGTGTCGACTTCGTCATCGGGGAAATCGGTGCCGAACGTTTCGTTGAACTGCTCGATCTCGGTCAGCGCGCGCACGCGGTAGCGGCCGTCGGGCGCGGCGATGATGTTGCCGGCTTCCTCGTCGAAGTCGTATTCGTCCTCGATGTCGCCGACGATCTGCTCGAGCACGTCCTCGATCGTGATGAGGCCGGCGACGCCGCCGTATTCGTCGACGACGATCGCGAGGTGGTTGCGGTTCACGCGGAAGTCGTGCAGCAGCACGTTCAGCCGCTTTGATTCGGGGATGAAGACGGCGGGGCGCAGCATCCCGCGCACGTCGAATTCATCTTCCGCGTAGAAGCGCAGCAGATCCTTCGCGAGCAGCACGCCGATCACGTTGTCGCGGTTGTCTTCGTATACCGGATACCGCGAGTGCGCCTTTTCGAGCACGAACGGGATGAAGTCCTCGGGCTTGTCGGCGATGTTGAGCGCGTCCATCTGCGCGCGGGGCACCATGATGTCGCGTGCGCACAGGTCGGACACCTGGAACACGCCCTCGATCATCGACAGCGAATCGGCGTCGATCAGGTTGCGTTCGTGCGCATCCTGCAGGATTTCGAGGAGCTCGGCCCGCGAATCGGGCTCGGGCGAGATGAAGTCGGTCAGACGCTCGAGCAGTGAGCGTTTTTCAGGCGGTTTGTCGGCGGATTTTCGACTGGGATACGAATCGTTCATGGTGGTGCGCCCCGCGAATCGGGAGCGCGCTGTCACGGAATAGGCAAGGATACACCAAGGTCGTGGCGCGTCCGTGTCGACGGGCGGGCGCGCTGGCCGAAGCGGCATGTCGCGCGGTTCCGGCCGGGCGGCGCGGCCTCGGGCGTGCTTCCATCGTAGCGCAGAAACGCCTGCGCGGGCAGCGGCGGAAAAAAAAGGTTCATCGCAGGAAACCGTGGAGGGTTTGATGGCGATTGCGTAACCTGACGCCTGACTTTAAGGAGGTCAGGAGGCAGAATTGCTCGATCGCAAGGCACTTCAAGCACTGGGTTGCTGGACCGGCTATCGGTTAGAGGGGGTGGAATGGCCGGAAGGAGAAGGCCGTACGCTGTCGCTGTATTTGAAGCCGGTCAGCAAGGTCATGTACTGCGAACAGTGCGGTGCACGCTGCCAGCAGATTCATGAGACGACGGTTCGCCGGGTGCGCGATCTGCCACTGTTCGAGTACCGGGTGGTACTGCACGTCCCCCGCCGCCGAGTCTGGTGCGAACGCTGCGGCGGTCCGCGACTGGAGAAACTGGCGTGGCTGGGCCGTTACCAGCGAGTGACGGAGCGATTTGCCAAGGCCTGCGAGAAACTGCTGCAGGCGGCCAGCGTGCAGGCGGTCGCCGCCTTCTACGATTTGGGCTGGCACACGGTCAAATCGATCGACAAGATGCGCTTGCGAGCGCGTGTGGCTGATCCTGACTGGTCGACGATCCGCTATCTGGCGATGGACGAGTTCGCGCTCCATAAAGGTCATCGCTACGCCACGGTGGTGGTCGATCCGATTGGTCGGCAAGTGCTCTGGATTGGAGCGGGACGCTCGCGCGAGACGGCCAGAGCCTTCTTCGAACAGCTTCCCCAGGGTGTTGCCGAGCGCATCGAAGCAGTGGCCATCGACATGACCACGGCCTACGAGTTGGAGATCAAAGCGCAGTGTCCGCAGGCTGAGGTCGTCTACGACCTGTTCCACGTCGTGGCCAAGTACGGGCGTGAGGTGATCGATCGGGTACGGGTCGATCAGGCCAATCAGTTGCGCCATGACCGGCCGGCCCGGAAGGTCCTGAAGTCCAGCCGCTGGTTGCTGCTGCGCAACCGCCACAACCTGAAGCCCGAGCAGTCCGTGCATCTGAAGGAACTGCTGGCCGCCAATCAGCCATTGTTGTGCGTCTACGTGCTACGTGACGAACTCAAGCGGCTCTGGTTCTACCGCAAGCCTGCCTGGGCGGAAAAGGCCTGGGAACAATGGATCGAGCAAGCCCGGCAAAGCGGAATTGCCGCGCTGCAACTGTTTGCGCAGCGCCTGCAGGGTTACTGGCACGGAATCGTGGCCCGCTGCCGACATCCGCTTAATACCAGCATCGTCGAAGGCATCAACAACACCATCAAGGTCATCAAGCGTCGGGCTTACGGGTACCGCGACGAGGAATACTTCTTTCTCAAGATCCGCGCCGCGTTCCCCGGTAATCCGCGATGAACCAAAAAAAAGCGGCGGATGCGATGCGGCGCGCGCGGCCGCTCGTCGCACTGGCCGTCCGCGTTCGCGTTCGCCGACGGCCGATGGCTTCGAACGCTTCAGCCTCCGGCGGCTACCGGCATCTACCGGCAGCGCGCGAGCAGCGCTTCGAGCGCGCGGTCGGGCATTCCGCTGTCGCGCAGCGCATCGACGGTGCGGCTCACGTAGTCGAGCGTCGTGCCGTAGCGGCCGCTCGCGCAGCCGAACACGGCTCTCACGACGTCGTCGGTCAGCTTGCCGGTGTAGGTCGGCACGTCGCGCCGCATCACGAACGCGAGCGCGCGGACCCGCTCGCCGCCCGCGAGCGCGCACGGCAGCCATGCAGGCCGGTACGAGCCCATCGCCATCTCGCGCCGCCAGAGCGCTTCGAGGTGCGCCACCGCGGTGCCGCCGGCGAGCCGGAACGCGAGCCCCGTGCACGAGCCGCCGCGGTCGAGCGCGAGCACGAGCCCAGGCTGCTCGGGCGTGCCGCGGTTCACGCGCGACCACAGGTAGAGCCCGCGGTGGTAGCCGTGGACCTTCGCGCGCAGCGCCTCGACGGCCGGCATCCCCGGGTTCCAGATCAGCGAGCCATAGCCGAACAGCCACAGGTCGCTCGTGCGATCCCAGCCGGCGAGCGTCGCGTCGAGCGATGCCGCGAGCTCGTCGTCGCTCAGGTGGCGCGCCTCGCCGAGCGACGGAGGATAGGGGCAGCGGGTGGAGGCGGAGCGGTTCACGGCGGCGGAGCGGTCAGCGCGGCGCCAATCAGCGGTACGGATTCGGGAAGCCGAGCTTCGCGAGGATGTCGATTTCGAGCGCTTCCATCTCGGCCGCGTCTTCTTCGCCGCGCTCGTGGTCGTAGCCCTGCGCGTGCAGCGCGCCGTGCACGAGCAGATGCGCGTAATGCGCGACGAGCGTCTTGCCCTGCTCTCGCGCTTCCTTTTCGACGATGGGGCAGCACAGCACGAGATCCGCGACCGTGACGCCGTCCGGCTCCTCGCCGTACGCGAAGGTCAGCACGTTCGTCGCGTAGTCCTTGTGCCGATAGCTGTGGTTGAGCGCGCGCCCCTCGTCGGCGCCGACGAAGCGCACGGTGAACTGAGCGTCGGAGAAGATCGCGGGTTCGAGCCATTCGGCGATCACCTTGCGCTTGGGCAGCGGCTTGCGCTGCGCGTCGCCGATCTCGTCGCCGTACTGAACCGCGAGATCGAGCTCGGGCTCGCGGTCCGGCGCGTCTTCGCCCGCCTCGCCCATGTCGCCCGCCTCGTCGTGCGCGAAGCCGGGGTTCTCGTCGGCGCCGGCTTCGACCGTCACGCTATCGTAGTGCTCGGGGCGCAGCGCGATCGTCGCGCGCCGCGACGGGTCCGCGTGCTGCGCGACGATCGCGACGGCCGCGTCGCCCGAACTGCCGGACAGGTCGAACGTCAGGCTGCGGCCGTCGGCGAAATCGACGCGCAGCGCCTGCGCTTCGACCGTCCTGACTTTGCCCTTCGCATCGAACAGCGACAGGCGGGGACACTCGGGTTGCGCCGCTTCGGCGCGTACGGACTTGGAGGAACGGGACGATTTCATCACGCTGACGTCGGTTTGAACGCGGTTGAGGATACACCAAACGGACGAGCGTCCGGAGGGCGTTTCGCCGATCGCCGCAGGCCGGCGAGCGACCGGCGCGGGGCCGTTCGGAATGCCGGCGGGTGGCGCTGCGGGCGGTGTGGCGGCAGGCATTTTGCGACGCGAATGGCCGATGCGCGGTCGACGGTTCGCCGATATGCGTCGCGCGTGCGCCTCGCCCGGCTGGAGAGCATCGCCCGGGCGCGGCGCCGGCCGGCGCGCGGTTGTCGAAGGAACGACGCGGGATCGGCAAGCATGGCGCCGTGTGGCTCGGAATCCGATGATCACCCACGGCTGCGCGGTTCTGATCGATGCTGTTGCAATGCGAACGGCGAACGATCGATCGGACATCCCGGCGATCAAAGTGACCCATCGGCCCTATCGGCCCAATGGGCCCAATGGGCCCAATGGGCCCAAATGGGCCCGTGCCCCGATGATCAAGCGCCTGAACGAACGGCGCAAAGCGGACACGGTGCATGGAGCGCGCGGCTCGCCGAGCGCGTCGCGCGACCGCGGCCGTCTGCCGACCGCGTCGGCCGCCCACCGGACCGGCTCGCCCGTCTCCGCCCCGCTTATTCGTCCTTGTGCTGCGCGTGGAACTCGTCGTAAGCCTCGACGATCCGCGCGACGAGCGGATGCCGGACCACGTCCGCGCTTGTGAAGCGCGTGAGCGCGATGCCGCGCACGCCGGAGAGCACCTGCTGCGCCTCGACGAGCCCGCTCTTGTGCCCGCGCGGCAAGTCGACCTGGCTCGTGTCGCCCGTGACGACCGCCTTCGAGCCGAAGCCGATCCGCGTGAGGAACATCTTCATCTGCTCGGGCGTCGTGTTCTGCGCCTCGTCGAGGATGATGAACGCGTGGTTCAGCGTGCGGCCGCGCATGTACGCGAGCGGCGCGATCTCGATCATCTGGCGCTCGAACATCTTCGCGGTCTTGTCGAAGCCGAGCAGGTCGTACAGCGCATCATAGAGCGGCCGCAGGTACGGATCGACCTTCTGCGCGAGGTCGCCCGGCAGGAAGCCGAGCCGCTCGCCCGCCTCGACGGCCGGGCGCGTCAGCACGATGCGCTTGACCTGGTCGCGCTCGAGCGCGTCGACCGCGCACGCGACCGCGAGATACGTCTTGCCGGTGCCCGCCGGCCCGACGCCGAACGTGACGTCGTGCGACAGGATCTGCTTCAGATACTCGCGCTGCGCGGGCGTGCGCCCGCGCAGATCGGCGCGGCGCGTGTAGAGCTTCGGCGCCGCTTCGTCGGCGTGCGGCGCTTCGCCGATGTGCACGACGGGCTCGTCGAACGGATGGTCCGGATCGCCGCGAAAGCGCACGTCGAGCGCTTCGGTTTCGCCTTCGCCTTCGCCTTCGCCGTTGCCTCTGCGCCGCGGATTGCCCGGATGGCGGGCCTCGACGAGCGCGAGCTGGATGTCGTCGACCGACAGCGGATCGCGCGCGCGGTTGTAGAAGTTCTCGAGCGCCACGAGCGCGGTTCTCGCGCCGCGGCCGCGAATCGCGATCCGGTGGCCGCGCCGCGAGAGCGTCACGTCGAGCGCCTGTTCGATCTGCCGCAGATTTTCGTCGAGCGGGCCGCAGAGATTCGCGAGGCGCGCGTTGTCGTCGCGCGGCGCGGTGAATTCCAGTGCTTGAGCAGTTTTCAAAGTGGCGTCGGGTTCCTGTAGCGTCAGTGCGTGGCGGCGCTCGCGCCGTCGTGCGCGAGCACGAGCTCGCCGCGCAGCGAGTGCGGATACGCGTGATTGATCTTCACGTCGATCATCTGGCCGATCAGGCGCGAGTGCGCCGCGAGCGGCGCGGGGAAATTCACGACCCGGTTGTTCTCGGTGCGGCCCGCGAGCTCGTTCGGGTCCTTGCGCGACGGCCCCTCGACGAGGATCCGCTCGACCCTGCCGACCATCGACTGGCTGATGCGCGCGACGTTCTCCTCGATCGTCGCCTGCAGATGTTGCAGGCGTTCGAGCTTGACCCCGCGCGGTGTGTCGTCGGCGAGGCTCGCGGCCGGCGTGCCGGGGCGCGGGCTGTAGATGAACGAGAAGCTCGTGTCGTAGCTCATCTCGTGCACGAGCGCCATCGTCTTGTCGAAGTCGGCCTCGGTCTCGCCGGGGAAGCCGACGATGATGTCCGTCGACAGCGACAGGTTCGGGCGGATCGCGCGCAGCTTGCGAATCAACGATTTGTATTCGAGCACCGTGTAGCCGCGCTTCATCGCCATCAGGATGCGATCCGAGCCGTGCTGGACGGGCAGGTGCAGATGGTCGACGAGCTTCGGCACCTTCGCGTAGACGTCGAGCAGGCGCTGCGTGAATTCCTTCGGGTGCGACGTCGTGTAGCGGATCCGCTCGATGCCGGGGATGTCGGCGACGTATTCGATCAGCGTCGCGAAATCGGCGACGTCGTGCGCGCCCGCCGGCAGCGCGCCACCGAATTTTCCACGGTAGGCGTTCACGTTCTGGCCGAGCAGCGTGACTTCGCGCACGCCCTGATCGGCGAGGCCGGCGATCTCGGTCAGCACGTCGTCGAGCGGGCGCGAGACTTCGTCGCCGCGCGTGTACGGCACGACGCAGTAGCTGCAGTACTTCGAGCAGCCTTCCATGATCGACACGAACGCGCTCGGGCCCTCGACGCGCGCGGGCGGCAGGTGATCGAACTTCTCGATCTCCGGGAACGTGATGTCGACCTGCGCGCGGCCGCTTTCGCGGCGCGCGTCGATCATCTGCGGCAGGCGGTGCAGCGTCTGCGGGCCGAACACGAGGTCGACGTACGGCGCGCGCGCGACGATCGACGCGCCTTCCTGGCTCGCGACGCAGCCGCCCACGCCGATCAGCAGATCCGGCTTCGCCTCCTTCAGCTCGCGCACGCGGCCGAGATCGGAGAACACCTTCTCCTGCGCCTTTTCGCGCACCGAGCAGGTATTGAACAGGATGATGTCCGCGTCTTCCGGGGTGTCGGTCTTCTCCAGCCCTTCGGCCGCATTGAGCACGTCGACCATCTTGTCGGAGTCGTACTCGTTCATCTGGCAGCCGAAGGTCTTTACGTAAACTTTCTTGGTCATGAGGATTCGCCGTTCGCAGTGGTTGACCTGGGGGCGTCGTTCAAAATGAATCAGGGGGACGGATCAGCGCGCCGCCAGCCGCGCGATGCGTACGGGAAGATGCCGCCGGGAAAGCTTTCCATTATAGCTTTTCAGGCCCCGCCGGGCGGGGCAGGCTGGCCCGGCGTCACCGGCACGCGTTCAATAGATCCTCGAGCGCCTTTTCCTCCCGCGCGAAGCGCTCGACGAGAAAATCGAGCAGCACCCGCACGCGCGGCGCCATGTAACGCTTGCTGTGATAGATCGCGTGCAGCGGCGCGTCGTGGTGCCGCCACTCGGGCAGCAGCACCTTGAGCCGGCCCGCGCGGACGTCGCGCGCGATGTCCCAGATCGATTCCAGCGCGATTCCGTAACCGCGGATCGTCCATTCGCGCGTGAGGCCGCCGTCGTTCGTCTCGTGCGCGGTTGCGAGCGGCACCGTGTAGGTCTGCGTGTCGTCGCCGCGCGTGAAGCGCCACACGTTGATCGGTCCCGACGCGACCGTGATCACGTTGCATGGAAAGCGGGCCAGATCGAGCGGCTCCTTCGGCGAGCCGTACTTGTCGACGAACGCGGGCGACGCGCACAGCACGCGCCGGTTCGCCGCGAGCCGCCGCGCGATCAGCGCGCCGTCGGGCGGCGCGGCGAAGCGGATCGCGAGATCGATCTCGTCTTGCCACAGATTCGACGACGAATCCGATGCCGTCACCGAAAACGTCACGTCCGGATAGCGCGCGTTGAATTCGTCGAGCCAGTCGAGCAGTTGATTGCGCCCGAAATCCGCCGTCGACGACAGCCGCACCTTGCCGCTCACGACGTTGCGCCCTTCCTGCAGCATCGCGTCCGCGTCGTCGAGCGCCCGCAGCGCTTGCCGGCAGCAGTTCAGGTATAGGCGGCCCTCGTCGGTGAGCCGCAGCCGCCGCGTCGAGCGCTCGAACAGGCGCGTCGACACTTGCGCCTCCAGCTTCGCGAGCCGCGCGCTCGCTGCGGCGGGCGTCAGGTTCAGCTTGCGCCCGGCGGCCGACAGGCTGCCGAGCTCCGCCGCCTCGACGAACAAGCGGATGTCGCCCAGTTGATCCATGCTATTTCCAGATAATTTTTGAAAATGATTCAAATGCTACGCCAATTATCAAAAATCTTCGGATTCGGGACAATGCGCGCTCGTCAGATTTTTTGATGCGGTGCGGCATGGGTCGCGCCGCGTCCGTCCCGCACCGGAGCGTCTCATGCCTTTACCGTTACTCGCGCTCGCGATCAGCGCGTTCGCCATCGGCACCACCGAATTCGTCATCATGGGCCTGTTGCCCGACGTCGCGCGCGACCTCGCGGTCACGCTGCCGTCCGCCGGCCTCCTCGTGAGCGGCTATGCGCTCGGCGTCGCCGCGGGCGCGCCGCTCCTCGCCGTGCTGACGAGCCGGATGCCGCGCAAGGCCGCACTGCAACTGCTGATGGCGATCTTCATCGCCGGCAACGTGCTGTGCGCGCTCGCGCAGAGCTACGGGATGCTGATGATCGCGCGCGTCGTCACGTCGTTCGCGCATGGCTCGTTCTTCGGCATCGGCGCGGTCGTCGCCGCATCGCTCGTGAGCGTCGACAGGCGCGCGAGCGCGATCGCGCTGATGTTCACGGGGCTCACGCTCGCGAACGTGCTCGGCGTGCCGTTCGGCACCTTCGTCGGTCAGACGCTCGGCTGGCGGGCGACGTTCTGGATCGTCGCGGCGCTCGGCGTCGCGGCGCTCGCCGGCATTGCCGCGCTCGTGCCGAAGCAGCGCGACGCGGCGGGCGCGGCGCTCGGCCGCGAGCTGCGCGTGCTCAAGGAGCCGCAGGTGTGGCTCGCGCTCGCGATGACGGTGCTCGGCTTCGGCGGCGTGTTCGTCGTGTTCACTTACATCGCGCCGATCCTCGAGGACGTGACGGGCTTCTCGCCGCACGCGGTGTCGCTCGTGCTCGTGCTGTTCGGCGCCGGGCTCACGGTCGGCAACATGATCGGCGGCCGGCTCGCGGATCGCGCCCTGATGCCGTCGCTGATCGCGATTCTCGTCGCCCTGATCGCCGTGATGGCGGTGTTCGCGAAGACGAGCCATCTGCCCGCCGCGGCCGCCGTCACCGTGTTCGTCTGGGGAGGCGCTGCTTTTGCGACGGTTCCTCCGTTACAGTCTCGTGTCGTCGAGAAGGCCGCGCACGCGCCGAATCTCGCGTCGACGCTGAACATCGGCGCGTTCAACGTCGGCAATGCGGGCGGCGCATGGCTGGGCGGCGTCGCGCTTTCGCACGGGGTGCCGCTCGACGCGCTGCCTTGGGTGGCGGCCGTCGTCACGCTCGCCGCGCTCGCGGTCACGGTGCTCGCCGCGCGGCTCGATACGCGCGTCTCATCGGGTGCGGCTGCAACGGCGCAATGACGCATTGCAAAACGCAGTCCTCTGCGATCCTGATAACAGTGTGAAGATAACTTTGTTTGATGGCCCCGTAGCGGATGTTAGTCTTTGCCTCACCTGAAACCGCTGGGCCCGCTCGGGCCCTGGAGGCGACGTCATGCATTCACCGTTGGCGCTTGTGCGCGATGTGTCTTCACCGGATGCCGCTGCGGCGGCCGACGCCGATGCGTCGCACGCGTCGTTCGATGCGCTCGAGCGGCTCGTCGGCGTGAATCTCGCGCGGCTGCGCGCGGAACGCCAATTGTCGCTCGACGCGCTCGCGCGGCTCTCCGGCGTGTCCCGCGCGATGCTCGCGCAGATCGAATCGGCGCGCAGCGTGCCGTCGATCAAGGTGCTCTGCAAGGTCGCGGCCGCGCTGAAGGTGTCGGTCGCCGCGTTCCTGCGCCGCCATGCGGTCAACGGCTTCGAGCATTTGAGCGCCGAGCGCGCGGTGCGCGTCGTCAGCTCGAACGGGCGCTTCTCCGCGCGCGCGCTGTATCCGGAAGGCGAGCCCGCAGTCGCCGAGTTCCACGAGCTGCGGATCGCGCCCCTGCACACCGAGCCCGGCGCGCCGCGCGCGCCCGGCACCAGCGTGAATCTCGTCGTCAGCGAAGGCACGCTCGAAGTCAGCATCCACGATCGCCGCCAGTTGCTCGCGACGGGCGACGCGATCGTCTTCGACGCCGATCAGCCGTACGCGCTGCGCAACCCGGGCGACACCGAGGCGCGCGCGTTCCGCGTGACGGTGAACGCCGAAGTGCCGCCGCGCTGGCACGTGCCGGCGTGACGTGATGTCGCGATTCGCAGCGCGCCTGCGCGCGGCGCGGTTTAGACGGATTCGTCAGTAGGGCCTTGTCGGGTTCCCGCTGCGGAGAATCCGTAGCTGTTGTATGCTTCACCGGCCGGTTCGTCCGGCAATCAGTGCGTCTTCAGGGCGGGGCGAAATTCCCCACCGGCGGTAGGCCGGCATGTTGCCGGCGAGCCCGCGAGCGCCCGCGCGATGCGCGGGGTCAGCAGATCTGGTGCGATGCCAGAGCCGACGGTCATAGTCCGGATGAAAGAAGATGTGCAGATAGTCATGTGCGCCCAGCCTCGTCCGCGGCGCGCGCGATGTCATGCGCGCGGTGCGGAAGCGGCGTCGCGCTGTCTGTTTGCTGAGCCCTGAAACGTTTTTCGCCCCAATCTTTTCCGCGAGGAGCGTTTCACATCATGTCGTTTCCGTTGCCTTCGAAGTCGGCGCCCGCCGACGCTTTCTCCGATTTCCCGTTGCTCGATGCCGAACCGGCGCCGCCGCGCATTGCCGCCGCGCTCGCCGCGCTGCGCGAAGGGCGCGCGGTCGTGCTGCAGGACGATCACGACCGCGAGAACGAAGCCGATCTGATCGTCGCCGCCGAGCGGCTCACCGACGAGACGATGGCGCTTTTGATCCGCGAGTGCAGCGGCATCGTCTGCCTGTGCCTGACGGACGAAAAGGTGCGCGCGCTCGAGCTGCCGCCGATGGCGCAATTGAACGAGAGCAAGAACGGCACCGCGTTCACGGTGTCGATCGAGGCGCGCGCCGGCGTGACGACGGGGGTGTCGGCCGCCGATCGCGTGACGACGATCCGCGCGGCGATCGCCGACGATGCAAAGCCGCACGACATCGTGCGCCCCGGCCACGTGTTTCCGCTGCGCGCGGCGCCGGGCGGCGTGCTCGCGCGGCGCGGCCACACCGAGGGCACCGTCGATCTCGCGATCCTCGCCGGGCTGAAGCCCGCCGGCGTGCTGTGCGAGCTGATGAATCCGGACGGCACGATGACGCGCGGCGCGGATGTCGAGCGGTTCGCCGCGCAACACGGGCTGCCGATGCTGACGATCGCCGAGCTCGTCGAGTTTCGCGAACGGCTCGCGTCGTTGCGCGAGCGGGAACGCGACGCGTGCTGCGAGGATGTTGCCTGATCGGCTCCGGTTCGGCGGGCGATACGCGATCCGCGTGCGGCGCGCGAGCCGCGCCGCACGCGAAGCGGCTCCGCCCGGCTACGACTGCGCGTCGCCGAATTCGCCGCGCACGCCCGCCTCGACGAGCGCGGGCAGCTCGTCCATCGAGCGCATGATCCGTGTGACGCCCATCTTGCGCAGCGCATCCTCATAGCCGCCGGGGATGTGGCTCGCGCCGACGAACGCGATCGTCTTCATGCCGGCCGCGCGCGCCGCGTTCAGCCCCGATACGCTGTCCTCGACGACGACGCAGCGCGCCGGCTCGACGCCGAGCGTGCGCGCCGCGTGCAGATACACGTCCGGATAGGGCTTCGGCCGCGCGACCTGCTCGGCGCTGAACACGCGCTCGCCGAACACGTCGGTGAGCGCCGCGCGCTTGAGCGAGTTGCGCACGCGTTCGAGCCGGCTGTTCGACACGACGGCGGCGGGCAGCGCGATTCTTGTCAGCGCGTCGCGCACGCCCGCGATCGGCGCGAGCCATTGCGCGAGTCCGATCTCGATGTTGTGCTCGATCGTATCGAGGAAATCCGCCGGCATCGCGATGCCGTGGCGCGCTTCGAGACCCGCGAGGAAGCGCGATGTCTGCTGGCCGAACGCGGCTTTCGCGTCGGCCGCGAAATCGATCGCGGGGAACGTGGCCGACAGCGTGTCGAACAGCACGCGATCGGCGATCACTTCGCTGTCGACGAGCACGCCGTCGCAGTCGCAAATGAGGTGGTCGAGCATAGGGACAACAAAAAGGGTGAGGCGACGAAGCGCCATGATACGTGCTTTGCCGGCGGCGGGCGCGGTTTGTCGAAGGCGGCGGGGGCAGGGGCCGCGCGGCGTGCGGTGCGGCGCGCTCGTTCGCGCGCGCCGCCGCTACGCCGCTACGCCCGCCGCGAGCGCTTGCGGCGTGATCTTCAGCATCACGACGCCGGCGATGATCGTCGCGATGCCCACCCATTGCAGCGCGCTCGGCCGCTCGCCGCGCACGAAGAAGCCGAGCAGCGCCGTGACGCCGCTCGCGAGCGAGCTCAATACGGTGACGATCGCGACGTGTCCCGTCGTCGAGCCGTATGCGAGCGAGAAGAAGCCGACGAGGCTGAACACGCTGATCGACAGGATCAGCAGGACGATCGAGCCGGGCGGCGCGGACAGGTTGCGCGCGCGGGCGAGCGCCGCGAACAGGATCACGACGGCCGTCAGGTAATAGATCCACAGCGCGCTGACGACGCCCAGGCTCTTGACCGCGAACGCGCCCTGCAGCCAGAAGCCGAGCCCGAACATCGCGGCCGACAGCAGCGCGAAGCCGATCGACGCGGGCGATTCCGTCTTGCCGTCCGCCGACTTCGAGATGCTCGCGAGGCTCGCGCCGACGATGCAGAGCGCGAGGCCCGCGATCGCGAATTGCGTGATCGACTGGCCGGTCGCGAGCGACAGGATCGTCGTCACCGCGCCGTACAGCGACACGATCGGCGCGACGACCGACGCCTTGCCGATCGCGAGCGCCCTGAGCAGCGCGGCCATCGCGATCAGGTTGCAGACGGCCGCGAGGATGCCGACGCCGAAGCCCGCGTCGATCGTCGCGATGCGCAGCGAAGACGGATGCAGCGCGAGCGACGCGGTGAGGATCAGGAACCCGAACGACTGGCTGTAGAACAGCGACTTCGTGACGCCGACGCGTCGCGCCGCGTGTCCCGCGAGAAAATCGGTGCTGCCCCAGCATAGTGCCGACAGCAAGCCCATCAGAATCGCCATGTCGTTCCCTCGTCTGTCTATCGTGTGTCTTTCCATCTTCCATCGTCGTGCCGGCGCTTGCGCGTCGCGCGGCTCAGCCGAGCTCGACGCGCACGGCGTCGGCGAGCGCGCGCGCGTGGCGCATCGCTTCGTCGCAGGTTCGGCCGTGCGCGAGCACGTAGCCGATCACCGAGCCGAAATTCCTAGATGCGCACGTCGATTCGAGCGGCAGCTTCCGGAAGCCGCTCGCGACGTAATGCGCATTGCCCGGCGCGAACGTCACGTCGCGCACGACGCCCGCCGCCGGCGCGAACACGAACGCGTCCGCGACGAAGTCGTAGCGAGCGGGCTCTCGCGGCGCGACGGGCCGATCGATTCCGCAGACGAAATCTATCAGATGCCCGACCATGTCGATACCCGTCGTCAGCGCGATCTGCCTGACGGCGCGCGCGCCCGCGATCCGCAGGTTGATCTCGACGAGCACCGGCCCGGCTTCCGCGAGGATGAATTCGACGTTCAGCGCGCCGCCCGCGAGGCCGAGCAGGTTCACCCAGTCGACGATCTCGTCCGCGATCGCTTCTTTGTCGACGGCGGGCAGATCGGACGGATGCGAGATGCCCGTCATGCACAGGCTGTCGTGCGGCGACACGAAGATCCGGTTGATCCCGAGCACGTGCCAGCGGCCGCCGTTGTGCAGCAGCTCCGCGCCGTAGAAGGGCCCTTCGACGAAGGCTTCGGCGAGGAACTCGCGGTGCCGGGTGCCGAGCATCGACACGCCCTCGCCCGAGCGGAAGCGCTCGACGGCGGCGCGATAGTCGGCCTCGTTCGTGCACAGGCTGACGCCGTAAGCGCCCGCGTCGCGCAGCGGCTTGAGCACGCATGGAAAGCCGATGTCGGGGCGCGGCGCGAAGCGGTCGGCCGACAGCACCTGGTATCCCGGCTGCCGGTAGCCGTGCTCTCGCAGCTTGTCGCGCACGCGCGCCTTGCCGTATGCGTTGCGCAGCCCGGCCAGCGACGGATGCGGCAGACCGAGCACGTCGGCGAGCTCCGACGCCGGAATCATCACGTCGTCGTAGCAGCCGAGCACGGCGCCCACCGGCAGCCGCAACGCGTCGATGCGCTCGCGCATCGCGCCGGCGTCGCGCGTGTCGACGTGATGGACCGCGTCGAAGAGATTCAGATCGAGGTCGTCGAACAGCACCTTGTTCCTCGCGTGCATCGACGTGAACAGCACGGGCGCGTAGCCGAGCGAACGGATGTAGCCGATGCCCGCGCATTCGATCGGGCGGGCTTCGACGAACAGAAAGGTCTTCATGGGCATTCCCCGGGCGGGCGCGACGGCGCGGCCGCCGCCGCGACGCGGGCGGCGCGCGGTTCGCCGCGCCCGTGCGTCACGAGATGAAGTTGAAATATCCGGATTCCGAAAAATCCTTGCCGGCCTGCTTGAACCGCTGCGTCGGAAACGGGAAGTTACAGTCCAGATACTTCTGCGCGAAGAAGAGCGCCGAGCGGTCGGACAGCCCGATTTCGCCGAGCCGTCTCGCCGCGTCGGTGGGCGGGGCGTCGCCGAGACTGTCGATGTGATCGATGATGACGTTCTTCACGCCGCTGCCGTCTGGCATCCGGATTTTCGGGCGATCGATGATGTAGTCCGGCAGCACGTCGCGGAACGCCTCGCGCAGGATGTGCTTCTCGACGCCGCGGTGCAGCTTGTAGGAAAAGTCGAGGCTCAGCACGTAATCGATCAGCTCGGCGTCCATGAACGGCACCCGCGCCTCGACCGTGTTGCGCATGCTCGCGCGATCGACGCGCTGCAGATCGGTCCGGTGCAGGTTGTTGAGCCGATAGAGCGACAGCGCGCCGGGCTGCGCGTGGGTCTTGAAGAGATCGTAGCCGCCGAAGATCTCGTCGCTGCCCTCGCCGCAGAGCGCCACCTTGAAGCCGAGCTTGTTCGCGATGTAGTAGCCGAAATGCGCGATCGTCGAATCGATTGCGTCGATCTTCTCGAAGAATTCGCCGTAATAGACCGCGTCGTCGATGTTCTCGAGCAGGTCCTGCTTCGTGAACGTGTAGATCACGTGGCGAATGCCGTGCTCGGCGCAGTAGCGGTGCGCGATCTCGATGTCGTTCGAGCCGGGCAGGCCGAACGAGATCGCGGTCACGTCCGGATGATGGCGATGCGCGAGCTGCAGCACGATCGCGCTGTCGATGCCGCCGCTGAACATCACGCAGATCGGCAGGTCCGTGTCGACGCGGCGCCGCACCGAATTCTCAAGCAGCGCGCGCACGCGCGCCTTCGCTTCGTCGAAGCTGTCGCGGCTCACCGGATGGCTGTTGTCGTACGACACGTACCTGATCGTTTCCTGGCCGTCGAACAGCGTGCCGGGCGCGAGCGTTTCGATCCGCGCGTTCACGTGCGTGAGCGCCTTGAGCTCCGACGCGACGTGCCAGACGCCGTCGCGCTGCGCGTAATAGAGCGGCTTGATGCCGACGTGGTCGCGCCCGATCAGGAATCTACCGTTCAGGTTGTCGAACAGCACGAAGCTGAACATGCCGTCGAGCTTCGTCGCGAACGACGGGCCGTACTCGAGGTACGCGCGCAGCAGCACTTCGGCGTCGCCCGCGTGGCTGAAGCGGTGGCCGCGCGCGGCGAGCTCGTCGCGCAGTTCCTTGTAGTTGTAGATTTGCCCGTTGAGCACGACGTGCAGGTCGCGCTCGTGATCGGACACCGGCTGGCGTGCATGGTCGCGCTCGACGATCGCGAGGCGGTTCGTCGCCAGTCCGAAGCGTTCGCGAATCAGATTCTCGTTGAAGCGCGACGCGTCTCCGCGGTGCGCGATCTTCGACATCAACGCGGTCAGCGAACGCTCGATGCCGTCGACCGCCGCGCGCTGCGTGCTGAAAATTGCCCCAATTCCGCACATGTCTTTTCTCTCTCGTGAGTGGATTCGATGGCGCGGCCGGCGCTCACGCGCGCGCCGCGGCGACGTTCGGATAGATCAGCTCGTCGACGTTCGCGCCGATCGAGCCGATGTCGGCGAAGTAGTCGGGATACGTCTGTCCGACGTGATGCGGCTCCTTGATCAGCACCGGATGCTCGCAGTGCAGGCCGATCGTCGTGAGCGCCATGATGAGCCCGTGGTCGTAGTGGCCGTCGACGACCGCGCCGCCGCGGTAGCCGCGCGGATTGCCGTGGATGATCAACTGATCGAGCTTCTCCTCGGAGCGCACGCCGAGCTTGTCGAGCTCGCGGCGGAAATCCGAGATGCGGTCCGATTCCTTGTAGCGGATGTGCTCGATGTTGTAGAACGTGCTCGTGCCGTCAGCGAATGCAGCGCGGCCGGCGAGCGCGGGCACCGCGTCCGGCGCGAGCGAGCCGTCGAAGTCCTGCGCGCGGATCGACGCGCCGCCGCGGATGCGGATCCGGTTGCCGGGCAGCTCGTCGATCAGCGTGCCGGTGTCGGTCAGATAGCGGATCACCGCGCCGCTGCCGAGCTCTTCCTCGAAGAAGCCGTTGAGCGTGACGTCCGACGCGAGCGAGCCGCACAGCGCGAGGATCGCGGCCGTGCTCGCCGGGTCCGCGCCGACCGTGAATTCGGACGGCTCGAAGCGGTGGCGGCCCGGCACGAAGAAGCGGCGAAAGGGCGCGTCGTACTCGACGGCGACGCCCGCGTGCGCGAGATTGTTGATCGTCGTGTGCACCATCGACGGCGCGGTGATGTGATCGACCACGTCGATCTCGAGATCGCGCTCGCCGATCGCGCCGAGATAGAGCAGGCCGCTCAGGAACTGCGAGCTCTTCTTGCACGACACTTCGGTATGCCTGCCGAGCTCGCGCGTCGAGCGGATGCTGATCGGCAGCCGGGCCTCGGGGCCGACCGCTTCGCATTCGACGTTCAGCCGGCGCAGCGCGGCGACCATCTCCGCCTGCGAGCGCACGCCGAGCGAATAGCGGTATTGCGTGACGAACTCGGTGTCCGGCAGGTAGCCCGCGACGCCCATCAGCAGGCGCAGCACGACGCCGGAGTTGCCCGGATCGAAGACGATCTTGCGATCGACGTGCACCACGTCGACGCCCTTGACGACCGTCGTGTCGCCCTCGCTCGAGAACGACGCGCCGAGCCGCTCGCAGTTGTGCTTCATCGCGTTCGAGTTGAAGCCCGTCGCGACGTTGCGGATCGTGCTGATGCCGGGCGTGAGCGCCGCGGTCAGGAGCGCGCGCGTCGACGAGCTCTTCGACGCGGGAAGGTCGATGGTGCCGCTCAGCGTCGAAGTGTTCTTCACTTCGACGAACGACGGCTGGAGACGATCGCTGGTGGTCATGGCTACTCCGTAATCGTGAATGGGCGAGGGGCCGGCCGGCTAGGCGATTTCGGCGCCCAACGTCCTCAGGGTGTCGATGAATCGGGGAAATCCGTCGTCGAGCTTGTCGGTGTCGCGGACGACCGATTTGCGCCGCGCGCCGAGCGCCGCGACGATGTTCGCCGCGCAGATCCGGTGATCGCGATAGCTCGGCAGCTCGGCGCCGCCTTGCAGCGGGCCGTCGCTCATCACGTCGATCTTGTCGAAGCGGCCGACGTCGTTGAACACGAGCGCGCTGCGTCCGCCCATCGCGCGAAGGTTCTCGTTGATCACGAACGCGCGCTGGCACTTGTGGTTGTTGATGCCGTCGACGCCGCCGAAGCGGATCGAATCGCCGAGATTCGATGCGGCCGCGATGATGTTCGTCGCGGCAGACGGCAGCTCGTGCAGCGACAGCTCGCGCGGCGCGCGCCGCGCGGCGCGGTCCCGCTCGCATTCGATCCGCAGCGTATGGCGGACGTCGTCGCGGGTGAGCCGGATGCCGAGTGCGCGATAGACGTCGAACAGCGCCTCTTCGTTGAGCGTATCGCCCGGCCGGTAATTCGCGATGTCGATCGCGCTCGGCGCGCCGACGCTCAGCGCGGCGGACGCGAGATAGCTGAGCGACGTGAAATCGGTCGGGATGCCGATGACGATGTCGTCGGCGCGATACTCGCCGGCTACCAGCCTGCCCGGCGCGCGAACCACGGTGCCGTGCAGCAGCGACATCGCCTTGATCGTCATGTCGATGTAGCCGGCCTGGCTGCCGTCATCGGCGACGCGCAGCGTCCGCTCGGCCGAGAACGGCGCGACGAACAGCGCGAACGAGATGAACTGCGTGCTTTTGCGCGTCGTGAGCGCAAGGCGCTCCGGATGCGGTTGGCGCGAGATCGTGACGAGATTGCCCGCTTGGCGGCGTGCGTCGATGCCGAGATGCGAGAAGAAGCTGTCGTCGAACACGCTGTCGCGGCTGAACAGCGAATCGTTGCAGCGGATCGTGACGGGCCTGTCCGACAGCGAGGCGAGCGCCGCGCTCATCCTGAAGAGCATGCCGGAGCCGGCCGCGTCGATCGTGCCGCTCGCCTCGACGTCGCCGCCGACGCCGCGCAGCGTGAGCGACGTGTCGCCGCGCTCGACGACGGTGAGGCCGAACTGTCGCAGCGCGGCGAATTGCAACTCGGTCTCCGCGCACCACGATACGTTCTCGATCCGCGTCGTTCTGCCGTTCAGGAGCGCGAGCAGCAGCGCGCGCTGAACGTGCGGCTTCGAAGCGGGAAGCGTCGCGGCGCCCTTGAGTGCGCCGCTCGGGTAGACGGTTGCGTGGCTCATGGCTGCCTCGTATCGGAAAGTCAGTCGCCGACGATCGCCGTCGCGGTGATCTCGACGTAATGCCGGGGCTCGACGAGCGACTTCACCGCGACCGTCGTGTTGACCGGGCGGATGTCGCGAAAGCGCTCGCTGAACGCGCGGCAGTAGTCGTCGAAGTGCTCGAAGCCCGTCAGGTGCGTGACCGTGCTGACGACGTCGCTCAGTTCGGCGCCGAGCTCGTTCAGGTACTTTTCGATCTTGTCGATGATGAACGCGGTCTGCTCGTACGCGTCGTTGCCGATCACGGCGGCGCTGCCGTCCGACGCGACGCAGCCCGCGATGTATACGTGATTGCCGACCCGCTTGCCGCGGGCGTAGCCCATCTTGTCCTCCCAGAAGGAGGGGCTGAAGACGGTTTTCCGGAATTCGCTCGTATCGATGGTGGACATGGTTTTTGCTCGCAAATGAATGGCGTGGAAACAGGAATGGATGGGCGCGATATCGCGTGATTGAGTGAGTCGAGGTGACTAATGGCCTCCTTTGACGATTTTCCGAATGTCAGGCTTGTGCGGCGCGTGAGTTGAATCATTGAGGACGAGCGCCGCCTTCCCGCGTATCGAAGCGGGCCTTGAATGAAACCGGCGGCCGATTCGCCGTGCCGCAACACGGTCAGCCGTTCGCGTTCACGCGAACAGCACGGCGAAGCCAGGCGAAATCGACGGGATCAGGATGGTGGCAGGCTGGCGCGCCGGGACGCGGCGCGCGTGCGCGCGGCGGGCGGCGCGATTGCGAGGGCCGGCTCGCGTGGCGAGCCGAGGGGACGGCAAATCACATTCGATGCAACGGGTCTTGCGATCATGGCAATCCTTCTGGATAGGGGTTACCGGGTCATCGCGAACACTGGAATCGATGCGACACTGATTTTGTCCGGGCCGATTCACGCCGGCCTGCGCAAATCGATCGACGTGCGCAGGCCGGAAATATTGGTATCGATTGGTTTGCTGATTATTTTGATGGCGGGGGATCAGTTCAATTAGGGAAATTGACAACTGATAAAAATGCCAGGATTAACTTTACTTCAGATGGATTTTGTATATTTGATTTGGCGACATAATATTCGGATTGGGCGACATAAAACTCTTTTTTATAAGAATGAAATTGAATGTCAAATCGGGGCGAGGTCTTTGAAACGATTTCGAATCGTTTCGGCGCGGCGCGCACCGGAAACGAAAACCCCCTCGCGCGTCGCCGAGCGAGGGGGCCGGGGTGCCGCCGACTTGCGGCGGAAGGGTTGCGGCGCGGCGCGCGGCCGCGCGGCGTTCAGTGCGTCGTATGCAGATACAGGTACAGGTTCGCCGCGAGCACGCCGCCGAGGAGCGGCCCGAGCACCGGCACCCATGCATAGCGCCAGTCGCTGTCGCGCTTGCCGGGAATCGGCAGCAGCGCGTGCATGATGCGCGGAGACAGGTCGCGCGCGGGGCTCATCGCGTAGCCCGTCGGGCCGCCGAGCGAGATGCCGATGCCGAGCACGAGCAGGCCGACGGGCAGCGCGTCGAGCGCGCCGAGGCCGACTTGCGGCGACGCGAGATACAGCACGCCGAGGATCAGCACGAACGTGCAGATCGCCTCCGTCAGCACGTTGTGCGTGACGCTGCGGATCGCGGGCGCCGTGCAGAACACGGCGAGCTTCAGATCGGGATCGGCCTCCTTCGCGAAGTGCTGGCGATACGCGAGCCACACGAGGAACG
The DNA here is from genome assembly GCF_001513745.1 of Burkholderia humptydooensis. Lineage (NCBI taxonomy): Bacteria > Pseudomonadati > Pseudomonadota > Betaproteobacteria > Burkholderiales > Burkholderiaceae > Burkholderia > Burkholderia humptydooensis. Next base: position 3,487,999 of record NZ_CP013380.1, on the reverse strand, counting down.
CACCCGCCATGCCGCCCAGCATCTGCGACGCGATATAGCCGCCCACCTTCGCCCAGGCGAACTTGCCCGCGAGCGCGAGGCTGATCGTGACGATCGGATTCAGGTGCGCGCCGGAGAACGACGCGGTCACGTAGACCGCGACGAATACCGCCATCGCCCAACCCATCACGATGACGATGAGGTCCGCGCCTTTGCCTTTGGTCTTCGCGAGCAGCACGTTCGCAACGGCGCCGTTGCCGAGCAGCACGAGGAGAGCCGTGCCGATGAACTCCGCGATATATGGTGACATGATGTGTCTCTCTACCGGTATGGCGGGCTCGCGGCTTGCGTCGCGCGGCCCGCCTGATTGTTGTGAATGTGTCGTTGAAATGTGATCGATACGGATGCCGAACGAACGGGCTTACTGCGTGTCGTCCGCCCACGCCTTCGCCGCGCGCACCGCGCGCTGCCAGCCGGCGAGGCACGAGCCCACCTGTTCGCGCTGCATCGAAGGCGCGAAGCGGCGCTCGAGCTGCCATTGGCTGTGCAGCTCGTCGACGTTCTGCCAGTAGCCGATCGCGAGGCCAGCTAGATACGCGGCGCCGAGCGCGGTCGTCTCGGTGATGCGCGGGCGCACCGCGTCGACGCCGAGCAGGTCGGCCTGGAACTGCATCAGCAGATTGTTCGCGCTCGCGCCGCCGTCGACGCGCAGCTCGCCGATGCGGATGCCCGAGTCGGCTTCCATCGCCTTCAGCACGTCGAGCGACTGGTACGCGATCGAATCGAGCGCCGCGCGCGCGAGGTGCGCGGACGTCGTGCCGCGCGTGACGCCGAAGAGCGATCCGCGCGCGCGCGCGTTCCAGTGCGGCGCGCCGAGGCCGGCGAACGCCGGCACGAGATAGACGCCGTCCGTGTGCGGCACGCCGGCCGCGAGCGCCTCGATCTCCGCCGCGCTCTTGATGATCCCGAGCCCGTCGCGCAGCCATTGCACGACCGCGCCCGCGATGAAGATGCTGCCTTCGAGCGCGTAGTTGACCTTGCCGTCGACCTGCCATGCGATCGTCGTGACGAGGTTGTTCTGCGATTCGATCGGCGTCTCGCCGGTGTTCATCATCAGGAAGCAGCCGGTGCCGTAGGTGTTCTTCACCATGCCGGAGCTCGTGCACATCTGGCCGAAGAGCGCGGCCTGCTGGTCGCCCGCGATGCCGGCGAGCGGGATCTTCGATGCGAACACGGTCGTCTTCGTCGGCCCGTAGATCTCCGACGACGCGCGCACTTCCGGCAGCATGCTGCGCGGAATCTCGAGCGCGTCGAGGAGCTCGTCGTCCCAGTCGAGCGTGTGGATGTTGAAGAGCATCGTGCGCGACGCGTTCGTCACGTCGGTCACGTGCAGCTCGTGCTTCGTGAAGTTCCAGACGAGCCAGCTATCGACCGTGCCGAACGCGAGCTTGCCCTGGCGCGCCTTCTCGCGCGCGCCTTCGACGTTGTCGAGAATCCAGCGGATCTTGGTGGCCGAGAAATACGAATCGATCGGCAGGCCCGTCTTCGCGCGCACCTTCTCGCTCAGCCCCTGCGCCTTCAACTGGTCGCAGAAATCGGCGGTGCGGCGGTCCTGCCAGACGATCGCGTTGTAGATCGGATGACCCGTCTCGCGATCCCAGACGATCGTCGTCTCGCGCTGGTTCGTGATGCCGATCGCGGCGATCGCCGTGCCGTTCAGGCCGACGCGCGTGACGGCCTCGGCCGCGACGCCCGCCTGCGTCGACCAGATCTCCTGGGGATCGTGCTCGACCCAGCCTGGCTGCGGATAAATTTGCTCGAATTCCTTCTGCGCGATCGACACGATGTTGCCTTGTCGGTCGAACAACATGGCGCGGGAACTGGTCGTGCCCTGGTCGAGCGCCAGGATGTACTGATCCTGCATGTGTCTCATCTCCATCCGTACGTAGTTGTGATTGGCGCCGCGGGCGCGGCGCATTCCTGATGCTTCCCTGCCGTCGTGCGTCGCACGTCGTTGCCGGCGTCGTGCGCGCCGGTCAGTGCGCGGCGCTCGCCGCTTCGCGCGCGGCGCCGAACCAGGCGTCGAGCGCGGCCGTTACGTGCTCGAGCGTGCCCGGCGCGACATGCAGGCCGAGCTTCGAACGCCGCCACAGCACGTCGTCCGCGCAGCTCGCCCATTCGGCGTCGCGCAGATAACGCAATTCCGCTTCGTAGAGACCGGGCGCGAGCTCGGCGCCGAGCCCGGCGAGCGACTTCGCCTGGCCGATCACGCGCTCGGCGCGCGTGCCGTACGCGCGCGCATAGCGGCGCGCGAGCGCGGCGGGCAGCCACGGGTGGCGTTTCGCGAACGCTTCGGCAAACGGCGCGAAGCGCGCGTTCGCGATGTCGCCGCCCGGCAGCGGCACGCCCGCCGTCCATGCGCGGCGCGCCGCGCCGAGCGCGCCGCCCAGCATGTCGGTCGCCTCTTCGGCGAGCTTGCGGAACGTCGTGATCTTGCCGCCGAACACCGACAGGAGCGGCGCGCCATCGCCGCCGTCTAGCTCGAGGCGGTAGTCGCGCGTGACGGCGGACGGGTTGTCCGCGTTCTCGTCCTCGAGGAGCGGGCGCACGCCCGAATAGGTCCAGCACACGTCGGCGGGCGAGATCTTACGCTTGAAATAGCGATTGATCGACTCGCACAGGTAGCGCGTTTCGTCGCGGTCGATCGCGACGCGCGACGGATCGTCGCGGTACTCGACGTCGGTCGTGCCGATCAGCGTGAAGTCGTGCTCGTACGGAATCGCGAAGATGATCCGCTTGTCCGGATTCTGGAAGATGTACGCGTGGTCGTGATCGAACAGGCGCCGCGTGACGATGTGGCTGCCCTTCACGAGCCGCACGCTGTGCTGTGCGCCGCGGCCGAGCGCGCCGTGCAGCACTTCGCCGACCCACGGGCCCGCCGCGTTCGCGACCGCGCGGGCGCGCACGTCGAGCGTCGAGCCGTCGGCGCGCTGCAGCCTCGCATGCCATTGCCCGTCGCGGCGCTCGGCCGATACGAGCTTCGTGCGCGTGAGGATGCGCGCGCCGCGCTCCTGCGCGTCTAGCGCGTTCAGCACGACGAGCCGCGCGTCGTCGACCCAGCCGTCCGAGTAGACGAAGCCGCGCTTGATCGAATCGACGAGCGGCGCGCCCGCCGGATGACGGCGCATGTCGATGCCGCGTGAGCCGGGCAGCAGCTCGCGTTTCGCGAGATGGTCGTACAGGAAGAGGCCGATCCGGATGAGCCACGCGGGGCGCAGGTTCGGCATGTGCGGCATCACGAAGCGCAGCGGCCAGATGATGTGCGGCGCGGCGCGCAGCAGCGTCTCGCGCTCTTGCAGCGCCTTGCGCACGAGCCCGAATTCCTTGTACTCGAGGTAGCGCAGACCGCCGTGGATCAGCTTCGTGCTCGAAGACGACGTGTGCGACGCAAGGTCGTCCTGTTCGCAAAGGAGTACCGACAGGCCGCGGCCGGCCGCGTCGCGCGCGATGCCCGCGCCGTTGATTCCGCCGCCGACGACGAGCAGATCGTAACGATTCTGTTGAGTCACCCGCTGATCCTAACGTTCGTATGACAGAAAATGAGCGAACCAGAAATGTTCGTATTCGAAATTTAACGAACATAATCGAAAAAGTAAAGTTCGCTTTTGAGGGTCGGGTGGCGCCGCGCACGTTCCCGGACGATACTGGCGGCTGACCAACGAGCGAGGGGATACTGATGCGTACGATGATCGCGGCCGGCGCGCTCGCGCTGCTGGCCGGATGTGCGGGCGTACCGGCCGGATTCGGTAGCTGGGGCGGACCGTCGTTCGCGGAGCTGCAGCGCGGTTGCGGCGACGTGCGCGATTACGGGGACGACGCGCGGTCCGTCTATTCGGCGGTGTTCGATGCGTGGGTCGCGAAGCGCCACGGCAAGCTGACCGATGCGCGTTTCTGCGCGTTCGAAAACGAACTCGCGCAACGGCACGCGGTGCTCGGGACGAGCGCCGACCCGGCCAAGCGCGGCCGCTGGGTGAGCTATCTCAACGACGCGCGCGCACAGGCGCTCAGTTGGCGCGCGGCGGTGGACCCGTCGCTGCGCGGCGGTTGAAAGGCGGGAGAGGAGTGGGCCGCAAGGGCGCTGCCTGGCACGGGCCGCGCCCTTGCGCCCGGAACATCACGAATAGCGGAGCTTGATCGATCGCAGGGCCGCATCGCCGATTTCGGTGACGCAGTATTTCCTGCCGGAGCCGAGCGCTTCCAGCTTCACGAGTTGCTGCTCGAGCAACGCGTCGAGTTCGTCGCGGTCCATGTCGGCTTGGTCGGGCGCATCCTTCACAAGCAACAGCGTGGCGAATTCATGCGGACTTAGCATCGTTCTCTCCATGACAACCGTACTGTCCCGGGCGCAAATGTCCGGTCGAGTGACCCAGCAAGGGAAGGCGTGGGGGGAAAAGCCGCTGTCCCGGCCTTGGCGTTATTGACGTCGCCCCGGTTGCACGCGCGCGCGCAACCGCGCCGGGGATTTGGAGTGTAGTCAAGCGCGCCGGCATCTACAAATCGCACCCCGATAATTTTCTGATTGACATCAAGGAAATCCTCAGGCGGTTGCACCGATGCGGCAATTTCTTGATTTCACTTGAAGTTTTGGGTGCGACGCAGCATCACGCGGCGCCGTTCGCGCGGGTGGCCGCTCAGTCGGCGACGTAGACCTGCGTGCCCGCCTGCGCGATCGTCTCGGCCATCACGTCGGGCAGCGGCTTGTCGGTGAAGAGCGCGTGGACCTGACTCAGATGCCCCTGCCGCACGAGCGCCGGGCGGCCGAACTTCGAATGGTCGGTGACGAGATAGACGGTGCGCGCATGCTGGATGATCGCCTCGGCGACACGCACCTCGCGCGTGTCGAAATCGCGCAGCGTGCCGTCGCTTTCGATCGACGACGTGCCGATGATCGCGTAGTCGACCTTGAACTGGCGAATGAAGTCGATCGCGAGCTCGCCGACGATGCCCTTGTCCCACGGCCGCACGATGCCGCCCGTGATCAGCACCTCGCATTCCGGATAGCCGCTCATCATGCTCGCGACGTTCAGGTTGTTCGTGATCACGCGCAGGCCGCGATGCCGGTTCAGCGCGCGCGCGACTTCCTCGGTCGTCGTGCCGAGGTTGATGAAGAGGGACGCCTGATCGGGGATGTGCGACGCGGCGAGCGCCGCGATCCGGCGCTTCTCGTCGTGGAACATCCGCTGGCGCGCGGTGTACGACACGTTCTCCGAACTCGTCGGCAGGCTCGCGCCGCCGTGGTAGCGGCGCAGCAGGTTCAGGTCGGCGAGCCAGTTGACGTCGCGGCGAATCGTCTGCGGCGTCACGTTGAAATGGGCGGCGAGATCGTCGACAGTGACGAAGCCGTCGCGCTGCACCCATTCGAGCAATTCCTGTTGACGCGCATTCAGGGTGAGGCGGGGGTCTCGTGTCATGTTCGCGGATTTCGATTCGGCTCGGTGGGACGGGAAACGGGGACGGCCAATCCGCATTGTAAGGGCTGTTCGCGCCGGTCTCGGTCTAGACTCGATTCATGCTGTCCATGCATCGATTCATGTGACAAATGAATTTGTCGGGACCGCGCAATCGCGCTGGAATGTCCGTTTCGGTCCTGTTTACAGTGTGCGTGCGATGAATCTTCACTCGAACATGTCCTGCGCGCCGTTCTCGTGGCGCAATCCGTATCCGACCACGCGCGTGCCGGTGTTCGCGCGCAACGTCGTGTCGACATCGCATCCGCTCGCCGCGCAGGCGGGGCTCAGGATGCTGTGGAAGGGCGGCAATGCGGTCGATGCGACGATCGCCGCGGCGGCCGCGATCACCGTCGTCGAGCCGGTGTCGTGCGGCCTCGGCGGCGACGCGTTCGCGCTCGTCTGGGACGGCGCGAAGCTGCACGGCCTGAACGCGTCGGGCGTCGCGCCCGCCGCATGGAGCGTCGACTACTTTCGCCGGCGGCACGGCGAGGCGGGCAACGGCCTCGCGCGGCAGCCGATGCGCGGCTGGGACACGGTGACGGTGCCCGGCGTGATCGCCGGCTGGGAAGCGCTGCACGCGAAGTTCGGCTCGCTGCCGTTCGCCGATCTGCTCGAGCCGGCGATCGAGCTCGCGGAGCGCGGGCATGCGGTCGCGGCCATCGTCGCGCACAAGTGGGCGGCCGCCGTGCCCGATCTGAACGGCCAGCCGGGCTTCGCGGAAACCTTCATGCCGCGCGGCCGCGCGCCCGGGGTGAGCGAACTGGTTAGACTGCCGGGCCACGCGAAGACGCTGCGCACGATCGCCGCCGAAGGCGCGCGCGCGTTCTACGAAGGCGGCATCGCCGAGTCGATCGCCGCGTTCTTTCGCGACGGCGGCGGCGCGCTGACGGCCGACGACCTGCGCGCGTACCGGCCCGAGTGGGTCGAGCCGATCGGCAAGGACTTTCGCGGCTACACGGTGCACGAGATCCCGCCGAACGGGCAGGGGATCGCCGCGCTGATCGCGCTCGGCATCGTCGAGCGCTTCGGTCTCGACGACCTGCCGCTCGATTCGGCGGATGCGCAGCACGTGCAGATCGAGGCGATGAAGCTTGCGTTCGCCGACATCCATCGCCATGTCGCCGATCCGCGCGCGATGGCGGTCACGCCCGCGCAGATGCTCGACGACGCGTATCTCGACGCGCGCGCGAAGCTGATCGACGTCAATCGCGCGACGCATTTCTCGTTCGGCCTGCCGCGCGCGGGGGGCACGATCTATCTGTCGGCGGCCGACGAGCGCGGGATGATGGTGAGCTTCATCCAGTCGAACTACATGGGCTTCGGCTCGGGCCTCGTCGTGCCGGGTACGGGGATTGCGCTGCAGAACCGCGGCTGCGGGTTCTCGATGGACCCGACGTCGCCGAACGTCGTCGAAGGCGGCAAGCGGCCGTTCCACACGATCATTCCGGCGTTCGTCACGCAGCAGGCGGACGGCGTGCGGCACGCGGTGATGAGCTTCGGCGTGATGGGCGGCGACATGCAGCCGCAGGGCCATCTGCAGACGATCGTGCGGATGCTCGGCTACGGCCAGCAGCCGCAGGCCGCGTGCGACGCGCCGCGCTGGAAGGTGAGCCGGTCGTTTTCGCTCGACGTCGAGGCGACGCTCGATGCGTCCGTCGTCGCTGCGCTCGCCGCGCGCGGCCATGCGATCCAGGCGATCGACGATCCCTACATGGACTTCGGCGCCGGCCAGTTCATCCGGCGGCTCGATCGCGACGAGCCCGACCGCGGCTATGTCGCGGCGAGCGACAGCCGGCGCGACGGCCTCGCGGCGGGCTTTTGACGCGTACCGGCGCGCACGGCGCGCGCGGTTCGTTGCAGGCGAAACGATATCGAAAGGCATTTCAAAGGAGGCTTTCGATTTCGTTCGCCTTTTCGAACTACGGGTCTAATATTGCGTGATGATTGCTGTGGAACTGCGATTGCCGGTTAAGGTCAGTGCTTTGAAGCACGATCAAAAAAGTCCGGCTAAGATGGCCGGACGTGTCGAATAACCGATTTCAACGCGCCGCATGCGGCGGGATCGCGAGCCGAGCGCCGCGCGATCCGTCCGGATGCGAAGCAGCGTTTGGGAGCGCGAAACATGCTGGCTGATTCCGATACCACGCGAGAGATGCCCTGGCGCATCGAAGACATCGACCTGACGCGCATCGACCGTCAGCGCGCCGCGGCGAACGAGGATCTGCTGCTGCTGCTGTGCGCGGCGTCGTTCATCGAAAGCGGCTCCGATCTTTACACGAGCAATCTGAGCCAATTCTTCGACGACGATCCCGAAGTGTCGGCGTGGCTCAACGCCGAATGGGAACACGAGGAATTGCAGCACGGCCGCGCGCTGAAGGCGTATATCGCGCACGTGTGGCCCGAATTCGACTGGGATCTCGCATTCGCGAATTTCTTCGAAGAGTATTCGAAAACCTGTTCGGTCGAGGCGTTCGAGAAGACGCGCGCGCTCGAGATGGTCGCGCGCTGCGTCGTCGAGACGGGCACGGCGACGCTCTATCGCGCGATCAACGAGTGCTCGGACGAGCCCGTGCTCAAGGAGATCACCGATAACATCCGCACCGACGAAGTCCGCCATTACAAGCATTTCTTCCGCTACTTCAAGAAGTACAACAAGGTCGAGGGCAATGGCCGGCTCGCGGTGCTGGGCGCGCTGACGAGGCGCGTGCTCGAGATCAAGAGCGAGGATTCGGAGATCGCGCTGCGGCACGTGTTCGCGATCCGCTATCCGGACCGCGTGGGCGATTCCGCGTATTGCCGCGAGCGCACCGCGCGCGTGAACGCGCTCGTGCGGCGCTATCTTTCCGCCGACATGTGCGTGAAGATGCTGCTCAAGCCGCTCGACTTGCCCGCGAAGATCCAGCCGGGCGTTCACTATCCGCTGACGAAGCTCACGCAGCACGTGTTCTTTCGCTGAATGCCGGCGGCGCGTCGCGCGGTATGCTGCGGGTTTCACTCGACGCGACGCGCAGCAGGAGAGAACCCCGTGACCGATCCGGACCGACGCACCCTCGAACGGACGACGTATGACGCGTGGCCGCGCGCCGCGCTGGCGCTGTTCGACGGCGACGATCTCGCCGGCAAGGCGGGCTTCACCGCGTCGCTCGTCGTCGTCGATCGCAGCAACGATCCGCCGCAACCGCGCACGACGCTGCTGAGCGCGGGCGAGTTGTATGCGCCCGATGCGCGGACGCTGCGCTTCTCGCTATGGCCGCAGTCGCGTGCTGCGCGCGCGCTCGCCGTGCATCCCGACGCGACGCTCGCGTTCGTCGCGGACGACGCATTCCATCAGGCGCGCCTGCACATCGATTCGTTTGATTCGTCCGATTCGTCCGACGACAGGCTTGCGCGCTTCACGGCCACGCTCGTCGGCGGCGAAGCGCAGCGGGTCGGCTATGCGCGCCTGACGTCCGGCATCGCGTTCGAGCTCGCCGGAGCCGACGCGCCGGCCGTGCTCGCGCGCTGGGCGCGCCAGATCGCGCAGCTCAGGCGCTGAACGACGCGCGGCCCGCCCGGCACGATGCTCAGTGGCCGCGCTGGCCGCTGCGCGATGGACGGTTGCGGTTCGCATGCGCGCCGCCGCCGTTCGAATTGCCGGAATTGCCGTTGCCCGCCGGGCGGCCGCTGCCGCCGCGCGCCTGTTGCGGCTTGGCGGGCTTCGCCTGCGCGCCGCCGTCGCGTCGCGCGGCGGGCTGACCCTGCTGCGCCTGCGGCTGGCCCGCCGCGCGCGGCGGGCGATTGCCGCGACCGCCGCTGCCCGCGCCGCCGCCGCTGCCGCCGCCGTTTCCACCGCGCTGCCCGCGCCGCTGGATCGGCTCCGGCTTCGCGTTCGGATCCGGCTCGAAGCCCGGAATCACTTCCTGCGGAATCTCGCGCTTGATCAGCCGTTCGATGTCGCGCAGCAACTGCTTCTCGTCGACGCACACGAGCGACACGGCTTCGCCGTTCGCGCCCGCGCGGCCGGTGCGGCCGATCCGGTGCACGTAGTCCTCGGGAACGTTCGGCAGATCGAAGTTGACGACGTGCGGCAACTGATCGATGTCGATCCCGCGCGCGGCGATGTCGGTCGCGACGAGCACCTGCAGCGTGCTGTTCTTGAACTCGGACAGCGCGCGCGTGCGCGCCGACTGGCTCTTGTTGCCGTGGATCGCCATCGCGCTGATGCCGTCCTTCGCCAGTTGCTCGGCGAGCCGGTTCGCGCCGTGCTTCGTGCGCGTGAACACGAGCACCTGGAACCAGTTGTGCTCGCGGATCAGATGCGTGAGCAGCTCGCGCTTGCGGTCGCGATCGACCGGGTGGATCTTCTGCGCGATCGTCTCGGCCGTCGTGTTGCGGCGCGCGACTTCGATCAACGCGGGCGAATCGAGCAGGCTGTCCGCAAGAGACTTGATCTCGTCGGAGAAGGTCGCCGAGAACAGCAGGTTCTGGCGCTTCGCCGGCAGCTTCGCGAGCACGCGCTTGATGTCGTGAATGAAGCCCATGTCGAGCATCCGGTCGGCTTCGTCGAGCACGAGGATGTCGAGGCTCGACACGTCGATCGTCTTCTGCTGCATGTGATCGAGCAGGCGCCCTGGTGTCGCGACGACGATGTCGACGCCGCGCTTCAACGCATCGATCTGCGGATTGATGCTGACGCCGCCGAACATCACGGCCGAGCGCAGCTTCACGTACTTGCTGTACGCGCGCACGCTTTCCTCGACCTGCGCGGCGAGCTCGCGCGTCGGCGTGAGGATGAGCGCGCGCACCGCGCGGCGCGCGCTGCGGTTTTCGGCGTAGAACGTGTGCAGGCGTTGCAGGATCGGCAGCGTGAAGCCGGCCGTCTTGCCGGTGCCCGTCTGCGCGCCGGCGAGGAGATCGCCGCCGCCCAGCACGGCGGGAATGGCCTGAGCCTGGATCGGCGTGGGCTGCGTGTAGCCCAGCTCGTTGACGGCCCGCACGAGCGGTTCGGCGAGTCCGAGAGAAGCGAAAGACATAGAAACTCTTGATTATTGGTAAGGCGGCGTCCTCGCGCGGCCCGCGCGGAAAGCGGACGTCGCCGGAAAAACAAAAGGGCGCGGCCGCGGTTTCCCGCAGCCGCGCCCCGTTAGCGTCACCCGATACTCAGTCGAGCGGCGCGGAACGCAGGTCGCTCACCTGTTGCGGTGAAACCGGCGAACCGTTGTTGCCCCACGACATCCGGATGTACGTGACGACCGCCGCGACTTCCTGGTTCGACAGCGACTGTGCGAACGGCGGCATCCCGTACGGGCGCGGATTCTTGAGCGTGCTCGGCGGATAGCCGCCGTTCAGCACCATGCGGATCGGGTTCACGGCCGATTCCATCATGATCGAACGATTCTGCGCGAGCGGCGGGTAGGCGGTCGGCTTGCCTTCGCCCTGCGCGCCGTGGCAAGTCGCGCAGTTGTCCGCGTAGATCTTCTTGCCGTGCTCGAGGAGCGTCGTGCCGTACTGCTGCGACGGCTCGTACTGCATGTTCTTCGGCGCTTCGGCCTTCTGCGGGATCGACTTCAGGTAAGTCGACATCGCACGCGTGTCCTCGTCCGTCATGTACTGCAGGCTGTTGTGGACGACGTCCGCCATCGGGCCGAACACCGCGCCCTTGTGCGACACGCCCGCCTGCAGCAGGTCGGACAGCTCCTGGACGTGCCAGTCGCCGAGGCCGAGCTCCTTGTCGTTCGTGAGCGACGGCGCGTACCAGTTCTGCAGCGGGATCAGGCCGCCCGCGAACGCAGCCGAGCTCACCGGGCCGCCCATCATGTTGATCGACGTGTGGCACATCGAGCAGTGGCCGAGGCCTTCGACGAGATACGCGCCGCGGTTCCATTCGACCGATTTCGTCGGGTCCGGCTTGTACTCGCCTTCCTTGAAGAACAGCGTGCGCCAGCCGATCAGCAGGTTGCGGTTGTTGAACGGGAAGCGCAGCTCGTGCGGACGGCTCGGCGCGTTGACGGGCGCGACCGAGCGCAGGTACGCGTAGATCGCGTCCGAATCCGCGCGCGTGACCTTCGTGTAGCTCGCGAACGGGAAGCCCGGATAGAGCAGGCTGCCGTCCTTCGAGCGGCCCGTGTGCATCGCGCGGTAGAAGTCGTCCGACGTCCACTTGCCGATCCCGTATTGATCGTCCGGCGTGATGTTCGGGGTGTACATCGTGCCGAACGGCGTCGCCATCGGCAGGCCGCCCGCGAACGACTTGCCGCCGCGCACGGTGTGGCACGCGATACAGTCGCCGACCCGCGCGAGGTATTCGCCCTTCTTGATGAGCGCGGCCTGGTCGGCGGGCGTCGCGGCGATGGCGGCATTGCCGTGCAGCGTGTCGTTGCCCGGCCACAGGACGGGCACGAGGGCCGCTGCCGCGACGATCGCGACAGCCGAGAGTGCAAACAGGGACTTGCGTTTCATTGTGTCTGTCTCCCTTGCCTTATTGCGGTTCGCTGCCGCAGGCGAGCGGAGTCTTCATCGAGCGGGCCGGGGCCGGCACGGGGTTGGCGGGCGCCGGCTGCGCGGCGAGCCACGCGGTCACGGCGGTCACGTCCTCGTCGGACAGCTTGCTCGCGACGTCGTGCATGCAGTCGGGCGCCTTTGCATGACGCGTACCCGAGCGCCACGCGCCGATCTGCGCGCTCAGGTAGTCGCTGTGCAGGCCGACGAGACCTGGAATCGCGGGCTGCATGCCGGTCAGCGCGGTGCCGTGGCACGCGACGCACGCGGGCAGCTTGCGCGCCGGATCGCCGTGCAGCGCGAGCTGCTTGCCGCGCTCGACGACGGCGGCGGGCGCCGTCGGCTTCGTCGGCGCCGGGTACGGCGGACGCTGTTCCGAGAAGTGCTCGGCGATCTCGCGCAGGTAATCGTCGCTCAGGTACGTGAGCAGATAGTTCATCGGCGGGTACTTGCGGCGACCGTCGCGGAAGTTCACGAGCTGGTTGTACAGGTACTCGGCCGGCTTGCCTGCCAGACGCGGGAAGTAATCGTTGTCGGTGCCCTGCCCGTGCGTGCCGTGACAGGCCGTACAGCCGCGCACGCGCTCCGCCATCGAGTCGGGCGCCTTCAGGGGCGCCTTCGCGGCGGCCGGCTCGGTGGGCTTGGTCTGCGCGTGCGCAGTGCTCAGAAGGCCCGCTGCGCCCATCAACACAACGGCGAGCAGCGGACGGAAAAGGCGTCTAGAAGACACACGGGACTCCATTGTTATTCGTCGGGGACCTGACCGGGCTCCGATCGGCTCGGCATGACGGCAAGAACTAACGAGGGGCAGGCAGCCGGGCTGCTGCGACGCGGAATTCTATCATCGATGGGTAATGGCGGCTATTTGACGCGGAGGGCACGGTTCCAAGCCGTGGTCGGGTTGCGACAATATGACGCGCGAATGGCGCTCGGGACCGGGCGAATGCCGGACAAGCTGCGCAGCGGGCGGCGAAGCCCGTACACTTCCGGGGGGGCGCGGCATCGGGGCGGATGGCCGATGCGCCGCCGCCGATTTCTTTCCTTTCATGCGAGTCGATGAAGTCTTCTTTTTCCTGTTTGCCTGAAAACAACGGCCGATCCTTTCATGCCTTGCGCGCGCGGCGCGTCGGGGCCGTATCCGGTGCGCGCGGCGCGGGCGGTGCGCGATGAAGCTCGACAGCCTCTGGTTCGGCCAGGCGGCGCTCGCCGCGCTCGGCGACGTCGCGTTCGCGGTCGCGGTGGGCTCCGCGCTCCTTGGCGCGTGGCTCGCGAACGACGGCGCGAAGAGCGTGATCGCGCCGTCGCATCCCGCGTGGCGCCAGTCGCTGCGCTCGCTCGCCGTCGCGGCGGCCGTGCTCGTTCTCGCCGACGTCGGCTGGCTCGTCTATCAGGCCGCGTCGATGAGCGGCGCGGGCCTGCGCGGCGCGTTCGGCGCGATTCCGGTCGTGCTCGCGCAAACGCACGTCGGGCATGCGTGGGCCGTCTTGTGCGGCGGCGCGCTGCTGCTGTTCGTCGTCGCGCTCGCGCGGCCGGGCGGCCCGCTCGCGGGCGCGCTCCTCGCGCTCGCGACGCTCGTCGTCGCGGCGGGCAAGGCGTCGCTCGGGCACGCGGCCGATTCGGGCGCGTTCTCGGCCGCGGTCGGCGTGCAGACGGTGCACGTCGCCGCGACGGCCACCTGGGGCGGGCTCGTGATCGCGGGCGGGATGGCCGTGCTGCCGGCGCTCGGCTCGTCGATCGCGCGCGGCGCGATGATCCGCATCGCGCAGCGGCTGTCTGGCGCGTCGATCGCGGCGCTCGCGTTCGTGGTCGTCACGGGCGCGCTCAACACGATCCGCGGCACGGGCGGCGATTTCGCCGCGCTCGACGGCAGCACGTGGGGCCGAGTGTTGCTGCTCAAACTCGCGCTCGTCGCGCTCGCGCTCGTGCTCGCGGCGCTCAATCGCTTCTCGGCGCTGCCGCGGCTGCGCCGCACCGCATCGACCGAGGACGCGCACACGTTCCGCAACGTGCTGCATCTCGAGGCGCTCGCGATGATCGGCGTGTTCGTCGCGGCGGCGATGCTGTCGTTCACCGCGCCGATCGCGGCGGGCTGACGCGGAGCGCTCGCCTGGAGCGAGGGCGGGGCGGGCCGGGTGGGTATCGGCCATCGGCAGCGAGGCGTGTCGCCCGCCGCCGAAATGCGATCCGCTGATTTGCCGATCAGTCGATCAACCGATCAACCGCTCGCATCGTCACCACTCGGCGACGCTGCCGTCCGCGTGCCGCCACACCGGATTGCGCCACCGGTGCCCGGTCTTCGCCATCTCGCGCACCTTCTCCTCGTCGACGTCGATGCCGAGCCCCGGCCCCTGCGGAATCGCGACGAAGCCGTCCGCGTAGCGGAACACCTCGGGGTTGCGAAGATAGTCGAGCAGATCGCTGCCCTGGTTGTAGTGGATGCCGAGGCTCTGCTCCTGAATGAACGCGTTGTAGCTGACCGCGTCGAGCTGCAGGCACGCGGCGAGCGCGATCGGCCCGAGCGGGCAGTGCAGCGCGAGCGCGACGTCGTAGCTTTCCGCGAGCGCCGCGATTTTCCGGCACTCGGTGATCCCGCCCGCGTGCGACGCGTCGGGCTGCACGATGTCGACGTAGCCGCCTTCGAGGATGCGCTTGAAATCCCAGCGCGAGTAGAGCCGCTCGCCGAGCGCGATCGGCGTGCTCGTGTGGTTCGCGATGTCGCGCAGCGCCTCGGCGTTCTCCGACAGCACGGGCTCTTCGATGAACATCAGCTTGTACGGATCGAGCTCCTTCGCGAGCACTTTCGCCATCGGCTTGTGCACGCGGCCGTGGAAATCGACGCCGATGCCGACGTAGGGGCCCACCGCGTCGCGCACCGCCGCGACGTTCGCGATCACCTTGTCGACCCGGTCGAACGTGTCGATGATCTGCAGCTCTTCCGAGCCGTTCATCTTCACCGCCTGGAAGCCGCGCTCGACGACCGCGCGCGCGTTGTTCGCGACGTCGCTCGGCCGGTCGCCGCCGATCCACGAGTACACCTTGATCCGGTCGCGCACCGGGCCGCCGAGCAGCGCATGCACCGGCGCATCGTGGTGCTTTCCCTTGATGTCCCACAGCGCCTGGTCGATGCCCGCGATCGCGCTCATCGTGATCGGGCCGCCGCGGTAGAAGCCCGCGCGGTACATCACCTGCCAGTGGTCCTCGATGCGAAGCGGGTCCTGGCCGACGAGGTAGTCGGCGAGTTCGTGCACGGCCGCCTCGACCGTGTGCGCGCGGCCTTCGACGATCGGCTCGCCCCAGCCGACGATGCCCGCGTCGGTCTCGATCTTCAGGAACAGCCACCGAGGCGGCACGACGAAGGTTTCGAGGCGGGTGATTTTCATGGCGGGTGTCTCCTGTCTGTCGGCTTGAATCATGCGTGAATCGTACAGCGGCGTCGCGCGAAAGTAGTATCGATCGCGCCGTTGTGCACATAGTGAGCGCGGCGGCGCGGCGCTTCGCGGGTTTGCGCGGGATCGCGCGACTCGGGTCGGGTGCGAATTGTCGCTTTCGCGCACGTCGCACGTCGTTCAGCGGTTGCGATTCGCCCGGCCGGGCGTTACCGTACGCCACCGGCCGGTCGTCCGGACGCGGCGCCGCCGCGTCGGAACCGATCCAGGGAGGCGATGATGCTTTACACCGGCAGTTGCCATTGCGGCAAGGTCAGGTTCGAGGTGGAAGGGGAGATCGACGGCGCGTGTGCGTGCAACTGCTCGATGTGCATGCGCAAGGGCTCGCTGCTGTGGTTCGTGCCGCGCGACGCGTTTCGCCTGAAGACGCCTGATGAAGACGCCGCGACCTATCTGTTCAACAAGCACGTGATCCGCCATCGGTTCTTCCCGACCTGCGGGATTCATCCGTTTGCGGAAGGCACGGACCCGAAGGGCAACGCGATGGCGGCCGTCAACCTTCGCTGCGTCGACGGCATCGATCTCGACGCGGTGAGCGTCCGGCATTTCGACGGACGCGCGCTCTGAGCGCATCGGGCGGCGTGCGCGGCATGCTTCGACGCGCGCCGCGCCCGCGGTCTCGCATCGTCCGGCTCAACGCGGCTGCTGCCGGACGATGCGCTTGGGCACCCAGCGAATCGACGAGCCGTCGGCGGCCGGATTCGGCGCCCTGCATTCGGCGATTTCGAGCCGGTATTCGTAGCCGGGGCGGTAATCGTTGCCTTCGATGCCGCTGTACCAATGCCGCCACGGCTCGTTCGGGTTCGTGCACACCTGCAGGCAATCCATCGGCGCGACGTAGACGGTCTTCGTAGACGGTCTTCGGCGCGGCTTGCGGCGCGGCCGTCTGCGCGGCGGGCGCGTTCGTCACGTTCGCCGCGCGCGGACGCGCTCCGCGCTCGCGCGATGCGCTGACATCGTCGCGTCACGCATCCCGTCATAAGGTGTCGGCGCTGACGCGCGCGGCAACCGCCGTTCGCTGTCGTTCCTTTCCCGCAGACCCCCGACAATCGGACGAAACCATGCCGAACAAGCCAGCCCCCGATGCACCGCCGACCGAGCATACTTGCGCCGTCTCGCGCCGCGGCTTTCTCAAGTTCGCGGGCGTATCCGGGCTCGCGACCGCCGCGAGCGGACTCGCGGCCACGCGCGCGGCGGCCGCCGCGCCCGACGGCACCCCCGAGCAGATTCATCTGACCTGGGGCGACGCCGACGCGCACGAGATCGTCGTGTCGTGGGCGTCGCTCGCGGCCGCGACGAACCCGCGCGTGCGCTTCGCGGGTCCGAACGAGGCGTGGCGAACCGTCCACGGCGTGCAGCGCACGTACACGGATGGCCTGAACGGCGAAGTCGTGTTCACGTATCACGCGCGGCTGCGCGGCCTGAAGCCGGGCGCCGTCTATCGCTACGAGGTCACGGCCGACAACGACAGCAACGCGGCGCAGCCGTTCGCCGCGCGCTTCGAGGCCGCGCCGCACGGCCGCGCGCCGTTTCGCTGGACGAGCTACGGCGACCTGGCCACGCCGAACACGGGCTGGGTGCTGTCGTCGCCGCAGAGCCGCTTCGCGGTGCAGGCGGTCGAGCGCTTCCAGCCGCTCTTTCATCTGCTGAACGGCGATCTCTGCTACGCGAACCTGAACCCCGCGCATCAGCCGGCCGTGTGGCGCGACTTCGGCAACAACAACCAGGCGTCCGCCGCGAACCGCCCGTGGATGCCGTGCCCCGGCAATCACGAGATCGAGTTCCACAACGGCGCGCAGGGCCTCGATTCGTATCTCGCGCGCTACACGCTGCCGGAGAACGGCACGCGCTTTTCGGGCCGCTGGTACAGCTTCCGCGTCGGCGCGGTGCTGTTCGTGTCGCTCGACGCGGACGACGTCGTCTATCAGGACGCGGCCGCGTTCGTCGCGGGCCCGAACCCGCTCGTGCCGGCGGCGAGCACCGGCAACGAGGCGATCGCCCCCGGCACGTCGCTCTACGTGCGCGGCTACAGCCGCGGCGAGCAGACGCGCTGGCTCGAGGAAACGCTGCGCCGCGCGTCGCACGATCGCGACGTCGACTGGATCGTCGTGCAGATGCATCAGGACGCGCTCAGCTCGTCGAAGACGGGCAACGGCTCGGACAAGGGCATTCGCGAAGCGTGGCTGCCGCTGTTCGACCGCTACGGCGTCGACCTCGTGCTGTGCGGCCACGATCACGACTACGAGCGCAGCTTCCCGGTGCGCGGGTGCAATCATCGCGCGGGCGTCGACGCGGCGACGGGCGAGGTCGTCGACACGCTGCAGCCGCGCCCCATCGTCACGACGGACCCGGCCGACGGCAGGTTCGACACGTCGCACGGCACGATCCACATGATCCTCGGCGGCGGCGGCACGAGCGCGCCGCTCGACGTGTACGGCGAGAATCCGGCGACCGGCCTGCCGCAGGCGCGCGTGTTCACGAAGCCGAACCGGCCGGTGCCGGGCACGGCGCCGAACACGTTCGTGCGGCACGGCGCGGACGCCGTGGAGGACGCGATCTGGTCCGCGCGGCGCGACACGGGCACGGGCTACGGGATCGCGGTGTTCGATTACGAGCCGGGCGAGCACGGCGGTCACTCGACGATCACCGTGAACTACTATCACGCGCCGGGCGCAGACCAGAAGCCGACGGCCGAATACGAGCTGTTCGAGACGATCGTGCTCAGCAAGCCGCACCGCGCGTAAGCGGCGCCGCCGGCGCGGCGGCGTGCTCGGCCGCGCGCGCCGCGCCGCACGCCCCGTCGCGCGCGGCTGCCTGCGCGGCCGGGCCGGGCTTGCGCCGGATCGGCAGCGTGACCGTCAACGTCGAGCCGCGGCCGACGCGGCTCTCGACGTCGATGCGCCCGCCGTGATGCTCGACGATGCCGTGCGAGATCGACAGCCCGAGCCCCGTGCCCTGGCCGACCGGCTTCGTCGTGAAGAACGGATCGAAGATCCTGCCGATCACGTCGTCCGGAATGCCCGCGCCCGTGTCGGCGATCGAGATCGACACGGTGTGGTCGTCGTGCGTCGTGCGAATCGTGATCGTGCCGTGCGTGCCGATCGACTGCGCGGCGTTGACGAGCAGGTTCATGAACACCTGGCTCAACTGCGCGGCGTTGCATTCGACAAGCGGCAGGCTGCCGTATTCGCGCACGATGTCCGCCTTGTACTTGAGTTCGTTGTGGACGACGTTCAGCGTGCTTTCGAGGCTCGCATGCAGATCGGCGAATGCCCACGCGTCGCCGCTCGGCCGCGAGAAGTCGCGCAGGTCGCAGACGATGCGCCGCACGCGCATCGCGCCGTCGATCGATTCGTCGATGAGCGCGATGATGTCGCCGCGCACGTAGTCGAGATCGACGTCGCGCGCCACCGCGGCGAGCGGCGCGCGCGCGTCGGCCGCGAGCGTGCCCGTCAGCGCTTCCTGCGCGGCGATCACGTCGAGGAGGCCCCGGACCCAGCTCTTCAGCGTGTTCAGATTCGCGTTGACGAAGCCGATCGGGTTGTTGATCTCGTGCGCGACGCCCGCCGCGAGCTGGCCGATCGACGCGAGCTTTTCCGATTGCAGCAACTGCACGTGCGTTTCCTCGAGCCGCCGAATCAGGCGGCGCTGCTCGTCCTTCTCGTGCTCGAGACGCGCCTGCGCGGCCTTGCGCTCGTCGATCTCCTGCTCCATCTTCCTGCGCGTTCGCTGCAGCACGTGCGTCGTGCGCTCGTACTGCCGCAGCGCGCCTTCGAGCTCGCTCGTGCGCTTCGCGACGAGTTCCTCGAGCGCGTCGGTCATCCCGCGCAGGAACGCGGTGCGCGCGTCGAAGCGCGATACGACGAGCGTCGCGCTCAGGATCGTCGCGGTGAAGAGCGCGATCGTCGCGCCGAGCCAGGCGCCGCTGATCTCGCCCGCCGCGCCGCACACCGCGTTCGCCGGAAAATGCGCGGCCGCCATCCCCGTGTAATGCATGCCGGTGATCGCGATGCCCATCACGCCCGCCGCGGCGATCCGCTTCGCGAACACGCGCGGTTCGTTCTCGCTGCTCAGGCGGTGCGCGATCCATAGCGCGGTCGTCGACGCGCCGATCGCGATTGCGATCGACGCGACGAAAAGCGTGAAGTCGTAGGCGATCGCGGGCTGCATCCGCAACGCGCTCATGCCGGTGTAGTGCATGCCAGCGATGCCGATCCCCATCAGCACGCCGCCCATCGCGAGCCGCTCGCGCGTGAGCGCGGCGCGCGTGACGGCGCTGAGCGCGAAGTACGACACGACCACCGCGATCGCGAGCGACGCGAACGTGTGGCCGAAGTCGTAGCCGAGCGGGATCGGCAGCGAGAACGCGAGCATCCCGACGAAGTGCATCGCCCAGATGCCCGTGCCCATCGCGGCCGCACCGCCCGCGAGCCATGCGCGCCGCATCCGGGACTGATCGATGAGCGTGATGAGCGCGCTCAGGTCGAGCGCCGTGTACGACGCGAGCGTCGCGATCGCGAGCGACAGCGCGACGAGCGGGAGGTCGAAGGTTCCGTGCATGGGCGTCGGTCTTTCCTGGTGCGTGCGTGCGTGCGGGCGGCGGGCGCGGCGCGCGCGTCAGCGTTCGCGCCCGGCGGCGGCCGCGGCTTCGGCGAGCGGCGTCGTCTGGATCAGGATCGTGAACGGCGTGCTCTCCTGCGCCTCGTAGCGCCGCACGAGCGCGACCTGGTGCGCGGACACGACGCTGCCCTTCGTCATCAGCAGCACGCCGCGGCTCGTGCGCAGATCGTCGGCGAGCCGCATGCCTTCGAGCAACTGGCCGCTCGTGATCTGCGCATACGGCGTGTTGCAGCCGAGCGTCGCCAGATCCTTCACGAGCGCGGCGAAGCGATCGACGATCTGCGGGTCATAGCGCAGGCCGGCCTGCGACTTGATGAGCGCGACCGCCTGCTCGGGCTGCAGGCGCTGATTGACCACGCCGCCGCGCTGCAATCCCTCGTAGTCGCGCGCGATCGCGAGGATGCGCGAGCCGAGCGGAATGTCGTCGCCCGCGAGGCCGTCCGGCGTGCCGCGTCCGTTGAAGCGCTCGTACTGATGGCGAATGATGTGCGCGACGTGATTGAGTTGCGCGACGGGCGTGAGCACCATCTGCGCGCGCAACGGATGCTGATGGAACAGCCGGCTCTCTTCCGCGCTCATCCGGTCGATCGATCTGCGCAGCAGCTCGTCCGGCAGCGACAGCTTGCCGATGCCGTGCAGGAGGCCGGCGAAATGCAGATCCTGCGCCTGCAGCTCGCTCATGTCGAACGCGAGCGCGAGCCGCTTCGCGAGTTCGCCGAAGCGCCGCGATTCGCCGCCCATCACGCCGCAGCGCAGCTCGATCATGTTCGCGCCGACCTGGATCATCGTCATGAAATTGCGCTTCAGGTCGCGCTGCGCATCTTCGAGGAACATCACGGTCTGCCGGATCTCCTCGGTGCGCGCGCGCACCTGCGCTTCGAGTTCCGTGCTGAATGCGACGAGCTCCCCGTTCTGCTTCTGCGTGAGCGCGAAGAGGCGCGCGGCCTCCTGGCGCAGCCGTCTTTGCTCGAGCGCCTGCTTGACCGTCAGCAGCAGGTCGTGATCGTCCCACGGCTTGTTCAGGTAGCGATACACGCCGCCTTCGTTGATCGCGCTCACGACCGCGTCGATCTCGGAATAGCCCGTCAGCAGGATGCGCATCGTGTCCGGATGGAGCGTCTGCGCGCGCGCGAGGAATTCGGCGCCCGTCATGCCGGGCATCCGCATGTCGGAGACGATGAGGTCGACCTCGCCGGCGGCGAGCACGTCGAGCGCCGCGGCGCCGCTCCCGGCCGTCACGACCTGGTAGCGCGCGGTGTGCAGCAGGCGCTTGAGCGCGGACAGGATGCTCGGCTCGTCGTCGACGATCAGGATCACGGGCGCGGCGGGCGCGCCGCCGTCCACGCCCGCGGGCGCGGAACCGGCGCTGCGCGCATGATCGGCCCCGCGCGGGTGCGGCGCGTCCGGCGCGATCGTCGTTGTCGATTCCTCGGGTCCGTTCACGAAGCCTCCGCTTCAATTTTTGTCATCGGCTAGCTGCGATATCGGCGTGCGCGCGTGCGCGCTTGAGCTAAAAAAACGGGGCGTTAGCGTATCTACCTAGAGCGTGTGCCCGCGGCGCCCCGCGATGCGCGCGAACGGAGCGTGCGAGCCGAAAGAATCGGGTCGACTGTTTCGGACGCGCGCATCGGCTCCGCACGTGTCGATTTCAGGACAATTTCGACCGATACGGTGCGCGCATGCTCGCGCAGCCTTTCGTCTTACCTCCCGTTACACAATCGACACCATCGTTGCACCTCGGTCGCGACGCACCTCCTAGAATGCACTCGACGGGTTGCGCCGCATCCGAGTCCGCAGCCGGTGCGCGCGGCGAAGGCGCCGCATGTCTCGCCGCGCCGTGCCCGGCCGCAGCATCGCAGCCCCGATCGTCGATCCGTTGATGAATTTCACCCTAAGGAGAACGTATGACTCGCCGTTCCGCTTTTTCTCTCGCCGGCGTGTGTGCCGCCGCGCTGTTCGTCTTCGCGACCGCCGCATCCGCACAAAACGCACCGTCGCCCGCGCCGACGCAGCCGCGTCCCGAGGCGGCCGCCGATGCCGGCACGCGACTGCACGAAGCCGATCAGGCGTTCGTCGCCGATGCGACGAAGGCCGTGTCGACGCAGCGCGACGCCGCGCGCATCGCGGATTCGCGCTCGAGCGATCGCGCCGTGAAGGCATTCGCCGAACGCGTCGCGAGCGACAACGAGAAGCTGTCGCAGGCGTTGCGCGCCGCGAGCCCGCGCGGCGTCGACGTGCCGCACAACGATCCGGACCCGGCCGTGCTCGACAGCATCAAGAACCTGCGCGGCGACGCGTTCGACAAGGTGTACATCGAGCAGGTCGCGCTCGAAGGCAACCGGAAGGCGCTGTCGGTGTTCCAGGCCGAGATCGCGTCGGGCCGCAACGAGCAGTTGAAGAACGCCGCGCGCAAGGGCTTGCCGGTGATCCAGGCGCATTACCAGCAGGCTCAGGAACTCGCGAGCCGCAAGCACCTGGCGAGCGACGCGTCGAAGTGACGGCGATCGATCGCAGGGCGCCGCCGCGCTCGCGGCGGCACGCGCCGCGGCGACGAACCTGCTCGCCGCGCGCCGTGCATTCGGCGCGCGGGACCGCAAACGAACAGGCGGCGCGTGAGCGCCGCCTGTTTTCGTATCGACGCCGCAATGCACGGCGCACGCCGCTCAGAACGTCTGCCAATCCGTCTGCGCGTTCGTCGTCGCTCGTGCGGGGGCGTCCGCCGGCGACGCGCTCGCCGGCGTGAGCGACGGGGCAGGCGTCGCGCGCATCGCGGGCCGGGTCCGCGCGACGCTCGCGCGGTGGCGCATCGCGTGCTCGGCGCCGGCTTGCGGCGCACGCGCATCATCTCTGCGCGAATGCGCGCGCCCGTTCATGCGAAACACGGCCACCGCATCGACGAGCCGCTGCGTGCGGCGCTTCAGCTCATCTGCGGTCGCCGCCGATTCCTGCACGAGCGCGGCGTTCTGCTGCGTCATCTTGTCCAACTGCGTGACGGCGACGTTGACCTGGGCGATCCCGTCGGACTGCTCGCGCGTCGCCGAGCTGATCTCGCCGATCAGGCCCGCGACCCGCGCGACCTGCGAACGGATATCGTTCATTGCTTCGCCCGCCTGATCGACGAGTGCGCTGCCCGCCGCGGTTTTCTGCACGCTGTCGTGAATCAGCGCCGCGATTTCCTTCGCCGCGTTCGCGCTGCGCTGCGCGAGCGTGCGCACTTCGGCCGCGACGACCGCGAAGCCGCGCCCTTGCTCGCCCGCCCGGGCCGCCTCGACGGCCGCGTTCAGCGCAAGGATGTTCGTCTGGAACGCGATGCTGTCGATCACGCCGATGATCTCGCTGATCTTGCGGCTCGACGCGCTGATCTCGCCCATCGTCGTCACCACCCTGCCGACCACCGCATCGCCTTTTTCGGCTGCGTCGCTCGTCGAGCCGGCGAGCTGACTCGCCCGTGTCGCGGTATCCGCGTTGTTGCGCACCGTCGCGGTCATCTGTTCCATCGACGCGGCGGTTTCCTCGAGACTCGCGGCCGCCTGCTCGCTGCGGCTGCTCAGATCGTCGTTGCCCGCGGTGATCTTGCCGCTCGCGCTCTGCAGGCCGGACAACTGATCGCTTACGTCGTCGACGAGCGAGCGCAGATTGAGCCCGGCCTGATTGACCGCGCGCATGATCATGCCGATCTCGTCGACGCGGTTCAAATGGACGTTGTCGCCCGCCTGGCCTGCGGCGACCGCGAGCGATTGCTTCAGAACGCGTTGCAGCGGCGCCGTGATCTGCGCGGCGAGCCAGAACTCCGCGAGCAGCAACAGCGCCGTTTCGGCGGCGGCGAAGCCGTCGAGCATCGCGCCGTGCAACCCGAAGAGGAACGCCGTCGATACGGAGCCGGCGAGGAGCGCGAGCAGCGCGGCGCGAACGCGCCAGCGCGCGCTGAGTGTCTGCGGCAGCGACATCCATCCGAGGAGCCCGGTGCGCACGACGAGGCCCTGATGAAACTTCCGGCCGCGCGTGCGATGCTCGCGAAAGTCGCGATTGAGCGCTTCCGCGCGCTCGATTTCGTCGCGCGACGGTTTCGTGCGCACCGACATGTAGCCGACGAGCTGCGCGTTGCGGATCACGGGCGTCGCGTTCGCGCGCACCCAGTAGTGGTCGCCGTTCTTGCGGCGGTTCTTGATGATCGCGGTCCACGAGCGGCCGGCCTTCAGCGTCGTCCACATGTCGGCGAACGCTTCGGCCGGCATGTCAGGATGCCGAACGATGTTGTGCGGCTCGCCGAGGATGTCGTCGCGCTCGAACCCGCTCACCTGGACGAACGCGGCGTTCGCGTATGTGACGTAGCTCTGGGGGTCGGTCGTCGACATCAGCGTCGCATCGTCGGGAAAATCGTATTCCCGCTGGGTCACTGGAAGATTGGCGCGCATGAAAGGCTTTCTCCAAAAGATCCGGAACGTCGTATGTCGCGAATGCGGCGAATGCGCAGTCCGGCGACATGATCGGGTTTACGGACGATTTCGCGAGAGCTGAGTGGGTGGAATCCATGATGCTTGCTTGATGTGGGTCAACGCGTGCGCAATCGTTTGCGGTTCGACGCGGAGGCGAAAGAAAATGATCGGATTCCATATTGTCTGCGCTAAGCGAAGCGGCCGGACGCGCGGCGGCCTGCGCGTCAGCCGCGCGACGATGGTCTTTGCCGAGCAGCTTCGCCATGATGTAGGCGGACGGCATGCACGGCAGCGAGTTGAACAGCACGATGATCGTGAGCGCGGGGCCCTTGACGCCGAATGCCGAGGCTCACGTCGATCCAGAGCGTCAGCAGCGGCACGAGCAGCAGCTTGATGAACGACGATTGCAGCACGGGGCCGCTCGCCGCTTTCGCGGCCTTCATGTCGAGTCCCGCGCCGACGGCGCGTCGGGTCGCGTCAGCCCATCAACCGGTCGAGCAGCGGCGACGAGAACACGCGCCGCGGATCGTAGCGCTCTAGCGTGCGCAGCGCCGCGTCCCAGTTGTCGGCGGGCGACAGCCCCTGCCGGAACAGATCCGGGATCGCCGTGCCGAGCATCGTGCCGTCGCTCCATGCGGCGGTGTCCGCGTAGCCCCAGCCCTTCGACCATTCCGGCCGCACGGTCGCGTAGTCGCCGCTGTAGTTCGACAGCATCCACTGCTCGTTCTCGCGATAGAAGCGGTTCGCGTCGGGCGTGCCCGGTATCGTCAGGATGTCGAACCAGATCGCGGCGTTCCAGTCGGGATGGTCGGGCCGCGGCCGGATCGCGGACAGCGACGGCGGCACCGCGCCCGGGCCGACGTCGTTGGGCGCATCGACGCCCGTCACGCGGATCTCGACGGGGCCGTTTACCGGATAGCGGCCTGCCGCGCGATAGTCGGCGATCCGCTGCCGATACGCGCCGACGAACTCGTTGATCACGCGCTGCACGTTCTCGCGGCGCGTGAGCACCGCATAGCCGTTCGCGATCACGCGCAGCGTCGTCGGCCGCACGTAGTGCAGCACCGAGCGCGACCATCCCCACAGATTCGTCAGCGGCCCGAAGAGATTCGTCAGGCCGAGATACGTGATCGTGTACTGCGTCTTGCCGAAGAGCGGCGCCAACTGGACTTCGCCGTTCAATACGATGCGGCTCACCAGATCGGACAATTCCTGCGATATCGAATCGGAAAACGGATAGTTGTACGGCTGATCGACGACGCGCGCGCCGGACGGCGGATTCGGCCGGACGGTCCAGACCTTCAGCCACGGATAATCGGTGAACGGAAACCAGATCGCCTCGATGCGGCCCGAGCGCCGCACGAACGATTCGACGGTTCGGCCTCGCTTGCCCGGCGGCGCGAACAGCTCGGTGACGGGGATATCGACGAAGCTCTCGCATTGCAGCCGTTGATTCGCGCCGACCTGCAACGTCGCGTCGACGATGAACGCGCGGCCGACGTGCGCGAGGAACGGGCCGATGTCCGGATCGGCGCGATCGAACGTGCGAAGCGCGTAGCGGCCCGACGATGCATCGTGGACGACCGCGGTCAGCGCGAGCACCGCATTGCTGAGCGAGCCGTACGTATGCCCGGGCGGGCGCGTTTCGTCCGCTGCCGGCAGCGCCGTGCCGTGCGCGCCGATCGCGAGCGCGCCGCCGAGCGTGATGTCGCCGGGCGCGGGTACCGCCGCCATCCCGAGCCCGTGCTGCTCGAGCGTCGCGAGCAGCGTGTCCAGCGAAACGCCCGCTTGCGCGATGACGCGCGCGGGCGTCGCCGACGTGTCGACGGACACCGCGCTCAGATGCTTCGTGGTGTCGACGAGAATCGTGCGCTCGTGCGCATCGTTGGCGGCAACCGTGAGCGGCGACCAGTTGTGCATGTGGCCGAGCGGCCGTGCGCGATAGCCGTTGTCGGCCGCCCAGTTGACGATCGCGACGACGTCGGCGGGCATCGTGGGCGCGGCGGTCCACAGGTCCGCGACCGCGATCTCGCCGCTCCAGTTGCGAAACGCCTGCTTGTAGAGCGGGATGCCGGAAGGAAAATTCGGCGGCGTCGCGCCCGCGGGTTGCGCGTGTGCGGCAATCGGCCGGATCGGCGTCCACCCGGCGACGATGCCTGCGCCGGCGAGACGCGCGACGTCGCCGAGAAACGCGCGGCGACGAACACGCGAAGCGGGATCTCCGAGGATCTTTTTCATGGGCTTCTCGAAAGTTGGTTGATTGCGCAATGAAGGAGTGAAACTTTTCCGTGAATCGAAATACGTTTCCCTCTTTGACTGCGTGCATGTTGTTCGAAGCGCGTCATTGTTTTTGAAAAGATCGTGGCCGGCCGACCGAAAGCCATTGGATGATAGGTGGCCGCGTGCATGCGTCAAGCGAATCGAAGCATCGATCGCGCGGGGAAAGAAGCGGGTGGAGGAACGGCGGGGCGACCGCATCGACTCGGCGTGGATTGGGGTGAATCGGCCAGCGCGTGCCGCCGCCGGTTCTGCCGCGGCGCGCGCTCCTGGCAGGAAGACACGGTTTGTATGCGCGATGTGCGTTCGCGGCGCGCGCAGGCCCGCAACGGCGCATGGCGCGACGGGCGCTTGCTCGGCGCCCGCGTCGCGCGCTTGCGGCGCAGGCTCGCTGTCCGCCGCGTCTTGCCCGCCCAGCACCGCGCGCGCTCGATGTCGAGTGCGCGCTCCCAGCGAGCGACCGCGAGTCGGCTCGCGCCCGCGCGCTGATCGATTTTCTCGTCGCGCGCCTGGGCGCGCCGGCGCTGGCGGGCGGTCAGCCGGCGGGCGCGCGGGACGCCGCGCGTGAGATAATCGCGCTTCCACCGTCAGCGATGATACGGCCCCGCCGCCCCCGATACGTTGAATCTCCAGCCCGTTTCCCTCGACCAGATCGACGATTTCGACGAGATCGTCGACGTGCGCACGCCGCTCGAATACGCGGAGGACCATATTCCGGGCGCGCTGAACGCGCCGGTTCTCAGCAACGAAGAGCGCGTGATCGTCGGCACGATGTACAAGCAGGTGTCGCCGTTCGAGGCGACGCGCGTCGGCGCGGCGATGGTCGCGCGCAACATCGCCGCGCATCTCGACACGACGTTCGCCGACCGTCCGCGCAACTGGCGGCCGCTCATCTATTGCTGGCGCGGCGGCAAGCGCTCCGGATCGATGACGGTCTGGTTCAACATGATCGGCTGGCGCGCGCGGCAGCTCGACGGCGGCTACAAGTCGTACCGCCGCTCGGTCGTCGACGCGCTCGGCCAATTGCCCGCCGGGTTTCGTTACGTCGTCCTGACGGGGCACACGGGAAGCGGCAAGACCCGGCTGCTGCACGCGCTCGCGCAGGCGGGCGCGCAGACGCTCGATCTCGAGGCGCTCGCCGCGCATCGCGGCTCGCTGCTGGGCGCACTGCCGAGCAGCGAGCAGCCGTCGCAGAAGGCATTCGACACGGCGCTCGTCGGCGCGCTGCGCGGCTTCGACCGCGAGCGGCCCGTGTTCATCGAAGCGGAGAGCCGGCGCATCGGCGCGATCATGCTGCCGCTCGCGCTGCTGACCGGCATGCACGCGGCGGATTGCGTGAACATCGAGACCGAACGCGACGAGCGCGTCGCGCTGTTGTTGCAGGACTACGGGCATCTGTTCGACCAGACCGCGTTCTTCAAGATCCAGCTCGAGAAGCTCGTGCCGCTGCACGGGCATGCGCGGATCCGCAAGTGGCACGAGATGCTCGACGCAGGGCTGCGCAGCGAGCTGTTCGAGGAGCTCGTCGACGTTCACTATGATCCCGCCTATGCGCGCAGCAGCGGCGCGCACTTCGTTCGCCTGCCGCAGGCCGAGCGCTTCCCGTTCCGGCCGACCGCGAGCGACGTCGTCGAGCAGGCGCGGGCGTTGCTCGCGCATCTCGATGCGGCGGGCGCGAGCGCTTGCAGCAAGCGGGCCTGAACGGCGCGGCGCGCGCGGCCTGCGACGGGCGGCGCGCCCGGCGAGCCGGCCGCCGTTGCGTTGCCGCGCATTGCGTGCGACCGCGCGGCGTTCGCGTCGGCGGCACTACCCGTTCGCAGCCGATATTCGTCAATGCCCGATCGAATCGCCGCCGTCGGGCGAAGCGGGCTGTGTCGGCGCACCGCCGCCGGCGGATGCGCCCGGCGCTGACGCGCTCCTGTCCTGCTTCCTGATGGTGTGTTCGACCGCATGTTGCGCGGCGGGCACGACGACGGTCGGAAAGATCACCGCGAGGGCGACCCACAGCACGACACCTGCAACCATGATCGATCTCCAGAAGAATCGCGCGGCGCCGGTGCGCGCATCGATGCCGCGTTCGGATGCGTGCGAGCCGCGCGCATGGCGGCATGGGGAACGTCGGCCCGCTCGGCGCAACTCGCGCGACGAGGCACTGCGACCACTGTACGAGCAACGCCGCGCCGCCTTTTGATCGAACTCAATCGGGCCGAAAAACGCTCGGACTGCGAAGCGACGGCGCAAGCGCGTCATGAGCGTGAGCAGGCGCTAGCCGCGCGCGTCGTCCCCGTCGCGTCGGAACACGCGCGCGTCGTCGTCATAGTCGTAGAGGCCCGCGAAGCGTCCCCAATCGATCGCGACGCGCAGCGTATTCGCCGCGTCGAGCGGATTCAACCGGTCGAGCAGTTCGAGCTCGAAGCGCTCGCGCGGCGCCTGATGGCCGGCGCGCTCGTCGAGCACCTGACGAATGTGCGCGGCGAGCGCAACGAAGTGCTCGAGATGCTCGCGAAACAGCCGCTTGCGCTCGCTCGCGTCGCCCTGCGCGTAGACGCGGCCGGCGGCCGTGAGCCGCAGCGCGCCGTCGCGCAGCTCCGCGAACTCGAGCACGTGCAGCGCGATGGCGAGCGGCAGCAGATCGCCGACCGGCATCGCGAGCGCGGATGCGAGCCGCGGCAATTCCGCGCAGCCGTCGCGCGCATGCGCAACGAATGCGTCGACGAAGCTGTCGAGCCGATGGCTCGACACGTTCGGCAACCGCTGCGCGGGAACGCCCGGCTTGCCGTTTCGGGCGGCGACCGCATCGGCGATGCGCGACGTGAGCGCCGCGTAGATGTCGTCGACGATGTGCTGCAGTTCCGGATCGAGCCGATTGCGCGGATAGCCGAGCGGAATCGGCACCTCGGCGAGGATGCGGCCCGGATGCGCGCCGAGCACGAGAATCCGGTCGCACATCAGCACCGCTTCCTCGATGTTGTGCGTGACCATCAGCACCGCGTCGATCGGCAACTGGCGCGCGTGCCAGAGATCGAGGAAATCGGTGCGCAGCGTGTCGGCCGTCAGCACGTCGAGCGCCGAGAACGGTTCGTCCATCAACAGCAGCGCCGGATCGCCGACGAGCGCGCGCGCGAAGCCGACACGCTGGCGCATGCCGCCCGACAGCTCGCGCGGATACGCGGATTCGAACCCGTCGAGCCCGATCAGCTCGATTGCCGACATCACGCGTGCGCGTGCATCCGACGGCGGCACGCGGATGGCGTCGAGCCCGAGCTCGACGTTCTCCTCGACGGTGAGCCACGGATAGAGCGCGAAGGTCTGGAACACGACCCCGATGCCGGCGGCGGGACCGTCGAGCGGCGCGCCGCGATATTCGACGCGCCCGCTCGTCGGCTTCACGAGCCCGGCCGCGATGCGCAGCAGCGTCGACTTGCCGGAGCCGGAGCGGCCGAGCAGCCCGAGAATCTCGCCTTCGCGGACGGTCAGATCGATGCCGGCGAGCACGGGCAGCGGCTCGCCCGACGGCTTCGCGAACGACATGCTGACGCCGCGCAGCGCGATCACGGGCGCACGGGCGTCGTGCTGCGCATCGTCCGCCGAAGCGGGCGGCGGGGCGTAGGCGGGGAGTGTCGGCTCGGGCATGGGCTCACCTAGTCGAGGCGGGAGCGGCGTTCCGCGAACGCATAGAGCGGCCGCCAGATCAGACGATTCATCGCGATCACGAGCAGCGACATCGCCGCGACGCCGAGCGCGATCCGCGGATAGTCGCCCGCCGCGGTCGTTCGCGCGATGTACGCGCCGAGGCCGGCTGCGTCGATCGTCGTGTGTCCCCAGACGACGAGTTCAGACACGATGCTCGCGTTCCATGCGCCGCCCGATGCGGTGATCGCGCCCGTCACGTAGTACGGCAGGATGCCGGGCAGCATCACCTCGCGCCACCACGTCGGCGTGCGCACGCGCAGGCTCGCCGCGGCTTCTTTCAGATCGTCGGGGAACGCGGTCGCGCCGGCGATCACGTTGAACAGGATGTACCACTGCGTGCCGAGAATCATCAGAGGACTGAGCCAGATCGCGGGCGCGAGCCCGAAGCGCACGATCGCGAACACCGCGAGCGGAAACAGCAGATTCGCGGGAAATGCCGCGAGGAACTGCGCGACGGGCTGCACGAGCGCGGTCGCGCGCGGCCGCAGTCCTATCAGCACGCCGACCGGCACCCACACGACGGTCGCGACGCCGATCAGCACGAGCACGCGCGCGAGCGTCAGCGCGCCGTTGCGCGCGACGTCGACGACGTCGAACCACGACAGCGCGGGCGCCGCGATCCGCAGGAGCGCGACGCCGGCATAGACGGCGAGCGCCGCGCAGAGCGACAACCACACGATGCGCGCGATGCGCCGCGACAGCGCGCGTTCGCGCGTCGACAGCCGCAGCGCGCCGAGCGACAGACGGGCGCGCGCCGCGCGATGCAGCGTCGCGCCGAGCGGTGCGCCGACGCGCTGCGGCAGGCTTGCGCGATGGAGCAGATCGAGCAGCCAACTGCGAGGCGCGGGGCCGCTTACGGTCTGATCGCAGCGGAACTTGTGCGCCCACGCGACCATCGGCCGGAACAGCAATTGATCGTAGAGCGTGATCGCGATCGTCATCGCCGCGATCGCCCAGCCGACAGCGGCGAGGTCGCGCTCCGCGATCGCGCGCGCGACATAGGCGCCGACGCCCGGCAGCGCGATGTGCAGACCGCCCACCGAGATCGCTTCCGACGCGACGACGAAGAACCAGCCGCCCGACATCGACATCATCGCGTTCCAGACGAGGCCCGGCATCGCGAACGGCACCTCGAGCCGCCAGAAGCGCTGCCAGCCGGTGTGCCGCAAGCTGCGGCTCGCCTCGTCGAGATCGTGCGGCACCGTGCGCAGCGACTGGTAGAAGCTGAACGCCATGTTCCACGCCTGGCTCGTGAAGATCGCGAAGATCGCAGCGAGTTCCGCGCCGAGTGTGGTGCCGGGCGCGATCGACAGAAAGAACACGACGGTAAACGACAGGTAGCCGAGAATCGGCACCGACTGCAGCACGTCGAGGAGCGGGATCAGCACGGTCTCCGCCGTGCGGCTCTTCGCGGCAAGGGGCGCATACGCGAACGTGAACGCGATCGACGCGCCGAGCGCGGCGAGCATCCGCAGCACGGTGCGCAGCACGTAACCCGGCAACGCGAGCGGCGACAGCGAAATCGCCTCGGGGCGCGCGATGTCGAGCGGCAGCGACATCTGGCGCACGCCGGAGCCGAGCAGCACGATGAGCGCGAGCACGAGCAGCAGCGCGACCGCGTCGCGCCACCCGAGCGTGCGCAGATGCCGGCGTCCGCCGGCGAGCAGGTCGGCATGATGCGCCATGTCCACCTCGGTTCGAATGGCCGCGCTCCATCGTCGGCGAAAGCCCGGCGCGCGGGCTTGATGTGCGTCAAACGTATCGGGGCCGCCGCGCCGCGCTTCGGAAATGACGCGGGCGCATGTGTGCGGATCGGGTTATTCGCACTGCAACTTCTGCGCGGAGCGCGTAAATTGAAAGAGACGCGTCGTCCAGGAGCGGCGGCGCGATCGCGGCCGCAATCGTTGACTCAACGCAAGGTTTCGGCGAAACCGCGGTCGACAATGATCGATCAGCGCGCCCTGCGCGGCGTCGCGCGACGGCCCGCCGCGAACGCGCGCGACGGGGCGGCGGTCGTCCGGAGACGATTCATGCATCCTGCGAAAACGCCCTTTCTCGCTGTGCGGGATCTCGCGCGCCCGTTGCGCGGCGACGCGGCCGATTTCGATGCGTTGATCGACATGGCGGACGATGCCGACGTGGTGCTGCTCGGCGAATCGACGCACGGCACTGACGAGTTCTACCGTATGCGCGCGCGGATCACCGCGCGCCTCGTCGACGAATGCGGTTTCGACACCATTGCGATCGAGGGCGACTGGCCCGACGCGTGGCGCGTGAATCGCTATGTGCAGGGCGACGCCGCGATGGCCGATGCCGACGCGGCGCTCGCGGACTTTACGCGTTTTCCCGCATGGATGTGGCGCAATCGCCCGATGCGCGAATTCGTCGGCTGGCTGCGCGATCGCAACGCGACGCTGCCGCGGCAATCGCGCGCGGGCGTCTACGGGCTCGATCTGTATAGCCTGTACCGCTGCGCCGACGCGGTGATCCGCTATCTCGACGATGTCGATCCCGGTCAGGCCGAGCTCGCGCGGCAGCGCTACGCGGCGCTCGACCACGTGCGCGAGCCGGGCGCATACGGCCACGCGGTCGCCTGCGGCGCGCGGCCTGCCGCGACGGCCGACGTGCTCGCGCAACTGCGGCAATTGCGCGAGCGCGAAGCGGCGTATCTCGCGCAGGACGGCATCGACGCGCTCGACGCGCAGTTCTTCGCGGAGCACAACGCGCAAGTCGTGGTCAACGCGGAGAACTATTACCGCGCGATGTTCGGATCGTGCGCGAACACGTGGAATCTGCGCGATGCGCACATGCGCGACACGCTGTTCGCGCTACGCCGCCATCGCGCGCGTTGCGGCTGCGCCGGGCGCGCGGTCGTCTGGGCGCACAACTCGCACGTCGGCGACGCGCGCGCGACCGAGATGCATCTGCGCGGCGAATGGACGCTCGGCCAGCTCGTGCGCGAAGCGCTCGGCGAACGCGCGCTGTCGATCGGCTTCACCGCGTACACGGGGCACGTATCGGCCGCATCGCGCTGGGACGGCGACGTCGAGCGGAAATGGATGCGCTCGGCGCTGCCCGACAGCTACGAACATCTGTTTCATGCGACGCGGCTCGACCGCTTTTTCCTGCCGCTGCGCGAGATCGTCGCGCAGCCGCTTCGCGAAGCGCTGCTTGAGCGCGCGATCGGCGTGATCTATCTGCCGGAGACGGAGCGCGACAGTCACTATTTCATGTCGTCGATCACGGGACAGTTCGACGCGCTGTTCCATCTCGACGAAACGAACCCGCTCGAACCGCTCGCGCCGCCCGGCGCGTGGCATCCGCGCGAGGCGCCGGTGTCCGCGCCGTGACGGCGAGGCGGACGTGGAGAATGCAATGCAGATTCAGGAAGTACGGATACCCATCGGAAAAGTCGAGCTGAACGGCATGCTCGCGATGCCCGAGCATGCGTCGGGCATCGTCGTGTTCGCGCACGGCAGCGGCAGCAGCCGGCTCAGCCCGCGCAACCAGGAAGTCGCGGCGGTGTTGCAGCGCGCGGGGCTCGCGACGCTCCTGTTCGATCTGCTGACGATCGAGGAGCAGCGGCGCGACGCGGTGACGGCCGAGTACCGGTTCGCGATCGCGTTTCTCGCGCGCCGGCTCGTGAGCGCGCTCGACTGGCTGCGCGAGCGGCCGGACGTCGGCAAGCTGCCCGTCGGCCTGTTCGGCGCGAGCACGGGCGCGGCGGCCGCGCTGATCGCGGCGAACGCGCGCGGTCGCGTCGTGCGCGCGGTCGTCTCGCGCGGCGGCCGCCCCGATCTCGCGGGCGACGCGCTGCCGCGCGTGCGCGTGCCGACGCTTCTCATCGTCGGCGAGCGCGACGACGAAGTGCTCCGGCTGAACCGCGTTGCGGCCGGCTGGCTGATCGGCGAATCGAAGCTCGTCGTCGTGCCGGGCGCGACGCATCTGTTCGAGGAGCCGGGCACGCTCGACGAAGTCGCGCGCGTCGCGGCCGAGTGGTTCGTCGTGCATCTCGGCGACGGCCGGCGGCCGGCCGCAGGGGCCCGAAGATGACGAAGCCCGCGCGCGACAGCGCGCTGCTGACCGACCTGTACGAATTCACGATGCTGCAGTCGTACTTCGACTGCGGGATGAACGACACGGCGACGTTCGAGCTCTTCGTGCGCAAGCTGCCCGCGCATCGAAATTTCCTGATGGCGGCGGGGCTCGAGCAGGCGCTCGATTATCTGGCGGACCTCACGCTCGATGCGCACGAGATCGAAGCGCTCGCGAGCACGGGGCTCTTCAGCGGCGGCTTTCTCGCGTCGCTCGAATCGCTGCGCTTCACGGGCTCGGTGCGCGCGATGAGCGAGGGTACGGTGTTCTTCGCCGACGAGCCGATCCTGCAGATCACCGCGCCGATGCGCGAGGCGCAACTGATCGAGAGTCGCGTGATGAACCTGCTGCATTACGAGTCGATCGTCGCGAGCAAGGCCGCGCGCGCGGTGCTCGCGGCGCCGGGCAAGACGCTCGTCGATTTCGGGCTGCGCCGCGCGCACGGCGCGGAGGCCGCGCTGCTGTCGGCGCGCGCGAGCTACGTCGCCGGCTTCGCGGGCACGGCGACGCTGCTCGCCGGCTTGCGCTACGGGATTCCGACGTACGGCACGATGGCGCATTCGTATGTGCAGGCGCACGACGACGAATCGCTCGCGTTCGAGCATTTCGCGCGTTCGTTTCCGCGCAACGCGATGCTGCTCGTCGACACGTACGACACCGAAGCGGCCGTGCGCAAGGTGATCGCCGTCGCGGGGAAGCTCGCGCGCGACGGCGTCGAAGTGAAGGGCGTGCGGCTCGACAGCGGCGATCTCGCGCAGCACGCGATGCGCGTGCGCGCGCTGCTCGATCGCGCGGGGCTCGTCCGGGTGACGATCTTCGCGAGCGGCAATCTCGACGAGTACCGGCTCGCCGAGCTGATCGGGAAGGGCGCGCCGATCGACGGCTTCGGCGTGGGCACGCGGATGAACACGTCGGCGGACGCGCCGTATGCGGATTGCGCGTACAAGCTGACCGAATACGCGGGTGTGCCGCGCCGCAAGCGCTCGGAGGGCAAGGCGACGTGGCCCGGACGCAAGCAGGTGTTCCGCCGCTATCGCGACGACGGCGTGCTCGACGGCGATTGCCTCGCGCTGCACGACGAGGCGCATGCGGGCGTCGCGCTGCTGGAGCCGGTGATGATCGACGGCGAGCGCGTCGCGCCGCCGCCGAGCCTCGCCGACGTTCGCGCGCATGCGAGCGCGCAGCTCGACGCGCTGCCCGCGGCGCTGCGCGATCTCACGCGCGCGGCCGAGTATCCGGTCGCCGTGACCGACGCGTTGTCGGCGCTCGCGCAACGGCTCGACGCACAGGCGGCGAGCGACGCGTCGCTCGCGTAGCGCGGCGCGCACGGGCTGCGCGAATCGCCGCGCATCGACGCAGATCGTCGCATGCGCAGGCATGTGCCGGGATGCGTCGGCACGCGTCGGCATGCAATCGAACGAGCCGCGGGATGGCGAGATCGTCGTCCGCGCCGCGGCGAAGGAGGCGTGATGAACGATTATTTTCGCGATCGCGTCGATGCCGGCAGACAGCTCGCCGCGCATCTCGCCGATTATGCGAACCGCGACGACGTCGTCGTGCTCGCGCTGCCGCGCGGCGGCGTGCCGGTCGCGTTCGAAGTCGCGAAGGCGCTGCGCGTGCCGCTCGACGTGCTGATCGTGAGGAAGCTCGGCGCGCCCGGCAATCCGGAGCTCGCGATGGGCGCGATCGCGACGGGCGGCGTCGTGCTGCTCGAGCAGTCGGTGCTGCGCGCGATGCGCGTGACCGAGCGCGAGCTCGCCGACACGATCGAGCGCGAGCGCGACGAACTCGCCCGGCGCGAAGCCGCGTATCGCGGCGATCGCGCGCCGCCCGCGCTCGAAGGGCGGACCGTGATCGTCGTCGACGACGGCATCGCGACTGGCTCGACGATGCTCGCCGCGCTCGAGGCGGTGCGCGCGCGGAAGCCGGCGAAGCTCGTCGCGGCGGTGCCCGTCGCGTCGCCGGGCAGCGCGCAGAAGGTGAGGGCGGCGGCGGACGCGATCGTCTGCGTGATGCGGCCGGACTGGCTGATGGGCATCGGCCAGTTCTATCTGAACTTCGATCAGACGAGCGACGACGAGGTGCGCGCGCTGCTCGGCCGCGCGCGCGAGCGGGCGCAGCCGGGCGGAAAGGACGCGCCGCCCGCCGAAGCCGGTCCTGACGATTGAAGGCAGCGGAAGGCGGCGCGCGGCGCGGCGTGGAGCCGTCTTGCGCCGCTCAGCCGTGGGCGGCCGCCTGCGCGGGCGAGCCGTTAGGGGCGGCGTTCGCGCCCGGCTGCGCGGGCGCGGCCATCAGCGGCTGCAGCGCCGGCGCGAGCGATTTCAGCAGTTGCACCGCCATTGCGCTCGTGAAGTCGTAGCGCGCCGCATACGGCTCGTGCGTGTAGGCGGTCAGCACGCCGAAGAACCGGTCGCCGAGCGAGAACGCGAACGTCGCGCTGCGATTGACCTTGCGCGATTCGATGAGGCGCGCGCCGCGCGCGTACACGTTGAAGCGCTGGTCGCCCGTGCCCGTCTTGCCGTACACGGGCAGCGTCTCGCCGTCCGGGAACGTGAGGCCCTGCGCGAGGCGGCGCCCCGTGCCTTTCTGCACGACGTCGCCGAGCAGCATGTGCACCTGATTCGCGATCTCCGGCGACAGCAGCGGTTGCGGCTGCGCGGCCGCGCGGACGAAGCGCGTCTCGTACGGCGTGCCGTGCGCGAACTCGAGCGACGAGATCCGCTCGTTCGGCACCTTCGCGCCATTGTTCGCGATCAGGCCGACGAGCTTCGCGAGCGCGGCCGGCTGATCGCCCGACGCGCCGATCGCGGCCGCGTACGACGGCGTCAGGTGATCGAACGGATAGCCGAGCGCGCGCCACGAATCGCCGATCGCGTCGTATGCGCGCAGCTCGACCATCCGCTTGATGCGGCGGTCCTGCGTCGCGTGATAGCGCGTCTTGAAGAGCCACGAATACGAGGCGATCCGCGCGTCGCGGCTCGCCTTCTGCACGTCGTCGAGCGACGCGTCCGGATGCTTGCGCAGATACGCGAGCGTCCACAGCGCGAGCGGGTGGATGCCCGCGATGTAGCCGCGGTCGTTGAGGTTGAAGCGGTCGATCGCGTACTTCGTGTAGAGCTTGTCGAGCGCGTCGTCCGACAGCTTCGCGGCGGCCGGCGTGCCGTGCAGCGTCCCGCGCATCTTCGCGTCGAACCACGCGCGCGGCGCTTCGGGCGCGACGCTGCGCAGTACCGTCGCGACGCGCGGCGGCGATTTGCGCACGTTCTCGAGCATCGCGGAGAGCGCGTCGTCGTCGGGCTTGCCCGCGTACTTCGCGTAGAAGCGCTTCACGTATACGCGGCTCTCGGAATCGACGAAGCGCATCAGATAGCGCTGCCGCTGCGCGGGATCGTCGAGCCACGACGACGACGGCCCGCTCGTGCGGATCATCTCGTAATGGACGATGTCGCGCATCAGCCGCACGAACACGAGGTTCACCGAGGCCTGGAACGCGACGTGCACGGTCAGGATCCTGCCGTTGTCCGACTTGTCGAAGTTCGTGAAGCTCTGCGCGCCGCCGCCCGTGTAGAACGTCTCGCCCGGGCTCGCCGAGTACTTGCGCTCGACGGACGCGGCGAGCATCGCCTGCAGCGAACGGTCCTGCGTGTGCG
Organism: Burkholderia humptydooensis; assembly: GCF_001513745.1. Taxonomy (NCBI): domain Bacteria; kingdom Pseudomonadati; phylum Pseudomonadota; class Betaproteobacteria; order Burkholderiales; family Burkholderiaceae; genus Burkholderia; species Burkholderia humptydooensis. Next base: position 3,449,816 of record NZ_CP013380.1, on the reverse strand, counting down.
CGAGATAGTCGAGCGCCCAGCGCGTGAGCGCGTCGGTCGGATCGGGCTTCACCTTCGCGAGCTCGGCCGCGCTCAGGTTCGCGTAGCGCGTGTGCAGCTCGGAGATGATCTGCAGATACGTGACGATCGTGCGCAGCTTCGCGGTCGAACCGAGATTCAGGCGCGCGCCCTGGTTGATGTCGAACGGCTGGTCGACGCTGTCGGTCTGCACACGCAGCAGGTTCGCGCCGTTGCGGCGTTCGTACAGCGTGAAGCTGTACTGGATCTTCGACGGATCGTCGCCCGGGCGCAGCATCTCGAAGCCGTAGAGGCCCGCTTCGCGCGCGCCGTCGCGCGTCGCGGCGCGCGCGAGGCCCGCCGCGACCGCCTGCTGCACCTTGTTGTTCAGCGTGTCGGTCGCGCGCAGGTCGAGCCGGTCGAGCTGATAGACGTTGTCGATGCCGAGCGCGCCGAGCAGGTGCGAGCGCGCGGACGTCACCGCCTTGCGCGCGACGAACGAGCGCGCGTCGGCGTCGGCGGCGGCGGGCGCCGCGCTGCGCTCGATGTGCGCGGCAAGCGCCGCGTCGCGCAGCGCCGGCGTGATCACGCCGCCCGTCGCGAGCAGGCGCAGGTAGCTGTCGGTGAGGCGCTGCAGCGTCGGGTAGCCGCGATTCAGGAAGTACGACGGCGCGCGCTGCGCGATCATCAGCGAGAGCACCTGCCGGAACGCGGTGCCTTGCGCGGCGACGTTCTCGGGCGTCGCCGGCGCGGCGAGCAGGCGGTTCACTTCCTGGAAGTCGCGCCCGTACCACGCGGCGAGGCCGTCGCCGATGCCCGTGACTTCGCCCACGCGCGCGCGCGCGGCGAGCGGCACCGAGTTCAGGTAGTGAACGACGATCGCCTGGCGCGCGGCCATCGTCTGCGGGCCGTTCAGATACGCGCGCACCGAAGCCGACGCGATCTGCCGGAGCTTCTCGGGCGGCGTCGCGGTGCGGCCGTCGGGCGAGTGGCGGAATTTCTCGAGCTGCGTCGCGAGCGTGCTGCCGCCGGGCGTCGCCTGATGGCGGTCCACGAAGCGCAGCCCCTGGTCGGCGAGCGCGCGGCTGAAGCGCCCCCAGTCGATCGCCGGATTGCGGTTCGGCTGGCTCGGGTCGAGCAGGTAGCGATCCTCGATGAAGAGAAGCGACTGCACGACGAGCGGCGGGATCGTCTCGAAGTCGCCGTACACGCGGTGCGGATAGGTGACGTCGAAGAGCGGCGAGCCCGTCGAGTCGACGATCGACAGGCCGGCCTGATCCTTTTCGTCGTATGGCAGGAACAGGCGCTCGTCGGCGAGCGACAGCATCCGGTCGGACGCGCGCGCCTGCGCCGCGACGACGAAGCCGCGCGACAGCAGCCGCGCCTGGAACGACGGCAGCAGCGCGTAGCCGAGGCGCAGGTCGTACGGGCCGTTGTCGGGGAAGCGGATGCGGTTGCTCGCGCCTTCGTCGACGCTATAGCCGACGTCGCGCGTCAGTTCAGACAAGAAGCGCGCCTGCAGCCGGGAGGTTTCGATTTCGATCTGGACCAGGCGTGCGACGATCGCAAGCGCGATCGCGACGATCACGATCACTGACCATTTGAATCCCTTCCAGAACGACAGCGTTCCGGTCGGGCGAAGCGCAATCCGAATCAGCGGCCGATTCATGGCGGCGTCTCCCGGCGGGCCGCGGCACGTGCCGCGGCCATTTCGATAAGTTTAGTACCGAATCGCGCAAGTCACTGTACGGGTTGACTCTGAAAAACCACAGTCGCTGGCAACGTTTCCGCTTTCGCGCGGCTTGCGGCTTGAAGGGCCGCTGCGCCCGGAAATGGGGCGTCGCGCGCGATCCGGGCGAACGGACGCGATGTGGCGCCGTTTGCGCGCGTGTGACGGCCGTGACGGCTTGACCGGGCCGCGCGGGCGACGACGTGCCGCTACACGAGCTGCGCGATCGCGCTGCGCGGCTCGCATCGATGCAGCTCGCGGCCCGTGTCGCGCGAATACACGACGAGCTGGATGAAACCGTTCGGCGGCGCATGCAGCGCGAAGAAGCTGTCCATCACGTCGACGAACGCCTTCAGGCTGCTCGTGACGAAGGCGGCCTCGTTCAGCGTCAGCGCGATTTCGATGCCGCGCACGAACGTCGGCATCGGTTTCACGGCCATCCAGCGCACGGCGGCCTTGTGATCGAGATTCGCGATCGCGTCGATTTGCGGCACCGCGCCCGACGAGCGCGTCGCGTACTGGACGAGCAGCGCTTTCAGCGCGCCGAGCCCCGACGGTTGCAGCAGCAGCGCGTGCGGCGTCATCGCCGCGATCATGCGCCACAGCGCGCCGTGGTCGCGCGCAAACCGGCGGGCCGGCGTCGGCCGGCGCAGGAGCGCGATCCGGCCCGGCAGATTGTCCTTCTCGTTGAGCAGATCGCCTTCGGCGTCGCCGATCGGCAGCGTCTGCGGATAGTCGCCGTTCGTGCAGGTCAGCTCGACGTTCAACTGATCGGCGCGCGGCCTGACGGGCGCGCCGTCGGCGTCGACGAGCGCAAGCGCCGCGGGCGCCGCCGGCTGCGCGCCGTGCGCGAAGCGGTCGCGCGCCGCGACCCAATGGACAGGCTCCTTGCGGCCGCGCTGCCCGTGCAGCAGCGAGCGGTACGGCGTCACGTCGACGCTCGCGCCTTGCTCGCCTTCGCGCGCGATGCGCACCGCGTCGATCGAGCGCACCTCGATGCCGTTCGATTTCAGCGCCTGCGGCGTGACGGGGTACGCGGTCGCGGCGTCGCGCAGCGAAATCGGCATCGCGTCCTGGCTGAACAGATTGACGATCGGCGTACAGAACAGGCGCAGGTTCGACGCGGCGAGCGTGTCGAGCGCGCGCGCGTGCTGCGAATCCGGCGCGACGTCGACGACGGGCAAGTGCAGCGACAGGCGCCGGCACGGCCCCGCCGCGCGTGCGATGCGCGCGACGTCGATGTCGACGAAATCGAATTTCGCCGGGAATGCGAAATATTCCATCAGCAGCCGGAACGGCGACGCGCTGCACCCGGGATCGAGCAGCGCGTCCTCGTCGGCGAATCCGACGGGCGCGAGCGGCACCTTCGATAGCGGCTTCCAGCGCCCGTCGCCGTCGAGCTCGATGAACGCGGCCGGCGTGCGCATCGCGAGCGTGTCGGCGAGCGCGGCGACGAGCGGCGCGTCGCCGTGCAGGTGCACGCGCAGGCTGCGCGCGCGCAGCGCCGTGAGCACCGGCTGCGCGGTCAGCGCATCGAACGTGATCGACACGATGCCTGCCGACGACGGCGGCATTTGCGCGGCGGACGGCGCGGCCGACGCCGGACGAAAGCGCGCGTCGACGATCGACACGGGCGCGAGCGCCACGTCGTAGGCGGTGCGGAACCGGTTCGCGCCGATGCGGCTCTCGAGCGTGGTGCCGCGCTCGATCGTCACGCCCTCCGTCAACTGGCTGAACAGCGAAGCCGCGTCGAACTGCGCGATCGAGCACGCGGGAAACGGGCGCAGATAGTCGGGGCACACGGTTTCGACGAGCGCTTCGGTGAACTCCGGATACTCGTCGTCGAGCGCCTCGCCGATCTGCGCGCCGAGGAGCGCGAATGACTGGAGCATGCGCTCGACGTGCATGTCGTCGGTCTGGCCGTCGGCGATGCCGAAGCGCGTCGCGATCTTCGGATGGCGGATCGCGAATTCGCGCACCGAGTGCCGCAGCAGCGCGATTTCGCGTTCGTAGTAGGGAAGGAGGTCGTTCATCGGCAAGAGGCGGTCCGGGTGAGGCCGGTCGGCGCGCATCGCATCGGCGCATCGCGGCGCAGCGAACGGGAAAACCTTGCCGTCATCGCCGGGATACGCGCCAAATGGCTGCATCATTGCCGCCTCGCGCTCGAATCGGCATGCGTTTCACGCGCTTCATCAAACCAGGATTGGCGGGCGACGAGGATGAACATTCCGCGTAATCGTGCAGCCGCATGATGTGAAAGGTATTTTTAATGTCTGAAAACAGTCGTCGCGGCAATCGTGGAGGCGACGCTGTCCGGCCCGGATTCATGTCCGGCAGATTGTCTGCGCAATCACGAATTATCGCAACCGTTATTCCGCCGGTATCGAAGCGCGCCGGCGGCGGTCATCGAATTGGAACATTCGGAGACGGCGATTGATTATCTATCGTCCGATTGGCGCGCGAATGCGAAACCGGTCGCGAACGTCGAATGCCGATATTCGCGGCGGGCGGAAGCGGGCGGCGAACGCACGCGACGCCTTGACGGAAGCGCCGCCGCTGCAGAATATTCGGGGGCAGGTCGCGCGGACGGCACGCGACGCGATCGAGCGGTTCGAGACGACCGATATCGACGAGCGGCGAAGGCCGCCCAACCTGCCGGCGCGCCGGCGCAACCTACGGACTCGCGCAAATCATGGCTTCGACCCGGAACCGCATGCAGCGCCGCCTGAAGATCCTGTCGGGCCTGATCCTGCTCTGTCTGCTGCTTGCGATCGCGGGCGCTGCCGCTTACCTGCGCGCGAGCCTGCCGCAGCTCGACGGCGACGTTCGCGCGCCCATGCTCGGCGCGTCGATGACGGCCGAGCGCGACGCGCTCGGCGTGCCGACGATCGCCGCGCGCGACCGGTTCGACGCCGCTTACGGAATCGGCTACCTGCATGCGCAGGACCGCTTCTTCCAGATGGACATGCTGCGCCGAAGCGGTGCGGGCGAGCTGTCGGAGCTGTTCGGGCCGATCGCGCTCGACGTCGATCGCGACCATCGCCTGTACCGCTTCCGCGCGCTTGCGGCCGCCGCCGTCGCGCATTTGCCGCCCGACGATCTGCGCCTGCTGCAACGCTACACGCAGGGCGTGAACGACGGGCTCGCCGCGCTGCGCGCGCGGCCGTTCGAATACGCGCTGCTGCGCATGCAGCCACAGCGATGGCGGCCCGAGGATTCGCTGCTCGTGATCTGGGCGATGTACTTCGACCTGCAGGGCAAGCTCGCGTCGCGCGCGTTCGCGCGACATTGGCTGCAAGCGCATTCGACGCCCGGGCAGCTCGCGTTTCTGCTGCCGGCGTCGAGCCGCTTCGATGCGCCGCTCGACGCGCCGCTTGATGCGCCGGGCATCGCCGCGCCGGGCGCGCCGGTGAGCGCGACCGCGCCGGCCTGGCTGCGCGACGCGCGGCCGGCGGCGTCGATCAGCAGCGTGTCGGTCGACGCGCAAACGTCGGTCGGCAGCAACAACTGGGTGATCGCGGGCGGCCGCACGGCGAGCGGCGCAGCGATCGTCGGCGACGACATGCATCTGTCGCTCGGCTTGCCGAACATCTGGTACCGCGCGATGTTCAAGCTGGGCGGCGGCGCGGGGGCGGCCATGCGCGTCGTCGGCGTGACGCTGCCCGGCTTGCCCGCCGTCGTCGTCGGCAGCAACGGGCGCATCGCTTGGGGCTTCACGAACGGCTATGCGGACTGCCTCGAACTGCTGCCGCTCGAGCGCGACGTTCGCGATCCGAATCGCTTCAGGCTCGGCGGCGCATGGCAGACCGCGCGCGAGACCGTCGAGACGATACGCGTGCACGGCGCGGCGCCCGTCGCGCTGACCGTGCTCGACACGACGGCGGGCCCCGTGCGCGACATCGGCGGCAAGGCCTACGCGGCGCACTGGATCGCGCAGGCGAGCGGCGCGGCGAATCTCGCCTTCGCGAAAATGATCGATGCGGCGGGCGTCGAGGACGCGATCGGCGTCGCCGCCGCGGCGGGCCTGCCCGCGCAGAACATCGTGATCGGCGACAGCGCGGGGCGCATCGGCTGGACGGTCGCGGGCGCGCTGCCCGATCGCCGGGGGCAGGGGCGAGGGCGGGGCGGAGCCGACGCGTCCGGCAACGGCGGCGCGCCGTCGTGGCGGACGGTATTGCCGCCCGACGCGCATCCACGCATCGTCGATCCGGCGGCCGGCCAGTTGTGGACCGCGAACAACCGGCAGCTCGCGGGCGACGCATACCGGCTGATCGGCGACGGCGGCGCGGATCTCGGCGCGCGCGCGAGCCAGTTGCGCGACGGCCTGACGGCGCTCGGGCGCACCGGCGAGCGTGCTGCGTACCGGCTCGATCTCGACGATCGCGCGCTTTTCATGTCGCCCTGGCGCGATCGGGCGCTGCGCGTGCTCGACGAAGCGGCGCTCGCCGGCCATCCGGCGCGCGCGGAATTCCGCCGGCTGCTCGCGAGCGGCTGGACGGGGCGGGCGAGCGTCGACTCGGTCGGCTACACGCTCGCGCGCGGCTATCTATATCGGCTCTACGACGTGCTGTTCGGCGGCCTCGACGCGCGCCTGAAGCAGCAGCAGCGCGACGCCGATTACGCGTTGGCGAATCCGCGCTGGCCTGCCGTGATCGCGCGGCTGCTCGACGAGCAGCCGGCCGCGTGGCTGCCCGCGGACGCGGCGAGCTGGCGCGACGTGCAGCTCGCCGCGATCGACCGGACGATCGCGGCGCTGACCGCGAAGGGCGCGCCGCTCGCCGACGCAACCTGGGGCGAGCGCAACACGCTGCGGATCGCGCATCCGTTCGCGCGCAGCGTGCCGCTCGTCGGACGCTGGCTGTCCGCGCCCGCCGATCCGGTGCCGGGCGACGCGAACATGCCGCGCGTCGCCGCGCCGAAGTTCGGGCAATCGGAGCGGATCGTCGTGTCGCCGGGGCACGAGGAGCGCGGCCTCTTCAACATGCCGGGCGGACAGAGCGGGCATCCGCTCAGCCCGTTCTTCCTCGCGGGGCACGACGCATGGGTGAAGGGCGAGCCGCTGCCGCTGCTGCCGGGGCCGGCCGAGCACACGTTACGCTTCGTGCGTTGATTCAAGATGCGAACGATCGGGCGGGCGCGCGCCCGCGGCATCGCCGATGTCGACGCCGACGCCTGAGCCGGCGCGTGCGTTGCGAACGCGCGGCGTGCGAAACGTTCGACTATTCGGCGAAAGCGAATAGTCGCGAAGCGGCTTGAATCCGGGCCGCCGCGTGCTCTATTCTGTTTTGTTGGCGATTCGAAGGGGAAGGGCATGGACCGCATTCAGGCAATGGAGGTCTTCACCCGCGTGGTCGATGCGAACAGCTTCACGCGGGCCGCGGAGACGCTCGGGATGCCGCGCGCGTCGGTGACGACGATCATCCAGAATCTCGAGGCGCTGCTCGGCGTGCGCCTGATGCATCGGACGACGCGCCGGCTGTCGCTGACGCCGGAAGGCGCCGCGTATTACGAGCATTGCATCAAGATCATCACCGAGATCGCGGAGACGGACGCGAGCTTTCAGGTCGGCAACCGCAAGCCGAGCGGCGCGCTGCGCGTGCACATGCCGAGCTCGCTCGGCCGGCGGCTCGTGATTCCCGCGCTGCCGATCTTCCGCCAGCGCTACCCGGACATCGTGCTCGATCTGGGGCTGTCCGACCGCCCCGTCGATCCGGTCGAAGAGGGGATCGACTGCATGATCCGCGTCGGGCCGCTCGAGGATTCGTCGATGGTCGCGCGGCGCATCGGGATGCTCAAGCGCGTCACCTGCGCGTCGCCCGACTACCTGAAGCGCTTCGGCGAGCCCGTGGAGATCGCGGAGTTGGCCGCGCATCATGCGGTGAATTTCCGCGCGAGCCACGGTTCGCGGCCGGTGCCGTGGGTGTTCGTGATCGACGGCAGGCCGGTCGAGGTCAGGATGAACGGCGCCGTGACGGTCAACGATTCGGATGCCTACGTGACCTGCGGCGTCGAAGGCTTCGGGATGATCCAGCCGACGCTCTTCATGGTGCTGCCGCACCTGCTCGACGGCACGCTGCTGGAGGTGCTGCCGGGCTTCAATCCGAAGCCGAAGCCGATCTCGATCGTCTATCCGGACAACCGGCATCTGTCCGCGAAGGTCCGCGTGTTCGCCGACTGGATCGCCGAGCTGTTCGACTCGACGCCCGCGCTCGAAGGCGGCGAAGACTGGCGCAGCAGCGTCGCGGCGCGCGAGAAGCCGGCGCAGCGCAGGCAGGTCGCGGCGTAGTGGCGCGTCGCGGCGTGGCGGAGCCGGGCGTTGGCGCGGGTGGCCCGGCTTTTCAGCGCCGCAGCCGGTTCACGATGCCGCTGAGCGTGTCCAGATGAATCGGCTTGGGGATGAATGCATCGAAGATCGCGTGGTCGCCCGCGAGCATCGCCGATTCATACGCGCTCACGCCGAGTATCGCCGTCTTCGCCGCCGCGTCGGGCGACGTCGCCCAGCGAATCTGCTCGGCCACTTCGAAGCCGCTGATGTCGGGCAATTCCAGATCCAGCACGACGATGTCATGCCGGCATTCGCCGAAGCACCGCAGACCGTCCCTACCGGTGGCGCGCAAATCCACCTGGATGCCGAGCGCCGTCAGCATCGCGCCGAGCGTTTCGCGCGCGTTCTCGTTGTCGTCGACGACGAGCGCGCGCAGATCGCGATGCGGCATCTGCAATGACGGCTGCGCGTCGTTATCGGGCGCGTCTGCGCTGCCGGGCAGCTCGACCGGCAGCGTGACGACGAATTCGCTGCCCTCGCCGACGGCGCTGCGAACGTCGACATGCCCGCGCAGCGCGACGACGAGCTCCTGGACGACCGCGAGCCCCATCCCGATGCCGTCGACATGACGCACGCCCGGATCGTTCACGCGAAAGAACGGCTCGAAGATCTTCGACAGCAGATTTTTCGCGATGCCGACGCCGGTGTCGCGCACCGTGATTTTCATCGTTCGACTGGCGGGCGTGCCGGCCAGCTCCGCGGAGATCGCGATCGTTCCGCTGTGCGTGTATTTGATCGAGTTTTCGACGAGGTTGGACACGATCTGCTGGATCAGCTTGCGGTCCGACTTCACGACGAGCCCGGGCGGCTCGACGCGCAGCGACGCACCCAGGTGCTTGTCGCGGATCCTGCCGCGCAGCGGATCGACGACGTCGGCGAGCAGCGGCGCGACCTCGACGGTCTCCGACTGAACCGACCGATTCGTCGACCGGAGCTTGATGTAGTCGGTCAGGTCCTTCACCTGCGCTTCGAGCGATGCGGCCGAGTTCTGCAGGCGCTTGATCGTCTTCATGTTCGCGTCGGACTGGGGCCGTGCGAGCAACACTTCGATCGAACCGCAGATCGCCTGCAACGGCGTGCGCAGTTCGTGGCTGACCATGCCGAGGAACGCGTTCTTCGCGGCGATCATCTCGAATGCGCGATCGGACGCCTTGCGTTCCGCGTCGAGCGCCGCCTGCTGCTGCTCGAGCAGACTGCCGCGCGTGCGTATCGTGTAGAACAGCAGCAGGAACAGCGCGCCGAGAATGACGCCGAGCACGCCGCCCAGCATGACGATCGCGCGGCGCTTCTCCTTCAATTGATGAAACGTGAAGTCGCGCTGCTCCATTTCGATCGCGCGAAAATAATTCGCGAGCGCGTTCACCTTGGGCCAGTGCCGGGCGAGGTCTTCCTGCACGCGCTTCGCCTCGTCGGGGCGCTCGCGCAGCGCCGGAACGTCGCGACGCAGGCTCGCCATGAAGCGGGACAACCCGGCGATGTCGTCACGGGCCTTCGGGATGCTCAGCCAGTACGCGGAGACTTCGGACGGCCGCTCGAGGAAGCCGAACGACGCCTCGAGGCTGTCGAACTGAAGCAGCACGTTGTCGAAGTCGCGATCCTGGCGGGCCGCATAGAGAATCAGTTGCCGGTCGAACCGGCTGAACGAGTTCCGGTATTGCGCGGCGGTCCAGAACACGCCTTCGCGCGGGCCTTCCAGAATGCCTTCCTTGACGGACGTTCCGAGCAGGTCGTACAGCAGGAACGCCCACGCGGCGAAGCCCAGAATCCACAAGGATCCCAGGGTGACGATGATTTTTTCGTTTCGCCATTTGACCTGGCTCATTTCACCGTGAGTCCGATGATCTGCCATGCGAACTTCGCTTCGCTGATCGGCGTCTTCAGCTCATCGGGGAACTGGTCGCGCGGATACATGATCCACAGCGGCCCGTAGTTATTGTTGTCGAGCACCTTGCCGTTCATCGTCCGCGCGAGGATCACGCCGTATTTGTCGGCGTCGGAGGCGGGAATCGTGAACGTGTATTCGTCGATGCAATGGAACTCGATTTGCGTGCCGGTCGCGCCGACGGTCTTCAGGATGTCGCTCAGGCGCGGGCCGGTGAACGTCGCCTTCGGCGTCCAGCTCGTGGACGTCGTGATCGAATGCTGCGGCAGCGCCAGCAGCGCCGCTTCGGAAAAGACATACGCACGGCGTCCCGTCTGATTGGCGTGCTTGATGTTGCCGTCGACGGTGAACTTGAACGGGGCAGCGTGAGACGAGAGCGCGACGCCAAGCAGCAGCGCCAGCGCGAGGCTCTTTATCCAGTTCGTCGAAATCCGCATGGTTTCTCCTCGCAAAGTGGTGGTTCAACTCGCCTGCGCGTTGGGCGGATACGCAATCTTCAGCGCGCGCGCGACCTCGGCGAACAGGATCGGCAGCCTGACCGGCTTCTCCTCGCAGCGGGCATTGAAGCTCGACACGATTTCCGCGATCTCGTCTTCGCTCGCCTCGCCGGTCGAGATCTTTCCGGTCAGCAGAAAGATCGGCGCATCGGCATTTTCGCTCGCGCGGATGCCGCGCACGAGATGCGCGGCGGTTTCCGCGCCGAGCATCCAGTCGAGAATGTATCCGTCGAAGTCCTCGACTGCCAGCGCCTGGCGAAACGAAGCGCTGTCGTAATACGCGATCGCGGCGACGCCCTTTTCGGCGAAGTACTCGCAGATCGTTTCGGCGACGTCGGGCGAGTCGTCGACGACCGCGATCCGCACTTCGTACGCGCTGCTTTCGCTCGAGCGCAGCTCGATCACGTCGACCGGATAAGCGCGGCCTTCGGGCGCGTGCTTCCTTTCGTAGACGACCCAACTGTCCTGCCACTGGAGCGCGACGAAATCCGAATCGGCCTGGCTGCTTGTCCTCGTCGCGATCGCCGCGCGACACCGGAAGCGCCGCGTCTCGATGACGAGCGTCGCGTCGTGCATGTCGACGGCCGGATTCGGCGAGGCGCCCTTGTCGTCGAGCAGGATCGCGGGCGGCACGCCGAAGTACGACGCGATGTCCTGAAGCTGCGACAGATTCCACGGAATCTGCCCTTTCATCTTGCGCGTGACGACGGAAAAACTCAGGCCGAGGATGTTGGCGATCGTCGTGTTGTGACTGCGCGGCGCAATGCCCGTCCGAGTGAGGAGATCGCGGACTTTGGTGGCGGTGATCAAGTCGGCGTTGGCCGAATCGGGATGGGTCATTTCGGTGCGCTCCTCGGTGGATTTTGGTGGAAGAATAACAAAAGTGACGTGATATGCAAATTTGTTTCGTTTGAATTGGCTTGACATGCCAATTTTCTGCATTATTATGACGTTCTGCGTCACCATTGTTCGATGCGTCATGTCCGATGACGGGCGATACATGGCGATACATGGCGATGTCGGCTTCCGACGCGAAAGAAAAAACGGGTGCGTCGGGCCGAACGACTAGACAAGGGGAACCTGAGAGAGGTCTTGTGCAATAGCGTCCGATGATGGCGGCGTCGCATCCGCTGCGTCGGGCGGTATGGCTTGGTGCGGGTTCGAGCGATTTCAATTTGCAGCTCAAAAAAGACTCGAGGTCACGCCCAAATGCGCTGCCGTTTGTTCGCGTCGTCGCTGCTGTTGTGGCTGGCCGCGTATGCGCAGAATCCGTCCGCGAGCGACATGGCACGGATATGCGACGATCACGGCTGCTTCGATCGGCCTTAAAAATCAGATGTCCTATGAGTCGAAAAAGGACGATGCCGAGCAGGAGGACCCGCGGATCGCGGCGCTGAAGGAGCGCGCGAAAACCGAGCCGAAGGCGGCTTACGACCTGAGCCTGCGCTACTTCCGCGGCGACGGCGTTCGGCAGGACAGCTACCAGGCGCTCGGCGTCTTCTATCTGTTCGGCCTCGAAGAGATGGGCGCGCACGCGCGCGGACGAAGAGGATTGCAAGTGACGCACGCAATGGCGTGACGTCTATACGGCTACTGGTATTCGGGCTATCCGTACCTCGGCGTCTGGCGACAGACGGACTGGTCCTGGTATTGACCGTGTGCCGGCGTCAACGGGGCGATCGCAGGAGACCAACTCATCGCGCGCTTTGCCGAGGTGGCTTAACAGGGTTCGCACGAACGCGCAAGCCGAAAACAAAGACCAGCGACATCGATAACGACATGAAGACCATCTTTTCCCCCCACTCATTCTCAAGACGGCGGGCGCAATGCGGACTGGTGGGGGCCGTTCGGCAGCGCGACGAAGGTGACGAGCATCGATCCGCTGCTGCGCCTCGCCGTGCAGCGGTCGAGCCGCTTCGTCATCACGTCGATCGGCAATCCGAAGCGCGACGCGCGCCTGATGCGGATCACCGGCTTGCAGCGCAATTCCGGCGAATACCGCGCGGGCTCGAAGCAGCACAAGGGGCAGCGCGTCGCGGCCGATTACTGCATGGACCCGCAGATCGTGATCGACGATTCGCCGGTCGGCGGCATCGGCAGCATGATCGGCGGGCTGACCGGCGACAGCGCGGTGTCGATGCTTGCGGGCGGTGTGAAGACGAAAGCGTCGGTCGTCATGCTGACGCTGTTCGACATCCGCTCGGCGGTGCGGATCGCGGCGGCCGAGGGGAGTTCGACGACGCCGGAAGGCAAGGCGACCGTGGTCGCGTTCTCATCGACGCATGGAACAAGTTCGTCGTCGCGGTGCGCAATTGCAAGGCGCAGGACGTGAAGGGCGGGCTCGGGCGCGGCGGGCAATTGCAGGTCAACTGACGCGGGGTGCGCGCGCCGCCGGCGGGCTCGCTTCGGGCGACGATCGGCGACGGCGCGCAAGGTCTTTCGTCTTCGATTGGAGAGAGGCGGCGGCGCGCTGCCGTCTTGCCTGCGGCGACTTGCGGGCGAGGTCGAAGGCGAGGGGGGGCGGCATTGCAAGCCGAGAATCCGGTACGGGGACCGGGATTCCGGCTTGGCAAGGGGTTCGGGCTCGTGGCGGGCGTGGGCTTCTTGTTCGGTTCGGATCGCGCGAATGCTGGCAGTGATGACGGCAGGCGGGCGCTTCGATGGATGCCGGCCAGGTGGTGGTGACTTGTGCGCGGAGAAGCTGCGCCAAGTGGCTGGCTAAGTAGTGAAGATGAAGCCCCTGGTAATCGGTCGATTCCAGGGGCTTTGATTTTGGGGGAGTGGGTGGGTTGAAAGCCCGGCGCGACGAATTCTGATTCGGCGCGTGACGGGGCGCTCGCCCAAGCTCCGCGCTCCGGTCGCTCGTCGGTTACGGTCCGAAAACGGGTGGGAGACGGGCTCGGCGATATAGCGCGCAGTGTCCCGCGCAAGCTTTCGCCGTTTCGCCAATCGTCTCGAAGAAGCGGGCATCTTGCCACCTTACATGCACGGGTGATCCTCCATCGCCTCGCGCGTGTGCCGCGAATCGGCCTATCGGCCCGCAGCGCTTGCGCGGCTGAGGGCCCGCGCATCGACGGCTCACCTCTCTGTTTTTCTCGACGTTCACCGCGCATCGCGCGTCGGCGCTTCATCACGATTCGATTCGTAGAGACGGGTGACGAGTGCGAAGCCACGGCTCGACTCGGCGGTCTTTGGCGCGTGTGACTGCACGCGGTTCTCCGCCGCCCGCTTGCGTGCCGGCGGGCGCGCTATACCTTCGTCTAGCTGTCGGCGCGGTGGGCGCGGCGATACGATGGGTTTCAGCAGGCAAGCAGCGAGACGGACAAACAGTCAGATTCGATTACTCAGCGAGGGCGCGACATGTCATTTCACCTTTCCGATGAAGAAGTGGCCGCGTTCGACGAGAACGGTTTTCTCGTCGTCCGCGATTTGCTGGACGCCGAAGCACTCGCGTCGATGCATGCGGCGATCGCCGAGATCATTGGCGCTGCCAACGACTTGCGCGAAGTCGCGGAACTGGAGCCGGATGATCCGTCGATCATCCGGCGCATCTGGGAACCGTCGAAGCGCCACGCCGCCTTTCGTGCGATACAAGAGGACCCGCGCATCGTCGATCGGCTCGAATCGCTGATCGGGCCGGATATCGTCTTTCACCACAGCAAGCTCAACATGAAGGGGCCGCGCGTTGGTTCACCTGTCGAGTGGCACCAGGATTTTTCCTATTATCCGCATACGAACCCGAAACTGGTCGCGTGTCTCGTCTACCTCGACGACGCCGGCGAGGACAATGCATGCCTGCGCGTGTTGGCCGGCTCGCATCGCGCGTCGATCTACGATCATACGGAGCACGGCTATTTTCGCGGCAAGGTCGCCCTCGCGAATCTGCCGGCGGGGTGTACGGAGATGACGGCCTCCGGCGGCGCTGGCACGGTGGTCTTCCTGCATTGCAAGGCTTTGCATCGTTCCGACTCGAATCGCTCGGAACACTATCGCCGCTGCTTCATTCCCGCGTACCGCGCCGCCGACGCGCTGCCGATCTACTACGGGCCGCATGCCGCGCACAACGAGCCGGGAACCTATCTGCTGCGCGGGCAGCGCCGTCCGGTCGCGCTGAGCGAGGCCGGGGAATACCCGCTGCCGATCACGGAGAAGGCCTTCAACTCGCTCTATGCGCTTCAGCAAGGCGAGCACTTGCTCGCCGACGAACTGCACACTCGCTCGAGCGGATACGCGACGCACGTGCAGGCCGCAGCGCAAAAGTGACGAGGGCGCGATGAATCCGCATGTCCTGGTGATGAACCGCTGGCCGCAGTATCGGAACGATCGTCAGTGGGATCATGAACTCTGCTGCTACGACGACATCGTTGCGCCGCATTGCGATGTCAGCTATCTGTGCGACGATGAGGGCCGTCGCGGCGTGCCGGCTACGGCCGATCCCAGCCGCGTGCATGCCGTCGCCGATTTCGACGATATCGGCGCGTTGCTCGAGCGGGTGGCGAGCGTGATCGACATCCACGGGCCGATTACGCACGTGCTGGCGTTTTCGGAATATTTGCTCGATTCGGCGGCAGTCGTCAGGGCGCATTTCGGCATTCCGGGGCATTGGCCCGACGACGTCGACCGGTTTCGCGACAAGACCGAGATGAAGCGGTTGCTGCGGGCGGCGGGCATTCGCGTGCCGGCGTGGTTCGCATGTGACGGAGCGGACGACGTCGATGCGCGCGCGCTCGAACTGGGATTTCCGCTGATTCTGAAACCGGTGCGCGGCGCGTCGAGCAAAGGCGTGCTGAAAGTGGCGTCCGCTGATGCGTGGCGCCGCGTCGTCGAAACGAGCGATCTTCGCGGGTTCGAGATCGAGGAGTATATCGACGGCGACATTCTCCACGTGGACGGCGTGGTCGATGCCGCCGGGCGGAGCGTGTTCGCGTCGGTCAGCCGGTATGTCTCGTCTTGCCTCGATTTCGAATCCGGCGCGCCGCTCGGCTCGGTCGTGCAGACCGAATCGCCCGCGACGGCCGCGTGCCGCTCGTTTGCGGCCGCCTGTCTGCAGGCGCTCGGATTGCGCAGTTCGGCATTCCATCTCGAGTTGTTCGACCGCAACGGCGAACTCACCTTTCTCGAAATCGGTGCGCGCGTGCCGGGCGCCGACGTGCCGTACGTCCTGCATCGCGTTTTCGGCGTCAATCTGTTCCGGATGTGGGTCGACGTCGTGCTCGGTCGCCCGATACAGCCGCTGCGGCCGGCGGCCACGAGCGGCGGCTGGCTGACGATTCCGCGCCCGGGCCCGCTGCCGCGCAAGGTGATCGCGGCACCCTCCCTGATCGGACGCGTGCCGGGACTCTATCGCGAGCTGGTTCCCGCCGCGGGCGAGATGCTGGCCGACACCGGCGGCGGCTATACGCACCTGCAGGGCGGGCGTTTTCTCGTCGAAGGCGACAGCGAAGCGCAGGTGCTCGCTTCGATGAGCGCGATCAGGGCGCAATACGTGCTGGAAACTGTCCCCGCGTAAAGCGCTTTTCCGTTTGACCGTTCAATGGAGGCTCTGGATGCAAACCTTATCTCATGCCGAACTGCTCGCGAAGAAGTGCGTGGTTTTTGCCGAAGGTTGCTTCGGATTGTTCACGAGCAAGGTCGCGGCGTCGTATCTTCGCTACCGGCCCGACCGCTGCCTCGCCGTGATCGATAGCACCCAGGCCGGCAAGCGCGTGGAGGAGGTGATCGGCTACGGCGGCGACATCCCGATCGTGGCGGACATCGAGCGCGCGCTGGAATTCGATCCGGAGGTGCTGTTCATCGGCAAGGGGCTGCATTCCGCGCAATTGCCGCCGGGCTGGAAGGAGCCGATTCGCATCGCGATGCAGCGCGGCCTGCATGTGATCAACAGCATCCATTTCAGACTGCGTACCGATCCCGATCTCGCAAAAGCCGCGGACGAGGCCGGTATCGTGATCTGGGAGACGAAGGAGCCGGTTCCGCTCGAGCTCAACAAGGCGCGCGTGCTCGAGCTGAACTGTTTCGTTGCGCACACGTGCGGCAGCGATTCGAATATCGGGAAAAAGACCACGGCGCTCGAGATTACCCGCGAGGCGAACCGACGGGGTATCCGCACCGGATTCGCGGCGACGGGGCAGACCGGCATGCTGATCTCCGGCACCGGGATCGTCGTCGATTGCATTCCGAGCGATTTCGTCGCCGGCGCCGCGGAAAGGGTGGTGCTCGACGCGGCCGTCGGGAACGACTGGGTCGTGCTCGAAGGGCAGGGATCGCTCAATCACATCGGCGCGAGCGGCATTGCGCTCGCGCTGCTGCATGGCGGTTTGCCGCATGCGTTGATCTTTTGCCACCGGCTCGGGCTCGAGCGCACGAAAGTCTGGAATACGAAGATTCGGCCGCTTCCGGAGCTGATCCGTCTGAACGAGGCGCTGACGGTTTTCGAACGGCCAGCGAAGGTCGTGGCGATCAGCGTCAACAGCGCGGGCCTGAGCGACGACGCGTACCGTAGCGAAGTGCGGCGGCTGCAAGAACAGACCGGCTTGCCCGTCGTCGATCCGTGCCGTGACGGAGCTGGCCTGCTCGTCGATGCGCTGCGCGCGTATCAGCAAATGCACGATGCGCGCCGGCCGGTTGGGGAGGCCGCGCAATGAAAGACGCGATCGTCTTGTTGATGCACCAGGGCAATTCGTTTACGCGCGAGCTGAATGCGCTGCTCGCCACGCGCGACATCGCGATCGTCGCGATCAGTTCGCTGCCGCCCGATCAGGATGTGTTCGATCGCAACAAGCCGCTGCTCGACGACTGGGTGCTCGCCGAGCGCGCCGAGCTTGCGCAGGCCGACATCGACGAGGCGGTCCGGACGTTCGAGCGGCGCGGATACCGGCTGCTGGCGGCCATCGCGACTTTCGAGGGCTATCGCTTGCTGATGGCCGATTTGAATCGCGCGCTCGGTACGCGCGATGCGCCGCGCGAGGCGCTGGAGCTCGGGCTCGACAAGTTTCGCTGCCGGGACTTTCTCCGCCGTGCCGGATTGAGCGCTGTCGAGTGCATTCCGCTTGACGCCGACGCCGACGGCGACCCGGCGCGGCTCGATCTGGACCCGTCGCGCCGCTGGTTCGTCAAGCCGGTGCGCGGCGCCGCGTCGTTCGGATGCTTCATTCTGGATAGCGCGCGCGATCTCGACGATCTGCCGAGAATGCGCGCGCAGATGCTTGGCGACCGAAAGCTGTCGGCCATCTTCATGGGCAAGTACGGCTTCTTCGCGGAGGAATACGTCGAGGGGCCGGAATTCAGCTTCGAGCTCGTCGCGTCCGGGCAGCCGCGCGTCGTTTGCATTCACGAGAAGGCGCGGGTCGAACGGCGGCGGCGAACGACGCTCGAAAGCATGTCGATTTCGCCGCCGATTTCATTGCCGCGCGACACCTTGCTGGAAGGCGCGCGATTCGTCTGCGAATGCCTGACGCGCATCGGTCTGACGGAGGGCGCGTATCACGTCGAGATGAAGTACTGGGAGGCGAAGCAGCGCTGGGAAATCATCGAGGTCAACCCGCGCATGGGCGGCAGTCTGATCAACGCCAGCACCGAGCGCGTGACCGGCGTGTCGATGCTCGAGATGTGGCTGCGGGCGCTGCTGTTGAAGGACGACGCCGAGCGCGCGGTGCTTCACGCGTTCATCGATCGCGTGTCGCAGCTCGCGCGCCTCGACGATCCCGCCGAGCAGCGGGCCACCGTATTCGTCAGCAAGTACGGTGAAAAAGGCCGCACGATCGAGTCGATCGGCTATGACCCGGCCGGATGCGCGCCCGACTTGATCGAGCTGCACGGCAAGCCGGGGCTCACCCTCGAGGATTCGGATCGAGCGATCTGCGTGATGGACGCGCTCTGGGCAGTCGACAGACAGACGCTCGCGCAATCGGTCGAACTGCTCGAGCGCGAATCAGATGCGCGTTTCCGGATCAGCTATCGCGAATAGCGGATGCCCGCCGGCTTGCCGCCGGAGGGTGCGTTTTTTCTCAATCCAGTCCAAATCCAGTCGAGAGCTCATGCTCATGATCGATCTATCTCATCCGGCGTTTCAGGCGCATCTCGGCGGAAAGCTGCAGGTGACGGGCAGAGTGGGCATCGAGACCCGCGAAGACCTCGCCCGTGTCTATACGCCCGGTTTCGCCCGAGTCGCCGCAGCGATTCATCGCGACCCGGAACTGATCCGGCGCTATACGATTCGCCAGAACACCGTCGCGATCGTGACCGACGGCACGGCCGTATCCGGCATCGGCGACGTCGGGCCGCAGGCCGCGCTTCCGGTGATGGAGGGCAAGTCGCTCGTGTTCCGCCGTTTCGCAGGCATCAACGCGGTGCCGATCTGCGTCGACACGCGTGACAGCGGCGAGATCGTCGATACCGTGGCCCGCATCGCGCCGGCTTTCGGCGCGGTGATGCTCGAGGATATCGCGGCGCCGCGCTGCTTCGAGATCGAGGCGCGGCTCGAGTCGATGCTCGGCATTCCGGTATTGCACGACGATCAGCACGCGACCGCGATTTCGGCGGGTGCCGCGCTCCTCAATGCGCTGAAGCGAATTGGCAAGCGGATCGATGAAATCAAGGTTGTGATGGTGGGGGCAGGAGCGGCCGGCACCGGCTGCGCGAAGCTGTTCAAGCAGCTCGGGGTGGCGCGGCTGATCGCGTGCGACCGCGCCGGCGCGATCCATCGCGAACGGGCCGATCTCAATATCGCGAAGGCGTGGTTTGCCGAGCATACGAACGACGCGTGCGAGACCGGCACGTTGCGCGACCTGCTGGCGGGGGCCGACGTGTTTCTCGGCGTGTCGGGGCCGGGGGTGGTGACGGCGGGTGATATCGGCTCGATGGCGCGCGATCCGATCGTCTTTGCGCTGGCGAATCCAGAGCCGGAAATTCTGCCGGCGGACCTGCGGACGACGTCGGCCATCGTCGCGACGGGCCGCAGCGACCTGCCGAACCAGATCGACGGCGGGCTGGCCTATCCGGGGCTCTTCCGCGGCGTGCTGGACAGCCACGCGCGGGCTTTCACAGACGCGATGAAACTGGCCGCCGTGCACGCGCTGGCAGGCCTCGTCGACGTGGATCAACTCGACGCCGGCTGCATCATTCCGGACATCTTCGACGAGCGGGTCATGCCCGCCGTCGCGGCAGCGGTAGCCGGTGCGGCATGACAGCGCTGCCTGGAACCGGCGCGGCCCGCGCGGACGGCATGGCGGCGGCTTGTCGCCATGCCGGGCGTTACGCTGCAAGATGCTCGGCAGCGCTTTTCAACACGACCTGCTTGAGCTGATCGAGCGCGGGCGACAGCTTCCGGTGGGCACCATGCAGGCAAAGGTCGACCGAAGGCAGTTCCGGGAGGCCGTCCTGCGTACCGAGCCGCCGCAGCGCGGACGGAATGCCCGCGGCCGTGCGCAGCGTGATGCCGAGGCCCGCGGCGACGCCCGCCCACAGGCTGTTCAGGCTCGCGGTGGTGTAGGCAAGCCGCCACGAGACGTTCGCGTCGTCGAGCGCCTGCACGCCTATGCGGCGGAACAGGCAGGGCGGATTGTAGAGCGCGAGGTCCAGCGGGCCGTCGGAGCTCGAGAGGGGTTCGACGTTCGCCGGACCGATCCAGGTCATCGGCAGCCGCGCGACGTGCTCGGCGTCGGGGCGCGTCTGATGATCGAGGGCGAGGACCAGATCTAGCTCCCCTTTGTCGAGACGTTCGAGCAGCAGGCGATTGGGTTCGACCGCAACTTCGACGCGCACGGCGGGATGGGTTTTCTTGAATGCGCCGAGGACGGCGGGCAGCCAGGTTTCCGCGAAATCGCCCGGCAGCCCGAAACGTACGCTGCCTTCGAGCACGGCGCCGCGCACCGAGCGTATGGCTTCGTCGTTGAGGTCGAGAATGCGTTTCGCATAGGAGAGGATCACGTCGCCCGCGTCGGTCAGCACGAGTCCGCGCCCTTGGCGGCGAAACAGCGGCAGGCCGACTTGTTCCTCGAGCTTGCGGATTTGCTGACTGATTGCGGATTGGGATCGGCCGACGCGCTCCGCCGCGCGATTCAGGCTGCCCAATTGATGAGCGGCCAGCAGCGTTCGCATCACATCCATATCGAGATTCGGTGGAGACATGATTCAGTTTTCCCGCAGCGTCGATGCAGAATTATCGCATTTCTTCCTGAACCGTTTGGCTATCATCAAGGCGATGGTTGCGTCTAAAAACGGAAGCCGGTTTTGTGCGAATGAAACATGATTTTTGATTGACTGGATGACGATTCGGGAGTTTGAACATGACAGAAGGGCGAACGCTGATTAAATCGGCAATGGCGCTGGCAATTTCCGCAGGGATATTCGCGACGCCGGCGGTATTCGCCGCGGGCGATTCTGCGGCGTCGCTTGCCGGCACCTGGACCCTTGTCGCAGCGGACGTCGAACATCCGGACGGCACGCGTGCCAGGGATTACGGCACCGCGCCGTCCGGCCTCATGATGATCGATCGCGAGGGACGTTATTCGGTGCAGATATTCAAGGCGGAACGCAAGCGCTTCGTTTCGGGCGACAAGCGCTCGGGAACGAATGCAGAATACAGGGATGCGGTGATGGGATCGAGCACGCACTTCGGCACGATCGAAATCGACCATGCCGCGCACTCGCTGGCTTTTCATGTTCAGCATGCGTCATTTCCGAACTGGGAGGGCGAACGGCAAATGCGCACGTATGAACTGAACGGCGACGAATTGAGCTATCGCGTCGTCGCGCGTCCGAACGGCGATGTGCCGATATCGGTGTGGAAGCGGGCGCAATGAATCCGTTCGCAAGACGCGGATTTCGTGGTTCGCAAGCATGCGGAACGCGGGCGGGTGTGGCTGTCTGCACGACCCGATCGTCGATCGAGTCATGCGGATAACTATGGAGATGCCGTTGCAAGTCTCGACCGTATGGGAATGGGCGTGGGTGCCTATCGTGCTGTGCGCCGCGTTCGGGCGCACCGTGCGCAATGCCGCGCAGCGCAGCCTGACCGAGCAGGCGGGAACGTTGCCGGCGACGCTGGTGCGCTTTTTGTACGGCTTGCCGTTTTCGCTGCTCTGGGTGCTGCTGTTATGGCGGGCGGCGGGCGGGCTACCCATCGTCACGCCTGCCTGGGCGGGCTGGTTGACGCTCGGCGCGGTCGCGCAACTGGGCGGCACCGCGTTGCTGCTGATGGCGATGAAGCAGCGAAATTTCGTCGTGTCGGTGGCTTTCTCGAAGACCGAACCGTTGCAAGTGGCGTTGTTCTCGCTGCTGGTCCTGCATGAAGCGCCGAGCCGGATCTCGATGCTCGGCATGCTGATCGCGATGTTCGGCGTGATCCTGCTGACCTGTCCGAAACCTGGGCAGCACGCGGCGGCTGCGAGTGCGGGCGGCCGGCTGGGCCTGTCCGCCGTCTATGGTCTGGGCGCGGGGGCGTCGTTCGCGCTGATGGCGGTCGGCTATCGCGCAGCGGCGCTGCACCAACCGGGCATTACGCCGTGGCTGAACGGCGCATGGGGTGTGCTGTGGGCGCAGTTGATCCAGTCGGTCCTGCTGGGCGGATATCTGGTGCTGACGAATCGCTCGGGGTTGCTCACGATCATTCGGATCTGGCGTTTTTCGCTGACGGTCGGAACGGTCGGCGCGCTCGCGACGATCGGGGAGTTGACCGCGCTCGCGTTGCACGGCGCGGCGGATGTGCGCACGCTCGGGCTGATCGAGGTGCTGTTCAGTTATCTGGTGTCGCGCAAGCTGCTGCGCGAAAAACTCGGCGCGTTCGAGCGCTGGGGGCTGACGCTCGTCACCTCCGGGCTCATCGTCGTATGCGCGCAGTTCTGACGGTTCGGGCGGCGGCGCCCGGCGCATGGCGACTCGTCGCCGAGCCGGGGCCGACGCGCAAGACGAGGGAGGGGGGTCATGTCGTCTGTATTGACGTTTCGCGAGTTGACGGCCACCGCGGTGCGGTTGCCGATGTCGAACCCCATCCGCACGGCGAGCGGCCTGATCGCGGACGCGCCGTTCGTGTTGATCGACCTGCATACCGAGCAGGGGGTGACGGGCCATGCCTATTTGTTCGTATTCACGCCGATCGTGCTCAAGCCATTGTCGACGCTGATCGCGTCGTTCGGCGAGCTGCTCGAAGGAAAGCGGCTCGCCCCGCTTGATGCGCGCGATCTGCTCGAGTCGTATTTCCATCTGGTCGGCAATACCGGGCTCGTCAGCATGGCGGTGGCCGGCGTCGAGATGGCGCTTTGGGATGCGCACGCCCGCGCGCTCGGCGTGCCGCTCGTCCGTGCGCTCGGCGGCGCGCCACAGCCCGTTCCGGCTTATTCGAGCATCGGCATGCTCGGCGTCGACGCTAGCTGCCGGCTCGCGGAGCAATCGCTGGCGCGCGGTTTCCGCGCGATGAAAATCAAGATCGGCTACGTGACGCTCGAACAGGACCTCGAAGTCGTCCGAGCGGTGAAATCCGTGCTCGGAGATCAGTCGATGCTATGCGTCGACTACAACCAGGGATTGACGCTGGACGAGGCGATTCGCCGTTGCCGCGCGCTCGACGAGTTCGGATTGGGCTGGATCGAGGAGCCGACCCGACAGGATGACTACGCAGGGCATGCGCGCATTGCGCGCGAAACGATCACGCCGATCCAGATGGGCGAGAATTGCTTCGGGACGAGCGAGCTTGCGAAGTGCATTGCCGCCGGCGCATCGGATCTGCTGATGTTCGATCTGATGAAGATCGGCGGCGTGTCGCGCTGGCTGCACGGCGCGGCGTTGGCCGATGCGGCGTCACTGTCGGTCAGTACGCACAATTATCAGGAATTCAGCGCGCACCTGATGGCGGTCACGCCGACCGCGCACTGGTTGCAGTATTACGACTACGCTGATCCCGTGCTTGCCGAGCCGATGCGGATCGTCGACGGGAATGCGCTTCCGAGCGAAACGCCCGGAAGCGGCGTCGAATGGGACCAGGCGGCGCTCGCTCGCTATCGGATTGCGTGAATTCCATACGAGGGGCGGCATCGAGTTCGGGGCGCGCGGCGGGCGATGTCGGATGGCACCCGGCGGACCGCGCGCCGCCGCCTCGTCCCCGCGTGGTCGACGATATGGGAAGTCGAAGCCGGGCTCGGACGATCCGGCCTTTCGGCGGAAGGCCGGGCGATGACTCGGACGAGTCTGTCAGGGTTCGGGGAAATAGGGATGACGGTGTGTACGATTCGCAGACGGCGCAAGCCTCGCGCTCGCTCAGTACACGTTGGTCGATTCTTCACCCATTTTGTCCCGGATGAGATCGATGCCGCGCACGGCCGCCGTGGTGCGGTTCCGGACACCCAGCTTCTTGAACAGCACGCCGATGTGCATCTTCACGGTCACGATTTCGATGCCGAGCAGACGTGCAATGGCCTTGTTCTGGTAGCCCTGGATGATGTAGGTCAGGATTTGTTGCTGCCGGGACGACAGTTTCGGAGGAGTCTGGCCGGATTCGCTGTCCAGCGTCGGCTGCGAGGTGGGTTGCCAACGGTGCTTGGGAGACGTACACGAACTTTCCGACGGCATCGCGTGGCGTTGCGATCGGGCGCGGCTGTCGGCTTGCGACGCATGCGTATCGCTGCCGTCGAGTTTGAATCGATTGTCCACGGGCATCTCCGAGGTGGTGGGGAGGAAGTATGACGACGCGTGAGGCGCCGTCCAACAACGTCGATTCAGTCGTCCGCGGCGGCGACGTAGTAGTGGGCCGCGGCGAGGCTTTCCACGCCGAGCTTGCGGAATTGGTCGATGAAATCCGGAAACGAGCACGACACGTCGGCATATCCGTCGAGGCTGCAAGCGTTGTCGAAGCGCAAGGCGGCGACGAACAGCGACATGAAGTTCCGGTGGTCGCCGTTGCTGCTGAGCGAAACGCCGCCCGCGTAGCGATCCCTGCCGCGCGTGACGAAGCCGTCCGTGTGGCCGTCAGGGTGACGAATGATCTCGATATCCGCTCCCAGTTTGCGGACTTCTCCCACCATCGATTCGATGCGCGACGATTTATGAAAGCGAGTGACCGAGCCGCCCCGCACGGTCAGTTTCCCCTTGACGAAGAGACTCAGTGCGACGAGCGTCGGAATGATGTTGGGTCCGCTGCTGACGTCGAATTCGAAATTCCCCTCAAGATCGGCATTCGAGCTGTCCACGTCGAGCATGTGGCCTGACGCATAGCGCAGACGGACGCCGAGCGCCTCGACGATGTCGACGAAGAGTCTTTCTCCTTGCAATGTCTTTTCCTGAATGCCGGCGATCCGATAGACGCCCGGAAAGAGCGCGCAGGCCATCAGAAGGTAGGATAGCGAAGTGAAGTCGGCGTTGATATGCGTGTCGAAGGCCCGGTATCCGCCCGGTGATACGCGGTATGCGGTGTAGTCCGGGCTGGCTTGCACGTCGATTCCGGCGAGTCTCATGAAATCGAGCGTCTGGTCGATATACGACTGGGACAGGACGGGCGGCGTGATCCGGATGTCGACGCCGCGCTGCCCGAGCGGAGTGGTCATCAGCAACGCAGTGACGAACTGTGAGCTGATGTCGCCCGCCAGCGTGCAATGTGAGCCGTCAAGCGCCTTGCCCCAGTTGATCACGGGTGCTTTGCCGTCGTCGCCGAGATAGGTGAAGTTTGCGCCGAGCGCGTGAAGGGCGTCGAACAGCGGCTTCATCACACGCCGGCGCAGCGTTGCGTCACCGGTGAGAATCGTCGGAATGCCGCGCATGCTGCTTAACGCCATCATCGTTCGAAACACGAGGCCGGAGCCTTTTGCGTCGATGACGTGAACGTCGGTGCTGAAGCGGCCACCGATGCCCGTGATCGTCAGCGTATCGGGGGTTTCGTCGATCGTTGCGCCGAGCTTGCGGCAAGCGGCCTTCATCGTTTCCGTTTCGATGCAGCGCAGGTCGTTGTGCACGACCGAGGTGCCGTGGGCGAGACTGGCGGCGACGATTGCGCGCTGGGTCTCCGGTTTCGAGGCGGGAACCCTCATATCCCGCCCCAATGTTTTAATCGGTTCGACACGTAAGTACATACTTCCTCCAATTGATCTGAATTTCACGGATCTTGTAACGAGGAATCGGTTCTGGAAACGCGTACGCGATCCGCCTGCCGGCGCACCGGCAGGCGGAAGGGACAATGCCGACGAACCGGCATCCGGGGCGCGCACTGCCGCCCGGTCGCGGTCAGGCTGCGGACTTCTGCGGCGCCAGCACGGTGTCTTCGTAGATTTCGCGGAAGAACATCGCAAGAATCTCCTGAACGTCATCGATGTACTTGAATACGGCCTCGTAATCGTCTTCGCTGAGGATGAGCTGGTTGAGGATCTTCCACATCTCCATCGAATGATCGTCTCGCGTGTCGACGACGAGATGTGCCTCTTGCCCCTTGATCAGATCGTGGCCGAGCGTCGACTGAAGATTCCTCACGATGTCCGGTTGCAGCTTGGCTTGCGTGTATTCGACGAGGTAGTTCGATACCACGGGTGCCATCGGGTGTTCGTGCTCGAGGGTGTAGTAGAAAAAGCCTTCGAAGAGCTTGGTCGACAGATACGGCTCGGTGTTCAGGATTTCCTCGATCGATACGCCGGCTGCCTCGCAATCGCGGATGTAGAGCCTGTCGTGCAGCATTTCGTCGGCTTGATAGTGCGCATAGTCCTGGGCAGCCGACGGCGAAATCTGCGCGATTTTGTAGATGGCCTTGGCTTGGCTCGCGCGCGACAGGCGAATGCGCCACACATGTTCGATCAACGTGCGGCGATAGTAATTCATGTTGATATTCTTGTCTTTCATGTGTGACGCATAGGGAATCGACTGACGCCATTCCTCCATTTTTTTGTCGAGATATCGGTCGATTTTTGTCTTGCGTTCCAGTCCTTCCGATTCGGAGAAGAAAGGTGCGGGATGCATGATGCCGGAATTGCGGACTCGGTTCATTGGATGCCTCCGGTGACGATCGCGAGAAATGAAGCTCGGTGAAATGGACGGGCGGTCGGCGACCGCGCTATTGCGGGAACAACTCGAATGGAGATACCTCGCTCGTAGACGTGTGATCGGTTGGCGTCTCTGGAATCTGCCGGGGAAACCTTGTTTTTAGTGCTTGCTGAATTTGGGTAAGGGCGGGAATCGCCTGATCACGGCGAGTTTGCGCTATCGCTCTTATCTGGTAATAACAGCGAAACCATGAAGGCCATAATATTCATCTAATCGATGGAGTGAAGATATCCGAAGGTATATGGCGTCATGAAATCGAGGAACGCCAATGGATATGGTCAGTAATTTTTTTGGCGGCTATTTGATGGGGAGTGGAATTAAGGCGGAAAATTCCGATCCATTCGCTCGTTCTGCACCAGAATGGAGCCTATTTATTGCGATACAGCTAGGCTGATATGCAATATGAGTCGGTGCCGACTGTCCTCACGTCGTTCTGCAGGGATCGGCTATACGGTGTGGTCGCTTCCCGAGGATCGGATGGCCGGGGAGCGTGTCATCGTCGATGGTGGATTTGTCCCCGTACCTCCGGACGCGGCCTTACACTTGAGTCGATGATTCGGCCCTGCGTCGGAACTCGCGTGGCGAGCGATATTTCAATGCGCTATGAGGATGCTGTTCGTTGTAATGCTCGAAGGCAATGGGGCTGGCCCCCGTTTTCCCGGATGCATCAGCTAAGCTGTTGTAATTCGAGAGGACAAAATGAGCAGAACAAGAAGACAGTTCACTGATGAATTTGAGCTAAGCGCGCAGCGGCGCGGCTGTGTAACGAGCTCGGTGCGACCGTCACGCGGAATTGCACGTGCCCTGGGCGTCGGCGACAACCCGTTGCGCCGCTGGGTCGGGCTGATGCGAGATGGCGCGATGGGAATGGACGCTAGCAAACTGCGGCGCTTTTACGCCCCGATTCTTGCCGCGCTGCTCAATCGCGGGATGGTCGCGCTAGCGACGGCATAACGCCTCGCTGAGCAAAACGAATTGTTCAGGGCCGACTTAGAGACGGTTTCAAAAAGAGTCCAAGGGGCTGTTAACTTTTTCAGCATCCTGTTAACCTTGGCCGTCGTGACAGACGGGCCAAGGAGATGGGTAAGCCAATCATTGATGACGAACTGTGGGCACTGATCGAAGCACTGCTACCTCCGCCAAAGCCGCGCCGCTTCAAGTACCCCGGTCGCAAGCCGGTAGCGGACCGTGCGGCTTTGACGGGCATCCTTTTTGTGCTGAAGACGGGCATTCGTTGGCGCGACTTACCGTCCGAAATGGGATGCGGCTCAGGCGTAAGTTGTTGGCGCAGGCTGCGCGATTGGCAGCAAGCCGGTGTGTGGGATCGACTGCACGCGGTGCTGCTGGCGAAACTGCGAGCAGCCGAGAAGATCGACTTCTCCCGTGTGGTCGTCGACTCATCGTCGATTCGTGCGGTTGGGGCGGGCGAAAAACTGGCCCGAACCCCACCGATCGAGCTCGACCCGGGTCGAAGCACCACATCGCCACCGACGCCAACGGAACGCCGATCGCGGCAATCCTGACCGGCGCCAATCGTAACGACGTCACCCAACTGGTTCCGCTGATCGAGGCCATTGTGCCGATCGGCGGCGTGCGTGGACGGCCTCTGAGCCGTCCTGCCCGCGTCTACGCCGACCGTGGTTACGACCACGACAAATACCGACGCATCCTTCACGAGCGCAACATCCCCACCAGCATCGCGCGGCGCGGTCAGCCGCACGGTAGTGGCCTTGGAAAAGTCCGTTGGGTCGTCGAACGTACTCATGCTTGGCTGCATCATTTCCGCCGTCTACGTATTCGCTTTGAACGTCGCGCCGACATTCATGAAGCGTTCCTCAAACTCGGCTGCTGCCTGATCTGCTGGAATACCCTGCGGCGAGCCCAGCAGTCTTTATGAAACCGTCTCTAAGTAAGCTGGCGTCTGTACCGCCCGCGCACCCGCGCGGTTCCGCATCTGGCATTAAGCTGCGGGGCGCAAACGAATGGCGCGACGGAGCCTACATGGATCGTTTGTGGCGTAGCGCAGGCGGCAGCAAGAGAAGGACGGTGCGCAACGATGCCCCGGCTTCCTTGTCGCGCTGCCGTCCAGTAGTGAGTTCGGGGGCGGCACCAAGGTTCAAGCGCCGAACCCCAATTAGACGCTAGTTGTCGACGTCGTTATCTGGATCCTCTTCATTTAGGCCGGCTCTGCACACTGCCGCTTGCTCGGAACCCCCAGGGCAACAATGGCCAAATATCGGGCATTTCGCAGCTTCCATCTCGATGTCCGGCTCTTCTGGGGCATCGTCGGGTATGCCATTTTCGATCTGCTCGGCAAGCATTTTCTGAATCTCAGGCGGCTTTTTTTCGTATGCTCCAGCTGCAAACTGCGCCCGCAAAAATTCGATATGCTTCGCGTGCTCTGCCCTAGTAATTGGAGGTAATGGCATAAATTCAATACAGTGCTCCCATATGCAGATCACCCCTGCCTGATTGTCGCAGGCATAATTTGGTTCAAACGTATCTATGTACCCCATGTGATTCGATATTCCACGAGAAATGCAAAGGTAGACGAGAAATACATGGGCAAATTCATCGTTGACGAACCCCACTGCTTCGTATGAGCGATGTCCTCTGCTTGAGTCCTGTTTGCCATTGAATGGCTGCGCGAACCCTAGTTTTAATAGTCTTTGAATTTTCTCGTTGCTGGAAGAAAGATCAGCGGTCACGTAGTCGAATGGATAGCCGTATCGGTCTGTGGCCCAAAGCGCGTCTAATTCTTCGTTCTTCAACGTCAAAAGACGCTCTGGCATCCCTCCGCTCAAATCGGCGTCAGTGCTGTTCTCCACGTGATAAGCCCATTTAAATCCATCTTCGTATAGTATGTGGGTGCCGTTTTTCAATCCTTTGTTGAGATCGGTGTGCAATAACTCGGCCATCACGCGATTGTGGTGGGCTGTTTCTTTTTTGGAGAGCAAGCCTAGACATGAAGAGCGAATTAGATCATGAACTGTATAATTCAGGCCGTCGAAGGTAAGCAGACTCTTCCGTCTCAGCTCTCTCAAAATTAATTTGAGAGAATGGCTTGAGGCAATAAATCCATCAATCCAGTCTGATGAAAAGCTGTATGGGATGACTGAAAGGCGTAGTATTGCGCCCCTTTGTTCATCCGGTAGATTTTCGATTGCCCTTGTCACTAAATGCTCGTGAGCTGCGCTGACGGTCTTGGCGCTCAGCTCTTCAAATCCTTGGTAGCTTTCATTGTTCTCGGAGAAAAGCTGGCAATAGAGTGCGATAGAGAGTGGATGCCCAGAAACCGTGTGCACAAGCTGCATTAATTCGGTTTCTTCAAGCTCGACACCGTTCTCCCGGAGTAGTTTCTCGCATTCCGGAGCGGCTAGTCCAAGCAGGTTGTGCTCGATAACCAGCCCTTGTTCGACGTGTGAGCCTAAATAAAGTGCGGGAATTTCCGTTGAGGTTAAAATAACCTTTCCACTATCGATCTTGGAAAGAAATATCCCAAAGGTATCCGCAAGTAGCAGCCTTAGTTCTTCCGATAGGTTGTTGATCCCGTCGAGAAAAAAGTAGGAGTCTTTTGTGTTCAGAGAGGCGGCTACTGCCTTGGCAAGGTTGGCTCTTTCTGCTTCGAGGATCGCGGACGCATGTCGTTGTTCCCCATGAAAAGACATGAAACTTGCTAGAAGTTTTGAAAAATCATTTATTGTGGTTAGCCTGTTGATTGAGCACCAAAACACACGCTTGCCGAGCTTGATCAGGTGCTTTGTTAGATCAGCAGTAAATGAGGTTTTGCCTACACCGCTTAGGCCGTAAATAACGTACAGCTTACTCTTGTCCTCAAGTAGGCTGTTGAGTGTTTTTTTGCTGGCGCTTCTTTCAATATATGTGCTGGCTTCGGGCACTGAAAGCCATGGCTCGGAGGCAAACGTTAGTCCATTGGTGTTGAACGTCTCCCGTAATTCTGCTTTTGTTATGTGGCTTGAATCTTTCGATAGATCGAAAATTACCTTCCAGAGATTTCGGTATAGGGGGTTTACTTCGCCGTCGAATTGAAAGGGGTGCCTTTGCAATATTTCTTTTATTTGCTTTTCTATTAGCTCGGCTGGATTTGAGTCGTCGCTGGAGGGTAGAAATCTTGTGAATATTTTGATCTTCTCAAGGAGTTTGAGAAAATTTTCTTCGGATACGCTCTTGGGCTTAAACTTGGCGATCGCTTCTTTAGATAACTCCCTCTCGCCCGATAGCACCTCTTTGAGTTCTACGACGTCGATGCTCCCTGCTGCATTTGAAACGAATGAAAAAGCCGAGATGCTTTTTGAATTCTTATTGTGAAATTTTTCGAAAATGTCGCGCAGTTCGCTTGGTGTCCAGTGATAACCTTCGTTCCTCTTTTTTACTTGTATGAAGTGGGAGGATCCGTCTTCAAAAAAAACATTCATGTCCTCTTCGTCTTCGGTGAGGCTCTCGAATTTAAATGAGGACGCGTCTCCGAAGTCGCCCTTCAGAGCTATCAGGGTAATTAAAAGAGAATAGGCTACTTGATAATCAACGCCTCTTAAATTATCTACTCCGCTCATCTTAGTCTTGGTCCTTATTGTGGTATTTGTGGGCGCGTTCATATGAAACATCCGCCGTATCAATGCTCCGACGCGCCGATTGCCGCGCTTAGTCTGAGTATCGCACGGAGTCTGGCTCGCTAGGTACGCTGCACCGCCGCTCCCGGAGGAAGTAGAACTCGCAATAGCAATCGCGGGAGAACCGGGCGCGGCCCTTTTTTGCGTCTGACGAGCGCGAGCTGCTGAGTCGCTCGGCGCGACGGCGCATAGGGTATCCCGTCGTTGTCCCATTCGTGTCCCGACTAGCGTCCCGTTGTCCCGTCTAGCGTCCTGTTGTCCCGACTAGCGTCCCGTTGTCCCGAACACTGTTGCCGCGAGGCCGCGAATGGGGTAGGGCGATTTCGTTGGCGTGAATAGAGGGCCTACAGCGGCTTGGCAATGGCGGGGTGGCTGCGGTCCAGCCGCACGCCGTGAGCGGCTCCATGAGGCCGTGACGCGGTCGCACGGGGGGTATTTGAGGGTCCGGCCCGCCCGCGCCGGCGGGCCGCTGCGGCGGCTTCTGCGCGGTCCCCTCCTCGCCTGCGGGCTTCGCTTGAGTGGGGGGGTTTTAGTGCACCGGGCCGTCCGGCTCGGCGGCCCTTGTGGCGCGGGGTTCCGGGCGTGTCGGGGTGCCCGGAAATCGTGCGTTTTGATGCGCCACGATGCGGATTCATGCAGTCGTTAGGCGGCCGGCGGAAGTCTCGGTGTATCGAGCACGGCCGCTTTGGCATTGAGCAACTCGCTTTCGGATACGTCGAAACGCCGAAGCCAGGCGTTGCTGCTGGCCTTGGAGTTGTAGACGGGAGCGTCGCCGTTCACGGTGCCACGCTGAAGGATCGAAACGGTATCTGCAACGAGTGGGCGCAAGGCGGCATTGAGCACGACATACGCAGGCGGAGCAGATGGCGCGGTGTCTGCGTGAGCTACGCCCGCTTCTGGCGCCACACCGGCGCGGATCATCAGCCCTTGCGCACATGGCACTAAGGCGTACCAGTCTTTCGGCAACGCGGATTGCAGCGCGTCGATGTCCCCGACCTTCCCGAGCATCGCCTTGTCGATGAGCGTGAGCCAGTCGACGGTTTTGATCCGGTCCGTGAGGTCGCGGACTTCCATGGCAAGTGGGTCGCCTATATCGACGCCTGGTCCGAGACGTTGTGCTAGATAGTATTCACTGCTCTCGTTTTCAGTGCGTCCGGTAGGGGATAAATTTATCGCCAGCCCCGCGTGCCCGTGGACCGCCTCGAGCATCGCAGCCACTGCCAGGAAGAGTTTTACGAATGCGTCGGGATCTTGGCGGACGAACGGACTAGGCAAACTGAAAACGGCAACATCCAGCCCGCGTGTACCGAGGTCAGCCTGGAACTTCTCAAGACAGAACGTCGTGAATTCGAAATATGAGGCATCGCGCGCTGACTCCCCGCCGACATAGCACGCGTCGAATCCTTCGTTTTCTCCCGTTCGTTTTTCGAGAGCCCGGAGGGACGGCGCCTTCGCAAATCTCAATGCGCGTTTGCCGTTGAACCAGAGCCATGTGACGGGATTGCTGTCTTGGCCTTCAATGGCTCCGCGAGCAAGCGCGATGTATGCGTCGAAGGCGGCCGCAATCGCTTGTCGTTTAGCGCTCGTGTAGCCGCCTTTGAAGTAGAGCGCCGCGCGTACTGTGAGCGCAGCCCCAATGCCATCGTGCGCGTATCGAGGTTCAAGCAACGCGTAAGGCAACATGCCCACCTTCGAAAGCTCCTGGGCGCGCTGTAAAAGCTCGTTCGTCATCGTCATATCTGGACCGCTGGTTATGGCACTGGAATCGGACTAGGTGGCATCGGAGGGGGAGTCCCATGCATATAACTGCCGAATCCCGAACCGAGTACATCGTCGAGGTCCGAAGTGGTTACGCGACTCGTAGACGGTGTTGGCTTTGTTGCGCCCCTATCTGAACAGCCGCAATCCGAGGGTTCCATCACCGCGACTTTGCTCGAATCTCCGGCGATTCTCGCATAAGCCTCCTGCTGCTTATTGTCGCGGCGATCCGGCGGAAATTTGATTTCGACGACGCTTTTAATGTTGTCTTGGGTTGGCGGTAACGATGGATCGTTGACAATCACAACATCGGGCCGTCGAATGCTTCCGACCCCAGGCGTGTATCCGCCTAGACCCCCAGGCCAGTATTTTTGAATCCAGCCCGGCAGGTAATCGTGTGCCTTTGTGGATATTCCTGAATCCATGATCGGCGCAGGCGGGTCACGGGACATGTCGTAATTAATTTCGGCCTTGTACGGGCTCTGATGGTCGCCGATTGCATCGGCTGCTTTCAGTCGGCCGCTAACACATTGCTGCTTCAACCTTTGTCCATCGACGCCAATCGTCGGCATAGCGTTGCATTTGCAGATAACCGCGCAAAGCGCTTGCCGATCCTGTGCGTCGAGCGCGTTGCGCCGCAAGCGCACCTGATTCGTCCGTCCGTCGCCTTGGCTCGTCGCGCCGGACCCGCCCCCTTGCGCATAGTCGGTCATGCAGAACTCGCGCCGGAACGCCCGAAGGTCAGCGATGCAGCCCGCCCTGTTTCAAGCCAGTTGGTATATCCGTTCTCGTCGGTCGTTCCCGTGATGGTGCTGCCGTCGCTGCCGGTAACGGTATACGGGTGGTTGGCGACAGGCTTCCCAGTGTCGTCGTCTAGAACCTGGAAACGCCCGCGGTGCGGGCCGGATTGGTCAGCGCTTGCCTGTTGGGCTACTACGCTGCGGCCGCCGCCGATCGGGTCTCCCGCACCGGAGGTTGGCGATGCCGTTGCGCTGCTCTGCGATGCGATGAGCGTCGCGCCGCACGCCGTCATGTCGCCGTCAGATGCTACCGGGCGGCCGTTGAACGTCATGTGCAAGTCAGCTTTGATCTTGACGATCGGATAGACGCCGCCGCAGCGTGGACATGAAACCATGTCGCCGAGCAACGCCAACGGTTTCCCGTCGTCGGTATTTGTGGGGTCACACGCGAGCACGCGGCCGCCGTGAGAGGTTGTGTCGCCTTCCCGAATGAACGCGAATCCCATGCAGAACTCCTCAGACGAAATCTGCGGCGACTGTAGCACGCGCTGTCGATGTGTAACTACCCTGTCAGAGTTGGCGGGACGAGGGGGAAAAGTAGTAACAGCGAATGAGAGGCGCGGCGCTGACGCGTTTCACTGCGTCTGAAAGAATTACAGTGAAATTACAGTTTGGATGAGCTTGGATAGCCCTGATTGACCTTGGTTAGCCTTGATTTTGCAGATTGCGAGTTGCGCAAGGCATTGATTTTTAAGGGGGCGCTGATAAAACTCCGAAGGCAGTGCTCGAGGGCGAGGGGCGGGAGGGCCTAAAGCAAGGTACCGGCATACAGCGGCATGCGTGACGCGCTGGGCGGTGGCCCAAAGAGCGTCTCGGCATCTCAACAGATACGCATGTGAGGGGCAGGATATTAGACGCTGTCTAATATCAACGCCGCGGCGGCAAAGAAAAAGGGCTTAGCATCGTTGCTAAGCCCTTGAATTTGTTGGTGGCGAATCAGGGACTCGAACCCCGGACCTGCGGATTATGATTCCGTCGCTCTAACCGACTGAGCTAATTCGCCAACAGAAAATAAATTATGGAGGTTGGCCCAGGGCGTGTCAAGCCCTTTTTGTCGACCTCCTCAAAAAAGTGGAGGGTGTCGCGGCGAGGGCGGGCGCGCTTCGTCATCGTCCGGCCGCGTCCCGCCACTTCACGACGGCACCACCCGCGCCGTGGCCCGCCCTTCCTCAATCCTGCGCGTAAATATTCGAATCCTTGGTTTCCTTCACGAACAGCAGCCCGATCACGAACGTGACGAGCGCGACGCCGATCGGATACCAGAGCCCCGAATAGATGTCGCCATTCGCCGCGACGATCGCGAACGCGGTCGCCGGCAGGAAGCCGCCGAACCAGCCGTTGCCGATGTGATACGGCAGCGACATCGACGTATAGCGGATTCGCGTCGGGAACATCTCGACCAGCATCGCCGCGATCGGCCCGTACACCATCGTCACGTAGATCACGAGAATCGCGAGGATCACCGTCGTCATCGGCCAGTTGAGCTGCGCCGGATCGGCCTTCGCCGGATAGCCCGCCGCCTTCAGCGTCGACGCGAGCGTTTTGTCGAACGCCTTCGCCTTGTCCTTCGCGTCGGCGGCCTTGCCGTCGTACGTGTCGATCGCCGAGTCGCCGATCTTGATCTTCGCGAGCGTGCCAGGCGGCGCGGTGACGTTTTCGTAGTTGAGGCCCGCCTTCGCGAGCGCGCTCTTCGCGATGTCGCACGACGACGTGAACTTCGCGGTGCCCACCGGGTTGAACTGGAACGAGCATTCGCCCGGATTCGCGATCACCGTGATCGGCGCTTTCTGCGTCGCCGCCTCCAGTGCCGGATTCGCGAAGTGCGTAAGCGCCTTGAAGAGCGGGAAGTAGGTGAGCGCGGCGATCAGGCAGCCGGCGAGGATGATCGGCTTGCGACCGATCCTGTCCGACAGCGAGCCGAAGAACACGAAGAACGGCGTGCCGATCAGGAGCGCGAGCGCAATCAGGATGTTCGCGCTCGCGCCGTCGACCTTCAGCGTCTGCGTGAGGAAGAAGAGCGCATAGAACTGACCCGTGTACCAGACGACCGCTTGGCCAGCCGTCAGCCCGACGAGCGCGAGAATCACGATCTTCAGGTTCTTCCACTGGCCGAACGCTTCCTTGATCGGCGCCTTCGACGTCTTGCCTTCGGCCTTGATCCGCAGGAACACCGGCGATTCGTTCAAC
Organism: Burkholderia humptydooensis; assembly: GCF_001513745.1. Taxonomy (NCBI): domain Bacteria; kingdom Pseudomonadati; phylum Pseudomonadota; class Betaproteobacteria; order Burkholderiales; family Burkholderiaceae; genus Burkholderia; species Burkholderia humptydooensis. Next base: position 3,413,996 of record NZ_CP013380.1, on the reverse strand, counting down.
TGCAGCCGGATCCACACGGACACGGCGAGCAGCAGGATCGACGCGACGAACGGCACGCGCCAACCCCAGGTGCCGAACGCTTCCTCGCCGATCGCGGTGCGCACGCCGAGGATCACGAGGAGCGACAGGAAGAGGCCGAGCGTCGCGGTCGTCTGGATCCACGCCGTGTAGAAGCCGCGGCGATGCCCGGGCGCGTGCTCGGCGACGTAGGTCGCCGCGCCGCCGTACTCGCCGCCGAGCGCGAGGCCTTGCAGCAGCCGCATCGCGATGAAGATCACGGGCGCGGCGATGCCGATCGACGTGTAGCCCGGCAGGAAGCCGACGACGAAGGTCGAGATCCCCATGATCACGATCGTGATGAGGAACGTGTGCTTGCGGCCGACGAGATCGCCGAGGCGGCCGAACACGATCGCGCCGAACGGCCGGACCGCGAAGCCCGCCGCGAAGCCGAGCAGCGTGAAGATGAACGCCGCGGTCGGATTGACGCCGGAAAAGAAGCTCTTGCTGATGTAGGCCGCGAGCGAGCCGGCCAGGTAGAAATCGTACCACTCGAACACGGTGCCGAGCGACGATGCGAAGATCACGCGCTTTTCGTCGCCCGTCATCGGCGCGTGCGCAATTTGTCCGCCAACCGTTGCCATGAATGTCTCCAATTTTGATATGGGGTCGCGCGTCCTCTCGGGAGGGCGGCTCCGAGTCGATTATTGGAGGGCAAACTTACGGCGCACTGACTCGCCGCGTCAAAATCGCGCGCCGGCAATTTGTGCATTACATCTTGGTTTGTCTTTCATCTTCTTTTAACTTGCTGTCAAGTTTCGATACTGTGCCTCTGGTGAGAGGCGGGCGGCGGCTTCGCTTAGGGTTATTCCGGGGCCTCGCGCCGTAAGCCGACGCTCACGCGCACGAGCGTGCCCGCGAGGCGCGGCGACGTCTGATACACGTTGTCGCCGATCGTCAGCGTGCCGCCGTGCTGCGCGACGATCTCGCGGACGATCGCAAGGCCGAGCCCGCTGCCGTCGCCTTCGCGGCCGAGTATCCGGTAGAAGCGCTCGACGACGCGTTCGCGCTCGCTTGCCGGAATGCCGGGGCCCGTATCCTCGACTTCGAGATGCACGACGCGCGCCGCGCGATCGGCGCGCACGCGCACGGTGATGCGGCCGCCCGCCGGCGTGTAGCGGATCGCGTTGTCGATCAGGTTGCCGAGCATCTCGCGCAGCATCACCGGATGCCCGTCGATGCGAAGCGGCTCCGAGTCGGCGTCCGGGCCTTCGTAGCCGAGGTCCATCTGCTTCGCGAGCGCGGCCTGCACCCAGTCGCGCACGGCCTGTCGCGCGAGCGTCGCGATCTCGACGGGCTCGAACGTGAGCCCCGTCGCGCGGTTTTCCGCGCGCGCGAGCGCGAGCAGTTGCGTGACGAGCCGCGCCGCCTGCTCGGAGCTCGTCGCGATCTGCTCGAGCGAGCGCGCGACGTCGTTCGGCACCTCGTGGCGCAGCGCGAATTCGGCCTGCGTGCGCAGGCCCGCGAGCGGCGTCTTCATCTGGTGCGCGGCATCGGCGATGAAGCGCTTTTGCAGCGTGATGTTCTGCTCGAGGCGCGCGAGCAGATCGTTGAACGACGTGACGAGCGGCTCGATCTCGGGCGGCGCGCGCCGCGCCTCGACGGGCGACAGGTCGTCCGGGCGCCGGCCGCGGATGTGCGCCTGCAGCGCGGTGAGCGGCGCGAGCCCGCGCGACAGCCCGAACCAGACGAGCAGGATCGCGAGCGGCAGGATCACGAATTGCGGCAGGATCACGCCCTTGATGATGTCGTTCGCAAGCGCGTTGCGCTTGTCGAGCGTTTCGCCGATCTGCACGAGCACGGGCTGCGAGCCCGTCGCGCCCGGCAGCGCGACGGTCGTGTACGCGACGCGCACGTCGTTGCCGCGCAGCAGATCGTCGCGGAACACGACGACGCCGGGCGGCGGCCGGTCGTCGTCGCGCGGCAGCGGCAGGTCGGCTTCGCCCGCGACGAGCTCGCCGCGCGTGCCGAGCACCTGGAAGTAGAGGCTGTCGACGTTGTCGGCGCGCAGGAAGTCGAGCGTCGCCTGCGGCAGCCTCAGCTCGGCGACGCCGTTGACCGGCGTGATCTGCCGCGCGAGTACGTATGCGTCGGTCTCGAGCGCGCGATCGAACGGGCCGTTCGCGATCGTTTTCGCGACGAGATAGGTGACGGCGATGCTCATCGGCCACAGCAGGAGGAGCGGCGCGAGCATCCAGTCGAGAATCTCGCCGAACAGCGAGCGGGGGCGGGGGCCTTCGGCGGCGTCGGTTTCGTCCGGCGGCGCGAACGGGTTCTCGTAACGCGCGTCGCGCGCGGCGTCCGTATCGGGCGCCGCGGCAGCCGCGCGTCGCGCGGCGTGGACGGAACGGACTGGCGTGGCCATCGGCCGCTCGCTCGTCGACGGCGCTAGCGCAGCGGCTGGCTCGCGGCGGTTTCGGCCGGTTGCGGCGCGGCGGCGTTCGGCGCGTCGCTCGCGGGCGCGGCTTTCTCGAGGCAGTAGCCGAGGCCGCGCACGGTCGTGATCCGCACGCCGCTCGGCTCGATCTTCTTGCGCAGCCGGTGGACGTAGACCTCGATCGCGTTGTTGCTGACTTCCTCGCCCCATTCGCACAGATGGTCGACGAGCTGCTCCTTCGACACGAGCCGGCCGATGCGCTGCAGCAGCACTTCGAGCAGGCCGAGCTCGCGCGCGGACAGGTCGAGCACGCGGCCGTTCGCATATGCGATCCGGCCGACCTGGTCGAACGACAGCGAGCCGTGCCGCACGACGGTCGGCCCGCCGCCCGCGCCGCGCCGCGTCAGCGCGCGCACGCGCGCTTCGAGCTCGTTGAGCGCGAACGGCTTCGCCATGTAGTCATCGGCGCCGAGGTCGAGCCCCTTCACGCGCTCGTCGACGCTGTCGGCGGCCGTCAGGATCAGCACGGGCAGGTTCGAATTGCGCGCGCGCAGGCGGCGCAGCACGTCGAGGCCGGACATCCTGGGCAGGCCGAGATCGAGGATCAGCAGGTCGAAAGTCTGCATCGACAAGGCCGTGTCGGCCTCGACGCCGTTCCTCACGTGGTCGACGGCATAGCCCGATTGGCGGAGCGACCGGGTGAGGCCGTCCGCGAGTATGCTGTCGTCTTCGGCGATGAGAATTCGCATGATGCGCAACCGATTGCCGCTCCGCGGCAATGACGCTGCGCGCGGCTGTCTCCGAAATATGCGGCGATGCCTGCCTGCAACGCGGGCTTGCATAAACCACTGTTTTTTTATACAGTGTCTGCATTCGCGCACCTAACGGCTTGCTGGCCGTGTCGAAGCCGGTGCGTCCGTATCAGACGCTGCTCATCATAGCAAAGGACGATTCATGGAAGAAAGCAAGAAAGGCTCCGGGCTGACTGCAGAGAAGAGCAAGGCGCTTGCTGCCGCGCTCGCGCAGATCGAGAAGCAGTTCGGCAAAGGGTCGATCATGCGGCTCGGCGACGGCGAGGCAGTCGAGGATATCCAGGTGGTGTCCACGGGCTCGCTCGGTCTCGATATCGCGCTCGGCGTCGGCGGCCTGCCGCGCGGCCGTGTGGTCGAAATCTACGGGCCGGAATCGTCCGGCAAGACGACGCTCACGCTGCAGGTGGTCGCCGAGATGCAGAAGCTGGGCGGCACTGCGGCGTTCATCGACGCGGAGCACGCACTCGACGTCCAGTATGCGTCGAAGCTCGGCGTGAACGTGCCGGAGCTGCTGATCTCGCAGCCGGACACGGGCGAGCAGGCGCTCGAAATCGTCGACGCGCTGGTCCGCTCGGGCTCGATCGACATGATCGTCATCGACTCGGTCGCGGCGCTCGTGCCGAAGGCCGAAATCGAAGGCGAGATGGGCGACGCGCTGCCCGGCCTGCAGGCCCGCCTGATGTCCCAGGCGCTGCGCAAGCTGACGGGCTCGATCAAGCGCACGAACTGCCTCGTGATCTTCATCAACCAGATCCGGATGAAGATCGGCGTGATGTTCGGCAACCCGGAAACCACGACGGGCGGCAACGCGCTCAAGTTCTATTCGTCGGTGCGTCTCGATATCCGCCGGATCGGCTCGATCAAGAAGAACGACGAGGTGATCGGCAACGAAACGCGCGTGAAGGTCGTCAAGAACAAGGTGTCGCCGCCGTTCCGCGAAGCGATCTTCGACATCCTGTACGGCGAAGGCATCTCGCGCCAGGGCGAGATCATCGATCTCGGCGTCCAGGCGAAGATCGTCGACAAGGCGGGCGCGTGGTACAGCTATAACGGCGAGAAGATCGGCCAGGGCAAGGACAACGCGCGCGAATTCCTGCGCGAGAATCCGGAAATCGCGCGCGATATCGAGAATCGCATTCGCGAGTCGCTCGGTGTCGCCGCGATGCCGCAGGGCGCCGATTCCGCAGCCGAGATCATGGACGAAGAGGGGTAATGCGCAAGAACCGGCAGGGCGCGGATTCGCAGCAGACAGCGCGCGGTGCGCGGGCGGTGTCCGCCGGCGAGCCTCACGCCGAATGCGAAACGCGCACGACGGTTTCGGGCGAAGGGCGGCCGTCTGGCCGCCCGGCAGCGAGGGCATCCGGCGATGCCCTCGTTTCGTTTCGGCGATCGGTTGCGTCCGAATCGGATGAGCCGTTCGATCCATATGAATCGTTCGATGCGCACGATGACGCGCGGCAGCGTGCGCCGGTGGGTGTTTCGTCCGCCGCGGCGCGGGGGGCGGTTGCCGGCGACGTCTATACGCGCACGAGCCAGGCCGGGCCCCGGTCGCGGCGGCGCGCATCGCCTTTCCATTCCGATGCGTCCACGTCGGATGTGAATGATGCGGAACGCTCGTCGGCATCGCAACGTCCGGCACGCACGCTGAAAGGGCGTGCGGTCGCCTATCTGTCGCGCCGCGAATACAGTCGCGCGGAGCTCGCGCGCAAGCTCGCGCCGTATGCCGACGAAAGCGACGATATCGAATCGCTGCTCGACGCGCTCGAGCGGGAAAACTGGCTGTCCGATTCGCGGTTCGCCGAAAGTCTCGTGCATCGGCGCGCGTCGCGCGTCGGTTCGGCGCGCATCGTCAGCGAACTGAAGCGCCACGCGGTGGGCGACGCGCTCGTCGAGTCCGTTGGCTCGCGGCTGCGCGAGAGCGAGTTCGAGCGCGCGCAGGCGGTCTGGCGCAAGAAGTTCGGCACGGCACCGCAAACGCCGGCGGAACGCGCGAAGCAGGCGCGTTTTCTCGCGATGCGCGGTTTTTCGAGTGCGACGATCGCGAAGCTGCTGAAAGGCGATGTCGACGAATTCGGTGGCGATTGAGCGGGGCGAGTCCACTTCGCTGATTCGTTTTCGCTGATTCGTTTTCGCGGGCTCTCGCGGGCTCTCGTCTCCGGCCTGACATCGAGCCGGTGTGGGAATTTCGCAAGAATGTCCTGCAACGGCCGGGCGAGCGGCCACGATGCCTTGCCGATTGCAGGCCCCGTCCAATCCCCCCAAAACCCTCGAAACCCCGCACGGGGCCAGACCGGGCCGGTGTGGACGATATGCTAGAATCGCCGAGTTTCCTCTTCGGCTTCACTTTCCGCATGCCGCTACCCGAGCCCGTCCCCCGACAGTTGCGCCATCGCCGCGCAATTCGAGCGGAAGCCTACGAGCGCGCCGACGGCTTGTGGGACATCGAAGCCTGCCTGACCGATCACAAGCCTCGCGACGTGACGCTTGCGTCGAGCGTCAGGCCGAACGGCCTGCCGATCCACGAACTCTGGCTGCGCGTGACGATCGATCGGGAGCTGAATATCGTCGACGCCGACACGTCGTCGGACTGGGTGCCCTATCCCGGTCAATGCGAAGCAGCCAAACCCGCCTACCGCGTCCTCATCGGACTCAATCTCTTCCGCCATTTCCGTCGCGACGTGTCCCGGCTGCTGTCCGGCGTCGCCGGCTGCTCGCATCTGACCGAGCTGTGCGCGGTGTTGCCGACGGCCGCGATTCAGGCGTTCGCGGGCGACGTATGGAACGTGCACGAGCTGTCGGGCGACGGCGCGACCGGGCGCGACTGCGCGGCCGACGAGCCGCCGTTCCAGCTCGGCCGCTGCCACGCGTTGCGGTTCGACGGGGAGGCGGTTCGGCAGTTCTATCCGCGCTGGTACGGCGCGAGCGGCTCCGCGCGCGAGGGCTCGGACAGTGCGAAGGAATGAGGGCGAGCGCTTGAATCGTCAGAAGAAGCGATCGTCAATCGACTTTTTTTAGCCAACTCACAGACTGAAGGAATCACGCATGAAGATTCACGAGTACCAGGGTAAGGAAATCCTGCGGAAATTCGGAGTCGCGGTCCCGCGCGGCAAGCCGGCGTTCTCGGTGGACGAGGCCGTCAAGGTGGCGGAAGAGCTGGGCGGCCCGGTCTGGGTCGTCAAGGCCCAGATTCATGCGGGCGGCCGCGGCAAGGGCGGCGGCGTGAAGGTCGCGAAGTCGCTCGAGCAAGTGCGCGAGTACGCGGACCAGATCCTCGGCATGCAACTGAAGACGCACCAGACGGGTCCGGAAGGCCAGAAGGTCAACCGTCTGCTGATCGAGGAAGGCGCGGACATCAGGAAGGAACTGTATGTCGGCATCGTGATCGATCGCGTGTCGCAGAAGGTCGTCGTGATGGCGTCGAGCGAAGGCGGCATGGACATCGAGGAAGTTGCGGAAAAGACGCCGGAAGCGATCCACAAGGTCGCCGTCGAGCCGTCGCTGGGGCTGCAGGACGCCGAAGCCGACGATCTCGCGAAGAAGATCGGCGTGCCGGATGCATCGATCCCGCAAGCGCGCGAAATCCTGAAGGGTCTGTACAAGTCGTTCTGGGAAACGGACGCGTCGCTCGCCGAAATCAACCCGCTCGTGCTGACGGGCGACGGCAAGGTGATCGCGCTCGACGCGAAGTTCAACTTCGATTCGAACGCGCTGTTCCGTCATCCGGAAATCGTCGCGTACCGCGATCTCGACGAAGAAGATCCGGCTGAAATCGAAGCGTCGAAGTTCGACCTCGCGTATATCTCGCTCGACGGCAACATCGGCTGCCTCGTGAACGGCGCGGGCCTCGCGATGGCGACGATGGACACGATCAAGCTGTTCGGCGGCGAGCCGGCGAACTTCCTCGACGTCGGCGGCGGCGCGACGACCGAGAAGGTCACCGAAGCGTTCAAGCTGATGCTGAAGAACCCGGGCCTGAAGGCGATCCTCGTGAACATCTTCGGCGGCATCATGCGCTGCGACGTGATCGCGGAAGGCGTGATCGCGGGCTCGAAGGCCGTGAACCTGAACGTGCCGCTCGTCGTGCGCATGAAGGGCACGAACGAAGACCTCGGCAAGAAGATGCTTGCGGAATCCGGCCTGCCGATCATCTCGGCGGACAGCATGGAAGAAGCCGCGCAGAAGGTCGTCGCGGCTGCTGCGGGCAAGTAACGAGCGCCCGCGACCTGGCGCTGCGCGCCAGGCCCCCGAAGCGGGGCGGGAGGACTCGGGGCAGCCCCGCGTTTTTCCGAGCGCAACATTGAACACGCATGGCGGCGCGGCTTTTCTCGCGACGCCGATCGAACAGAGGTCATTACATGTCGATTCTGATCAACAAAGACACGAAGGTCATCACGCAGGGCATCACCGGCAAGACCGGCCAGTTCCACACGCGCGCCTGCCGTGAGTACGCAAACGGCCGCGAAGCGTTTGTCGCGGGCGTGAACCCGAAGCGCGCCGGCGAAGATTTCGAAGGCATTCCGATCTACGCGAGCGTCAAGGAAGCGAAGGCGGAAACCGGCGCGACCGTGTCGGTCATCTACGTGCCGCCCGCGGGCGCCGCCGCGGCGATCTGGGAAGCGGTCGAGGCCGATCTCGATCTCGCGATCTGCATCACGGAAGGCATTCCCGTGCGCGACATGATCGAAGTGAAGGACCGCATGCGCCGCGAAGGCCGCAAGACGCTGCTGCTCGGGCCGAACTGCCCGGGCACGATCACGCCGGACGAGCTGAAGATCGGCATCATGCCGGGCCACATCCACCGCAAGGGCCGCATCGGCGTCGTGTCGCGCTCGGGCACGCTGACTTACGAAGCGGTCGCGCAACTGACGGCGCTTGGCCTTGGCCAATCGTCGGCGGTCGGCATCGGCGGCGACCCGATCAACGGTCTGAAGCACATCGACGTGATGAAGATGTTCAACGACGATCCGGATACGGACGCAGTCGTGATGATCGGCGAGATCGGCGGTCCGGACGAAGCAACGGCGGCTCAGTGGATCAAGGACAACATGAAGAAGCCTGTCGTCGGCTTCATCGCGGGCGTCACGGCGCCTCCGGGCAAGCGCATGGGCCACGCCGGCGCGCTGATCTCGGGCGGTGCGGACACGGCCGAAGCGAAGCTGGAAATCATGGACGCGTGCGGCATCAAGGTCACGCGCAATCCGTCGGAAATGGGCCGCCTGCTGAAGGCGGCGCTGTAAGCATCGCGCTGCAACGTCGGTTTCATCGCCACGAAAAACGCCGGTTCCGCCGGCGTTTTTTGTTATGCTCGCGCAAGCGTTTCGTCAGGCTCGCGCCGGGCGGTCCGGCGCGGGCGAACGCATGCCGACCCGTCGGTCTCACCCCCTTTGCTTCGCTCTCATGCTCGAATTCTTTGCCTCGCTCCATTGGGGCGCCGTTCTCCAGATCGTCATCATCGATATCCTGCTCGGCGGAGACAACGCGGTCGTGATCGCGCTCGCCTGCCGCAACCTGCCCGCGCAGCAGCGCGTGCGCGGCGTGCTGTGGGGGACGGCCGGCGCGATCGCGCTGCGCGTCGTGCTGATCGCGTTCGCGGTGCTGCTGCTCGACGTGCCGCTCCTCAAGTTTGCGGGCGGCGTGCTGCTGCTGTGGATCGGCGTGCGGCTGATGGCGCCCGCCGAGGACGCGCACGACAACGTCAAGCCCGCCGACAAGCTGTGGGACGCAGTGAAGACGATCGTGATCGCCGACGCGGTGATGAGCCTCGACAACGTGATCGCGATCGCGGGCGCGGCCGAGCAGGCGGACCCCGGCCATCGGATCGCGCTCGTGATCTTCGGCCTGCTCGTCAGCATTCCGATCATCGTCTGGGGCAGCACGCTCGTCCTCAAGCTGCTCGACCGCTTTCCGATCTTCATCACGTTCGGCGCGGCGCTGCTCGGCTGGATCGCAGGCGGGCTGATGGTCAACGATCCGGCGGGCGACCGCTGGCCGCTCCTCGACACGCCCGCCGCGATCTATGGCGCGAGCGCCGCGGGCGCGCTCTTCGTCGTGATCGCCGGCTATGCGCTGAAGAAGCGGCGCGCGGTATCGAGCGCGACGAATTCCCACTAACGGACGCGAACGCGCGGCGTCGGCCGTTCGGCCGACTGCCCGCGTTGCCGTCCGCTGGCTACGATCGACACGCCTGCCTGATCCGGCAGGCGTGTTTCGTTTTCGGAGCCTGTCATGAGCGAAGTTCTTTCCGTTTTACCGCCGGTTGCGTCGCTTTCGCCGCTCGTGTGGCGGCGAAGGGGCGTGACGCGCGGTCTGCGCCGCGCGCGGCGAGCGTCGATGCGCGCGATGCGCGGCCGCGGCTTCACGCTGATCGAATTGATGATCGTGCTCGCGATCGTGGGCGTCGTCGCCGCGTACGCGATCCCCGCGTATCAGGATTACCTCGCGCGCAGCCGGGTCGGCGAGGGGCTCGCGCTCGCCGCATCCGCGCGGCTCGCTGTCGCCGAGAATGCGGCGAGCGGCAATGGATTCTCGGGCGGCTATGTGTCGCCGCCCGCCACGCGCAACGTCGAATCGATCCGGATCGACGACGACTCCGGACAGATCGTCGTCGCCTTCACGACGCGCGTCGCGGCGGCGGGCGCGAATACGCTCGTGCTCGTGCCGTCGTCGCCGGATCAGCCGGACGCGCCGACGGCGCGTGTCGCGTTGTCGAAGGGCGTCGTTCAGGCGGGGGCGATCACGTGGGAGTGCTTTGCGGACGGCAAGGCGTCGTCGTCGCTGCCCGCGCCGGGCGCCGGACCGATGCCGACCGACGCGCCGACGCTGGCCGGCAAGCTCGCGCCGCCCGATTGCCGCGCGTGAAGGGGCGGCGACGCAGTGGCGCGATCGCCGGGCACGGGCCTTGCGCGAACTGGCGGCCGTCCGGCGACGGCCGCGCACCACGATGGTGCGTCGCATGATGTCCGTGCGTGTCGGGCGTCCGCGCCCGCACAGCGGGAGGTTTTTTTTGTATAGTGCGCCGGTTGCTGATACCCGGTTCGCTCATGCCTTCTTCTTTTCTGCGTTCTTTATCGCTGATCGCGCTCGCCGTCGCCCTGATCCTGCCGTATGCGGTCACGAACCACACGTACCCGATTCCGACCTTCTATTCCGAGTTTGCCGCGTTCGCCTTGTATTGGGTGCTCGGCGCGAGCGTCGTGCTGCTCGTGAAAGCCGAGCGCGCCGAGCAGTCGTTCGCCGCGCCGATGGCGCTCGTCGCGCCGCTCGGATTCGGCGCGGTATTGCTTGCGCAGATCGCGCTGCTGCCGCTGCGCCAGCCTTCGATGAACTGGCTCGCGATGGGCTACCTGCTGGGCGCGCTCGGCGCGATGCAGGCCGGTTATGCACTCGCGCGCGCGAACATGGTCGACATGGCCGCGCGGATGATCGCGGGGGCGACGATCGTCGGCGGCATCGTCGCAGTCGCCTGCCAGTTCGTGCAACTGTTCCATCTGGAGACGGCGTTCTCGCCGTTCGTCGTGTCGTACGGCGTGACCGTCGACCGCCGTCCATACGGCAACATGGCGCAGGCCAATCACCTCGCGACCTATATCGCGTTCGCGCTCGCGGGCGCGCTCTATCTCGTGCAGACGCGGCGGATGCCGGCGCTCGCGTGGGCGGCGCTGTCGGCGCTCCTGTCCGCCGGGCTTGCGCTCACCGTGTCGCGCGGGCCGTGGCTGCAGGTCGGCGTGATGGTCGTCGCCGGCTTCTGGATGGCGTTTACGCAGGCGCGGCGCGATCCGGCCGCGGGCCGCGCGCGCGCATGGGCGATTCCCGTCGTGCTGGGCGCGCTGTTCGTCGCGGTCAACGTCGCGGTGCGCTGGGCGAATGTCCACTACCATCTCGGTCTCGCGGAATCCGCCGCCGATCGCATGCGCGACGCCGGCCAGATCGCGCCGCGCCTCGCGCTCTGGAAGTACGGCCTCACGATGTTCCGCGAGCATCCGCTGCTCGGCGTCGGCTGGGGCGAATTCCCGATTCACCAGTTCGAGCTCGTGCGCAGGCTGGGCGGCGTCGAGATCGCGAACAACTCGCACGACATCTTCATCGATCTTCTTGCGAAATCCGGCCTGCTCGGCCTCGGCGTGCTGCTCGTCGCGCTCGTTGCGTGGTTCGTGCGCGCGCTGCGCGTGCCGCATACCGAGAGCCGCGTATTTGGCTTCGCGCTCGTCGGCATTGTGCTGATGCACGCGCTCGTCGAGTATCCGCAGCAGTACACGTTTTTCCTGCTGCCCGTGATGTTCGTGATCGGTCTGCTCGAGACGAAGCCGCTGCGCGTGTTGCGGGGCCGTGCGGCGTTCGCGCTGTTCGCGGTGCTGTCGGTGGCGGGGCTCGCGTCGCTGTACCCGGTGCTGCGCGACTACCAGCGCGCCGAAGTGCTGTATTACGGCACGAATCCGGCCGAGCAGTACCGCGAGCAGCCGTCGTTCCTGTTCGGTGCTTGGGGCGATTACGGTGCGGCGACGCTGCTCGCGATCTCGCGCGACAATTTGCAGGCGAAGCTGGCCGCGCACGAACGCGCGATCGCGCTGCTGCCGGGCGAGACGGTGCTGCGCCGCTATGCGGTGTTGCAGGCGCTCGACGGCCGCGAGGCCGACGCGCTCGATACGGTCGAGCGATTGCGCGTGTTCGCGGAAGAACTGCACGACTGGCCGGTGCAACTCGCCGCGCTGTACAAGCTGCTCGACGACCAGCCGTCGCTGAAACCCTTCAAGGCGGCGCTCGTCGTGAAGTACGGAACGCCTGCCTCGAACCTGTCGGCCGACGACGAGGAGGACGACAGCGACGATTGATCGCCGGCCGGCTCGAAACGCGTCGCTCGATCGAGAAACCGCCGCATGCGTCGGCACGGCCTTGCCGCTACGGACGACCGACGCGAGCAATCGCGGCAAGACCACGGCTGGAAATCGCCGCGAGCATCCCCCCTCGCCGCCGCCTCATGGCAGATGACGTTAACCAGTGTTAAATCTCGCCGCATTCGCGCCTCGCCAGCCGCCGCGAGCGGATGCGCGCGATGTCGTTCGGGTATGCTTGGGCGCGGTATCCATCGACCGGACCGATTTCCTGCCCTGAGAGAAAGCCCATGAAAACGCGTACTCATTGTATTGCCGCAGCAGGCATCCTGGTTGCCAGCATCCTGTCGTTTTCGACCGCGCATGCGCAACTCGGCGATTTTCTCAAGCAAGGCGCCGACGCCGGCAACGGCGCGGGCGGTATCGCCGGCGCGCTCGGCAATCTCGGCGGCGCCGGCGGCGCGGCGTCGGCCGGCGCGCTGCTGACGCCCGGCAGCACCGGTAACGTCGCGGGCCTGCTGCAGTTCTGCATCAAGAACAACTATCTCGGCGACGGCGGCGCATCGTCGGTCAAGGATGCGCTGATGAGCAAGCTGGGCGGCGGCGTCACGTCGGACAGCGCATATGCGAGCGGCGCGAACGGGATTCTCGATGCCGGCAACGGCCGTACGCTCGATCTGGCCGGCGGGCAAAGCTTCAAGCAGCAGTTGACGAAGCAGGTGTGCGACAAGGTGTTGTCGCAAGCGAAGTCGCTGTTGTAAGCGCTGTCGGCAGAACGCGGCGAACGCCTGGGACCGCGCGCGGCGCCCGACACCGGCGCTCCGCGCGGACGAAACATCCACGAGTAACGGGGTGCGGAATCGCACGGCGGCGCGTGACGCGCATGCTGTCGATTCGCGCGACGGACGCTGTAGACGGACCGCAACGAACATGAAGACCTACTCGACGTACCTGGCGCTTCCCCTTGCCGCGTCGCTGCTCGCCGGCTGTGCGGCGTTCGCGCCGCGCGATGCGGCGAAGCTCGAATGCACGATGCCCGTCGCGGCATATCCGGAGAATGCGAAGCCGCTCGAGCGCCGGGCGACCGTACTCGTGCGCGCGATGATCACGGCGTCGGGCAACGCGGAGAACGTCACGGTGACGACGAGCAGCCGGAACGCCGCGGCGGACCGTGCGGCGGTCGACGCGATGTCGAAGATCGCATGCTCGCAGACGCCCGCGCGCGGCGGCGAGCCGTATCCGTTCACGCTGACGCGGCCGTTCGTGTTCGAGCCGCAGGCGAGGGCGTCGCGGTGACGCATGTCGGAGCGCATTGAGCGCGCCGACGCAGGCGGTGACGGGCGAACGACATCCGGCGCTGTCCCGGCTTGGCGCGACCGTCGTTCGAAGCTTCGAGCGCGCTGAGCGCCGCGAGCGACGCGTGCGCCCGGACCAGACCAGGCGCGCGTGATCAGCGGCCGACCGGCCGCATCAAGCGCCGGCTTCGTCCGCCTTCCAGTCCCCCGACTTCCCGCCGCGCTTTTCCCGCACGCTCACGTCGGTGATCGTCATCCCGCGATCCACCGCCTTGCACATGTCGTAGACGGTCAGCAGCCCGACCTGCACCGCGGTCAGCGCTTCCATTTCGACGCCCGTGCGCCCGAGCGTCTCGACCTGCGCGCTGCAACGCACGCCGGGCAGCGCGTCGTCGAATTCGAAATCGACCGCGACGCGCGTGAGCGCGAGCGGATGGCAGAGCGGAATCAGATCGGCAGTGCGCTTTGCGCCCTGGATCGCCGCGATTCGCGCGACGCCGAGCACGTCGCCTTTCTTCGCGCGCCCCTCGCGGATCAGCGCGAGCGTGTCGGGCAGCATCCGGATCGCGCCGCGCGCCACCGCGATGCGCTTCGTTTCCTGCTTGCCGCCGACGTCGACCATGTGCGCATGGCCGGCGGCGTCGAAGTGGGTGAATCCTGATCCAGACATGACGTGCTCCGTTAGAGGGCGTCTATCATAGCAGCGCGGCTCGCCCGCCCGTCCGGCGCGCGTCGGCGTCGCGCGAGCGGAGGCCGGCGCGCCGTTACAATGACGCAGCCCCATCGAGCCATTACGCCACGGCCGCCCAGATCCTTGTCCATGCGCGTCAAATCGTCGTTTGCCGTTTTGTTGTCCGCGGCGCTCGCCCTGCCGCCCGGCGGCCACGCGCAGTCGCGCTGCGATGCGCCGCCGCTCGAGCCCGCGCGCTCCACCGGCGCAGCGGACGCCGCGCTGCTCACGCGAGACGCGCTGTCCACCATGCCGTCCGGCATCGCGGCCGGCGTGTTCGGCACGTATGGCGGCACGGACAGCCGGCTCGCCGATCCGGCGTCGGGCACGCCCAGTTTGCGCGCGCCGCTTCGCTCGCTGCAACTGCCGGATCTCGGCGACGGCTCGGGCGGCTCTCTGACGCCGCAGGCGGAGCGCCGTCTCGGCGAGCGCGTGATGCGCGAGGTGCGCCGCGACCCCGACTACCTCGACGACTGGCTCGTGCGCGACTACCTGAATTCGGTCGCGACGAAGCTTTCGGCGGCGGCCGCCGCGCAGTTCATCGGCGGCTACATGCCCGATTTCGATCTGTTCGCGATGCGCGATCCGCAGATCAACGCGTTCTCGCTGCCGGGCGGCTTCATCGGAATCAACAGCGGGCTCGTCGCGGCGACGCAGACGGAGTCCGAGCTCGCGTCGGTGATCGGCCACGAGATGGGGCACGTTCTGCAGCGGCACATCGCGCGGATGATCAGCGCAAGCGAGAAGAGCGGCTACGCGGCGCTCGCGACGATGCTGTTCGGCGTGCTCGCCGGCATTCTCGCGCGCAGCGGCGATCTTGGCAGCGCGATCGCGATGGGCGGCCAGGCGTTCGCGGTTGACAGCCAGCTTCGGTTCTCGCGCTCGGCCGAGCGCGAGGCGGATCGCGTCGGCTTTCAACTGCTCGCGGGCGCCGGCTACGATCCGTATGGCATGCCGGGCTTCTTCGAGCGGCTCGAGCGCGCGTCGATGGGCGACGCGGGCGTGCCCGCGTATGCGCGCACGCACCCGCTGACAGGCGAGCGGATCGCCGACATGGACGATCGCGCGCGGCGCGCGCCGTACCGGCAGCCGCGACAGTCGTCGGAATACGGCTTCGTGCGCGCGCGCCTGCGGATGCTGCAGAACCGCTCGCCGACCGATTACGCGAACGAGGTGCGGCGGATGCGCGCGGAGCTCGACGACAGGGTCGCGCCGAACGTCGCGGCGAACTGGTACGGGATCGCACTCGGCGAGATGCTGGGCGGCCGCTACGGCGACGCGGACCGCGCGCTCGCCGCGGCGCGCGACGCCCTCATGCGCACGGCCGCGCGCGAGGGCGAGGCGGCGCGCACTTCGCCGAGCCTCGACGTGCTCGCGGCGGAGATCGCGCGTCGCGCCGGCCGCGCGGACGACGCGGTGCGGCTCGCCGCCGCCGCGCAAGCGCGCTGGCCGGGCTCGCACGCGGCAATCGCCGCGCATCTGCAGGCGCTCCTCGCCGCGCGGCGCTACGGGCAGGCGCAGACGCTCGCGCAATCCGAAGCGCGCGCCGATTCCGGCCAGCCCGACTGGTGGAACTATCTCGCGCAGGCGAGCCGCGGCCAGGGCGACGCGGTCACGCAGCGCCGCGCGCTCGCGGAGAAGTTCGCGCTCGAAGGCGCGTGGCCGTCGGCGATCCGGCAGTTGCGCGAGGCGCGCGACCTCAAGTCGGCCAGCTTCTACGAGCAGTCGATCATCAGCGCGCGGCTGCACGAGTTCGAGGCGCGCTACAAGGAAGAGCGGGAAGAGGACAAGGATAACCGGCGCGGGTGACGCGCGGCGCGGAAGAGTCCGAGGAATCGGAAGAAGCCGAAGCGCCAGACGCATCGGCCGAAGCAGACGAAGCAGACGAAGCAGACGAAGCAGACGAAGCAGACGAAGCGCCGACGCAAAGCACGGCGCGCGGTTCACCCGCCATCCGCCACCGCGCGCCGCGTCAGCCCGCCGCCCGCCCTCCCGCGCGCGCGGCCGGGCTTGCGACGAACCCGAACCGCTGCGCAACGTCGTCGCGCCGGATCGGCTCGAGCGGCAGATCGACGCCGCCGCCGAGATGCAGCACGCCGTGCGCGCCGTCGTCATCGAGGTCGGCGCAATCGGCGAAGAGCGCCAGATCGTGATCGTGCAGCGCGGCGACGCGCGGCGGCGTTGCGCGGTCGGCGAACAGCACGCCGCCCGCGTCGTCGAGCCAGGCGCTCGCCGGCTCGAACGCGCGGCCCGTGTGGTCGGTCAGCGCGACGCGCGCCGGATCGTCATGATCGTGACGGCCGTCGCGATCGGCCGCGAGCCGGACGATCCACGGCGTATACGCCAGTTCGACGTACACGCGCTGCGGCCCGTTCTGGAAGAACCACTGGCCATCTTCGTCGCGCTCGTAATTGCGGGCGATGAAGTCGACGAGCGCCGGGTGCCGCACGGGCGAGCCGAGCGCGCCCGCTGCCTGCGCGGCGTCGTCGCGCATCCGCCAGCCGCCGCGCCGGTCGAGCAGCAGCCATCCGGTGCAGTGCGGAACGTTCGGCCACTTGGCGAGCGCCTGTTTGACGATGTCATCCATGATCGGTGAAGCGTGAGCAGAATTCGAAGATGCGCGCGGGCAGCCAGTCGATGCGCCCAGGGAACGGGCCCGTCATGAAGCCCGCGTGGCCGCCGTGCTCGGGCTGGTCGAGCACGACCGCGCGCGACACGTCGCGCGGGCCGGGCAGCGCCGACGCCGGCAGGAACGGATCGTTGCGCGCGTTGAGGATCAGCGTCGGCACGTCGATCGCCGCGAGGAGCGGGCGCGTGGTCGCCTGCGTCCAGTAATCGTTCGCGTCGACGAAGCCGTGCAGCGGCGCGGTGACGATATCGTCGAAGTCGTGCATCGTGCGCGCGGCGAGCATCGCGTGCCTGTCGAAGAGCCCCGGATACTGTTCGAGCTTCACGAGCGCCTTCAGCTTGAGCGTCTTCAGGAAGCTGCGCGTGTAGACCATCGAGAAGCCTTGCGACAGCGCGCGGCCGCCCGCGTGGACGTCGATCGGCGTCGACACCGCCGAGGCCGCCGCGACGATCGACGTATCGCTGCGCCGTTCGCCGAGCCAGCGCAGCAGCACGTTGCCGCCGAGCGACACGCCGACCGCGACGAGCGGCCCGCGATGGCTTTTCGCGAGCCGCCGCAGGATCCAGTCGACTTCGGCGCTGTCGGCGAGGTGATAGAAGCGCGGCATCCGGTTCATCTCGCCGCTGCAACTGCGGAAGTGCGGGACGACGCCGTGCCAGCCGCGCGCGCGGGCGGCCGCCATCAGCACGCGCGCGTAATGCGAATCGGAGCTGCCTTCGAGGCCGTGGAACAGCACGGCGAGCGGCGCGCCCGGCTCGGGCGCCGCGCCCGCCGCCGGCGCGAGCCAGTCGACGTCGATGAAGTCGCCGTCGGGCGTGTCCCAGCGCTCGCGCCGGTATTCGACGTCGGGCCGGCGCGCGAAGAGGGCGGGGACGATCGTCTGCGCGTGGCTCGTCGGCAGCCAGAGCGGCGCGCGGTAGAGGGACGAGGCTGCCGGGGGGGCGGTCTCGTCGGCAGCGGGAAGCGGGGGGAGTGCGGTGCTCATCGCTGCGAACGCCCGTTGCTCAGTGGAGCGGCCCCTGCGCGTGGCGGATCTTCGCGGCGAACTGCGTCGCCGTCTGCTCGGGGATCGGGCTCGCGTGGATGTGGGCGATCCGCCATTCGCCGCGCTCGTGGATCATCACGTAGGTCGTGAACACCATCTGCGGCTCGGCCGTGAGATCGGCCTGCTGGTGCGCTTCCGCGACCGTGTAGACGACGGTGCCGAGGCTGTCGTAGACGCGGATGTCGAGCGGCTCGATCGTGACGGGCTGTGTCGACAGCCGCGCGCCGAACCCGCTTCGGATCTGCTCGAGGCCGTGCAGGTGCGTGCCGTCCGACCAGATGCAACTGGCGAAGTCCTCGTCGATCCAGAGGACCATCAGCGCGTCGAGGTTGGCGTCGGCGATTGCCTGGTAGTACGCGTTCAGCGTATCGGCGGCGGCTTCGAAGAGGCGGGCAAAACGTGGCATCGGGTCTATCTCTCGCGCGCGGCGCGCGCCGTTTCATCGTGGCGGCCTCGTCGTCGACGGGGCCGCCCGCTCAAGCGGTGAGTCGGGTGCGGGTGCGCGGGCGCGCGACGGGCGGCCTCGCGGCCGCGGGCGTCAGCGCTGTCCGACGAGCATCCCGCGCAAATCGCCGAACACCTGCTCCGGGCTCAGCTCGCGCAGGCACTTCAGATGGCCGAGCGGGCATTCGCGTTCGAAGCAGGGACTGCATTCGAGATGCAGCCATTGTACCTTTGCCAGCTCCGACAGCGGCGGGGTATGACGCGGATCGGTCGAGCCGTAGAGCGCGACGAGCGGCCGGCGCAGCGCCGCCGCGACGTGCATCAGCCCGGAATCGTTGGTGACGACCGCGTTCGCGCGCGCGATCAGCGCGCACGCCTCGGTGAGCGAGGTCTGGCCGCAGAGGCTGCGCACGTTCGGCGCGCGCTCGGCGATCGCCTGCGCGGCCGCTGCGTCCTTCGGCGAGCCGAGCGCGACGATCTGCGTATACGGAAAGGACTGGCTCACGCTCTGCGCGAGCGCGGCGAAATGCTCGGGCGGCCAGCGCTTCGCCGGGCCGTACTCGGCGCCCGGGCAGAACACGACGAGCGGCTTGCGCGTGTCGAGGTTGAAGCGCGCGGAAACGCGCGCCGTCTCGTTCAGGTCCGCTTCGAGCCGCGGCGGCGGCAGCGTCTGGAGCGATTCGGGCAGCTTCGCGCCGGGCGCGTATGCAAGCGCCGCGTAATGTTGGGCCATCGGCGCGCGCGTGTCGCGCGCCTTGCCCGGATTCGCGTGCCGCACGTTCAGGAGCATGTAGCGATGCTCGCCCGTGTAGCCGACCCGAAGCGGGATGCCGGCGAGCCACGGGATCAGCGCGGATTTCAGCGAGTTCGGCAGCACGTACGCGGCGTCGTAGCCGAGCTCGCGCAGATCGCTCGCGAGCTGCCAGCGGTGCAGCATCTGCAGCTTGCCGTGCGCGAGCTCGGTCGCGTGGACGTCGTGGATCTCGGGCATCCGCTCCAGCACGGGCGCGACCCACGTGGGCGCCACGGCGTCGATGACGATGCGGGGATGCAGTTTCTTCAGCAGCGCGAAAAGCGGCTGCGCCATCAATGCGTCACCGATCCAGTTCGGTGCGATTACCAACGCGCGACGCATCAGGTCGATTTCCGATGTCGTAATGAAGCGCGACGCTCGTGCGCCGCGCTCGGGTTGCGGGGGAGGGGCGGCGGCGCGCGCCGGACGGCCGGTGCGCGCCGCGTCGGGCGGCGAAGCCGCCGCGCGCTCAATGGTGGCCGCGCAGCACTTCGCCGTCGCGCAGCTTGTAGCGCGTGCCGCAGTACGGGCAGCGCGCCTCGCCGTGCGAGACGTCGATGAACACGCGCGGGTGCGCGCTCCAGCGCGGCATCGCGGGATTCGGGCAGTAAGCGGGCAGATCCTTGGCCGTCAGTTCGATGAGCGGCATTTCCTTGATTTCACTCATGGGGCTTTCTCGTTATGGCGATGGCGAGCGGCGCGCGCCGGCGTTGCGCCGCGCGCCGCATTCTGGCTCAGATCTTCGTGAGCCAGTCCGCGTGCTTCGCGCTCTTGCCGTTGACGACGTCGAAGAACGCGCTTTGCAGCTTTTCGGTGATCGGGCCGCGCGCGCCGCTGCCGATCGTGCGGTTGTCGAGCTCGCGGATCGGCGTGACTTCGGCCGCGGTGCCGGTGAAGAACGCTTCGTCGGCCGTATAGACCTCGTCGCGCGTGATGCGCTTCTCGATCACTTCGATGCCGGCTTCCTTCGCGAGCGTGATGACCGTGTCGCGCGTGATGCCGTCGAGGCACGACGCGAGATCCGGCGTGTAGAGCTTGCCGCGGTTCACGAGGAAGAAGTTCTCGCCGGAGCCTTCGGACACGTAGCCGTCGACGTCGAGCAGGAGCGCCTCGTCGTAGCCGTCGGCCGTCGCTTCCTGGTTCGCGAGGATCGAGTTCACGTACCAGCCGGACGCCTTCGCGCGCACCATCGATACGTTCACGTGATGGCGCGTGAACGACGAGGTCTTCACGCGGATGCCCTTCGCGAGGCCTTCCTCGCCGAGGTACGCGCCCCACGGCCACGCGGCGATCGCGACGTGGATCGTGTTGCCCTTGGCCGACACGCCGAGCTTCTCCGAGCCGATCCAGATGATCGGGCGCAGGTAGCACGACTCGAGCTTGTTCTCGCGCACGACGTCGCGCTGCGCGGCCTCGAGCGTTTCCTGGTCGAACGGCACGTCCATCTGGAAGATCTTCGCCGAGTTCAGCAGGCGCTTCGTGTGCTCCTTCAGGCGGAAGATCGCCGTGCTGCCGTCGGCCGTCTTGTACGCGCGCACGCCCTCGAAGACGCCCATGCCGTAATGCAGCGTGTGGGTCAGCACGTGGATCTTGGCGTCGCGCCATTCGATCAGCTTGCCGTCCATCCAAATCTTGCCGTCGCGATCGGCCATTGACATAGGTCTTCTCCTGGTGGATGCGGGGATGCGCAGAAAGGGCGCGCGGCGGCTCGAAACCGCGCCGCGTCGCAAAGGGGCTCATTTTAGCGTTTTTGTACGCGCAACGGTCGGTACGGCAGAGTCCGGCGCTATAATCGACGCGCAATCTGCGTGAAAAATAACGGGCGGCGGCGCGCGATGCGCGCGAGCGGTCCGGCTTTTCGCCTTCGCGGCGCCTCCTCGATGCTCGCTCGCCTCTCCGCCACCGACCGTTTCGCCCTCGCCCAGGGCTTCCGCGACTTTTCCCCGACGCTGATGGCGATCCTGTCGTGGGGCCTCGTCACCGGCATCGCGATGAGCAAGTCGGTGCTGACGACGGGGCAGGCGCTCGGCATGTCGATCCTCGTCTACGCGGGCTCGTCGCAGCTCGCGGTGCTGCCGCTCTTCGCCGCGAAGCTGCCGGTCTGGACGATTCTCCTGACGGCCGCGATGGTCAACATGCGCTTCGTGATCTTCAGCGCGGGGCTCGCACCCCATTTCTCGTATCTGCCGCTGTGGCGGCGGCTCGCGATCGGCTATTTCAACGGCGACGTGATCTACCTGCTGTTCCAGAAGCAGGGCTTCGCGGCGGGCCACGTGCCCGGCAAGGAGGCGTACTTCTGGGGGATGGCGCTCACGAGCTGGCTTGCATGGCAGGCGTCGTCGCTCGTCGGCATCGCGCTCGCGAGCGCGTTTCCCGACAGTTGGGGGCTCGCGCTCGCCGGCACGCTCGCGCTGATTCCGATCATGGTGTCGGCGATCGCGAACCGCTCGACGCTCACGGCCGTCGCGGTGGCGGGGGGCGTGTCGCTCGTCGCGTTCGAGCTGCCGTACCGGCTCGCGCTGCCGCTCGCGGTGGTCGCGGCGCTTGCGGCGGGCAGCGTCGCCGACTGGTTCGTCGAGCGCGCCGACTGGCGGCGCATCCGGGCGGCGCGCACGGAGGACGCCGAATGAGCGACTGGCAAGTCTGGCTCGCGATCGCCGGGATGACGCTCGTCACCGCGATCACGCGCGCGTTCTTTCTCGCCGGCGGCGAGCGCACGGTGCTGCCCGAGCGCGTGCAGCGCTCGCTGCGCTACGCGCCCGCCGCGGCGCTCGTCGCGGTCGTGCTGCCCGACGTGCTGGAGACGCCCGAAGGCATCTCGTTCGCGCTGTCGAACCACGATTTCTACGCGGCGGCGGCGGGCCTCGCGTGGTTCCTGTGGCGGCGGAGCATGCTCGGCACGATCGTCGTCGGGATGCTCGTGTTCACCGCGCTGCGGGTCCTGTTCTGACCGGTTCCGGCACGGTCGCCCGGCATGCCGGGCGAGCTGCCGCGGCATGCGCGCCGCAACGGCGCGCAATGCTGCGAAATAACAGGAATTCGGCGGGAATTCAGCAGGATTTCGCCGCGCGGCGGGGCAGCGCGCCGGGCGGATCGGCTAGAATGACCCCTTCCGGAATTTTTTCGCGCGCGCCGCGCGGGCCCTGCCGCGCAAAGCCGGCGGGCCGCGCAAGGCCGGCGGGCCGCGCAAGGCGCCCGGCGCGGCGGCGCCGCGCGCGTCGAACCGCCTTCCTTCATCAACCTTCATCAGTCCCATGAGCCAAGTAAAGCGTCTTACCGACCTGATCGCCGAAGGCAAGCTCTCCGGCAAACGTGTGTTCATCCGCGCCGATCTGAACGTGCCGCAGGACGATCACGGCAACATCACCGAAGACACGCGCGTGCGCGCGTCGGTGCCCGCGATCGAGGCGGCGCTCGACGCGGGCGCGGCCGTGATGGTCACGTCGCACCTCGGCCGCCCGACGGAAGGCGAGTTCAAGCCCGAGGATTCGCTCGCGAGCGTCGCGAAGCGGCTGGCCGAGCTGCTCGGCCGCGACGTGCCGCTCGTCGCGAACTGGGTCGAGAACGGCGTCGAAGTCGCGCCGGGCCAGGTCGTGCTGCTCGAGAACTGCCGCGTGAACAAGGGCGAGAAGAAGAATTCGGACGAGCTCGCGCAGAAGATGGCGAAGCTCTGCGACGTCTACGTGAACGACGCGTTCGGCACCGCGCACCGCGCTGAGGCGACCACGCACGGCATCGCGAAGTACGCCCCCGTCGCGTGCGCGGGCCCGCTGCTCGCCGCCGAGCTCGACGCGCTCGGCAAGGCGCTCGGCAACCCGAAGCGTCCGCTGGTGGCGATCGTCGCGGGCTCGAAGGTGTCGACGAAGCTGACGATCCTGAAGTCGCTCGCGGAGAAGGTCGATCAACTGATCGTCGGCGGCGGCATCGCGAACACGTTCATGCTCGCGGCGGGCCTTGCGATCGGCAAGTCGCTCGCGGAAGTCGATCTCGCCGGCGAGGCGAAGGCGATCATCGACGAGGCGAGGA